>JAYZUZ010000021.1:0-82873 GCA_036156195.1 Pseudomonadota bacterium | reverse complement strand
CCGCGCCAGTAAAAAACGCCCCTTGCGGCTTCAATGAAGCCGGAGCGTTTCTGCTCCGGAGATCGCCCCGCTGGCGTACAACGACGTGCCGCCGGCCTAGCTTCAATGAAGCCGGAGCGTTTCTGCTCCGGAAACCCGAACGCATCGGCGAAACACGGCCCTAGAAATGACGCTTCAATGAAGCCGGAGCGTTTCTGCTCCGGAAACCGGCATGCTCGCCAAAGAACGCCACAGCTGCCGCGTGCTTCAATGAAGCCGGAGCGTTTCTGCTCCGGAGACGTTCATTTTTCACCCCGATTACCTCACACCTGAAACAAGCTTCAATGAAGCCGGAGCGTTTCTGCTCCGGAGACCCTGGCCGCCTTGTTTATAGCGATGAAACTCTGATGGCTTCAATGAAGCCGGAGCGTTTCTGCTCCGGAGACATCGAGGGCACTGTCGAATACTCGACCTGGATCAACTAGCTTCAATGAAGCCGGAGCGTTTCTGCTCCGGAGACCGCGGCACGGCCGCAGAGGTACGTCACGATCGACGAGCTTCAAAGAGGCCGGAGCGTTTAGGATCCGGAGACTACATGGCAGTTGTTCTCCGACCTTTTTAGCCGCGGTGCTTCAATGAAGCCGGAGCGTTTCTGCTCCGGAGACGTGTCGGCCGCCAACCACTGGTTGCAGTGCTTCGTCTGGCTTCAATGAAGCCGGAGCGTTTCTGCTCCGGAGACGCCCGCGACGACTTCGATGGTCGTCGAACCGTCCACGGCTTCAATGAAGCCGGAGCGTTTCTGCTCCGGAGACAGCACCCTTGCGAGGGCCTGTGCGGCGGGTGTTTGCAGACTGACTTGCGAGCGCTCTTCTCGTCAAGGCGCTTCGGAGGCCACGGCGGCTCGCGGCTTTGCGCACGGGCCGGCGTAAATCGCTGATTGTTAAAGAGCTTTCTAAAAACGAGCGCTGCTTGGGAATACTGGCACCATTGGAGCGCTCGTTCTCGGCGGGCAAAATAATCACACGATGACGGGTTCTCTTACGACCGCCTTGAATGTTTTGCCGAGGCTGGTCACTTTTGGGTCGACACTGCTCGCGGGACCCATGTCCAAAGTCATCACATGATCTTCTGAGTTGTCGATCAGGCCGTCGAGCAGATGAATCAGCTCGGCGTGACGCTTGGCAGACAGCCGGCATTGGAACAGGGAGAGTTGCAACCATTCGCCATAGCCTTGCATCAACTTGAACACGCGGCGCCAGCGCTTGGGGTCCCCGATGTCATATGCGACGACGTACAGATGTTCATTCATGAGTTCACCGCGTGGTGAAGTTGGGGTTTTCAGGAATTTCGCCCAGCAGGCTGCGCCCGAGCAATCGCGCCTGGATTTCCAGCAACCGCCGGTAGCTGACGCGATAGCCGAACAGGGGGTGTGTCACTTCGTGGCTGAGCCGTCGCTCAAAGGCCGCGATGAACCGCTTACGCCCATCCGCATTGAGATTGACGCTACCACCCGCTGAAATGAAATCGGTTGGCCGGACCTCGCCATTGTTAATTGCCTGGAGTACGGCGGAATCGGCGACCAATGGCCGAAACGGTTCCATCATGTCCAGCGCTAGCGCAGGCCGACCATAGCGTGGCTGGTGGTAGAAGCCCCGGTACGGATCAAAACCGACGGTGGACAAGGTCACGGTCCACGCCCGCGTCAGCATGGCATAGGCGAATGACAACAAGGCGTTCACCGGGTCGGCGGGCGGTCTTCGATTGCGTTTGGCGAAGTCAAAAGCCACTGCGCCTTGCGCATCCGCCTTCTTCAGCATGCCAGCGAACGCGCCGAAATAGGCTGCCGCTGCATTGCCCTCCACGCCTAACAGCTCCGGCAGGTTGCGCGTGCGCGCAACGCCTTTGATCGAGCGCTCCAGCGTATCCAGGGCTTGGGACGGCTTGTCTTCGCCGCGCCAGTTCCGTCGCAGCAATGTCCGTTGGTTTCGAATCTTCGCAGCAACCCAACCCTTGGCCAGCCGAAGACAGATTTGGTCATCAAAACTGCCGCGATATTGCGCGGTGCGCAGTTCCACATTCTTGTGCCCGACACCTGCGGTATAGCCCTTGAACCAGCCGCCGTAGCTGCTCCAACTGACGGGAATCTCGCGCTCCATCAACGCGTGCAGGGTTGGTGTAGTCAGGTAGACGTTGCCCATCAGTATCAGTTGGGAGACCTCTGGCAAGCGTGCCGAAGCGATAGTCTTGTCATCTTTCTTCACCACCAGGCGTTCGCCGCTCTTGGTCACCTTGGCGCGGTGGTCTTGCACGATCATCGGCAATGCCTCTGTGAGCCCTACGGCGAGGCGGCGTGGCGGTGTCTCTGCCCGATTCAAGAAGCTCACCTCGTCGGGAAGGCATATGCCGACGAGGCTGCAACGCGGACACTTCGGGCTGTCTTCCAACGGCGCAGGAATTTGCCCACCGGCCGCCACCAGTCGTAACCCGTTAATCGCCGACATGGTTTGCGCGACGAGGTCGTCATCAAACGCCACCGGCACACGCTCCTTTGAGCCGGCGAAGTACAGTGCGCCTTCGTCGCAGGTGTATCCGTGCTCCCGCAGGATCAACCCCTGCACACAGACTTGCACCCGCTCCGGTGCATAAGCCCCCTTGCTAACGTGTGGTCGCTTGCCCTGCTTGTAGTCCACCGGCACTACGGCGCCGGCGTCTGATTCGATCAGGTCCATCTTGGCAATTAACCCGAGCTTGTTGGACGACAAGGTGATCGACCGGGCATGCAGGCGGGTGTCTTCGTCCAAATCTTGCGCCTCGGGTAACTTGCCTGTCCGTTTATCCACCCGCTTGTGCACAAAACGGCCACGAACCGTGTCACCAGATTCCGCCCACTCGCCCTGCACCCATTCCAGATAGGCCAACCGTGGACAGTATTCGTACTCGTTAACCATCCGCGCCGGCATCAGCGGCAGATCGGATGCCAACTCAGGAAACGGCAGGGGCAGTTCGCGCTGGTTCATGACACCCCTTGTTGAGTCACATTTTGTGATACGTTTTGTCGCACGTAGAACACCACAACGGTGATGTCATGGGCGCGATCAGCTTGAGGTTGCCTGACGAGCTGGAAGCACAACTCGCCCGCGAGGCCGAAGCCGAGGGCTGTCCGAAGTCGGAGCTTGCTCGTCGTGCGCTGACCGAATGGCTGGCGGAGCAGGAGAAAAAACGCTTCATCGACCAAATGGTGGCCGAGGCAAAGGCGCTGTACGCCGCCCCTACACGCCTTGCGGAAACGCGAGAAGTCGCCAAAGAAGGGCTGGACGACTGGCTGGATTCAATCGAGCGTGACGAGCGTGCGGCCGGCACCAATCCAGAAGAGAAATGGTGGGACTGATGCAACGCGGAGAAATCTGGGTCACCAGTTTCAACCCCGCACGCGGCCGGGAAACCGGCAAATCCCGACCTTGCTTGATCATTCAGAGCAATCAGTTGATCGCCCATTCCGAAACCATCTTCGCGTTGCCGCTCACCACGCGAGCCCCGGAACGAACGAGTATCCTGAGATATCCGCTGCCAGCAAGAGACCGCCTGCGTCGTGACTGCTTCATCATGGTCGACCATGGCCGGGCATTGGACCGAGAGAAGTTCACTGACGGCCCACTGACACAGCTATCGGATGATGAGCTGGAAGCGGTGGAACACCGTTTGTTGATGGTGTTGGGCATGGGTTAGCTGGCCTCGACCGCCCTGAGCAGACCCAACCCATAGTGTCGCCCCACCCCAATGATCACGGGCCCTGAAATGAGCTCAGGGAACTGAATCTTGACGTGAATTCTCGTAAATCCGCGCATTCGATCCAACGGTGAATATGTATCCGCGCGTTGGCCAGATCGTTCGAACGGCGCTGCCTGGTAGCTGAAGTTAATCGGGTCGGGAAGCCCAGCATCGCGAACAGCCTTCATGATCAATTTCTCCAGCTTGCGCCGATCGAATTGGCCTTTCTGGCGTCGTCCACGCGTTGTGCGTCCCGGCAAAACGACCGGCGTCACGCTGTGCCAGACGGTCGACTCACCGAAGTACGGCTTGATCGCACCTGCCAACTTCTCGGCCTGAGTCATGCGACCAATCGGCGTGTCATCCTGTCTCAGAGGCGCAACGCGCACGCTATGAACGAGTGCGCGAAATCGCTTCGACTCCTGTGACTCTCCGACCGGACCCAACACCGCAACACGACGGATGCGACCATCAACATGTTCGTGCCCCAAACTTGGGAGCGGCACCCAAGACAGTCGATCATCCAAGTTCTCGGACGGAGCGTGTCCCATGAGATAACCCCGGTCCACGCCGCGCGCAGTCTCCCCAAGCGCGTGCCGTACCATTGCAGCCACCTGCTTGCCTCGCGACGCACGCCATGGACCGTGGTCCGGCCAAGTCAAATCAAACAGCACGACTGGTCGGCGACCTTCGATTTGGCCCGCTCGATACGGAACCTCTCGATAAAGGATGGGCGGACTAGGGAACATCCGCGTTTCTGTCCGGACCCGACGCGCTTGCTCGCGATAGAACAAGCTATCGAGACTGCCGGCAGTCGTCGTCCTCAGTTCAACCGATGCCCCGCGCTTGGTTGCTGTCGTCGACCATGACGCGCGCGCCGCATCAACGGTAGGAGCGCTCACCACGTCCGCCGTGGCATACGCCATGTCTTCGGCTCGACCCAGGCAAGTCAACTCCTCGCAAAGGTCGCGAATCGGCGCTTCGATTTCGGGATCGGTCAGCTCCCATTCATAACTGACGGGATGTTGAACCCATCGACGTGTCGTAGGCTGACCGTCATAGCGCGCTCGCCGATCAGCAAGAACGGTCGCTGAATCATCAGCCCCGTAAAGCTGACGCAAAGTAATATCATCGCTGTTACGAGGAACGTATGCCGTAAACGAATCCGTTGAAAGCAACCGCTCCGCCAGAATCCGAGGCGGCCCCATGGATTCCAACATCCGCAGTGACTCCGTCAGTGAATTCAGCAACCCGGAATTCGCCCCAGCCGCCACAAGTGCCTGAAACACCCTCATGGGCGCCGGTGGCCACTCATGTCCGTGGTAGTGACCGCCTAGAAAATGGACATTAACCCGTAGATAGGCCATGACCCGCCTCTAAGCCTTGTCCTTGATGTATTTCTTGGCTTTCTCGATATCGAACTCGCCAACCTTTGCTGAATGATCCACTCCAAACGCTTCAGCAGCGGCCTGTGCGAATACCAACGCCGAGTCGTGATCGACCTCAAAGGTCTCTTCTGTGCCGTCTCTGTACACAAGTACCGCGGAAAATGCTCCACCACCATCCCGGTTCGCATCGCGAACAAGCTGACACCCAGAACGCAGCGAGTAGTCCTGCTCCAGCGTCAGCGCCACAAGCGCCAGACCAAGCAAATAGCGCTGCAAGACAACCGTCTCGCTCTCGTCCGCGCCACGTAACTGTCGCAGACCAATCAGGTTCAAGACGGACTCCCGGAGGATCGGGCCCTCGGCGATCACACCTCCCCGCCCGTCAGAAGGAACGTGCGCCAAACCGACAGTAGATGCTTTCTTGTCAATCTCCTTCTTCATCGCTTCCAGGGATTCAACGTTCTCAGCAGAAAACGCCGGAACAAACTGAGCAGAGCGATGCAATGCCGATACACCATCAGCGAAAACTGTTGACCCGAGAAACCGTTGAACCTTGACGCCCGTCCCTCGGGAGTCCCAAACGCCCAGCACGAGCGACAATGGACTGAGCTTGGCAACCGGCATCGCATTCCTGTCACGAGAAAGCGCTTTGAATGCCGAATCGATCGTGTCACCGAGAGATGAAAATCGAGCGGACGCATCTGCTAGCCGATGAGCCATCTCCAGCACATTGAACTGCACGTCACCGGCCTTGACGACGACTTGCGGAACCAACTCCGAATAGGGCTCATCCATGAACTCCGGCTCGATTCGATTGGCCTGCGACTGGACACTATCGAGCACACAACGGTTGGTTTTATTCTCCCCCACCCCGATAGCGTCAATCTGATAGCCGTCGTTCCCCGCATAGGTAGGGGGAAAAATCACGCTTCCGTGCCCGGCGACGGGCCGCAAGTATTCCTTGACGACCACCGCGACCGGCCCTTTTTTCTCCAACAGCGATTCAATTGACTGCATGATGTACTCCTCAGAATGCCGCGCCCGGGCGACTGAATGTGAAGGCGGAAATGCCCTGCCCTCGCTTGATGCGCCCAAAGCTGTATGGCGATCCAGTAGTCGCGGCGACGACTCTGGCAACAGGCAGCGGCAACGGGCGATCCCACGTGAAGAACTGGCCTTGACCCCGGTGAAATCGGATCGGCCAGCGTTGAGCCACTACGGCCGTCAACAGTTCGGCAAAGGGATAGGTAGGAATGACGCTGTATTTCTTACCGAGATCGTTTGGCGAGAACCCGGTGTCCAACGACAGCCAAGCACTCCGTGGATCGAACCCAAGACGCCCGCTAAGCGGTATAGCGGCACGCAAGCATTTCTCCGCGAGCGGCGAAGCTTCTTCGATCAGAATGCGGCATGCATGAAGCAACGAATCGCTATCTGTCGACTTCTGCCGACCTCCAAAGCACTTCCAAGATGAATTGCCGCTACCGTCTCGACGCTCCCACCAGTCCATCCATATATCTAGGCCGCATTCCGGGTTGCTAAGACTAAACGGCCGCGTGGACTCATCACCGGCCCAAGCACCATCCGGTACCAGTGTGGCGTCCGCGAGCCCACATATCAGGGCCTCTGCGTCGGCCTCTGAGTAGTCGAAGATCTCCAGGCCGTCATTACCCCAACACGCCAGCAGGTCCGCACGCTGAATCGCGGCCAATTCAAAGAACCCACAAGCACCAAAATACTCAGCCGGATTGAGCGGACTCGCATGGATGATCACGAGGCTTCCTCCATCGACCCCATCACGTCCGCTGCCTTGAGCAACGCTTCCAGATATGCAAGCCCCCACCAACCATAGCGACGCTGCAAGCGGTCGAATCGCAGCATGACCTGGTAGGCCTGCTCGGCGTTCTCGGAAAGGTCTCGTGTTGGATCGAAAGCCGCCTCCGCAAAACCAGGACGTGCGTAGCCGTGGTGGGCAGCCACAACCTGAAGCATCAGGTCGTTTTTCGCATCGCTCCCGACCATTGCCAATTCCATGACAGAACCGAACTCATGCCGATAACCGCGTAGCAAATGCCAATTCGCCTTGCGGCCAAAACATTTGGCCAGCGGGATACTGTCGTGATTTCCGGCTGCATGCTGCCAAACCAATCGATCTTTGCCTCGATCATGTGCGTGGCCGCCGGTTTCCAGAGCGTCAACGATTTCCTCGCCCAGACGGAGACAGGTTGCTATTTCTCTCGCTTTCTCGCCGACTCGACTGTTGTGATGCTCTAGCGCTTGCTGACGAGCGGCCTGTGCACCCAACTCTTCGGTATCAGGAAATACCGGTCGCCGCGAAACGAGGTAGATGACGAGCGCATCAAAGTCCTCTCCGTCGAGCGGCACACGCGGCGCATATCGCCAAGCAACCCGGAGCTTGCGCTGCGCCTCAAGAAAGTGAATGGCGTCGTCGAGATGTTCGGCCTGGAAACTCAGCACGTCAGATAAGTGAGTGGCCGTCCATTGTCGAGGGTCGTGCGGGTTGGCGACTAAATGCCATCGTTCACGCCGACTTTCGGTCGCTACAACACTCTGCTTCGTGAGCTCGTCATCCTCCTCAGAAACATCCAATGAAACGATGCCGGGCTTAGCAGCTTCGCGCGCATCCGGCATGCCGGAGTTTGAGAGCCCTCCCCACTGTGGCTGTAAAATCACGGTTGCGTGACGCAACACACGTGAGTTTTTCTCAAACGACCTGAGCGAGACCAACACCGCCTCCCTGTCCGGACGGATGACCAAGACGTTCGCGTCCTTGGCCAAGCGCTTGTGCATCTCACCCAAGTACTTCTGAGCTGCGACGCTTGGAAGCGCAACCCGCTCTCGAGTGAGAATAGGCCATGCGCTCAACCATTCGGCGTAGTCACGTTCTCCGAGCGGCTCACCGTTCCGTAGAGGCCAATCCCGCCAGACAATAACTGTCTGTGGCGGATCTTCTTGTGTCACTCCATGCAGCCACGGAGCAACCTCCGGCCCGACGCCCGATGGGCGGCTGGTCATCGCCCAGGTATCCAGAAGATGCGGCTCCAAGTCGCGCAAACGCGGTGGAGGACGGCACGCAAGCTGGTAATCGGGATGGACGACGAGTCGGCTGAGGGATGCTGGTGATACGTTCCATCCGTCGCCCCCAGTTTCCGGAAGTCCCCTCAACAACGCTAACGTGTGTTGGAGGATTTCAGGCATCGAACCCTTGCTTCCAAGGTCATGCGCAGGGGAAACCACCAATTCAATTGTTGCGTCCCGACCGCCCGTTCGGTTGATACGACCGGCACGCTGAACAAAGCTATCCATTGGTGATAGATCGAACACTCCGACATCGGCATCCAGATCAACGCCGACCTCACCAGCCGAGGTGCTGACCAGGTAGCACGTCGGGTTGGTCGCCCGATCATGCTCACGCTCGTCGTCGGTCATAGGTAGAAAGCGCCGATACGCCGGCCGCCTCACCAACTGATCTCGCTCGTGGCCGCGCATTGTTCCAGTCAGAGTGAGCACGTCCGCGCTCTTGTCTGCGGCCTGAATCGCTTTGGCAATACGGGCCGCGTCATCAGGTCGGACGACGTAAACCAGAACAGTGCGATGTTTATCCGAATGACCGAGAGCCGCCTGAACCAACGCATCTCTTTTGTCTGCCGGTGACGCCGATTCATCCAGCATTCGAATTGTCAGTGTCTTGTTGGCTTCCAAACGCCGAACAACCCGTGGGTTGACCCGATCCTGATCCGGGAATGGCAACCTGGGCGCGTCGTCGTCTCCAGGCGTGGCCGTCATTTCAATCAGCCGGAAGCCAGGAGCAACACCCGAAGGGGTTGTCCGCTGAAGAAACTGAATCTGGCGGCACAGATGGCCGAACGCCGGCGACAAATGCGCCTCGTCGTGAATGAGCAGAGCGTCTTGCCCTAGCAACCCGGCGTGCATCGGCCTGCGCGATTTGCCGTCTCCGTATCCGGAAAACAATAACCTGCTCCCGATCATGTCGACGGTGCCGACAATGATGGCGGGCCTAGTCGGATCGACACGCCAGGCACCGTTGTCCGCAAGTTCACCCCGCAAAGTGCTGATCGCTAGCGGAGGGCGGCCTCGGCGGCCCAGCGCACTCATCTTGCTGAGTGTTCTGGCTAACTCACTGTCTGGATTGTCGGCTAACCAATCACGAATTTTCATCGCGACGTCAGTTGACTGGTCGACAACCGTGCGCCTGTCCACTACGTAGACCAAACGTCTTGGCAGGCTGACCGCGGCGCCCGATCGTGTTTGTTCTGCAAGCGCCAGTAGCCAAACAAGCATCACTGACGTCTTTCCCAGCCCCGTTGGTATCGCCAACGACGGGAACTCCCCAGACAGCAGTGACTGGAAAAGATCACATTGCCATTGATAGGGAGCAAACCCGGACAATGCTTCGAAATGGCTGTTGAACTGGCTCATGTACTACCTGCTGGCCCACCGAATATTTGGAGCGACGACGCCTACAACTGTCGTGGTTTCAGTTTTTCCTTCAACCAGCCAGAGCTTCAATGAAGCCGGAGCACTTCTACTCCGGAAACGACGTCGCCGCCCCGAATACAAGCTAACTTCCTTTAACCAACCTGAGAAGTGTTTTACGGTGACACGCGTCTTCCCGCCGTTGCTGGACCGAATCATGAAGTGGTTAATGGAGTTCTTAAGGTGGTTGGAGCGATCCGGTGACCCGCCAATAGTTCGGGCAGTCGCGCTGATCGCCGTGCTAACGATATTTGTGATGGTGCTTAAGTCGTAACTCAAGGCTCTAGACGCAATTCCGGCCTGAACACAGTCGCGTAGAACCACTGCGTGACGATTTACGACGAACATCGCCCCTTCAAGCATGCCTGACACGCGGGCCGTTGTTCGGTTGCCCCAAACCTGCATCCAATTCACTGCCATGCTTCCCCCCTTTGGCAGGTGCCCCAGCATTCGCGCGCCTGACAGACGTCCACGGCACGTTCGTCATCCTGGTAGTACGAATCGCGCTGCAAAATCCGGACATCGCGGGTTCGCGGTAACCGTCGACGATTCAGCATGGAGGCAACCAAAAAGAACTCGGTTGCAGCATGCGCGACCGAGTTGCCAATACGTGTCCACTGGATTTTTCGTCAGTGGATCAGGATGGCTCCTGCTTCGTATTGACGGGCACCCTTCCCGGCAGACGCGCTGCGTATTGCTCCATCTCCTCCAGCGCAGCAACGATGCGATCCAGCGGGAGTTCGGCCCAGCGCCGCATCTGTTCGATCCGAACGCCTTCGAAGGTGGTCAGCGACCAATCGATGTCGTCGTCCGATCGGCTCACGCGTCGGGGTCCAGCAGGCGCAGGTTGTCGATGTCCGCGAGGTCCTGAACCCGGCCTGCGGCCTGTTTCATGCGGATCAGCGTGTCGCGGGAGACGATGGGAATCTCGAGTGTTTCACCAAAGCGCCTGCGGGAAGCGCGGTCGTATTCGGCGTCGAAGTCGAAGGGCTCGGCCACGAACACGTCGATCGGTGTCTCACGGTGTGCATCACTCCAGAGCTGAAACACCTGCATGTTCCTTTCGTGCACCCAACGTGTTCGCGTGTCGGCATCGGCGAACTGTTCCGGTTTCACCGGTAGTAGGGGTTGGTATCCCAAGGGTTCCAGGGCATGGAACGCCCGCAGCACATTGCCCGTGGTCAACTGGATGACCAGGTCAATGTCCTTGGTATAGCGGGCGTAGCCATGCGCATTCACAGCAAGACCACCAACAACGAGATAGCGGACATTGGCGTTCTCCAGCGCGGTCAACACCCGTTCGACACTATTGAGTCTCATCGCCGCTAGTTCGTTTTCATGGAGGGCATGAAGCGCCATCCTCATACAAGGCAGCCGCAGCCTTCAACCGCTCCGCCACGGCCTGCCGTAGTTCCGCCGGCGCCTCCACCATGACATCCGGCCCATAGCGGCAGATATCCAGCACGAGTTCCTCGCTGTGGTGGTAGGGAAAACGCAGGCGGAAGCAACCATCGTCCAGACACTCGCCCTGCTGCCGAGGATGCCATTGCTCGTCGCCGATCCACTGGGCGCGGTGAGCTGAGAACAGCAAGCTGGCTTCACGCGTCGGCGCACCCGAGAAGATGCCGAAACTGGTGGCGAGCACGTCTTCCAATTGGTCCTGCGGGATATCGAGCGCGGGTTCTTCGCTCAGCTGTCCCGCTTCGATCCGATCGACAGAAAACGTGCGCAGTGCCCTTTTGTCGTGACACCAAGCGTCCAGGTACCAATTCTCTCTGTAGTGGGTCAGCCGCTGCGGAGAAACGGTGCGAGCGGATACGGCTCCATCGCCACGCGCCCGATACCGGATCGTGATTCGCTGGTGTCGGACGAGTGCGTCGGCCACCACGCCGAAGCATTGTCCGGCCGGGCGACCCGCCATTTGAACGATGCGGATGCGACGCTCCCAATCCGGCAGCCCGACACCGCGTCGGCTCAACAGCTCGTCAATGCGCTTGGAAATCGGCGCGAGGTAGTCATCGAGCAAGCCCGGTTGGGCCTGCCGGAGCAATGCCTGCACACCCACCAGGGCAACGAGCTCATCCTCGTTGAACCACAGGCCAGGCAGTTCGAACACGGGCTCGTTGGGATGCCGGTCGTAGAAGTAACCCGTCGGGCTGAAACGAATGGGCGCGTGGAGGGCCTCGATCATCCACTGTGCAGTCCGGTGTACGGTGCGCAACGAACAGCCGCCCATGCGCTCGGCAAGAACAGCCTTGGTCACCGGTCTGCGACGTGTGCTGAGTTCACGATGCAGTGCAAAGACTCGATCCAGCTTGTCCATCCCGCACGCCCCACCTTCTCCGGCTCGTCGGCCTCAAAGCCTATCCGCAACCCACCAGCCTGTGTCGGGGAATCGTCATCTCCCGACGGCATGCCGACGCGGTTGACCGGGATTTCACACCTGCAGTGACCACCGGTGATCGCAGGAGCAATCCGCCTATCGTCGCAACCTCTCCCTGAATCAATCACTTGTCCGGCATGGGATGGGAGATGCCTTGTCACAGGACTGTCACTTGCCTATATCCGATAGAAGCCGAATCACCCAGGATTTGGCAAGGAGAAGCAAGATGGCGATGTGGTTACATGAACTCAGCGTGGGTGACTGGTACCAAGTAGGTCAGAATTCGCCCTTCGAGATTGTTGCGATTGATCTCCGGGCAGAGACGGTCGAGGTGCAGTACTTCGACGGTACGGTTGCCGAGATTGATTTCGACAGCTGGATCGAGTTGGCGGCAACACCAGCCGCCCCGCCGGAGGACTGGAGCGGCGCCATGGACATGGAGCGCGATGTCTATCTCGACGTATCCCGTCCGACACGCTGGGACAATCCGCTGGATTACGTCGACCTTTAGGCAACGAATCCCGCGAATGCCGCAGCAAGGGCGCGTGATCGGCCTGTGGCCTTGTTCGCCCAAAGCAGGACGGGTGGCTGCAAGCCGTTGAGTACGCGTTGAATTTTTAGCAACCGCAGTGGTCGGATTACCCGAAGGCCTCGCCGCACTGGTGATGCCCGCGCCTGCAACGGACACGGATGACCGACAAGCTGCTGCGAGACGCCCTGATTCTTTGGGCGACGATTGACCCTGTTGGCACGCTCGCGATTTTTGCCTCGCTGACCGGACATCTGACCGACGCCGAGCGGCGTCGCACTGCGCTGAAGGCCGTTCTATATGCGGGCGCCATCCTCGTAGGGGCGGTGATCATCGGCCAGTTTCTGCTCTCTGCCATGGGCATTCGGCTGGTCTCTCTCCAGGTGGCCGGCGGGATCATCCTGTTTCTCTTTGGCCTCAAGATGGTGTTCGGCACACCACTGACGCAGGGGGGCGCACACGGCGAACCCGGCCACGACATTGCCGTGTTCCCGCTGGCGGTTCCATCGATTGCGACACCGGGCGCGTTGATGGCTGTGATCATCCTCACTGACAACCACACCTACCCCATTCAGGTGCAGCTGGCGACCACGGGTGTGATGCTCGCGGTTCTGCTCGCAACATTTGGGTTCATGTTGGCGGCGGGCCACATCATCCGCGTGATCGGGCACAACGGCTCAGCGATTCTGGTCCGTGTCATGGGGATGCTGTTGGCGGCACTGTCCATTGAGCTGGTCATGGAGGCGCTGAACATCTTCGATTTGCTGCAGACGAGCACCAACTAGGGGCTCGCCGCGAGCAGCCAGCCTGCGCGGGCCTGCCGCGACCGTCATCGCAGTGACATGCGCGCGACTACACTGGGCAGTGACGCCATGTGGCGTTGGACCGTGGAGGTCGTGAACAATGCGTGTTTCTGCCATTCCGGCGGGTTACCACAGCGTGACGCCGTACTTGTTTCTTTCCGGCGCCGACGCCGCCATTGCGTTTTACATCGAAGCCTTTGGCGCCGAGGAAGTCATGCGCCTGCCGTCACCGGACGGCCTGGTCATGCATGCAGAGATCCGCGTTGGCGACTCGCACATCATGCTCGCAGACGCCATGGAAGATGCCGGCGTCCACAGCCCGGACACGCTAGGCGGTGTCGCCGGCAGCCTGATGCTGTACGTGGACGACGTCGATGCCGTCTACCAGCGCGCAGTGGATGCCGGCGCCACCGAAATGCGGCCCATCGAAGACCAGTTCTGGGGCGACCGCATGGGAACCGTGATCGACCCGTTCGGGCATCAATGGAGCATCGCAACGCATGTCGAGGATGTCGACGACGAGGAGATGCAGCGTCGCTTCACGGCGATGATGGACGACATGGGCGGGGCGGCCTAGGCCGCCCCTGCACCACTCAGCGCTCGGCGGAAGTCTCCGGGTCGGACGTCGCCTCATCGGCCTCGTCGTCCCCAACACCGAGTTTGCTCAGCAAGGCTGCTGCCCCCAGTGCGCCCAGCGCTGCCAGGCCCAGCGACCCGCCCTGACTGCGATCAATGGTGATCTGCGGCGGCAGGTCTGGTGCAGGGTCTTCCGGTGTGGGGTCTTCGGGGGATGTCGGAGGCTCGGTCGGCTCATCGGGAACATCGAGCACCGTGTTTCGGAACGGACCGGTGATCTCGAAGATCTCGCCCCGGACCTCCTCACCCGTCGCCTCGTCGATCCGGTGCCGCTTGGCCTGGCTGGCAAAGTAGAGCCGCGTGCCTGAGGCGTCGAAGCCCGGACCACAGATCTCGGAGTGGGGGACGGGATAGCGCATGAACGGTGCCACCGTCCGGTCGTCCGTGATGACCACCAACTCCATGTTGCCGCCGTCCTCCGCCACGTACAGATCGTGGCTTTGTGCATGAACGACAAGGTTGTCCACACCGGTCAGCGGCGCTGTCTCGCCGATCACGTTGGCGTCATAGAGAATGTCCATGCGCTCGGCCACGGTGTCGTAGTACCAGACCCGGTTCGAGCCCTTGCAGGTGAAGTACACCAGCCCGCTGTCATACCAGCAGCCCTCGCCCCCATCGAAGATCGCCGCGGTGGGCACCTGGTAGCGGCATTCCAGCGGCAGACCCAAGGGATTGAGGATCGGCACCCAGGTCACGCTGCCCGGCTCGGTTTCGGTGACCTCGCCCAGCACGCCCGTTGGATCAAAATCGTCAAAATCCACCCCGGCCTCCGCAAAGGCTTCGCGGATCGCCTCACCGTAGGGCACGCGGACCGGCGGATTGTCACCAACAACCGCGACCTCCAGCACTCCAAGCGTCAGGTCGGGACGGCCATCATCAGGCCAGATCGTCGGACGAAAACGATAAAACGCACCATCCCCCTGGTCCTCCGTCAGGTAGATGGCCTTGCCCACCGGATCCACCGCAGCGGCTTCATGGCTGAACTGACCCATGGCCGGCAGGCGTAGCGGCGCGTTCAGGCCGGTCGGATCACATTCGTAGACGAATCCGAAGAAATTCTCTTCGCAGGACAACCAGGTCCCCCACGGCGTCAGGCCGCCGGCACAGTTGTTATTCGTGCCCTGCAATACCGGGTAGGCGTCGATGACGTTGCCCTCGGCGTCAAACCGGACCGCGCCGACACCGCCCTGCTCACCGCACATGGGTGAGGCCGGATCATCGAAGCATTCATCGGCGATGATCGGAATCTCGGAGTTGCTGACATAAATCCACCCGCCATCATCCTGCGGAATCACCGCGCCTCCGTCCGGTGCCCGGTGCCAGCGGTAACTGGACTCGCCGCCGTTGGCCAGTTGGACCGGCGAATAAGCCTCGGCAATCTTGCGAGAGGTGAATCCCGGCGGCAGATAAAGGCCGTTTTCATCCGGCCCCACCAACTCGCCATACGGACTGGGTCCCGGAATGGCCGGCGCGGCGTAGGCACGCTTCCAGAAATCTCGGCCGAGGGAAAAGCTGCCGGCCACGGAGAGGCCGGCCTGCAGGAACTGGCGACGTTTCATTGCGGGGATTCGCTGGGGAACTGATCAGCCCGCAAGCCTGCCATTCAAAGATGATTAAACGATGACACTCGCCTTCACGACGTCAGCCGAGCAAGAAACCGATCGAGATGCGCCGCAAACGCCTGCCGGTCAGCCTGGTTGAGCTTGGGGGGGCCACCCCCGACCTCGACACCGCTGGACCGCATGGTTTCAAGAAAGTCGCGCATGTTGAGACGCTGGCGAATCGTGTCCGGGCTGTGGTGTTCACCCCTCGGGCTAATCGCCAGCACACCCTTGTCCACCACTTCGGCAGCCAGAGGGATGTCGCTGGTGATGACCAGATCACCCGGCTGGGCCTGCTGAGCGATCAGATTGTCTGCCACGTCAAATCCGGCAGAGACCTGGAGCAACTGCACCGAGGGAATCTTGGGCACGGCCATGAAATGGTTGGCGACCAGGCGAACGGCCACGCCCGTCCGGCGCGCCGCCCTGAACAGAATGTCCTTGATGACAACCGGACAGGCATCGGCATCCACCCAGATGGTCGACATTTAACGCGCCCCCCGGCATGGCAGACCGGCGACGGGCAACTGGCGGAAACGCTGGGAGCGCATCGGTCTTCCGCCTAGCGCGAGCGAATCAGGGTGCCGACGCCCTCGTCGGTGAGCAGCTCCAGCATGACCGCATGCTCGACGCGCCCATCAATGATGTGCGCGGCATCCACGCCGCTGGCCACCGCGTCGAGCGCGCAGCGCACCTTGGGCAGCATCCCACCAGAGATCGTGCCATCGGCGATCAACTCACCCACGCGCGCCGGTGTCAGCCCCGTCAGCGTTTTCTGCTCGGCATCCAGAATGCCGCGCGTATTGGTTAGCAGGATGAGCTTTTCAGCCTTGAGGACCGTGGCCAGCTTACCGGCCACCAGGTCGGCGTTGATATTCAGCGACTCCCCGTTGGGCGCCACACCCAGCGGCGCGATGACCGGAATGAAATCGCCGGCCTCAAGCAGTTCGACCACCGCCGGATCGATGCTGGCGACCTCGCCCACCTGGCCCAGATCCGTCTGACCGTCATCGGCTTTGATGCGCCGGGCACGAATCAGCTGCCCGTCCTTGCCCGACAGGCCGATCGCCCGGCCACCGGCCTGATTAATGAGGTTAACGATGTCCTTGTTCACCAGACCGCCCAGCACCATCTGGACCACGTCCATGGTCTCGCCATCGGTGACGCGCATCCCGTCGATGAACTCGCTGGGTTTGCCCAGGCGTTTGAGCAGGCTGCCGATTTGCGGGCCGCCACCGTGAACCACCACGGGGTTGAGGCCTACGGCCTTCATCAGCGTTACGTCGCGGGCAAAGCCGCGCTTAAGCGCCTCGTCGACCATGGCATTGCCGCCGTACTTGATCACCACGGTCTTGCCGGCAAATCGCTGGATATAAGGCAGCGCCGTGGTCAGGACGCGGGCGACTTCCATGGCCGCCGTTTCACTCAATGATTCCATCAGCTTCGTCCCGACGAACCGAAACCGCCTTCGCCCCGATCTGTTGCCTCGAAACTGTCCACCGCATTAAAGCTGGCCTGGACGACAGGAACGATCACGAGCTGGGCAATGCGTTCGCCTGGCTCGATGGTGTAGGCCGCCTGCCCTCGGTTCCAGCAAGACACCATCAGCGGGCCCTGGTAGTCCGAGTCGATCAGCCCCACGAGATTGCCCAGCACGAGACCGTGCTTATGCCCCAGCCCCGAACGCGGCAGGATCATCGCCGCCAGCGACGGATCGGCCAGGTAAATGGACAAGCCGGTAGGAATGAGCTCCGCCTGGCCGGGCTCGATGGTGAGTGCGGCATCGACACAGGCACGCAGGTCCAGCCCGGCCGAGCCGGCTGTGGCGTAAGTCGGCAGCGGAAATTCCTGACCGATGCGGGAATCGAGTATCCGATAGTCAATCGTGGTCATGCGTTCTGGCTCTGAGGCTGAGAAGTCGTGGGCGGCGCGGGCCGCTGGGCGTCCAGACGCTGGGCAATCAGGGCCACCAGCGCATGGGCGAGATCCGTCTTGGGCGCCGGCCCTAGCGATTGTTCGCCATCGGGCCAAGCCACCCAAAGCGCGTTGTCGTCGGTGTCGAAGCCACGCCCCTGCCCCACCCAGTTGGCGGCAATCATGTCCAAGCGCTTGGCTTCCAGCTTGCCCCGCGCGTAACCCTTGAGGTCGTCGGTTTCGGCGGCAAAGCCGACGGTAAACAGTTCGGGGTAGCGTCGTGCGACATCCGCAAGAATGTCCGTATTGCGGACCAGGGCCAGCTGCTGGTGCTCGGCCGCCTTTTTGATCTTGGATGCCGCGACATCCGCCGTGCGGTAATCGGCCACTGCTGCAGTGGCGATGAACACCTCGGCCTCCGGCACTTGCTCCAGCACGGCCTCGTGCATCTGCGCGGCGGTTTCCACATCGATACGCGTGACGCCGCGCGGTGTCGGCAGGTTGACCGGGCCAGCCACCAGCGTGACTTCGGCCCCGGCCGCAGCGCAGGCTGCCGCGAGGGCAAACCCCATCTTGCCCGAGGAGCGGTTGGTGAGAAATCGCACCGGGTCCAGGGGCTCGCGCGTTGGACCTGCGGTGATCAGCACGCCGCGATGGTGCAGCGCACCGTGGGTTTGCGGAGGGTTCAATACGTCGTGTATGGCCTCGACGATTTCCGCAGGTTCGCTCATGCGCCCGGGGCCGGACTCGCGCTCGGCCAGTTCGCCAACACCCGGCCCGACCACGGCGACACCGCGGTCGGCCAGCGTTGCCATGTTGGCCTGGGTGGCCGGGTGGTCCCACATCACATGGTTCATGGCCGGTGCCACCAGGATCGGTGCCGTCGTCGCAAGGCACAGCGTGGTCAGCAAGTCGCCACATTGGCCGGTCGCCAGCTTGGCCAGCGTGTCCGCGCTGGCGGGGGCAATGACCACAAGATCCGCCCAGCGCGCCAGTTCGATATGCCCCATGCCCAGCTCGGCCGCCTCGTCCCACAGGCTGGTACGCACCGCACGGCCGGATAACGCCTGCAGCGTCAGCGGCGTGATGAATCGCTCGGCGTTGGTCGTCATCACGACCTGCACATCGGCGCCCTGCTTGATAAGGCGCCGCGTCAGCTCCGCCGTCTTGTAGGCGGCGATACCGCCGCAAATGCCCAGCAGAATCTTGGGTTGTGCGGACATGGCCGCTCCGACTGGAAATCCGAAGGCGCGAATTGTAGCGCGTGGCTTGACGCGGTTTTTGCACTGCGGCGAAGCTCCCGATCATACGATCGGCGCACCCAGCCCGACCTGACCTGCAGGGAGACCCGCCATGACCCAGCCCGTCTACGCACTGAATCTGTTCAACGTCCGTGACAAGACGGAATACTTGGCCTACTCACGCCGCTCTGTCGGGGCGGTGACCGAGCGGGGTGGGCGCGTGGTTGCACTCGGCAAATTTCGCGAGCAGGTCGCCGGCGACCAGACACCCCGGACCGTGATGATTCTGGTTGAGTGGCGCAACATCGAAGCCTTTGAGCACTATTGCAATGACCCCGCGCTCGCCGATTTGCATCCGCACCGCGAGAACGGCACCACCGACTACATCTGGCAGCTGTTCGACAAACTCGACGACCTGCGCCCCATCCTCAAGCAGGCGTCATGACCGAGCCTGACTACCTGCGCATCAACCGTGCGGGCTGGGACCGCCGCACCGACATCCATGTGGGCTCCGCGTTTTACGATGTCCCGGGTTTTCTCGCCGGCGGCTGCAGCCTGCGTGAAATCGAACTAGCTCTAGTCGGTGATGTCACCGGCCAGCGCCTGCTACACCTGCAATGTCACTTCGGCCTGGACACGCTGTCCTGGGCGCGTCGTGGTGCGCGGTGCACGGGGGTGGACCTTTCACCCAAGGCCATCGAACACGCCCGGCGCCTCGCCAGCCAATCCGGCTTGGCCGCAGACTTCGTCTGCAGCGATGTTTACGCCTACGAAGCCCGCATCGAGGCCAACTTCAACAGCGTCTTCACCTCCTACGGCGCCATCTGCTGGCTGCCGGACCTGGACCGCTGGGCAACCAAGGTGGCACAGCAACTGGTGCCGGGAGGCCGCTTTCACATGGTGGAGTTCCATCCTGTCTACGACCTCAGGGCGGGCTACGGGTACTTTCACCGCAGCGCCCCTGACATCGAGACCGAAGGCACCTACACCGACGGTGGCGACAGCACTGCGGCCCGCAGCGAACTGGCCACCTGGGTGCACCCGCTGGGCACCGTGGTCCAGGCGCTCATCGATGCCGGCATCCGGATCGACACCCTGCGCGAGTATCCCTACAGCCCCTACAACTGTTTCGACGGCCTGGAAGAACGCGAGCCGGGTCGCTACTACCTGCAGCATGCCGGGCATGACATGCCACTGACCTATGCCATTGCCGGCACCCGTACCACAGGCTGAACGCGGTCCCGGCCGCGTCGTACGGCCCAAGCCGCTGTGGTCA
This sequence comes from Pseudomonadota bacterium, assembly GCA_036156195.1. Lineage (GTDB taxonomy): Bacteria > Pseudomonadota > Gammaproteobacteria > Nevskiales > OUC007 > Abyssibacter. The sequence continues at coordinate 62,837 of JAYZUZ010000021.1, read as the reverse complement.
TCCATGCCCCCTGCCAGGGTGACCGGGCTCACTGCCATGACACCGCAGATCGCCTCGACGGGAGACAATGGCCTCGCAACCGGTCTGTGCACACGTCCGCTCAATCCATTTCTCTGGAGCCCCACATGCTGAACCGATGCCTGACCCTACTGCTCTGCTGGCCGCTGCTGTTGGCAGCCGCCCCCGACCGCGCCGAAGACATCCAGCCGCTGCCACTGGGCAGTACCTTGCCCAATGTGGCCATCCAGTCGCTGGAGGGCGAGTCCACCGGCGCGCTTGACGTTGTACGGGGCCAGCCCACAGTGCTGGCTTTCTTCCGGGGTGGCTGGTGCCCCTACTGCAACCGGCAATTGTCCGAACTGCGCCTGATCCAGGACGATCTCGAGGCCCTGGGCTACCGCCTGATCGCCATCAGTCCCGACCGTCCCTCTGCCCTGCGCGAAGGCCTGGACAAGACGCCGGTCAGCTACGCCCTGTACTCCGATGCCAGCGCGGCACTGATTGAGGCGTTGGGCATCGCCTTCCGGGTAGATGACGCCACGGTCGAGCAGTACAAGGGCTATGGGATTGATCTCGAGGCCGCCTCCGGCCAGAGCCATCACCTGCTACCGGTACCCACCGTGCTGGTTCTGGACGAACAGGGTGTCATTCACTACCGCTACTCCAATGCCGACTACAAGGTCCGGATGGACCCGGATGCGCTGGTTCGTGTGGCGGCCAAGCTCGTCGAACACACCCCATGAGCGATGAGGCCACACCCGACCTGCAACCCGTACTCAAGGGGCAGCGGGTGTGGCTGCGCCCACTGACCGCCGATGATTTCGCGGCCTGCCACCGCGCAGCTGCCGACCCCGCCACCTGGGCAGCGCATCCCGACCGGCTGCGCTACCGTGAGGAGGTGTTCCGCGCGCGGCTGTTCGACTCCGCGCTGGCCAGCGGCAGCGCTCTGGTCATTCTGGATACCCAAGACAACCAGATCATTGGTGCAACGCGGTACTACGACTGGGACCCGGTCCATCGTGAAATAGCCATCGGCTACAGCTACCTGGCACCTGCCTACTGGGGCACCGGCGCCAATAGCGAGGTCAAACAACTCATGCTCGATCACGTGTTCCGATGGGCCCTGGTCGTCTGGTTCCATGTGGCGCAGGACAATCTCCGGTCCTGCCGAGCGGTCGAGAAGCTCGGGGCCTACCCGGTCCGCAAGGAACACCGGCAACTCGACGACCGACCCTTCGTGCAGACGTACTACCGATTGACACGGTGTAGCTGGATGGGCCAGGCGAACAAAACCCGACACTGATGGCGTCGAAATCGGGGCACGGAGACTGCGTTTCGGGGCACACTGCGGACAGCATCACAACCCTTACCCCCGGGAGCCCTCATGTTTTTGCGTCACGCATGCGTCATGCTCAGCCTGCTGCTGGCCTGCCCTTCTTTGCTGGCAGCCGGTGCCAGCCAGCAAAGCGTTCACGAGCTACTCACACTGACAAACACCCGCGCGTTGATGAGCGACACCCTCGTGCAGGTCGAGTCCCAGATTCGCACTGAAATGAACAACTCGCTCCGCGGCGTGAGCACCCGCCCGGAGGCCAACATCGCCATTGAACGGATGCAGCAGGATCTGGTCGCACTCCTCCGGGAGACGTTGAGCTGGGAGCAGTTCGAGCCGAAAATCCTGTCGATTTACCAGCGGTCGTTCACCGAGGCCGAAGTCCAGGGGATGATCGACTTCTACAGCACCCCCGCCGGTCAAGCGGTGATCAGCAAGATGCCGCTGGTGATGCAGCATTCCATGGAGATGGTCTGGACACAGACCCAGGCGATGCAGCCGCGTCTACAGGAGATTCAGGCACGGCTGCACAGCGAGCTGCAGGCCTGTTGCAGTGAGGACACGACAGACGACACGACGCCCTGAGTCGACCCGACAACCCTGGCTGACCCGGTCAGTCCGTGATCTGGAATTCACACCGCCCGATGACTGCTTCATTCTCTGCTGCACTTGAGGTTTTCCGCGTCTTTCTGCGCCTGGGCCTGACCTCGTTCGGTGGCCCGATTGCCCACCTCGGTTATTTCCACCGGGAGCTGGTCGAACGGCGGCGCTGGGTCAGCGACAGTCAGTTTTCGCAGCTATTGGCGATCTGCCAGTTCCTGCCCGGGCCCGCGAGCAGTCAGCTCGGGTTTGCTCTGGGCCTGGTCCGCGCGGGCTGGTTGGGGGCGCTCGCCGCATTCCTTGCATTCACGCTGCCATCGGCGCTGCTGCTGGTCGCGTTTGCAGCCCTGGCCCCCTTGCTGACGGGGGCCGGCGGATCTGCCGTAATTCATGGACTGAAAATCGTGGCCCTGGCGGTCGTCGCCAGTGCCGTATTGGGCATGGGCCGCAAACTGTGCCCCGACCGGCCAAGACAGCTCATCGCCGTCCTCGCGCTGGCCGGCGTTCTGATCGCGGACACTGCCTGGAGTCAGCTGGCCGTTGTGCTGGCAGGCGCCGTCGGCGGGTGGCTGCTGTGCCGGAGCGTGCAGACCGCTGAAGCGGACGCCTTCCCCATTCGCCACGGCCGACGCGCAGCCCTCATGCTCGCAGGGCTTTTTGCGGCCCTGCTGCTGGGCTTGCCCATGGTCGCGGGCGAATCCGCAACGCTGGTCTCCGTGGCCGAGGCGTTTTATCGCGCAGGCGCCCTGGTGTTCGGCGGTGGCCATGTGGTGTTGCCACTACTGGAGGACAGTGTGGTGGCACCGGGCTGGGTGACTGAAGCGGAGTTTCTCGCCGGCTACGGCGCGGCGCAGGCGATTCCCGGACCCATGTTCGCGTTCTCCGCCTATCTCGGCGCGACCATCCCAGCGGATGCACCGGCGCTGCTGGTCGCTGCAGTGGCCTTGCTGTTCATGTTTTTACCCGGCTTCCTGCTGGTCTCCGCCGTCTTGCCAGCCTGGGCCGCGGTGTCCCGCCATGCCGGCATGGCGCGCGCCATCGCCGGCGTGAATGCAGCGGTGGTTGGGCTGCTGGGAGCAGCGCTTTACGACCCGATCTTTACCGCCGCCATCACCGGCCCGGTCGATGTGGCCATTGCGGCAACAGCGCTTGTTCTACTGACCGGCTGGGGCCTCTCCCCGCTGTGGATCGTGGCCGGCTGCGTCGTAGCCTCCATGGCGGTACGCCTCGTCTAGGAACACACGAATCTATCCGCCCCCAAAACGGCGCCATGGGAAAGGGAGACGCTACACTGCCGCCAAATCGTGCGAGGGATGCAGCCAATGAAAATCCGATCTCCGCGACGTACAGCACTTGCGGCCGTCCTGGCCTGCACCTGCATCTGGCCAACGGGTCTGGCCGCCTCGACTGCGAACGACGACTTGGCCGTGTTTCAGCAATTCAGGGAACAACAGCGAGGCCTGAGAGATCTGCGGCCTACCCGCCCACGACGCACAGCTGACGACGACCGCGCACTCCGCGCCGAAAACCTGACCGATCAGGAAGTGGATGAGATCACGCGCGCCGTCCAGGCCCGGCGACCGGGCGCCATGGTGAACATCGGGGGCGCCAGCGCCGGCTGCGACTGTCAGAATGGGCCTGACTGCAGCAGCGAAGTCTGGGCCGTGGCCTACCAACCCGATGCAAGCCATGGGCTGCGCCTGGCTCGCATCAATCAGCAATGGCAGATCGGCCCTCTGCAGGCCTGGTGGCTGGCGTACGACGCCTTGGCCCGATTTCCGGCCGACGAGTTGCACCCAAAATCCGAGGCCGGACGCGCCCGGACACGGGCCTGGCTCGATGCCCGCGCAGCACTATTGGACGCATACCCAACATGTACATGGACAATCGAACACCCACTCGCATCCACGGCCAACGACTGAGCCGCGGCAAGCCGTATCTGGCATTGGCCCTGGCTGCGCTGTTCACCGCATGCGCGGGGACACCTCCGCCCGACCGCCAGTCTGCGCCGGTCGTCCTCACGCCCAGCCTGCAGGTGCAATCCGTTGGCTGGTCACGCCAGCGCATCCACGCGCTGGCCGTCGCGTTGCCGCTCTTGCAGCAGCAGTTTGCCGTCGAGTCGGTTGCTGTCTCGCTGGTCTCCTTGGATGGCGAAGACTGGGCCGCGCACTTCGACCCCGCTGGCGCCATCGCTGCGCCCCGTCGAGCGCTTTATCCGGCAGACCGCCTGGCCCTGCCATTGCTGGCCTTTCTGGCCGTGGCGGCCAGCGAGTCCGCCGACTGGACCCTGCGTAGCCCACTAGGACAGCTCGCACCCGGGGAGTCGTCGATACGCCCCTACACCGACACGCGGCTGCTGGATGTATTGACCACGCCCTATGCCGAGTCGGACACCCGGGCACGCCTCGCGCTGGGGACGGCATTGGAGGCGGCAACCGACTCAACGCTCCGCGCGCTGTTGGCCACGCACCTGCCCACGATGACCGAGAGCCAGTTGGGTCTGCGGGCGGGCGATCTGCGGCTCAGCACCACTGCCGAGGAATTCGGCAGCTATCTGCATGCGCTGATCGCCGCCGGCCCCAAGCACCCGGCGACTGCCGCTTTGCTGGCTGCCCATGGCACCGTGGACGCACGACGCGGCCTGTACCACGGGCTGGGCTGGTCATTGGAACGGCAGCCTGAGGGCGGCGTGATCGCCTATCAGTGGAGCCACGCCGCTGGCCATCACCATTTCGCGTTACTGGACCCGCGTCGACGGCGCGGTCTGGTGATGTTGACGCGTGGCCAGCAGGGCCGTTCGCTCATCGAGGCGGCGCTCCCCCTGATCGACGAAACCCCGCATGCGCTGCTCGGCGCAAGGGCGAGTGCCCCCTAGCCCACTGCAGCAATACACGCAGCTGCGCCCCTTCCAGCCGGAGGATCAGGCCCAGCGCTGGGATTGGCTGCACATCGCGCTATGGGACCCACCGCCGGCCGTTGCCCTGACCGTGCACCCGCAGAACCCGGCCATCGCCTTGTACGCCGATTGCGGCTTTGTCGATCGGGGCGAGCGTCGCGGCTACCGTCTGATGGTTGCGTCACTCTCGGAGCATCGATAGCTGCGCATGGCCGATGGGCAATTGGCAGCCGTTCGTTGATGCAGGTCAACACCCGGCGCGGCAGGCGCCCATACCGTAGCGGGCACACTCAGCAGGACGCCCGCCGCCATGTCACTTGCCGCAATCGCCACCCCCTCACTGGATGTGCTCGCCATGCGGGCCCCGCGCTACACCTCGTACCCCACGGCCTTGCAGTTTGACGATCGCGTCGGTCCGGACGATGCCGAGCGCGCACTGCGCCAATCCAACGACCACCTGCTCCCGGCACCGGTCTCCTTGTATCTGCATGTGCCGTTTTGCCGGTCAAACTGCTTTTATTGCGGATGCACCCGACAGATCACGCGCAACCCGACTCTGATGAGCGCCTACGCCCGTGCCCTGGAGCAGGAGCTGAGCCAGCGTGCCGCGTTACTGGATGATGACCGCCAGACGGTCCAGGTGCACTTGGGCGGCGGGACGCCCAACCATCTGCCCGACGACGATTTGAGTCGCATCATGGAGCGCGTGCATGCGCTCTACGGGCCGGACCCTGCGGCCGATATCAGCCTGGAAATCGACCCGCGCCTGCTGGAACCCGGACAGCCTGCGCGCTGGGCCGCACTGGGCTTCAACCGGCTGAGCATTGGCGTGCAGGATGTCGATGCCCGGGTCCAGCGGCTGATCAACCGCGTCCAGCCAGCCGAACAGGTCGCCCGCTGTGTCGAGCAATGCCGCGAAACCGGCTTTGGCAGCATTAACTTCGACCTGATTTACGGCCTGCCCGCACAATCCCTGGCGTCGATCGATGCCACACTGGACTTCGTCGAGCAGCAACGCCCCGAGCGAGTAGCCGCGTTCGGCTATGCACACCTGCCGGAGCGCCTGCGCGCGCAGCGAGCCATCAACCGGGTCTGGCTGCCCGACGCCCGCGCCCGACTGGCTCTGCGTGACCGCATCGAACAACGCCTGCTGGCGGCGGGGTATCAGGCCATTGGCCTGGATCACTATGCCCTGCCCTCTGACAGCCTCGCCCAGGCTTACCGGGACGGCAGTCTCCACCGCAATTTCCAGGGTTATACGACCCACGCCGGCTGCGACATTCTCGGTTTTGGCGTCAGCGCCATCAGCCGGATCGGGACGACATTTGCTCAGAACACCAAGTCCACGGCCGAATATCACGCGGCCATTGCCACGCAGCAGTGGCCTGTTGTCCGGGGTTACCAACAGACGGACGATGACCGGCTGCGCGAGCAGATCATCCTGGCGCTAATGTGCCACCGCTCAGTGGACTTGCCTGCATTAGGGCGCCAGTTCGCAGTGGACCCCGACCATGTGTTCGGCCCCGCACTGGATGCGATTCAGGCCATGGCACCCCGGACACGCCCGCTGGCGATCTGCGAGAGCGGCCGGCTGCGGATCAGCCCCGAGGGGCGACCCTATCTGCGTCTGATCGCCGCCCAGTTCGATGCCTTTCACGCCGTGGCCCAGCCGCGTTCAGATGTTGCAGTCTGAGCCCGTCCGGGCTTCAATGACCGGGTCCCCCGAGTCATTGGTGTCCCCCATCGCCGCCAACCCCTCGCCGAGTTTTCGCCAAGTAGCGCAGGCCTGCAGCCGCTGCGTCATGATCGGCCAATGCCTGCCGGCCGGCCTCACCGCTGAGGAGCTCCGGCGGATGGACGCGATCGTCGGCGTCAACGGGCAATGCCAGCGCGGGGCGGATCTGTACCGGGCCGGCGAGACCATCGAGGCGCTTTACGCCGTGCGCAGCGGATCCTTCAAGAGTTACCGGCTCTCGGAAACCGGTGAAGAGCATGTCACCGGCTTCTTCCTGCCAGGCGATTTGCTGGGCCTGGACGGTCTCCACAAAGGGGTGCACGCCAGCTTTGCCGTGCCGCTGGAGAACAGTGTGGTCTGCCGCTTTCCGCTGGACCGGCTGGACGACATCATGGCCGAAACCCCGCGCCTGACCCGCAAGATGACCCGCGTGGTCTCGCGAGATCTCGACAACCAGATCGAGCGCGCTCGTAACCGCAGCGCGGATGCCGCAGTCAGCGCCTTTCTGCTCGACCTGCGCGAGCGCATGGTGACCCGCGGTTTTGATGCGGGGCACCTGAGCCTGAAAATGAGCCGTCGGGATATCGGCAACCACCTGCGGCTGCGCATCGAGACAGTGAGCAGAGCCTTTAGCCGCCTGCGCGATCAGGGCGTGATTACGGTCGATGGCCGCGACCTGACATTCCTCGACCCCGACCGCCTGCGTACACTGGCGCGCCAGGACTAGCACAGCGCCGGCCAAGAGGCTGGCGTCGAGGAGGCGATGGATTGCTGACGATTCCCTGGGAAGCCTTTGCGCTCACCGGCTGGCTGCTGGTCGCAATCACGGCCGGGTTGCATGCGCTGCTCAATCTGCCCGACCCCAGAGCAGCCTGGGGGTGGATCGCCGTCACCCTGCTCTTTCCCTTTGCCGGGCCGGTGCTTTATGTGTTGTTCGGCATTAATCGCGTGCAAACCCGCGCGCGTCAAATCGTCCAGGCGCTGCCCGATGAACTGGATGCACCCCAGCGCGATGATGCGCGAGAACAAACCGCTTCCAGGGCCCGCCTGGAGCCGCGACTGCCGCTGGTGCATACGGGCGATTCGGTCACGGCGAGCCCTCTACTAGCAGGCAACCGGGTCCGTGCGCTGAGCAATGGTGAAGAAGCCTTTCCCCCGATGCTCGCTGCTATCGATGCAGCCGAACAGTCTATTGCGCTGGCCACGTACATCTTCGAGACGAATCCAGCAGGCCGGGACTTTATCGACGCACTGGGGCGGGCGCATGACCGGGGCGTCGATATCCGAGTGCTCGTCGATGGCATTGGCGAGTTGTACTCCATTCCCCGCGCGGTACGCCTGCTGCGACGTCGAGGCATTCGCTGCGCGCGGTTTCATCCCCCCCAGCTGCTACCGCCTTCGCTGCACATCAACCTGAGAAATCACCGCAAGGTCTTGCTCGTCGATGGCCGCATCGGCTTTACCGGCGGCATGAACATCGGCAGCCGATACCTGATTCATGCCCCCAGCCGGGCCCAGGCAGCAGACACCCATTTCGAGGTTGCGGGGCCGGTGCTCAGCCAGCTGGCCAGCGTCTTTGCAGCAGACTGGTATCTGGCGACGGGCGAGGCCTGGGCACCCACCTGCTGGAACGCCGAGCAATCGGCAGAAGGGGGATCCATCTGCCGCGTGATCACTGATGGTCCCAACGAGGACCTGGACCATCTGCGCCTGGTCCTCGAGGCCGCCATCGGCTCCGCCCGCGAGCGCATCCGGATCATGACACCCTACTTTCTGCCACCGCCTGAGCTGGAGGCGGCGCTGACGGGCGCAGCCCTGCGCGGCGTACAGGTCGACATTCTCCTGCCCGCCAAGAACGACGTCCGCGCCGTGCACTACGCCAGCCGCCACAAGCTGGGACGCATGATGGAGTCAGGCCTGAACATCTGGTATCAGCCCCCCCCGTTTCGTCACAACAAGCTGTTCATCGTCGACGACGACTACGCGATGATCGGCTCGGCCAATCTCGACGCCCGCAGTCTGCGACTGAACTTCGAACTGGCGGTTGAGATCTACGACGATGCGTTCTGCGCCGACCTGCATGACCTGTTCAATCAGGCCATCGATGCCAGCAGCCGCCTGACCCCTGACACCCTGAACCAGCGCGGCGGATTGGAGCGTATCCGCGATGCAGGCTGCTGGCTGTTTTCACCCTACCTCTGAATCAGTCCACCGGCTTGTACACCCACACCGGCACGCCGGATAAGCGGACAATTTGCTCGGCCACGCTGCCCAGTGCCAGACGCATGACGCCATGCAAGCCACGGGTGCCGGTGACGATCAGATCAAAGCCTGCGTCCTCGGCCAATCGGCACACGCCTTCGGCCACACGGCCGCTGAGCACATGCACCGGCATGTCCTGGTCTGGCAGATGCTCGCGGGCAAAGTCCACCACCTGTTGCCGCACCTCATCTGGAGCCGGAGCGCGGTAGTCCAGCGGGAAGTACGGCGGCACCGTCAGCGGCTCGACGACATGCACAATAGCCAGCTCTGCACCGAAGTCTGTCGCCAGTCCGGCCGCAAACCGCAGCGTGGCGGCTGAGCGTGCAGACAGATCCACGGGCACCAGCATCCTGCGGTAGGGCGCATGAGGCGTGGTGTAGTGCACCGAGAGCACGGACATCGGCGCATCACGAACCACGCCCTCGGCAACGCTGCCCAAGGCCAGGCGACCCATGCCTGTGCGACCATGCGTCCCCACGACGACCAGGTTGGCGCGCACGGACTCGGCCGTGCGCAATAAGGCGTTGCGCGCGGAGACATCGCGTTCCACCCGCGCGTCGAAGTCCACCTGGTACTCAGTCTTCAGTGCAGCGAAGCGATCCGACACGCGGTCCCGGAATTCATCCCACTGGGCATCCAGCACACCCGCTGCAAGATCGTCGTGCAAGACCTGCGCATAAACCGCCGTCAGCTTTGCCTTGCTCAGCTGAGCCAGAGCATCCGCATGCAGCACCGCGTTGATAGAGGGTTCGGAGAAATCCGTCCCTACGAGGATTTGTTGGATCAGGTGGTTCATGGCAGGCACTCCAGCGATCTGAGTGCCCATGGTCGCCCCATGGAGGTTGGCGGCGATTGATCTGCATCAACAGCCGGCCCGGTTTCGAGCGCAGATCAGCCTGGCTGGCAAAGCCATGTCCCCCACTGCGGCCCCATCGTCAGCACCAACAGCAGGAACAGCCCACCAGACATCAGGCAGGCGCGCAGACGCCGCCTGCCACGTTCAGACAGCCGGGGTGCCAGCAGCGATGCAGCGCCCATCACCAGCACAACACCGACAGCCGATCCGAGCGCAAAGGCGCCTGCCAACAAACCACCGCTGAGCGCATGACCTGTCAACACGACATAACCCAGCGCCACGTAAAACACCGGGCAGGGCAACAGGGCCAGTAACGCACCCAGACCCGCTAGTGACCAGGCGTCCGGATTGCGACGCCGCATCCACCATCTGGCCGACACGGTCAGACCCAGTGCAGCCGCCAGGATCAGCGCTGCCGAGGGTAGCCAGCGCGCGGCCGATGCCCCTGCACCCGCAACCAGCATGCCCACAACCACCATCACCAGCAGCCTGGCCGACAAGGCGGCGACCATTCGACAGGCGCAGGTCGACGCCGCAGATCCTGACCCGGGCTGCGCGCCAGCCAGCAGCAGTCCACTGGTCAGCGCGTAATGGGGTGCGGCGATGAACCCCAGGACCAGAAAGCTGGCCGCCGACAACGCCGATGGCGTCATGAGTCGCCTCGCTCGGGCGCTGACACAATGCCATCCCCGCTGTCGACATCGGGCATGCGGTTGTCGAGTCGGTCGTACTGTCCCGAGTTCAGCGCCCACATCAGCACGGCGATGGCAGCGGCAACCAGTACCAGGCTGATGGGAATCAGCAACAACAAACTACTCATGCTGTCACCGGGCGGTGGTGGGTGATCGGCCGTGTCGGGTCGGGAGCACGACGAATCGCGTTGGCCACGACCCAGGCCGAGCTGGTCGCCATGCCGATCGCCGCGCCCCAGGGAGGGAGAAATCCCAGCGCAGCCAGCGGATAAACCGCCGCGTTATAACCCAGCGCCCAGACCACGTTCTGAGTGATACGGCGGCGCACGGTGCGGGCTGCACACAGCAGGTCCACAACGCCGCCCAGCCGCCCGTCCATCAGAATGGCGTCGGCACTGGATTGCGCCAAGCCGGTCCCTGAGCCCAGCGCAATGCCCACATCGGCTGCCGCGAGCGTTGGCGAGTCGTTAATGCCATCGCCGACCATGGCCACACGGTGGCCGCGTGCCCGCAGCGACTGCAGGTAGGCCAGTTTGTCGGCGGGGCTACAACCGCCGCTGGCTGCGTCCATGCCCAGTGAGGCCGCGAACGGGTTGGCGGCCGCCGGTGTATCCCCGCTGAGCAGGTGAACACGGCAGCCCATGGCCTGGAGCTGCTGAACGGTTTGCAGGGCATCGGGACGCCGCGTAGCTGCCAGGCCAAACACGGCCTCGAGCACGCCATCCATCCGCAGGGCGATCCAGGTCAACGCCGGACTGGGCTCGACATCGAGCTGCCTCAAATCCTCCAACCCGGCGGTACTCAGCACGACCTGCAGGCCGTCCACCTCACCGGACACCGACCCGCGCTCGACGCAAGGTGCCTGGGCCGGCGCAGCCTCGATATCGTCGAATGCCCGGGCAATGGGATGGGTGCTGGCTCGCTCAACGGCCGCGGCAAGCTGCAGCGCCTGTTCGGCATTGCAGCCGGGCCGCACCCGGGTGACCTGCCGGATCAGCCCGTCCTCGGTGAGCGTTCCTGTCTTGTCGAACACCACGGTGTCGATGCGGCCAGCCGCCAGCAAGGCACGTGCCCGGGCAGGCAGCACGCCCAGCCGTGATAACCGGCCGATCGCAGCGGCCAGCACAGCAGGCACGGCCAAAGACAGCGCGCAGGGGCAGCTGGCCACCAGCACGGCCAGCATGATCTCCACGGCGCGATCCGGCCCGGCAGACCACCAGGCCCAGCCGGCCGCCGCAGCCCCCACGAGTACGGCCACAATGAATACACCGGCAATGCGATCGGCCAGCACCTGGGCAGGCGGTCGCTCAGACAAGGCCCGATGCATGGCTCGCCCGATGGCGGCCAGGGTCGTGTCGGTCCCTGCGGCCGTAGCCGTCAAGGTCACGGGGGCCTCATCGACCAGCACTGACCCGGCCAGCACGCTGGCGTCGGCCTCAAACCAGCGCGGAGCCGGCTCGCCGGTGAGTACGGCCTGGCTCAGGTGTGCTCCGCTGCCCACCAGGCGTCCGTCCACCGGAACGGTCTCCCCCGGCCTGACTTGCACCTGCATGCCGGGAACAACGGCGGCGACAGCCCGTTCCGTCCAGCCGTCGCCGTCTTGAACCCGCGCCATCGTGGGCTGGTCGGCCAGCACATGCCGCACCCGCTCGGCTGCCTGCAGGCGGCCCCGCGCCTCCAGCAAACGGCCCAGCGACAAGAACAGCACGAACATGACGGCCGAGTCGAAATACACCGTGCCGGCACCACTCACCGTGTGCCAGGCGCTGAAGCCATAGGCCGTGATCAGGGCCAGACCCACCGGTAAATCCATGGACGGCGTGGCGTTGCGGAGATCCCGCCAGGCACCGGAGAGAAACGGCCAGCCAGCGTAGAACACCACCGGTGTCGCCAGCAGCCATTGCGCGAAGTTCAACAGCCGATCCACGCCGGGTTCCAGCGTCCCGCCGGAGAGGTAGAACGGCCAGGCCAGCATCATGACCTGCATGGTCAAGAACGCGGCCAGCACGACCCGTCGTACGCTGCGGGCATAGCTTTGCCGGCTGAGATCGGCCGCGGCAGGGGCCGCCACCGGCCGACCTGGAAAGCCGGCTTGCTCCAGCGTATCGACCAGTGCCGTTAGCGGACTGCGCCGGGGGTCGAATTCCAGCTCAACCGTCCGGGTCGCCAGCGACGGTCGCATCACCACCCGATGCACGCCAAGCGCCGCCTCGATGCGCCGGACACAGGCCCCGCAGTGCATGCCGGGAACGGCGAGAATGACCGAGCGCCGACCACCCGCCACCGGCACGCCTGGTATGTCGGTAGTGGCCGGCCGCTCTACGCTGGCTGTCGAGGCCGCGATCATGGTGTCGGTGCGGAGAAGCCGGTGGTCGTCGCGGTGACCACCAGATAGGTCGATGCCACCAGCGTGAACACGAGCACGCCAATAATTACCCAGCCGGCAGGCGGTATGCGTTTCATGGTTTCGGCCTGAAAAAGTTGGTGCTTCGATCGGCCACGACCTCGCCGGTCGCGTCCTGAAGCTCGATGGTCATGGTCTCGACCCGATAGCCGAGCAGCGGTGCGCGAACGCCCACCACCAGACCGCGGGTTTCTCCGGGGGCCAGCTCAATCGCTGCCGGGCTGATCGTGGCGAGGGACTGCTCGCCGGTCACGTTGATGCGGTAGCGCACCGGGTTGTCCTGTTTGTTGGTGACCTTGAGCGTGTAGACGTTCTCGACGTGCTGGGTATCGATGACGCGATAAAGATTCTTGCGGTCACGGATGACATCCAGTTCCACCGAACTGCGCAGCAGCACCAACGCCACGAAGCCCAGCAGCAGTCCAACCCAGATCACGCCATAGCCGATCGAACGCCCGCGCAGCAGCCGGTAGCGGCCGCCCGCGTCGTGATTCACCGTGGTGTAGCGAATCAGGTTGCGTGGCTTGCCTACGGCATCCATCACATGGTTGCAGGCATCGATACAGGCGGCGCAGGCGATGCATTCGTACTGCAGGCCGTCACGGATATCGATCCCGGTGGGACACACCTGCACGCACATCTGGTCATCCACACAATCGCCCGCCAGCACATCCGATAGCTTGCGCACCTTGGACTTGCGTGGCTCGCCCCGTTGCTCGTCGTAGGCAATGATCAGCGTGTCCTTGTCGAACATCGCGCTTTGGAACCGGGCGTAGGGACACATGTACTTGCAGACCTGCTCACGCATGAAGCCGGCATTGCCCCAGGTCGCAACCGCATAAAACAGTGTCCAGAACAGCGGCCAGCCTCCCAGTTCCAGGGTCACCAGATTGGCAGCCACCTGCTCCACAGGCACGAAGTAGCCGACGAAACTAATGCCGGTGAATAGCGCGAAGAGAATCCAGGCCAGGTGCTTGCCGCCCCGCCGCAGGATCTTCTGCAGGGTCCAGGGCGCACGGTCCAGTTTCATGCGCTTGTGACGGTCGCCCTCGATGTGATGTTCGATCCACAGGAAAGCCTCGGTCCACACCGTTTGCGGACAGGCATAGCCACACCACAGACGTCCGGCCAGTGTGGTGAACAGGAACAAGGTCATGGCGGCCAGAATCAGTAGCCAAGTCAGCAGGAACAGGTCCTGCGGGACCAGCGTCAGGCCGAAGACATGGAACCGCCGCGCGGCCAGGTCGAACAACACGATGTGCTCGCCCCCCACGCGGATCCACGGCACGACATAGAACAGCCCCAGCAATGCGAGCATCGCGACGACCCGCCACTGGGCGAAACGCCCCCAGACCGCGCGTGGATGAATGCGCGGCGCGGACTCATACAGGCTTTGTGGTGTCGGGTTCATGCGTCGGTGATGTCTTCAGATTGGTGCAACGGCGCGCGTCGAGGCGCACGCCCCGCCAGCAACCAGCTCATACCGGCCGGCACAACCGCCGCAGCCCAGGCTGCCAGGAAGACCACCGACAGTTGCCCCAGGCCCTGACCGGGCATGGCGCTGGCGTAGAGATACACCGGCGTGGCCACAACCGCCCCCAGAAAGGAGGACCAGCCCATCGCTGCCAGTGCGCGAGCCCGCGGTGAAAGCGGCGGTTGCGGGGCGTAGAACACCTCCTGGTCGGCCTGAGGCGCAGTCACGGCGTCAGCCCCAGGACGTAGCCGGCCAGCAGCTTGATCTCCTGCTCGTTGAGCAGATCGACATGCGCGGGCATCTTTCCCTGGCGGCCGAACAGGATGGTCTCGCGGATGCTGGCGTCGTCACCGCCATACAACCAGGTGTCGTCGGTGAGATCGGGCGCACCCAGCGCCGGGTTGCCCCGTCCGTCCTGGCCATGACAGGCCGCACAGCGCTGGGCGAAGACGGTGAGTCCCTGTGCCTGCTGCCCACGCGGCGTCCCCTCCGGCCAATCCCCCACCAGGGCAATGAGCTGGGCCACCTGCGCCTCGGACAGCTGCGACAGGAACGGCGTCATCACACCCTGCCGGCCGCGAGTGATTGAGGCCACCACGGCTTCGGGACTCCCGCCGTACAGCCAGTCGTCATCCGCGAGGTTGGGATAGCCCCGAGCCCCTTCAGCATTCGCACCGTGACAGCCGGCGCAGTAGCTGCCAAACAGTTCCTGACCCAGCCTGCGGGCGTCCGGATTGGTGGCGATATCGGCGATGGGGGCCGCTGTCAGCGCATCGAGTTTGCGGGTACGACGCTCGGTCAGCTCAGCCAGTTGCTGCTCCATTTCGCCACGCTTGGACCAGTCCAGCACCCCGGTGTAATGCCCGAGGCCGGGAAAGACCACCATGTAGCCGACAGCAAACACGATGGTGATGATGAACAGGTTCAGCCACCACCGCGGCAGAGGGTTGTTGAGCTCGCGCAGGTCGTCGTCCCAGACATCAGCCTTGATCTCGCCCTCGGCCACGTCGTTGGGGTTGTTTCGGCTCGTGGCCCAGATCAGCCAGAGACAGGCCACGATATTGAGCAGCGTGACGCCAGCGACCAGCCAGCCTGTCGCCGCGGTCATGACCGTACCTCCGCCTGCCCCGGCGTGGTCGGGGCCTCGTCCTGCAAGGGCAGTTGCTCAGCCTGCTTGAACCGCTCGCGGCTGTTCGGTCCATAGGCCCACCACACCACGGCAGCAAAGCCGAGCATGGCGAGCACGGTGATGATTCCGCTGGTCATTGCGTCACCTCCTGATCACTGGCCTTCAGCGACTGCAAATAAGCCACCAAGGCATCGAGCTGGGTCTGGCCGGTCACCGCCTCGGCGATGGCGGCGAAATCGGCGTCGGTGTAGGGCACGCCGGCCGTCCGCAGGGCCTGCATCATCCGGCGAACCTCGTCTGGCGAGACCCGCTGCCGGATCAGCCAGGGATAACCAGGCATGTTCGACTCAGGCACGACAGCACGCGGGTCCATCAGGTGCAGCTCATGCCACTCGTCGTTGTAGCGCCCGCCGACCCGCGACAAGTCCGGCCCGGTGCGCTTGCTGCCCCACTGGAAGGGGTGCTCGTACACCGACTCCCCGGCCTTGGCAGCGGGGCCGTAGCGCAGCACTTCCTCGGCCAGGTAGCGCACCTGCTGCGAATGGCAGTTGTAGCAACCCTCGCGGATGTACACGTCGCGTCCGGCAACCTCCAAAGGACCCAGCGGCTCGATACCAGGAGCCGGCTGGGTGGCCGATTTGCTGATCATGAGCGGGACGATTTCGATGATGCCGCCAACGCTAATCACCACGGCGATGAGGATCGCCATCAGGCCAATGTGCTTTTCAATCTTTTCGTGGTTCATGACTCAGGCTCCCGCCGGCACGGTGGCCGCGCTGTCGACAGGCTGCTCGACCGGCGTGCGCAGGGTCTTCCAGGTATTCCAGGCCATGACAAACATGCCCGACAGGAACACCACGCCCCCGAGCAAGCGGATGAAGTAGAAGGGATACGTCGCCTTCAGCGACTCGATAAAGGTGTAGACCAGCGCGCCGTCTTCATCGACCGCCCGCCACATCAGGCCCTGCATGACACCGGCCACCCACATCGCAGCGATGTAGAGCACCGTGCCAATGGTCGACAGCCAGAAGTGCAGATTGATGGCCGGCACGCTGTGCATCTCGGTCTTGCCGACCAGACGCGGAATCAGCACATACAGGGAGCCGATGGAAATCATCGCCACCCAACCCAGGGCGCCCGAGTGGACGTGGCCGATGGTCCAGTCCGTGTAATGCGACAGGGCGTTGACCGTCTTGATCGACATCATCGGCCCTTCGAAGGTGCTCATGCCGTAGAACGACAGAGACACGATCAGGAACTTGATGATCGGGTCTTCACGCAGCTTATGCCACGCCCCGGACAGGGTCATGATGCCGTTGATCATGCCGCCCCAGCTGGGCGCCAGCAGGATCAGCGAGAACACCATGCCCAGCGACTGCACCCAGTCCGGAATCGCGGTGTAGTGCAGATGGTGGGGGCCGGCCCACATGTAAATGGAGATCAGCGCCCAGAAATGCACGATGGACAGCCGATAGGAGTAAATCGGCCGGCCTGCCTGCTTGGGCACGAAGTAGTACATCATCCCCAGGAAGCCGGCGGTCAGGAAGAAGCCAACGGCGTTGTGGCCATACCACCAC
This sequence comes from Pseudomonadota bacterium, assembly GCA_036156195.1. Taxonomy (GTDB): domain Bacteria; phylum Pseudomonadota; class Gammaproteobacteria; order Nevskiales; family OUC007; genus Abyssibacter. Next base: position 45,879 of record JAYZUZ010000021.1, on the reverse strand, counting down.
TGCACCATGGCATCCACGGCCCCCGGATAGGCCGAGTACGAGCGCATCGGGCCATAGGGAATTGCGATGTTGTTGACGATGTGGAGGACGGCCACCGTCAGGATGAACGCGCCGTAGAACCAGTTGGCCACGTAAATGTGTTGGACCCGGCGCTTCATGATCGTGCCGAAGAACACCACGGCGTAAGTCACCCAGACCACGGCGATCAACAGGTCGATGGGCCATTCGAGCTCGGCGTATTCCTTGCCCTGGGTCAGGCCCATCGGCAGGGTGATGGCAGCGGCCACGATCACCGCCTGCCAGCCCCAGAACGTGAACGCCGCCAGCCGGTCGCTGATCAGCCGCGCCCCGCAGGTCCGCTGCACCACCCAGTACGACGTCGTGAACAGGGCGGAGCCACCAAAGGCGAAGATCACCGCATTGGTGTGCAATGGCCGCAGCCGGCTATAGGTGAGCCACGGAATGTCGAAGTTCAGGGCAGGCCACATGAGCTGGGCGGCAATCAGCACACCCACCGTCATGCCAACAATGCCCCAAACAAGCGTCATCACCGCGAACTGGCGAATGACCTTGTCGTTATAGACAACGGCCGTGTGCGCTGAGTCAGTCATGGTCGGGTCTCGGGGAGGAAGCAGACGCCGAGCAGTCTGTTGCAGCGGGTCGCGAGCCGTGTTGACATGGATCAACAACCCGGCGGCCGATTGCGCTGACACTGATCGGAGCTGTCAGACAGCCAACGAGTCGCAGCCGCAGGACAATGCATGCACATCGAGCAAGTGGAGCAGTGGTTCCAACATCGCCTGGCCCTGACACGGGCGTTGCAGGGCGGGTGCCTGGGGATCGGCGCGCCCCTGGGCTGGCTGCTCATCCTCGCTATTGACGGCGTGTCCCCCTCCGGTGCGCTGGCCGATCAGCCAGGACTCTTTGCCTATATGTTCTTCGGAACCTGCAGCGTCTTTGCCGGGTTCGGGTGGACGCTCGGCCGCCACCAAGAAGACGAGAGAGAGCACGGGCTGCACGACGGCCTGACCGGCCTCTACAACGCCGAGTATTTCCAGGCGGCGCTGGCCCGGGCCGCTCAACGCGTTCAGCGGGACAATGCACCGCTGGCCCTGGTCATTTTTGATCTGGATCACTTCAAGCGCGTCAACGACCAGTTTGGCCACCCCGCCGGCGATGCCGTGCTGCGCCGGGTCGGCCGCGCAGTTCAGCGCAGCGCCCGTGGCAACGAGGTTGCTGCGCGCATCGGCGGCGAGGAGTTCGCTCTGCTGATGCAGGGCTCCGATGAAACCGACGCCTGTCAGGCCGCCGAACGCCTCCGGCGCGTGATTGCAGAGGCCGCCTATTGCGAGGCCGATGGCCAGCGGCATCACGTCACGGCGTCACTGGGTTGCGCCGCACGCTCGACCTGGTCAGAAGGACTGGCGCAAGCGCTTTACGAAGCCGCCGACAAAGCCTTGTATGCCGCCAAGCGCAACGGCCGCAATCGGGTGGAATGCGAATCGCAACTCATCGCGGCAGAGCAGCGCGGCGACCTGCAGCCACAAGACTAATCGCAGCGCCGCCTCTGACTGGGGCTCTGTCCGCTTGGCCGCAGCAAACGCGTAGAGCATGACAAGCCCTTTATCCGGTGTAAGGCATGACCATTCGCGATTGGCCCGCGGGCGATCGTCCACGCGAGAAACTCCTAGCCCGTGGTGCGGCCGCCCTGTCCGATGCCGAACTGCTGGCGATTTTTCTGCGCACCGGTGTCGCCGGCTGTTCGGCGGTGGATCTAGCCCGCCAGCTGTTGCTCGACTTCGGGGGCCTGAGACCGCTGCTGGCAGCTGACCGACGCAGTTTTTGCGCCGGACGTGGCCTGGGCGATGCCAAGTACGTGCAACTCCAGGCTGTGCTGGAGATCGCCCGACGCTATCTGGACGCCGAACTCCGTGACACGCCGCGCATTCATGACGCGCGCAGCGCCTATCGCTATCTGCAGGCGCAGCTGGCCCACCGGCCGCACGAGGTGTTCGGCCTGCTACTTCTGGACACCCGCCACCGGGTATTGGGGTTCGAAGAGTTGTTCCGTGGCACCATCGACGGGGCCAGCGTGTACCCCCGCGAGGTCGTGAAGACGGCCCTGGCGCACAACGCCGCGGCGGTCATACTTGCGCATAACCACCCCTCGGGCGTCGCCGAGCCCAGCGCCGCCGACCGCCAGCTCACCCGCCGTCTGGTGGAGGCACTGGGCCTGGTCGATATCCGGGTGCTTGATCACGTTGTGATCGGGCATGGCGAGCCGGTGAGTTTTGCCGAGCGTGGCTTGCTCTAAGCAAGCGCTACTCTGTTCGCTCCACCGGACTGGCTCGCACTGCGGCCAGCCAGCCCGATGAGTTCAGCAGATTTTAGGGCGCAATCTCACCCACCGGTGGCGCGGGACGCAGCACACCACCGGGCACTTGCAGGCCATTGGCCGCGATACCGGCCTTAGCCGCCTCGGTGCGCTCCCAGGTCTGGAGGTAGACCTCCGCAGAATTGAACAGGTGGCGCATCTGCTCAGGCGTGCCCTCCAGACGAATCTCTTCGACAAAGCCGCTCAGCATGCCGTGATGAGCATTGCCATCAATGTCCTCGTGCCAGGTGCGCTGAACCACACCTTCGGCATCCACCGAACTGGGCTGGTGGAACACCACCGGATCCACCGCTGCGAATTCGGGCAACTGATCAAACACCTCGCCGGTGTACAGCGTATACGGGTAGACGACGGCATCCTCAGGCTCAAAATCACCACGCGGTCCGGTCTGGGAGGACAAGCCGTTGGTATCGGTGCCGTAGCCAAAGCCGAACAGCGGACGGGATTCGGCAGGCAGATTAGCGACCGCCGCCTGATAAATCGCGAAGGTCTCGTCCATATCGGACCGGAAGCCACGGCTGGAGCCATTACTGGGATACAAGTGCCCGCCACCCCGCAGGACCCGGGCTGCCTGATCCACCGTTGTGCCGCCAAAGGTGCCATGCGTCGACACCAGCGGATACACCGGATTCTGGGCTTCCGCCAGCTCCAGCGCCTGGGTTTTCATCCCCATTTCCATGTGGTCGAAGTCGAAGATGAAGCCCAGTTCCATCATCTTGCCGTAGGTGTAGAGACCAGCCGGTGTCATCCAGCGGGCATTGCACTGACGCACATCGGCGGGATAACAAGGCGTGGTGCCGCCTGACCGACCGCCCTGACCCGTCGGCACGCAGGCCGGCGGACTCAGAAAGCTTTGCGTGCTGCCACCCGTGCTGCTCCAGAGGTAGCCCGTGAAGTTCGCGGTCTCCCCTTCGATGGGGCAGTCGTAGGTCGTCCAGAACTCACCGGTTGGGGTTTCCGTGGTCTGCAGATTCTCGGCCAGCTCGGTGACCTGTGCCGGGTCCAGGCTGCCGCTGAGCAGGCCGGTGATCTCAGCCACATCGCCAGAGGGAATCCCACCGGAGTTTTCACGGTTACCCAGATTGAGGACCAGCCCGTCAAAAATGCCATTGCCACCAAAGGCATTGTCGAATTCGTGAATCGAGATGATCTGGCGCACACCCCAGGCATGGATCCGCTCCATCTGCGTCAGGATGGAATTCGGCTGCCCTTCCTCGAGGGTGCAGCCGTAGCTGTTCTCGATGCCGCCCGAACCGTCCTCTTCCTCTGGCGTCTGGGTACGGGTCGGCTGATAGGTCAGCTTGCAGTCGAAGAGGTTGGAGATCTCGATGCCCAGCACCACGGCCATCTTGCCGTCCTCGATGACCGCCCGTGCCTCGGCCGGATCATGCACGATCTGGAAGAAGCCTTCACCGCGCCCGCCATACTGAGCGTCGATGTAGTCCTGCATGCCGTACATGGTGCCGGCCTGACGACCTGCATTGTTCATGGAGTTGCAGTCTTCCGTAGGATTGCCCACCGCATTGCGCTGCAGCTCGCACAAGGTCTCGTTGTCGACCAGATCGTTGACCGCCACACGCAGACCCGCCGCCCAGGAACGCTCCAGCCACTTCCAGTAAATCGCCTCGTGGGTCAGCATGCCGCGTGCCGGCCACTCGGAGAATGTCGGATAGCCATCCGTCGCATGGCCGTCCGGATCATTGGTAAACAAGCCGCCGACCAGATCCATCTGACCGGTGTCGCCATGATCCACGGAGCAGTTGCCCAGCGCATGCTCCACACCGAACTTGTGGTAGGGGCGCCCCCATTGCGCGCCGCCGAGAAACTCGCTGGCGCTGATATGGACATGGACATCGGCGTGACCCAGGACCGTACCGTCGGGCTGGGTGCCGGAAAACGGCGTGCCCGTAAAGTTGCTGGAGGCCTCTGGGTAAGCCGCACAGCCCGTGGTCGGCTCGATCGCGAAGGCCTGGGCGTCCTCATCGGCGGCGGCCACGGCGACCAGCTGTCCGCCACCGTCGATGCCCAACCGGGTGGCCGTGGTGTCCGACGCCAGAGTGAAGGCCTCGAACAGCAGGTTGGGGTCTTCGAAGCCGTGGTATTCGGCCACGTACTCCGGTGTGGGTTCAGTGTGATACGCCGGTGTTGCCGGATAGGCCGTCGTGTCACCGACACCCAGTACCGTGAACTCGGCAGCATCGGTGGCTTCGGCGCTGGTGGTTTGTGTCAACGCAGGTGGCGTGTCGACCGTGATCAGTTCGCGCTGGCTGTCATACAACACGTACTTGCCCAGGGCCGTGGCCTTGAAGAACAGCGGTTCGGCCTCTGCGATCGCGTCGGCCGAGGCGCTGTAATCGCTCCCGCTGCGCGCGACGTACTGGCCCGTGGCCACCGAGCGCAACGCCCAGCATTGGCTGGCCATGGCATAACGGGTCTTGGTATCGGCCGTTGCGAGGTTCTCCTCGCTGTCGTCGTCGGCACTGTCACAGCCGGGATCATCGGGAAAATCCACCAGGCCATCGGCATCGTTGTCCTGCCCATCGGCACAAGCCGCGAGCACCGGGTCCGGACCGCCCGGCGTACCTGCGCTGTCGCCCAATGATTCCGAACCGCTGCAGGCAGCCAGCAGCCAGATCGCCGACAGGCTCGCTAAACAGGTCGATGCACGCATGATCTCTCCTCGCTAAACCAACCTGTTCGCGCGGAGAATCCCGCGCTGCTAACGGCCGGTGTTGTCGTTATTGGTCGCGACAGTATCGCGGCCGGCATTGAATCGCCTATCGTAAATATGCCCTCAGCGCGGCGAAGACCGCGTGAACAATCACTCGAGGAGTTCCGTGAACAAACTATCTCTGGCCCTGGCCATCATCGGCGTTGTCCTGCTGTCCGCATTGTTTGTGCTGCTGCGCCCCTCGACACCGGCGGGCCCGCAGCCCAATGGCGTCGCCACCCCGCCCCCCGCGGCCCAATCACCGGCGCCCACGCTGCCTGCCAGCGCGGCGGAGACGCCCGCCCAGACCGTGGCCACCACGCCGGTCCGGCTTGTGATCCGCGACGGACATCTGGTGGAAGGGCCTGCAACCGTCCAGGTGGCGCAGGGCGCACAGATCACGCTCGAACTGGCCAGTGATTCCGAGGGCGAATGGCACCTGCATGGCTATGACATCCACGCCGAGCTCGGTGCGGAGGCCCCCACGCGCGTGACATTGAAGGCCGAGCACGCCGGGCGCTTCGAACATGAGCTGCATGGCAGCGGTGCCCATGGTGCACTGGGCGTGATCGAGGTCTATCCGGCCACGCAGTGACGCCCACCCGGATCACCCGCCTCGCCGGACTCTGGCTGCTCTGGTTCTGCCCCGGAGCGGCACTCGCCCATTCCTTCGGCCAGGTCTACAACCTGCCCGTGCCCTTCTGGCTGTATGCCTGGGGCGCAACCGGGGCGCTGCTCGCCTCGTTTGTCATGGTGGCCATCGCGCTCACCAGCGCACGCGCCACCCAGCCTCCGGCGTATCTGGCCTGGGCCCCTCCGGGTCGGCGCACCCGTTCCCTGCTGCGTCTGACACACCGATTAGCACAGGCCATTGCGCTGGGTCTGATGCTGCTGTGCATTGCGACCGGGCTGTGGGGCGTCAACAGCCCCTATGGCAACTTCAACCTCACCGCATTCTGGATAGTCTTTGTGCTGGGATTGACCTACGTGGTGGCGCTCACCGGCAACCTCTATGCCGGGATCAACCCCTGGCGAACCCTGACTGATCTTGGCGCGGCCGCGGGCGCCGCGATGCACAAAGACCGTACGCCGGCCCCTTTGCTGCGCTACCCCGCATGGCTGGGACACTGGCCCGCCGTCGCGCAGTACATGGCATTCATCTGGATCGAACTCAATGCCCGCCACACGCCGCAAGCACTGGCCGAGGCGCTGCTGGTGTATACCGCCCTGACGCTGGGCGGCTGTCTGTTATTCGGTCGGCAAACCTGGTTTCGCCAGGCCGATGTCTTCGCGGTGTTTTTCCAGCAGGTCGCCCGGCTGGCCCCGCTGCAACCCGACCCGGATCGACCCGGCACGCTGCGGCTCTACTGGCCCATGCTGGCGGTGGCTCAGCGTCCGGCCGAAAGCTTATCGGTACTGGTCTTCATTCTGTTCATGCTGTCATCGACAGCGTTTGACGGGCTCAGCGACACGCTGGCCTGGCGCCGCTGGCTTTGGGCCGATTTGTACAACGCCGGGCTCAAACACTGGGTGGGCACAAACCCGCTGGCGGCTTTCCCGCAAATGCAGCAAATCGACCGGGTCTGGCGCAGCTTTTGGCTGCTGGCCTCGCCCTGGCTTTATCTGGTGGTCTACCTCGCCGTCATTGCCGTCACCCGGCGCCTGACCCGCTCGGCCCATGACACGCGAACGCTGGCGCTGGCCTTTGCCCCGACCCTGCTCCCCATTGCCCTGGCCTACCACTTCACGCACTACTACACCCTGCTCCAAAGCCAGGGCGTAAAAATTCTGCCGCTGATGTCCGACCCCTTCGGCCACGGCTGGAACCTGTTCGGCACGGCCGACTGGATACAACGCACCATCATTCCCAACCCCGGAACGGTGTGGCATGTGCAGGTGGTCCTCATCGTGCTGGGCCACGTCATCAGCGTGTACCTGGCCCATCGCGTCGCTTTGCTGTACTTTCCGTCGCGCCGCCAGGCCGCCATGAGTCAGCTACCCATGCTCTTGCTGATGATCGCCCTGACTGTCGGCGGGCTATGGATTCTGTCGCAGCCACTGGCAAGCGGCGGATAGTCAACTTCCCACCCCGGAATGCGACGTTCGTCGGCCCGATTCACCGATTACGCATCAGGGCTTGTGGGAAACCGGTCTGATCGTTAAAATCCGCGGCCTTTCGCTAGCGGGGCCTCTTTGTTTTGGCCCGTCCCCGAGGAAGCAATCATGTCCAGAGTGTGTCAAGTCACCGGCAAGCGTCCGATGGCCGGTTTCAACGTGTCGCACGCCAACAACCGCACCAAGCGGCGTTTTCTGCCGAACCTGCGGGAACATCGTTTCTGGGTCGAATCCGAGAAGCGTTTCGTGAAGCTGCGTGTCTCCAGCAAGGGCATGCGCATCATCGACAAGAACGGCATCGATACCGTTCTTGCTGACATCCGCAAGCGCGGGGAGAAGGTCTAATGGCGAAGAAAGGCGTACGCGACAAGATCAAGCTGGTGTCCACCGCTGATACCGGGTTCTTCTACACCACGATGAAGAACAAGCGGAACACCCCCGGCAAGATGGAGATCAAGAAGTTCGATCCCGTCGTCCGGAAGCACGTGATGTTCAAGGAAGCCAAGATCAAGTAGGCCTGTCCTGCCCGATCCTGCTTCGACGAAAGAGCCCGCCGCGAGCGGGCTTTTTTGTGTCTCCTGCACGGAAACCCGCCCATGCCCGAATTGCCCGAGGTTGAGACGATCCGACGCGGTGTCGCGCCGCATGTGGATGCACGTCGGATTGCGCAGGTCACCGTCCGGGACCGGCGCCTGCGCTTTGGCATTCCGGCAGATCTGGAGCAACGCCTGACCGGACAGGCGATTGTCGACCTGCGCCGGCGGGCCAAGTACCTGATCTTTGAACTGCCGAAGGGCGCGCTGCTGCTACACCTGGGCATGTCCGGACGACTGCATGTCCTGCCCTGCGGTCAGGTCCCCGCGCCCGGCGTACATGCGCACCTGGACCTGACGCTGGACGATGGCACCGTGCTACGTCTGACCGACCCGCGCCGTTTCGGCATGGCGCTGTGGGCCGACCATCCGGTGGATCAGCACAAGCTGTTGCGCACGCTGGGTCCGGAACCCACGCAGTCCGACTGGTCCGCTGAGGCCCTGGTGAATGCCTGTCGCGGACGCTCCGCCCCCATCAAATCGGTGCTCATGGATCAGCGCGTCGTGGTGGGTGTCGGCAACATTTATGCGAACGAAGCGCTGTTTCAGGCAGGCATCCACCCCAAACGCCCGGCTGGCCGCATCAGCACGGCACGGCTACGCCGCCTGCATACGGCCGCCATCGACGTACTGGACCGCGCCATCGCCCAAGGCGGCACCACCCTGCGCGATTTCAGCGGTGCGGATGGATCCCCTGGCTACTTTCAACTCGTGGTGTCGGTGTACCAGCGGGACGGCCAGCCCTGCCGACAGTGCCAGACGCCCATTCGGCGCATGGTCATCGGACAGCGGGCGACGTTCTGGTGTCCGGCCTGCCAGCGCTAGCACCCCGGCGCTAGCCCAGTCCGAGTACCGAAGCGGCGCTGGTCATGGCCGGCGTCACCGCGATGGCCTTGAAAACGATGAGCTGCCCGACGCCCACACAAAACCCGAGCGCGGCACCGACAGCGATCAGCATCCACTCGTCCTCCTGAAAGGCCGGGCGCAACATCTTTTCGAAGGCCGGCGGGGACAGGCGCTCCAGACGCGAGGAGAGGATAGAGGCGATGTCCATCGCCTCCTTGGCGTAGTTGTCCACCACATGCAGGGTCTCGGGCAGCCGCTTGACGAGGCGATCCACCGCGGTCTGCTTCATCTGGATGTACTTGCGCGAGCCCACGGCCAGCGCCACAAAAGGCCGCGCAAAGCCGGCCTGCTCATCAATGGCCCGCTGCACGTTGCGCGCGATCAGCGTAAAGACGCGGTCCGAGTGCACGCCGGTCAGCACGGCTTCGAGAATCTTGCGCGGGGTGACGATCTCGTCCGCAATCAGCCGCGCATAGTCCCGCGCCACTTCCTTCTGGCGCTTGTGGAAGAGGCCCTGAACCGTCAGCGGGCCGATTTTTCTCGGCAGCTGCGGCCGGAAGATCATGCGCAGGGCGATGAAGTTCGTCAGATAGCCGACCAGCAGTCCAAACAAAGGCAGCTGAAAATCGCCCTTGTAAAAGGTCCAGCCAATCATCTGGAACAAGCCAAAAATGCAGCCGAAGTAAAACCCGGACCGCCCGATGAACACGAACTCTTCGCGGCCGGTTTCCAGAAAAACCTTGTTGATCAGCGATTTGTCTTCAGTGAGCGTACTCGTGACCATACGTTTGAGATCGAAGACCTGATCGATACTGTCCTTGATCTGATCCATGATCTCGGCCACGACCTCGGGAGAGTCCTGCTGCGCGCGCCGCACCATCATGTCGCGGATCCGCAGCGGGATGGTCTCCCATATGGTCGGCTCGAATTCCGACATGATCTCGTCGATCAGCTGGTCGACCAGCTCCAGCACCGGGCCTTCCAGCTCCTGGGCCACCCGGTCCGGGTCCAGGCGCTCGAAGACCTCGCGCTCGGTCACCAGATTGGGCACCAGCGTGTCGCAGGCGATACCGGCCATCTTCTCGGCCTTGCGTGGCACCACGCCCTGCCAGCCCAACAAGGGTGGCTTGCCGATGAAGTCCTTCGGGTAAAACATCATCTTGATCGCCAGCACATTGGTGGCGTAACCCACCAGACCGCTGGTAATCGGCATCGACAGGTACAGCCAGATGTTGGCCTGAAAATCCGCCCAGGCTGATGCAAGCATGCGTTCGCGTCCTTGTGATGGTCGCGGGCCGGCCCCCGTAGATGTCCGTGCCGCGATTTTTTGCTCATGGTACACCGCCCTTGCCGCCGGCAGACTGGTCCCGGCGCCACGGTCAATGGCGCACACCGGCCAGTCGGCGATACTCCACTGGAAAGCCACCATGCGAAGGGAGACGCTTAGATGAAAACATTTGGAAACAAGACTGCCGCCATCACCGGTGCCGGTTCGGGAATCGGCGCCGCACTGGCCATGCGCCTGGCGGCCGATGGCTGCCATCTGGCGCTGTCTGATGTGGACGCGAAGGGGCTCGAGCACACGGCCGAGACGATCCGCCAGAAGGCGCCGGCAGGCCGCGTAACCACCACGCGCCTGGACGTGGCTGACCGCGACGCCGTGCATGCCTGGGCCGATGAAACCGTGGCCAAGCACGGAGGCGTCAACCTCATCTTCAACAACGCCGGTGTCGCCCTCGGGTCAACCATTGAAGCCGCCAGCTATGAAGACCTGGAGTGGATCATCAACATCAACCTCTGGGGCGTGATCTACGGGACCAAGGCTTTTCTGCCACACCTCAAGGCTTCGGGTGACGGCCACATCATCAACATTTCCAGTGTCTTCGGACTGATCGGCGTGCCCTCACAAGGCGCGTATAACGCCACCAAGTTTGCGGTACGTGGTTGGACGGAGGCCTTGCGTCAGGAGCTGGAAATCGAAGGCGCCAGCGTCTCGGCAACCAGCGTACATCCCGGCGGGATCAAGACGAATATCGCCCGCTCTGCCCGTTTCACCGGCATGGAAGGGGTGACGAACATGGACGAAGACAGTGGCAAGGCACGCTTTGAGAAGATGTTCATCACCACGCCAGACAAGGCGGCTGCGACAATTCTCAAGGGCGTGAAGCGCAATGCGCGCCGGGTGCTCATCGGCCCCGACGCCCACGCGATCGACTGGATCTCGCGTCTGGCACCGACGGGCTACCAGACCCTGGTGGCCCGCGGCACCCGCCGGCTGTTCAGCTAAACCGCCTAGGGCGATTCGGCGGCCGGTGCCAGACGCACGTCCGCCGTTCCGATCCCACGCGGATCAGCAGCCGCGTCCAGTTCATCGGCTGCGGTATTCCACAACACCGCGTGGAAATTGCCGTACTCGCGCCCTGCACTACGCAGCGTGAACCCGCGCCGCTCCAGCTCTGCCTGCTCGGCCTCGGACAACGCGCCCGGCTCGTAATACACGGCGTCCGGCAAATACTGGTGGTGATAACGTGGCGCCGAGACGATGGTTTCGGCGTCTGCACCATCCAGGGTGGCCAGCACGGCAAGCAGCACCATGGTGATGATCCGGCTACCACCCGGCGTCCCCAGGACGGCGATACGCTGGTCTGTTTCGACGAATGTCGGTGTCATCGACGAGAGCGGCCGGCGTCCCGGCCCCACGGCGTTGGCCGCTGTTCCGACCAGGCCGTAGGCATTCGGCACGCCAGGCTTGGCGGAGAAGTCGTCCATCTCGTCATTGAGCAGGATGCCCGTTCCCGGAACCATGTAGGCCGAGCCAAAGGAAAGATTGATCGACAGCGTCGCAGCCACGCGGTTGCCCTCGCCGTCGATGATCGAAAAATGCGTCGTGTTCGGCCGGTCGGCATACAGCCGCTGCGGCGGAGCCAGATCCTCGCTGCGCCGAGCCTTGCTGAGATCGATATCGGCGGCGATCTCGGCGGCGTAGTCAGCGCTGGTCAATCGCTCGATGGGCATGTCCACATGATCCGGATCACCCAGCCAGGCGGCTCGGTCGCGATAGGCCGTGCGCAGAGCCTCGATAACCAGATGCTTGCGGTCCACCGGTGGCCTGGACAGGGCGTCGGTTAGTGACAGCACCTGGAGGGCCTGGCTGAGGACGACGCCACCCGAGGACGGCGGCGATGCACTCACCAGCCGAACGCCCTCCAGCTCCAGTGTCACCGGCGCGCGCTCACGCACGCGGTACCGGGCCAGATCATCCATCTGCCAGATGCCGCCGGCGGCGCGAACCCCGTCAACCAGGCGCTTGGCGTACTCACCCGCGTAAAAGCCCTCGTGACCGTCTCGCGCCAGACGTTCCAGCATGCTGGCCAGGTCGGGTTGCCGGATCAGGCTGCCCGGCGCGGGCAGGCTTCCACCGGGCAGGAACACACGGGCTGCGGCCGGCGAGCGGGCCAATGCCTGAAAGCGGTAGGCCAGGCGGGACAACAGCACAGCATCGACCGGGAACCCCTCCCGGGCCAGTCGGATCGCCGGTGCCAGTGATTGCGCCAGAGGCAGGCGGCCATACTCGCTGGCCAGGTGGACGAGCGCGGCCGGCTGACCCGGGATGGCGGCGGCCAGTGCGCCGTCACGCGAAAGCTGCGGCACCACCTCACCGGCATCGTTCTGATAAAGCGTGGCCGTGGCCGCTGACGGCGCTTCTTCGCGACCGTCGATCATCACTTGCCGCCCGGTCTCGGCCAGGTGCAGCAACCAGAAGCCGCCGCCGCCCATCCCCGAGCCCGTGGGCTCCACCACGGCCAATGCAGCCGACACGGCCACGGCGGCATCAAAGGCATTGCCGCCGGCCTCGAGTATTTGGACACCGGCTGCCGTCGCATCCGGATGCGCACTGGACAGGGCAAAACCCGGGGGTGTTTGCGCGGTCGCGGCCAGCGCCGCTCCACACCACAGGAACGCGGCGAGCAGGCCGGCCCGACGTGCCTGACGCATCATGTCCGGCCGTAGTGGGCGTGCAGCGCCTTAGCGATCGGTTCCGGGACCACCCCATCCACCTTGCCGCCCAGGCGGACCAGTTCACGGACTAGGCTGGAGGACAAATGCGCGAATTCCTTGGAGGGCGCGAGCATGACCGTGTCGACGGACTCGGAGAGGTAGCGATTCATCACCGCCATCTGCTTTTCGTAATCAAAGTCGGACACGCTGCGCACGCCACGCACGAGCACGGTCACGCCATGGTCGGATGCAAAATCGACGACCAGGCCCGTGAAGGGCACCACGTCCACATTGGGCAGGTCCGCCAGCGCCTCGCGCGCCAGTGCAACCCGTTCGTCCAACGAAAACACCGGCCCCTTGGGCAGGTTCTCGCCAACGGCCACAATCAGCTTGGGGAACATCGCCGCCGCGCGATGAATAATGTCGGTGTGGCCGTAGGTCATCGGATCGAATGTTCCGCTATAGGCCGCGATCACGCCGTCGCCAGTCATGGCGTCTCCTTGGGGCTGTCGGTATCGGGTTGATAGGCCAGCAGATGATAACGGACCTGCCCGGCCCGTCCGTCCCGCAGACTTTGCCAGCCGCTCGGCCAACTCACGGCATCCGAGGCGCCGTGCTCGACGTACACCCGGTGTCCGGCGGCCAGTTGTGGAATGAGTCGATCCAGCGTGGGCAGTAACAGTCCCGACCCGAAGGGCGGATCGAGAAAGACACAGTCGTAGGAGCCGGACCCGCGATCGAGTATCTGCGGCGCAGTGCCCACAACGACTTCTGCCCGGTCGTGACCACCCAACTGATCCAGCTGGTGTCGCAAGGCGGCCGCGACCGGTGTGGCGGCCTCGACAAAGCGGCAGTGCGCGGCCCCACGCGACAAGGCCTCCAGCCCCAGAACACCGGTCCCTGCAAACAGGTCCAGACAGCGCGCACCCGGTAATCGTGGCGCCAACCAGTTGAAGAGCGTTTCGCGGATGCGGTCGCCGGTCGGTCGCAACCCGGCCGCATCGGGGACGGGGATCTGACGTCTGCGCCAGTCGCCGCCGATGATGCGGACCTGCTGCGGCCGAGCCGACGCCCGCCTAGCCGGCCTGCGTGCCGCCAACGGTCAACTCATCCACCTTGATGGTGGGCTGGCCGACGCCCACCGGTAATGACTGGCCATCCTTGCCGCAGACACCAATGCCATCATCCAGCGCCAGGTCGTTACCGATCATGGAGATGCGCGCAAGCGCGTCCGGCCCGTTGCCAATCAGCGTTGCGCCCTTAATCGGTGCCGTGACCTTGCCCTGCTCGATGAGATAGGCCTCGGAGGTGGTAAAGGTGAAATTGCCGGATGTGATGTCGACCTGCCCACCGTCAAAGTTCACGGCATAAATGCCGCGTTCTACCGACGCGATGATGGCCTCGGGCTCATCCTGGCCCGCCAGCATGAAGGTATTGGTCATGCGGGGCATGGGCAGATGCGCATAGCTCTCACGCCGCCCGTTGCCTGTGGGCGGGACACCCATGAGTCGCGCATTCTGTTTGTCCTGCATGTAGCCACGCAAAATGCCGTCCTCGATCAATACATTGCGACCTGAGGGTGTCCCCTCGTCATCAATCGTGAGCGACCCGCGCCGGTCGGCCATGGTGCCGTCGTCAACCACGGTCACACCCTTGGCGGCCACCTGTTCACCCACCCGGCCGCTGTAGGTCGAACTGCCCTTGCGATTGAAGTCGCCCTCCAGCCCGTGGCCCACGGCCTCATGCAGCAGCACACCGGGCCAGCCGGGCCCCAACACCACGGGCATGGCGCCGGCGGGCGCAGGCTGGGCCTCTAGCTTGACCAGGGCGATGCGCACGGCCTCTCGGGCCATGGCCTCGATACGATCGCCATCGGCCATCTGCTCATAACCGAATCGCCCACCACCGCCCGCGTGGGCGCGCTCGCGACGACCGTCCTGCTCAACCGTCACCTGTACGCCAAAACGAACAAGCGGCCGGATGTCGCCAGCCAGGGTGCCATCGGATGCGGCGACGAGAATCTCCTCGTGTACGCCCACGACGTTGGCAATCACCTGGATGACCCGCGAATCGGCAGCACGCGCAGCCTTGTCGGCACGTTCCAGCAGGCTGAGTTTTTCCGGCGTCGGCAGGGAGTTGAGAGGATCCACTGCGGCATATCGCGCCGGCGCCTGGGCCTGCTGGCCACGTGTGGCGGTCATCACCCCGCCCGAGCGGGCAATGGCACCCGCCGCCGAGGATGCCGCCTCCAGTGCAGGCAAGTGCAGTTCGTCGGAGTAGGCGAAGCCGGTCTTCTCGCCCGACAAGGCACGCGCGCCCATTCCCTGCTCCAGATCGAAGCTGCCGCTGCGTACCATGCCGTCCTCGATCATCCAGGACTCGGATCGGCTGCGCTGAAAATAGAGATCGGCGTAATCCACCCCTGGCCGCATCATGGCACCCAGCAGTTCGTCGAGATCGTGGTCCCGCAATCCGGTGGGTTCCAGCAAGGCGCTACGCGCCTGGTCTATGGTCTGATCGCTCATGCGTCCTCGATGCCATTGGCGGATAGTCGCCGGTGGGTCAGTGCCGGGAAGCGCGTCCGCGTCGCGCGTTGTTGTTCCAGGTCCAGATCAGCCAGCACGAAGCCGGGTAGCGTCTCGGCAGCCGCCAGCACACGCCCCCACGGGTCGATGATCTTCGAATGCCCCCAGGTCTGGTGCCCTCGCGGATGCACGCCAGTCTGGTTGGCGCCGATCACGAACGCCAGATTCTCGACCGCCCGTGCACGCAGCAGCAAATCCCAGTGCGCCCGTCCCGTCTGGGCGGTGAAGGCGGACGGCGCGACCAGCAACTGGGCGCCGCGATCCACCAGCGCCCGGTACAGTTCGGGAAAGCGCAGATCGTAGCAAATGGACAGGCCCACACAGACATCGTCGACCTGAACACAGCGCAGCGCATCACCGGGCACGAAATCATCAGACTCGCGGTATTGTCGGCGGCTGTCGCCCGGCACTTCCACATCGAAGAGATGAATCTTGTCGTACCGGACCACCATCTCACCTTGCGGGTTGTAGACCAGCAAAGCCGGCGCGACCCGGTCGGCATCACCCTCCACCCGGAGCGGAATGGTGCCGCCGACAAGCCAGACACGCTGTTTGGCCGCAGCCTCTGCCAAGGCCTGCTGCATCGGCCCCTGACCCTGCGATTCAGCAGCATGGAGGCGGCTTTCCTGCGAGCTGGGCATCAGGGCGACATTTTCGGGCAGCACGACCAGGCGCGCGCCGGCGTCCGCAGCCTGCGCAACCAGGGTCTGCATCCGGCTCAGGTTGGCCGGAACGTCCGGCCCGGAGTTCATTTGTACCGCAGCAACTCGCATCATGATCTCGGTCCTTTGTCGGGAACCTGCGTGGGCGCGTCCGCACCTTTGCGGGTAATCACCGGGTCATCCCAGGTCCCGCCCAGGTGGTAGGACAACTGGGTGGCCTGATTCAGCGGACGGTCGAGCAGTTCCTGGGCGATCATCAGAATGGCGCCCATCGCCGGGCCACCAAACAGGGCACCGGCCAACGTCACGCCCGACGAGACATCCGGATAAACAGTGATCACCTGATCATAGGTGCGCGTGCTCAGCCCGACCTCACCTTCGACATCGATGGAGACCGAGGGTGCGGAGACGACAAAGTCTTCGGTCTGCGCGCGCCCCCCACTGATGCGGAAGTGCCCGTCGATCCCGTCAAACGTCAGCCCGGTCTCTGTCATATCGCGAAAATCCAGCAACAGCCGGCGCGGCAATGCATAAAACGAGAACAGGCCCAACACCCGTCCCGCCCCCGGATCCACCGCTGCCAATGCGCCATCACGAAAGCTGATGTCCAGCGCCCCTGTGGCGGTTTCCAGGTGCAGCCCCTCGGGCGAATCCGGCCAGCCGATGTTCAAGGCAATGCGCGCCGCCTCTGCCCGTACGTTCGGCACAAACCCCGCGGCAAACATCACTTTGTCGATGCGTGCGGTCTCGAGTATCCCTGTCAGCCCCGCCCGGGTCATTTCATCCGGTCGGGCTGCGTAGCCGCCCAGCTCCAAATCGATCTCACCGCCCTGCATTCGTGCGGTCTCCAGTGAGATGCCGGATGGCCGGGGCACGGCCCGCAGAGTCAGCTGACCTGCGTTGAGATCAGCGACCTGCAAATGGCCGATCTGCACGTCAATTTCCGGCCAGTGTTGCGGCACATGCGTGGGCGATTGTTGTGATGCATCGCCCTCGACCCGTGCAAGGCGCTCCATGAACAACCGGTCCAGGCGCGCAAACCAGCGACCACGCCCCGCCCGGTCCCATTGCAACTGGCCCACCGCAGCTCCGGCGAGCGTGAACTGTGCCCCCGTATCGTCCAGGGTGCCGCGCAATGATTGCCGCCCCAGTCGCATCGCACCAAATCGCAGACGGCCTGCAGTAAGGTCCAGCAAGATGGGCGGCAGGCCGGCCGACTCACCCGAGGCGTCCCCCTGCCCGGTTGCCAGACGGGGCAACCACTTGGCCCAGTGAAGAATATCCACCGCCGGTGCGGTACCCACGATGGTCATGCCCTGGTCCGGAATGGCCGGCTCCTGACTCCCGCCAAAGCTGAGTGCCGCCCGATCCAGCCAGCGGTCCGGCTGGCTGCGGACCTGAGCAGTCAGCCGTTCACCCAATACGACCCGAGTATCCCTCGGCCAGTCCTTGTGGATCGGCAATTGCAGCGTCAGCGGTACGGCTGCCGCCGGGTCGGGCTTGTCCAGCGGCGCAGGCAGATCCGAGACCACATTGACGAGATCAGACCGTATGGTCAGCACATCGGGTACAGCCCCGTCGAGCAAAACCTCGGCCTGTAACAGACTGTGTCCGTCCAGGCCCTCGCGCACAGCCTCGGGGAGCATCCGGGCCCAGGGATCATCTGGAGTGTCGAAGCGGATCGGCGATTCCAGCGCAAGACGCGTCACCGGCGTGCTGGCCTGGTCGATGGTCGACAACTCCACCCGCACCGGCGCATCACGAAACACTCCCTTCAGCCCCGTGGACCGAAGCCCCTCGTTGCTAAACCCGATGGTGCCCTGAACATCACGAAACGGGTCTTCCAGCCCGCGCGTGACCAGCTCCACACCGGTGAGCGTGACCGACCCTGCCCACTGCGTGGCATTGATGTCTTTGAGCGGGATTCCCAGCGTGATGTCCAGATGCCCGAAACCGCGCGGATCCAGCATCTCATCCAGAAAGCCCACGCGGCTGGACAAGGGGGATTGCGACAGGAAACCCAGCATCCGATCCACAGGACCGCTGGCACCACCTTCCACCGACAGCAGTGGATCGCGTAAATCGGCGATCTCGACAGTCGCGGGCGTCAGCGCCACGCCCAGCATCCGACCCGACACTGCGTCGACCGTCAGTCGATCACCGTCGATGACCAGCTGGGCGACAGCATCATCGATGCTGGGCCAGCCCTGACCGATACTCAGGCTAACCGGATTGAGATTCAGCTCCAGGCGAAAAACGCCGTCGCCCTCTCGATAGGGAAACGCCGAGGCGGTGCCCGCAATACGCAGCCGGCCGCTACCGATACGGCCATTGACGATGGCCTGGTCAAGCCAGGCGCGTAGCTTCGGGTGCCAGGGGGTGGGGATTAGCGGCTTGAGTGCAGTGGCATCTTCGCTGGCCAAGGCGAGATCAACGTCCACCGCCGTCGACTCCGGCGAAAAGCGGAGTTCCGCCGCGCCGTTGATATCGGCCCCATGCCCCTCGGCGGACAAGCCCGTGATGCGCAGGACCCAGCCCGACCCCTGACGCGCCCACTGCACGGCGGCCACCAGCTGGTCAATGCGCGCCTGCTCCGCGAACGTCGATGGCAGCTCCACCGTGACGTCGCGGCTATCCAGCTCCAACGTCCCCTGGTCCTCGGTGAGGCTAACCGGCCCCGATAGACCATACACCGCCGGTTGCTCATCGCCGGGCAGCAAGCCGGCATCCAGTAGTTGCGCTGTCAGCGACAGGGAAGGCCGGTCCTCTCCGCTGCCCCACTCCAGCTCGGCCAGTAGGTCGCGGGCTGTTCCGGTCGCGCGATGCCAGGGTGCCCCCTCCGCCTGGGCAGGCACCCAGGGCAGCAGGCTCTGCAACCGGAGGGTCGAGGCCTGAATGGCCAGCCAGTGCCGTTCACCGCTGTGACGGTGCTCCACCGCCACGCGCTCAGCCAGCCATGCGGCATCCCGGTCCCGCACTTGCAGATCGTTCAGCGTCACCGCCTGCTCGGTCGCGGTTAGCTCTGCGCTGAACCGACCGGCCAGACTTTGCAGCGACCCGGGCCCTTGGAACTGTCGCAACTGCCCTGCTTCGAAGCGCCCCTCCAACTCCAGGCCGGCATCCGCTGTCCAGTTGAAATCACTGTCGATATCTAACGGCTCGCCGACCAGATTCAGTGGTTGCGGCAGCCAGGCATCCATCCAGGGGCCCGGGGTGAGGCGCTCGATACGGGCTCGACCACCCAGCCCGAGGAGCTCACCATCCGCCGACTGGACAATGCGGAATCGTGTATTGATCTGGCCGCTACCCAGTTGGGACACACCGTTGATGGCCACGTCGAGATCGGTGCCGACCCGATCGATGTCCATGTCCACCCCACGCAACCACAGCGGCGGCCGACCGTGGAATTGGTCGTGCCACAACACGCTGGCATCACGCATGTCCACACTGACCAGGCTGGCCAGCTGACGCCCGATCGGCCGCTGCGCCTGGCCCTGAGGCCGGGCGCTGACACCCCGTATCCGCAGCTCACCTTCGGGGTCGCGCACCACTTCGACAACGGCGCCGACCACATTGATAGCCACCGGCATGACCTCACCGCGCACGAGGTCGGCCAGCGAAAAACCCAATTCCAGTTCAGCGACTTCCAGTGCGGGCGTGACCGGGCTGACGCCCTGCAAGGCCACCTCCGTGAACTTCAGGGTGGGCCGCAGCCCGCGCCAGGTGAGATCCATGTCACCGATCTCAACCGGGCGATTCATCACCTGCGCAACCCAGCGTTCGATGTCCTGCTTGTAACTGGGCGCCACCAGGACGGACAAGCGGAAGACACCCACAACCAGCGCGGCCAGCACCAACGTGCTGGCCACGGTCGTGACGGTCCAGGTCCAGAGCCGGCGACGGCTACGCAACATGCAATACGAACTCCTGAGGACGGGCGGGCACGATGATCGGGCTACACAAGCACCACATCGAACTGCTCCTGGGTATACACGGGGTCAGCCTGTAACCGCACCGGCAGACTGACGGCATCCTCCAGTTCGGCCAGCGCCGTGGACTGCTCCTCCAGCAAGCGGGTAATGACATCGGCCGAGGCCATGACGAGCATCTCCCTGGCCTCGAACTGCCGGGCACTGCGCATGATCTCCCGAAAAATCTCATGGCACACCGTCTCGACAGTCTTGACTGACCCCCGGCCGCCGCAAGTAGGACAGACATCGCAGAGAATATGTTCCAGTGACTCACGGGTGCGCTTGCGCGTCATTTCCACCAAGCCCAGTGGAGAAACCCCTGAGATGGCATTGCGCGCCGGATCGCGTGCCATGGCCCGCTCGAGCACACGCAAGACCTGCTTGCGGTGCTCCTCGTCCTGCATGTCGATGAAGTCGACGATGATGATGCCGCCCAGGTTGCGCAGCCTGAGCTGGCGCGCCAGTGATTGCGCAGCCTCCAGATTGGTCTTGAAGATGGTTTCTTCCAGATTGCGGTGGCCGACAAACGAGCCGGTGTTCACATCGACCGTGGTCATCGCCTCGGTCTGGTCGATGATCAGATAACCACCCGACTTGAGCATGACCTTGCGGTCCAGCGCGCGGTTGATCTCGTCCTCGACGCTGTAGAGGTCGAAGATCGGCCCTTCACCATCGAATAATTCGATCCGATCCGAGGCCTCGGGAATAAAGCGCCGGGCAAACCGCACGACCTGCTCGTAGCTCTCGGGCGCGTCGATGCGGACTCGATCCACGTCGGTGCCGAGCAGGTCACGCAGAATCCGCATGACCATGGGCAGGTCGCCATAAACCATGGACGCCTTGGCAGCATCCTTGGCACTGCGCCGAATGGAATCCCACAACTTGACCAGAAACTGCACATCCGACCGCAGGGCTTCCAGCGTAGCCCCTTCGCCTGCGGTCCGAACAATGAACCCGGTCGTCGCCTGCTCTTCGGCCAGCACCTGCTCGAGCGCCGCCTTGAGCCGGGCCCGCTCGGCATCATCCTCGATCCGGGCCGAAATACCGACATGGTCCGAATAGGGCAGCAACACGAGATAACGAGACGGAATACTCAGCTGTGTGGTGAGCCGCGCCCCCTTGGTGCCCAGTGGGTCCTTGACCACCTGAACCAGGACGTCCTGACCTTCGTGCACCAGTTCGTTAATCGCCGGCTCTTCACCCAGCGACACCTCATCACTGGGCAAAATGTCGTGCGCGTGCAAAAAAGCCGTGCGCTCGAGCCCGACGTCAACGAACGCCGCCTGCATGCCGGGCAACACACGCCGCACCACGCCCTTGTAGAGATTCCCGACGACGCTGTATCGCGATTCCCGTTGGACAAAAACCTCCTGCACCAGGCCGCTTTCAACCAGTGCGACGCGGGTTTCCTGTGTCGTCACGTTGACCAGAATTTCGGTACTCATGCGCAGACCGCCGTCACGCCATGAGCTGCGAGCAACTGCCGGGTTTCGGCCATGGGCAGCCCGACAACACCGGTATAACTGCCCTCGATGGCCTTGACCCAACCGCCGGCGATGCCCTGGATGGCATAGCCGCCCGCCTTGCCCTGCGGCTCGCCCGACCGCCAGTAGGCCGCGATATCAGCCGCTGTCCACGCGTCCATCTCCACGGCCGTCACGGTGAACAAGCTGTCGACACCATCGGCATGTGCCAGCGCCACACCGGATAACACACGGTGCGAACGACCCGACATGCGCCGCAGCATGTCGGCGGCATCGGCTTCATCCCGCGGCTTGCCCAGCACATCGCCGTCGATCTCCACCACCGTATCGGCCGCAAGCACCAGACCCTCGACGCGTTCGGCCACGGCCACGGCTTTGCGCTCGGCCAAGGCCACCACAAGCCTGTCCGCCTCGCGAATATCGGCGGTTTCATCCACGTTCGAGACCTCGACGGCAAACCGATAGCCGGCCTGAGCGAGCAGCTCGCGGCGCCGGGGCGACCCCGAGGCCAGGTAGAAGTCGATAGCGGGCTGGTCGGTCGAAGAGAGCAAGCGACTGTTCATGCAACAAATTATCGCATGGCCGCCCGGCAGCCGACGGTCCGAAGCCAGAAAGCGCTAAGCTGCACGCCGAGCCGCCACACCCCCATTGCGCGATGTCTGACCTGAAGCCTGCTGCATCCCGTGCACCGCGCAACCCAATACCGTGCCTGCGATTTCAGCCCGGTGGACTGAAACACCCCGACGTGCTGGCGCTGCTGCGGACACATTTGCTCGCCGCGACCGAGCATTCCCCTGCCGACAGCATTCACGCCCTGGACAGTGGCGGTCTGCAGGCGTCGGACACGCAGTTCTGGTCGGTCTGGTCGCAGCAGACGCTGGTGGGCATGTGCGCACTCAAATCACTGGATGCACAGCACGCCGAGATCAAATCCATGCGGACGGTGGATCACTGGCGCCGCTGCGGCGTGGGCGATGCCATGATGCAGCATCTGCTAATCACGGCCGCCGCCGCAGGCTGCCAGCGCCTGAGCCTGGAAACAGGTACGGCGCCCGCCTACGCGGCCGCGCACAGGCTTTATGCCCGGCACGGCTTTGTGCCCTGCCCCCCGTTTGCGGCGTACCAGCCCGACCCGCACAGTTGCTACATGACACGTCGGCTACCCGCAGCGGATGGCGCCTGATACAGGCCACCTAGGGCTGGATTAGCGGTGATAGGGGTGACCCGAGACGATACTCCACGCCCGATACAACTGCTCGGCGACCACCACCCGGACCAGTGCATGCGGCAAGGTCATCTTCGCCAGCGCCCAAGTCACATCAGCACGCTGCAGGACACGGTCGTCCAGCCCGTCCGGGCCGCCGATGATGAAAGCCACATCGCGACCGCTGTGCAGCCAGGACTCAAACGCCTCCGCCCAGCCGGCGCTCGTCGCCTCCCGGCCCAGTTCGTCCAGGGCGATGACATGGTCGCGGTCACCAAGCTTGTCCAGAATCCGGTCTGCCTCGGTTTGGCGGGCCCGCTCCACATCGCCCCCACTCCGATCACCGGGATTCAGCTCGATCAGCTCCAGCCGACACTCGCGGGGCATGCGCTTGGCAAATTCCTCATAGCCGGCGACCACCCACTTGGGCATGCGGCGACCGACAGCAATCAGCCGGATCCGCATCAGGAACCGGCGCCGCGATCCTCGCTGCCCGTGTCGGGCTCGCTGATGTCACCGTCACCCGGTGCGCTCCAGAGCTTCTCCAGTTGGTAGAACGCGCGGCTTTGTGCAGTCATGACATGCACGACCACATCGCCCAGGTCGACCAGCACCCATTCGGCCTGATCCAGGCCCTCAATGCCCAGCGGCCTTCGCCCGGCCTGTTTGGACGCCATGATCACCGCATTGGCAATGGACTTGACGTGGCGGTTGGATGTACCGGTCACCAGCAGCATGCGATCGGTTACGGATGTCAGATCGGCCACCTCAAGCTGGCGCAAATCGCGCCCCTTGAGATCGTCGATGGCCTCAGCGGCCAGATGGGTGAGTTCGTCAAGCGTCATAGACTTGTGAGGATTGCTCCGGACTTTGGGCAAGGGCGCGCCAGACAGCATCGGGCACGAGATAACGGACACTGCGCCCCTGCACCAGCAGTCGACGCACCTGGGTAGAGGACACGGCCAGCGGCGTGACATCCGCAGCCAGCAAGTGACCATGCAAACGGGTTTGCAGGTCTTCGATACGTTCCGTGCGCGCCAGCCCGGGGAGCGACTCGACGGGCGAGCGCGGTGTGCCCGGACGAGGCACGACAACAACATGGGCCAGCGAGCCGATGTCTTCCCAGCGAAACCAGGTCACCAGCCCATCGAAGGCATCCTGGCCCAGGATGCAGACCAGCGGGCGGTCGGGAAACTGCTCGCGCAGACTCGCCAGGGTGTCGGCGGTGTAGGACGGCCCTTCACGCTCCAGCTCCAGTGGATCGAGCACCAGACCGGGTTCGTCTGCAATGGCATCGGCGATCCACCGGGCGCGCGCCTGATCGCTGGCTCGCGGGGCATCGCGGTGCGGGGGAACCCGGTTAGGCACCAGACGGACATGATCCAGCCCGAGCCGCTCACGCAGTTCCACGCAGATTCGCAGGTGGCCCAGGTGCACGGGATCGAACGTGCCCCCCAGAATGCCGATGGGCGCGCTCAGCGGGCCGCCCCGAACGGGATGCGGCGGCCGCTAGTATCGGCAGTGGCCATCGCCATACACCACGTATTTCTGCGAGGTCAGCCCTTCCAGCCCCACGGGGCCGCGCGCATGAATCTTGTCGGTCGAAATGCCGATCTCGGCGCCCAACCCGTATTCGAACCCATCGGCAAAGCGCGTGGAGGCATTGACCATCACGGAACTGGAATCGACCTCTCGCAGAAAACGGCGCGCCGTGCGCAGATTCTCCGTTAGGATGCTCTCGGTGTGACCCGAGCTGTACCGTGCGATGTGATCCATCGCCGCGTCCACATCGTCCACGATGCGGATGGACAATATGGCATCGAGATACTCGGTGCCCCAATCGGCTTCGGTCGCCGGGAGCAAACCTTCGACCAGTGCCTGGGTGCGCTCGCATCCCCGCAACTCAATCCCGGCGCCGCGATAGGCCTCGACCAGTCGCGGCAGCAGTTCGGCTGCCCGCGAGCGGGCGATGAGCAGCGTTTCCATGGTGTTGCAGGTCCCAAGCCGCTGGGTCTTTGCGTTCACCGCCACGGCCACAGCCTTATCAGCATCGGCGTCATCATCGATATACACATGGCAGATGCCATCGAGATGCTTGATGACCGGCACGCGCGCATGCTCGGCTACAAAGGCCACGAGCCCTTTGCCCCCACGCGGCACGATGACGTCCACGAACTGGGGCATGGTCAGCAGCTGACGAACCGCGTCGCGGTCAGTGGTTTCGACGACCTGTACCGCGCTCGCCGGCAATCCCGCGGCCTCCAGCGACTCACCGATGAGCGCTGCAATCGCCTGATTGGAATGAATCGCCTCCGACCCACCGCGCAGAATCACGGCATTGCCAGCCTTGAGACACAAGGCCGCAGCATCGGCGGTCACATTGGGACGGGACTCATAGATAATGCCGATGACGCCCAGCGGCACCCGCATGCGCCCAACCTGAATTCCAGACGGCCGGGCGGCCAGATCGGAAATCGCGCCGACCGGGTCGGCGAGACCGGCAATCTGGCGGACACCATCTGCCATAGCCTCGATGCGGGCATCGGTGAGTTCCAGACGATCCAGCAACGCGGCGTCGAGGCCAGCCTCGCGCCCTGCCTCCATATCGCGCCGGTTGGCTGTGAGGATGCGCTGGCGCTGGGTCACGATCCGCTCGGCCAACTCAAGCAGCGCCGTGTTCTTCGCGCCAGGCTCGGCCACGGCGACCTTGCGCGCAGCAGCGCGCGCACGCTGACCCAGCTCGCGCATGTAGCCCGCCACATCGTGGATTCCGACCGCAGTCATGGTTTCGCTCATCGTCTCAGCATCTCGCTTGCGTCATCCCGAGCCGCCCCGCATCCGACGGTTCGCTCAGGCAATCCGGGGTTCCAGCTGGGCGGCAGATGCCGCCATCCAGCTCCGCGCCTCGCGGCCAGCGGATAACACCCAGACCAATGTTACCAAGTCATCCCAGGGGTCATGTCGATCCACGCCTTTGGCACCCCGGTCAGCGCGTCCCGCCACGGCCATCATCCAGCGCACCGACGCGGGCGAGTGGCGACGTGCCGCCTGAACCATCAGCGGGACCCGACGGCGGAACACGCCGATCTGCGCGCAGACGGCCTCGGCATCCCGGGCACTGACCACGCGCGCCAGCTTGCGCAACTCGGAGGCGAGAATCGCGACA
Organism: Pseudomonadota bacterium; assembly: GCA_036156195.1. Classification (GTDB taxonomy): domain Bacteria; phylum Pseudomonadota; class Gammaproteobacteria; order Nevskiales; family OUC007; genus Abyssibacter. The sequence goes on along the minus strand of JAYZUZ010000021.1, from coordinate 20,149 downwards.
ATCGGAAACGGCTCCAAACCTTCCTCGCGCAGGCGATCCAGGGTACGCAGCGCGGCCTCGGGCGGCCCCGCCAACGCCTTGTCCAGCAGATCGAAGACCGCAAACCGGGCATGGTCGGCGACCGCATCAGCCATGCGCTCGGCGTTGATCCGCTCACCCGGGTGCAGCAGCGCCAGCTTGGCGATGTCCTGGGCACCGGCGAGCAGATTGCCCTCGACGCGCTCCGCCAACAGCGTCACGGCATCGGACTCGGCGCTCAGGCCTGCACCGCGCAATCGCTGCTCCAGCCACCGGATCAGGTCCCGTCCCTTGGGGGTCCAGGCATAAAGCGTGACCCCGGCTTTATCGACAGCCTTGAACCAGGCGCTGTTCCGGCTTCGGCTGTCCAGTTCGGCACAGATGATCAGGATGACGGTATCCGGCGGCGGGTTTTCCGCCGCCGCCTTGATGGCCGCCCCACCGTCGCGCCCGGGCGAGCCGGTGGGCAGGTGCACTTCGATGAGTGTTTTTTCGGCGAACAGCGACAGAGCCTGCCCGGCCGCACGCAGTTCAGACCAATCAAAGCCCGATTCGGCATGCAGCACCCGCCGATCGGTGTAGCCGTCCGCCTTGGCTGCTGCACGGATGGCATCAGCCGATTCGGTGACCAGCAAGGGCTCCTCACCAGCAACCACGTACAGTGGTGCGAGTCCGCGGGACAAGGCGTCGTCAAGTCTGTCTGGGCTTAGATTCATTCAGGGGTCATCAGAGCGGTCGGCACGAGGGACGGGCGGCAGCGACAGGCGATATCATCCGAAGGCGAACACGCATCACCGCCCGCTTCTCACGGCTTGCTGCGCCCGCCAGAGCGCGGCAACTTGATCGTGAGCATGCTTCAATCCATTGCTGCACGACTTGCCCAAATCATACCCATGAGCACGCGCCAGTTGACGAGTTTCGACCGATGGATGGCAGCCGCCCAGCGTGGCCTGGAAGTAGCCCTCGCGCCGGAGCCACCCGCCAACCGCCCCAGCCCCTCGCCGGCGCCCGGACAGGCCGACACCCCGCTGCAAGGGGTGGACCGCGCCCATGCGGCCGGCTTGATGCGCGTGAACCACGCGGGCGAAGTCGCGGCCCAGGCCCTTTATCGCGGGCAAGCCTCCGTCACGCGGGACCCGCAGTTGCGGTCCCATCTGCTCGAGGCTGCGATCGAAGAACAGGATCACCTCGCCTGGTGCGCCCAGCGACTGCGGGAACTGGACAGCCACCCCAGCCGCCTGGGGCCGTTCTGGTACGCCGCTTCCTATGGCATTGGTGCGCTGGCCGGCCGGGTCAGTGACCGGGTCAGCCTGGGGTTTGTGTCGGAAACCGAACGCCAGGTCGAAGAACACCTGCACACCCACATGGACCGACTACCGCCGGACGATGTGCGAAGCCGCGCCATCGTGGCGCAGATGAGTGCCGATGAGGCCGAACATGGCGCCGCAGCGCGTGCGGCCGGCGGGGTCGAACTGCCTGGGCCGGTGCGACTGACCATGCGCGCAGTCGCCAAGGTGATGACCTCGCTGGCGTACTGGTTCTAACCAGCTCGCAGCATCGAACAGGCTGGCGGTCCGGCGCCGCCCGGCCCTGCTGTGTGCTGCCGGCTGCGTTGATCTGCCGGGGTGGCGCCAGCCGGGCGCGGCCTAGCGCCGCGCGGCGTGCAGGCGGGTCAATGCGTCCTGGGGATTGTCAACAGCCAACAGCAGGCCACCACCGGCCGTACGGATCTCCAGCACCGGCGTCGGCGCCGGCCCCACGACAAAGACGCGGCCATAGGGCATGGCAAACCAGCCCAGATGCACGCCTGGCAGCGACAGACCGCGCCCCCGGGGACCCAGCATGTGCCCCAGCTGCCGAGGAGGGTAGTGAATCTGGACTTGATCCAGTTGCAGCGCGTCCAGTGCAAGCGAATGACGAAACACCCCGCCCGCATTCAACTCCAGCCGGCCCTGGTCGATGACGACCCGACTAGCCCGCGCCATCCAGATACTCAACGATGCCGCCAGCATCCCGACGGCGGCAGCAATGACAAGCCCGAACTCCGGCAAACCTACCAGCCCCGCAATCAGCCAGTAGGCCAGCGGCAACAGCAGCCCCAGTCCGACCAGCCACAGGTAGGTCAGCCAAGCCGTTGGCGCCAGTGCGATGCGAGTGGAATCAGTCATGGATGAGAAGTGATGCAGGCGTGCGGCGCCGAGCGCCGCTGCGGCATCACTTGGGCATGTTGCGCCCGTAGAAAATTTCTTCGAACTCGTGATGGACCTGCCGACGGATGCGCCGCTGGGTCTTGTCGTCCAGGTCTTTGACCCCCTCGCCAAACAGGTAGTCGTCGAGATCGAATTCCTTGACCCGCATCTTCGTGTGAAACAGGTTTTCCTGGTACACGTTGACGTCGACCATCTGGTAGCGCTCCTTGGTGCCCCGGTCCAGAAAGTTCTGGATCGAGTCGATCTTGTGATCGATGAAGTGCTTGCGCCCCCGAACGTTGCGGGTAAACCCGCGCACCCGGTAGTCCATGATGACGATGTCCGACTCAAAGCTGTGAATCAGATAATTCAGCGCCTTGAGCGGCGAGATCACCCCGCAGGTCGAGACATCGATGTCCGCCCGAAACGTTGAGATTCCGTGGTCAGGATGCGTCTCGGGATAGGTGTGAACGGTGATGTGACTCTTGTCCAGATGCGCGACCACCGATTCCTTGTCCGGGCCGTCAACCGGCTCCTCGGAGATCAGCATGGTGACGCTGGCACCCTGCGGCTCGTAATCCTGACGCGCCACATTGAGGATATTGGCCCCGATGATATGCGCCACCTCAGTGAGAATGCTGGTCAGACGTTCCGCGTTGTAGGCCTCATCGATGTACTCGATGTATTCCTTTTGCTGCTGCGCGGTGCGGGCGTAGCTGACGTCGTAAATGTTAAACGACAGGCTCTTGGTCAGATTGTTGAAACCGTGGAGCTTCAGCTTGCTGCTTGGAGACATGGCGAACCCGATTGAGGGAAGTGCGTCAGCCTGGCGGGCGATGACGAATTAAATGGCGTGGCGCAGCGCAAAATGAAAACTCACATCCGGAGCACTCTTGGCGACCGGGTTTTCGGCAACTGCAAAGTCAAGCGACGTCGTGTTCGACAGGCGAATCGCACCGCCGGTCGTAATGACCAGCGCACCCCGGGCAAGCTGACCAAGGGCGGAATCTTGATACAACGGCGTATGGCCGTAAAGCTCAACCTTCGCTTCGAGGCGCTCGTGCAATCGTAAACCCAGGCCCAGCGAGCCCACGCCCGCCCAGCGACGCTGCTGTCGGGGCAACAAATCCCCATCGCTCATGACCAGCGCACCGACGCCGCCCCAGGTGCCCCACCAGCGCCCGGAAGGTCCACGGAAGTCCACCGTCATGCTGCCTCCCAGCCCGCCGCTGCCCGTGAGCTTGGCGGCATCGCCCGTCGGCAGCTTGACCGCCATGCGCACCACCGTCTGCCCGACCGGCCGCGCGACAGCCAGCTGAACATCACCCAGACCACCGGTTGCCTGCTGCAGATTGATGATGGCCTGACCGTCGCGTTCGTAGCGGATGAGCAGCCGGTCGCGCGGCGCCTGCTCGCGCCCACCGGTCGGCAGTCCTGTCCAGTCATGCCAGTCGTCTATGAAGCTGTCCAATCCGCCGCCGCTGTGCGTGACGTAAGGCAGATCGGCTTCCAGCAGCCAGCCACCCAGATTCACCGCGCCCCGCAGACCCACCTGGACCGTCTCTGCGTCCAGCACGATGGCCTCGCTGCCCGGCATGCCGGCGGCTCCGCTGCTGTCGGCCGTGTACTCGCTGGTCCAGTCCACATCCAGCCCCCAGCCAATCTCACCCGCCTCGGGCGACAGCGCCCGGCCCAGTTCAGGCAGGCCGTGGACCTGCATCAGAACATGCTGGTTGGTGTGGGCAAAACCGACGGGTTCATAGGCCAGCACCGGTGTTGACGCACACAGCAACGTGACCAGCGCCGGCCAGAATGGGTATCGCATTCCTTCGCAACCTCGTCTCTCGAGCCCGCCTGGCCGGCCCGTGTGGGGATGACCCGTTCGTCTCGACGGGCTTGAGTGGCCTGAAGTATAGCGAGCCACTTTGCTAGCATGGCGACCCTTTGCGATTTGACAGTTCTGGCAGCCCCACCATGCAACCCACCGAAAATCTGCGCATCGACTCTATCCGCCCGGTCGCGACGCCGGCCCTGATCCAGGCCGAGCACCCGTTGACCGAGGCCGCCAGCGACCTGGTCTCGCAAACACGGGGCGAAGTCCAGCGTGTGCTCACGGGCGAGGATGACCGGCTGCTGGTGGTGGTCGGCCCCTGCTCGATTCACGACCCCGACGCTGCGATCGAATACGCCCGTCGCCTGAAGCCGCTGCGTGAAGCGCTCGGTGACGACCTGCTCATTCTGATGCGGGTGTATTTCGAGAAGCCGCGGACTACCGTTGGCTGGAAGGGGTTGATCAACGACCCGGATCTGGACGAGAGCTTCCGCATCAACAAGGGCCTGCGCACGGCACGCCAGCTGCTCATCGACCTGAACGATATGGGTGTGCCCGCTGGCGTGGAGTTCCTGGACATCCTCACGCCCCAGTACGTCGCCGACCTGGTCAGCTGGGGCGCCATCGGAGCGCGGACGACGGAATCTCAGGTGCATCGTGAAATGGTGTCTGGCCTGTCCTGCCCCGTCGGCTTCAAGAACGGCACGGATGGCAGCGTCAAGATCGCGGCCGATGCCGTCATGTCGGCGCAGCATCCGCACCACTTTCTGTCGATGACCAAGGAAGGAATGACGGGCATTTTCAACACTACCGGCAATCCCAACACGCATGTCATCCTGCGAGGCGGGGCCTCCGGACCAAACTACGACGCCGACAGCGTCGACGCGGCAGCCAAGCTCATCGAAGCGGCGGAGCTGCCCCCTCGGATCATGATCGACTTCAGTCACGCCAACAGCCGCAAGCAGCACCGCCTGCAAATGGAAGTCGGCCGTGACGTGGGCCGGCAAATCGCCGGCGGTGATGCCCGCATCATGGGCGTGATGATCGAAAGCCATCTGGTGGAAGGCAATCAGAAGATCGGCCCGCGTGAGTCGCTGACCTACGGCCAGAGCATCACCGATGCCTGCCTCGGCTGGGAGGATTCCGACGGCTTGCTGCGGGAGCTGGCCGGTGCCGTCCATGCGCGTCGTTCACGGGCTCAGCGCGCCAGCGCCTAAGCCACACATGTACCTGGGGAGGGGACGAGATGTTGAGACGATTTGGATGGCTAACCGCGTTTTTCCTACTGGCCGCACCCGTGGCCTGGGCCGATTACGCCAGCGAGCGGCAGGCGCTACTGGAACGCGAAGCGGCGCTGGCCGAGCCCGGCAGCGCAGAGAGTGAGGCCGCCCGTTTTAAAGCCCTGACGGATCTGTACTTCGACTGGGTGCTGCTGGAGCAACCGGAGTTCGGAACCTACTTCGGTATCGACCGCTACCAGGACCGCTGGACCGACAACTCTCGCGTCGCCACGCGCCGCCGCGAGGCCGACACGCGGCGGTCTCTGCAGATTCTCGAATCGATTGATCGCCAGGTCCTGGATGCCGAAACGCGCTTCAACTACGACCTGATCGTCAGCCAACTGCGCATGGACGTCGCGTCGCAGCGGTTCTTCAATGATGAGATGCCGATCAACCAACTCTCGGGCATTCATCAGAACCTGGCCCAGATTCTCGCGATCATGCCGACCCGCAGTGTCGATGATTACCAAACGCTGCTCGCCCGGATGGATGGCATCGAGTCACTGGTCGACAACACCCTGATCTGGCTGCAACGCGGCCTGGAAGTGGGGGCCACCCCGCCGCGGATCACGCTGCGCGAAGTCCCGCAGCAAATCCTCAATCAGATTCCTGAAACGCCGGCCGACAGCCCGCTGCTGGCTCCGTTCCAGCGCATGCCCGAGTCGATATCCGCCGACCAGCAGGCATTGTTGAAGCAGCGCGCCGAAGCCCTGTACCGCACCGAGCTGCGCCCGGCCTTCATGCGTCTGCATGAGTTCTTCACCACGGTCTACCTGCTGCGCACGCGCGAGTCCATCGCCATGACCGATCTGCCCGATGGCGAGGCCTGGTACGCGCATAACGTCAAGGTTCGGACCACAACAGATCTGACACCGCAGCAGATTCACGACATCGGCCTGGCCGAAGTCCGCCGCATCCGACAGGCCATGATCGCCGTGATGCGCAAGACAGGCCACGAGGGTGACCTGGCGTCGTTCTTCGACAAGCTGCGCAGTGACCCGGCGTTCTACTTCGACACGCCCGAGGCCCTGCTAAGCGCGTACCGCGACATCGCCAAGCGCGCCGACCCCGAACTGGTCAAGCTCTTCGGTCACCTGCCCCGCACGCCCTACGGGGTCGTGCCGGTGCCGGCCTATGCCGAAAAGTCCCAGACCACCGCCTACTACCAGCCCGGTTCGCTGGAAGCGGGCCGGCCGGGCAATTTCTTCGCCAACACCTACGCTTTGGACACCCGGCCCAAGTGGGAGATGGAAGCCCTGACGCTGCATGAGGCAGTGCCGGGCCATCACCTGCAAATCGCCATCCAGCAGGAACTGGGCGATCTGCCCTGGTACCGCCGCTACGGCTGGGGCCACACCGCCTTCGTCGAAGGCTGGGGGCTTTATGCCGAAAGCCTGGGCAAGGAGATGGGCTTTTACACCGACCCCTACTCCGAATTCGGTGCCCTGACCTACGAAATGTGGCGGGCCATCCGCCTGGTGGTGGATACCGGCATGCACGCGCTGGGCTGGTCACGCCAGCAGGCCATCGACTTCTTCAAGGCGAATGCCGGCAAGACCGAACACGACATTACGGTAGAAGTCGACCGCTACATCGTCTGGCCGGGCCAGGCGCTGGCCTACAAGATTGGCCAGCTACGCATCAAGCAACTGCGCGAAGAGGCCGAAGCCACGCTGGGCGATGCCTTCGACATCCGCGGTTTCCACGACACCGTGCTGGGCGCCGGCGCGATGCCACTGGACCTGCTCGAAGCCCGCGTAAAGGACTGGGTGCAGGCCCAGCAACAACGCTAGCCTCGGCGCGAGCATCCGAGCGCCAGCAGGCCGACCGCGTCACGATCGCGTTGTGACAGGTCGGCCTGTCATCACACTCCAGAAACGCCGCCGACCTGCGCGCGAAACGGATTTGCACCGCCCCGGTCGAGGCCTCCGCGAGCACACGCAACGCGCCTGCCGTTTAGCGGGCCACGACCACCGGGAATGTCAGCTCAAGCGTGTCGCTGACCATGTCCTGCGCCAGTGCGGGCATCGGCGACGCCCGCCAGATCACCTCGCGAGCCGCCTGGTCCAGACGCGCATCCCCGGAGCTGCGCAGCAAATCCACCGTCATCACGCGGCCGGCACGGTCGATGCTGAAGCGCACATCGAGAAAGACCCGTGGGGCGTCCGGCGGCAGCCGGCCGATGAACCGGTCGTTTGCCCGGAAAATGTGATCAGCAATGCGTGAGAAAAAGTCGTTGGCGTCGACGGAGTACGCCCCCGGGCGCCCCTGCGGATCGTAGCGAGGATCCGCGCGGCGACCAGCCACGGTCCCCGCGCCTGGTGGAGGGGCTGCTGCTGTGGACCCAGGTGACGGGGCTGCCGCCCCCCGCGTGGCAGCTCCGCTGGCCTCCGGCCGCGTCTGCGCTGCTGGCGGTGGCGGCAGGTCCGGCAGGCGCTCATCCCGGCCAAATTGTGACTGCACCCCCGTTAGCGCCCGTGAAATCTCGGCGTTGCGATTCGGTGCCCGCTGCTGCGGGGTCCGGTCGGCCGGGTCCGGCTCGAACGTCGGTGTAGGCAGCCGGAACCCGGCGGGTGGTGACGACCTCTCCGGGCGCACCTGCGCCAGTTGACTCAGGGTGTCGCTCAGCGCCCGATCAACCTCGCCCCCATCCAGCGACGCCGGCGCTGCCGGCTGAGGCACTGGCGGAGACGGCGGAGGGAACGCCAGCGGCTCGCTGGATTGCACCGTCTGAGCCAGCGCCTGATCAATCGCCTGATCCAGGTCCGCTGCGCGAGACGGGCGATCACCAGGCTGTTCCGCCGGTGCCGGCGACACCGCAGTCACCGGGTCTCGACCCGGCTCGGGGGGCGGTGGTGTCGGCTCGCGTGTCGCGGCCCCAGTCGTACGGGCAACCTCCGGCAGGCTCAGCGTGTCGGACAAGCCCAGCCCCGGGTCCGCCGGCGGGCTGCGCTCAGGCTCGGGCGTCTCGACGGCGGCCACGGCCGATTCAGTCACGGCGGGTATCTGCGCATCCTTATCCGCCTCGTCCTCATCCTCCTCCTTCTCGGGCGAGGTCTCCTGCTCGCGCACCAGACGCACCTGGTCGGGGGGCGCAGGGCCGGGCTCAACAGGCGCTGAGGCCGTGGAGCTACGGGTGGGCGCGGGTTCGGGTGCAGTGCGCGGGGTATTGCGCGCCAGTTGGGCCGCCACGCCACCAGCCGGCGGCTGAGGCTGCGATGACCGGGCTGCTGCGGGACGAGGGGCGGGCTGAGGTTCTGCGGTGCTCGGTGCGCTGCCGGCCAGATTGGCCGCGGCGGCAACAGCAGGCCCGGTCAAGGCTTCCAGCCCCAAGGACTGGCCGCCCAGCGTCGCGGACAGCTCCCCGCCCTGCGCCGGCGCTGGCCCAGGGACATCAGGCAACGGTCGGGTGCTCTCCGGCTCGGCCCCCAGCTGCCACGCGAATGCCAAGGAGCTGGGCAGTGACACCGGAATCGGCTCGGGCAAGTTGTCCGGCGTTTGCAGGTCCAGTGTCACCACACTGCGCTGGACCGTCCGCTCCGACCCGCTCCAGCGCAAGGCGAGCAACGCCGCATGCAGCAGCACGGCCACCGCGAATGCAACGCTCCAATGTCGCCAACCGAGGTTCATGGCAAAAGGCTACAGAATTTTGCGCTCAATGAATGAAGAACCCCGACCCGGGCAGCACCGGATCGGGGTTCGTCCTGCACTTGCAGGGCAGTGAAGACTTACCAGTATGTACCGCGGAAGAGGTTGGCGAAGATCACCCCCTTGGGCGTCAAGCGGTCATCCACATTCTTGGGTTCACCGCCTCGGGCAGCAGAAGACGACGGGAACAGCGCATACCCCTGGGACAGGATGAAGTCGTTCACCTTGGGCCAGAGCGCGTAGGACAACTCGCCCGCCTGGCCCAGGGCCGTCTTGATGCGCTTGGGCCGCTCGACAATCGCCTTGACCAGCAAATCCGCTGCCTGGTCAGGCGTGTAGGTCGGCACGTAGTCGTAAAGTTTGGTGGGCGCGATCATGGGCGTCCGCACCAACGGCATATAAATGGTGGTGATCTCGATGCCCGTGTGCTTGATCTCAGCGGACAGACAGCGCCCGAACGCATCCAGCGCGGCCTTGGAGGCCACATAGGCCGAAAAACGCGGCACGTTGGTCAGCACACCAATCGATGACACGTTGATGATCTGGCCCTTCTTGCGCTTGGTCATCGAGGGCAGCAACGCCAGGATGAGCCGTACGCTGCCAAAGTAGTTCAGCTGCATGGTGCGCTCGAAGTCGTGGAAGCGATCCAGCGACTCGGCCACGCTGCGACGAATCGACCGGCCGGCGTTATTGATCAGGATATCGACGTGTTCATGCTCGGCGATCACCTGTTTGGCCATGGCATCAATGGCCTCCATGTCGTTCAGGTCGCAAGGGTAGACCCAGGCCTCGCCGCCCAGGCGCTCGATCACCTGCTGGGTCTCCTCCAGCTTCTCCCGCGTCCGGGCCACAAGCAGCACCTTCGCACCGGCCTTGCCCAGTTTCTTGGCGGTGGTAAACCCGATGCCAGACGAAGCACCGGTGATCAGCACCGTCTTGCCACTGACGCGTTTGAGCAAGGACTTGCTCACCGCGACATGCGTATCGAGATGGGTTTCCCAGAACCGCCACAGCACTTCGGCGTAGCTCGACAAGGGCGGACAGCTAATCCCTGAATTGGCCAGCGCGTGACGGGTCTGGGCATCGTCAAACTCAGCCTGGCTGCGAATATAGCCAAACACGGAAATCGGAATGCCCAATGTCTTGGACAACCCCCGCTTGGCCAGATCCAGCCCCGGCAACTGGCCGATCCGGCCGCGCAGGGCGCCTGGCAGGGTGGGCAGTCCCTGGGCGTCGAAGGTAAACGCCATCTCGGGGCCATGCGCGGCGCTGAAGAAGGCAGACATCACCTCGGCCACGCTGGGCGCTGGCGTCTCGACCAGATGGAAAGTCCGGCCATCCAGCCCGTCCTGATGCGCCAGATGCACCATGGCATCGACCACGTAGTCCACCGGCGCCAGCGGCATCTTGCCGCCATCCACCCCAAGCAGCGGAATCCACTTCGGAATCCGATCGCGAATCTGCTGAATCGCCTTGAAGAAGTAGTACGGGCCGTCGATCTTGTCGATCTCACCGGTTTCCGAATGGCCCAGGACCATCCCCGGGCGATAAATCCGGATCGGCACCGTGGCCTCGTCCCGCACGATCCCCTCGGACTGGAACTTGGTGCGGAAATACGGATGGTTAAGCGACTGCCCCTCGTCGAACATGTCTTCGGTGAACGTGCCGCTGAAGTCGCCGCCCGCCACCGCCACCGAACTGACGTGATGGAGGATGGGTGCGCGCTCCTTTGTCGCCAGCGCGTTGACCATGGCCACAACGTTACGCGTGCCTTCGTTGTTGATCCGGTCGGCCACCTCGTCGTCCATGTTCATGTCATAGACGGCGGCCAGATGGAACACATGGTCAATCGTGCCGGCCAGCGCCTTGCGGACCTTGGCATCGGTGATGACCTGCGGCTCGGCAATATCCCCCCACACCGGCTGGAGCTGATCGGCCTGGTCGCCCAGACGCGCCTTGAGTCCCTCAAACTTCTCGGCGGATTGCGGCCGCACCAGCACGTGTACGGTCCCACGCTTGGCGAGTTCCTCCACCAGGAAGCGCCCGATAAACCCCGTTGCCCCCGTGACCAGATAGTCCATGCGTTCTGTCTCCTTGTCGGTGATTCCGATTCTTGATGGGCCGCAGTCATGCAGGCCAGAACAGTCCTGCAGATTATCAACCGAGCAAGCGTACACTTCCATGACGCAGCGACGAGCCGGTGACGGCATTCTCCGTCAACAGGCCCGTGCTAGGGTTGAAACCCGGCCTTGAAAACCTGACGCATACGGGCGCAGGGGCCGTTGCGAGGGAGACATTGGTCGTGAGTGCTGAGCAACCGGGGACTCTTGCTGTACTCGGCGCCACCGGCGCCGTGGGGCGTGCGGTTTGCCGACAGCTGGCGGCTGCGCAGGTGACCGGCCACGCCGTTGTCCGCCGCCAGGCGCACCGCATCGAAGGCTACCCCGCACGCTGCGTGGACTTTGCCGATGCGACCGGCCTGACCGATGCACTGCGCGCCCGGGCCGTGATCTGCTGCCTGGGGACGACCCAGGGCAAGGCGGGCCGTGATGGCCTGCGCGCGGTGGACTGCGACCTGGTGCTGCACTGCGCCGAGCGGGCATCTCGCGCGGGCGCCGAGGTCTTTACCGTGGTCTCGGCCATGGGCGCCAGCCGACGGTCACCCAGTTTTTACAGTCGGATCAAGGGTGAGATGGAAGCCGGGCTGCAGCGCATCCGCCTGGATACGGTGCATATCGTCCGCCCTTCCCTGCTACTCGGCGCGCGTGACGAACACCGGCCAGCCGAGGCCATCGGCCAGCGGTTAGCGCCTCTGGTCAATCCGCTGTTACCCATGTCGTACCGCGCGATTTCCGTCGAGGCCGTGGCCAAGGCGCTCATCCAACTCTCCGGCCCGTCGACACCCGGCGTCTGGCTGCATGAGCTGCCACTGGGTGGCCGACGCTCGCGGCGGCTGGACAACTAGCCCTGCTCCGCGCTCAGGCTGGCTCGCGCGTGCCGGCCAGGCTGCGGATCCGCTCAACCATGGCGTAAAAGCCGTTGCGGCGATTCATCGACAGGTGACTCTCCAGCCCCAGACGTCCGAACAAGGCCTTGATGTCGGTCTCGCGGATTTGCTCGGCGGTCTTACCGGAATAGGCCATGAACAGCAGCGCGATCAAACCCTTGACGATGTGGGCATCGGAATCGCCCCGGAAATGGAAGCGGGGCGGCTGTTCGTCTGTCACCTCATGGGTCAGCCAGACCTGGCTCATGCAACCGCGCACCCGCGTCTGCTCGGTTTTATCGGCTTCTGGCATGGCCTCCAGCTGGCGCCCCAAATCGATGAGGTAGCGGTAGCGCTCCTCCCAGGGGCCCAGGAGTTCAAAGTTCTCAGCAAGGGTTTCAATGTCCATAGGCGGGATTTTACCTGCTTCACGCCTGCCAGCCCTGAATGAGCGTGATAGGTTGCGGGCGAACTTGCCGGAACCCCAACCCATGCACGGTCGCCCATACAGCCCCGGTCACCGCGCCGGCCTCCGCCTGATCACCCTGATTGGCGCCTTCGTCTGCCTGCTCCCCCTGACCAGTTCCGCCCAGCCCGCAACCGGGCCACAGACACTGCCACTGGAAAACACGGAACTGAGGGTGGGGCTCAAGCAGGCACCCCCGTTCGTCATCAAAGGGGACGATGGCCAATGGTCGGGTCTGGCCGTTGAGCTATGGCGGCGCACGGCGGCGCGCACGCAAACCGCCTATGTGCTGGTCGAACAGCCCTCACCCGGTGCCGTGATCGAAGCCGTCAGCGCCGGTCGCATCGACGTGGGCATCGGCGCCTTGTCGGTGACACCGGGGCGTGAGCGCAGCATCGACTTCACATTGCCCTATTTCAACGCCGGGTTGGGGATTGCGACCGCGCGCGCCGACCGCGGTGTGCTGACCACCCTGAAACGGCTGGTGTCCTGGCAGTTTCTCTCGGCCGTGGCCGTACTGGTGCTGGTGCTGCTGGCGGTCGGCGTACTGGTCTGGGCACTGGAACGGCGCCGCAATGCCGAGCAGTTCGGCGGACGCGCCACTCAGGGTATTGGGAACGGGTTCTGGTGGTCTGCCGTCACCATGACCACGGTCGGCTATGGCGACAAGGCCCCGGTGACACCCGCAGGGCGTGTCGTGGCACTGGTGTGGATGTTCGTCAGCGTCATCACGGTGTCCGGATTCACGGCGGCCATTGCCTCCTCCTTCACCGTTGACCAGCTCTCTAGCCGTATCCAGGGCCCGTCGGATCTGCCCAAGGCCCGCGTTGGCGCGCTGGCCGATGCGGCGGCCATGGAGTATCTGCCCGAACTGGGCGTGCGCCCCCGGTCGTTCGCTACGCTGACAGCCGCCGTCCAGGCGCTCAGCGCCGGCGAGATCGACGCCGTGGTGCACGACGCCCCCATCCTGCGAGCCACGCTGAATGCCGGCGACTCGCATGCACTGGTGGTGCTGGATGCGTTGCTACGCCCCGAGGACTACGCCTTTGTCGTCGCGCAGGGTTCGCCGCTGCGCGAGCAGCTCAATCCCGCGTTGCTGGAAGTGATCCAGAGTGAGGACTGGGCCGGGCTGCAGGCCCGCCACATCGGGCCTTGAGGCGGCCGCAGCCTGCCCGCGCTACATGCCGAGCATGTCGAGTACACCAACGGCGATGAGATAAATCGCGACGATGTAGTTCAGCAGGCGTGGCACCAGCAAGATCGCCACACCGGCGGCAATAGAAATGAGCGGGATCAGTTCGATATGGATGGTCATGTTCCGTCCTTGTATGAAGAGGTACCGCTAGCGAAGCACTGTTCCGCACGCGCCGCCACCCGCTACGTCCTGCAGCCGTCCGCATGCGTTTCGCACAGATGCGCGCTGTTCACGGGCGTGGAATCTCCAAGCGGCCACCACTTTGCCGGGGCTCGGGCGACGACCGGCTCCGTGAGAGTGGTGCGTACAAATCAGGGCTTCTCTAGTGCTTTTTGCCGAACACGGCCAGCAGCAGCCCCAGCGTGATGCAGGCCGCACCCGATATGAACAGCCAGGTGGTTTCGTCCGAATAGCGCCCAGTCACCGATTCGGCCAATTCTTCCGTGAACGACTGGGACGCGTTGTAGCCCATAACGACCAGGACAATGCCAACGACCAGGGCCACCAATCCACCTATCCTCAGTGGGTGCATGTTGCTCTCCTTGCAATCAGTCACGCCAGCGTAAACGAGGCCGCCGGGCCGGGCGAGGAGGTGGCGGCCATCTCAGTCCCCGTCGGGATCCAGTTCCCCGGCCAGCCGCTGCAACCGCGCGGCCCGGTCGGCGCTAACCGTCGGATACTGCGGGGCCATGGCCTCCAGCGTGTGGCGGATGACCTGCGCCACCATGAGGCGCATGGCCGGCTTGTCGTCAGCCGGAATCACGTACCAGGGCGCCCAGTCCATATGCGTGGTGGCAATGGCGGCCTCATACGCCGCCATGTAATCGTCCCAGTGTGCCCGCTCACGCACATCGGATTCATCGAACTTCCAATGTTTGTCCGGCTTGCGCAGCCGACGCAGAAACCGCTGGCGCTGCTGCTCGTAAGACAGGTGCAACCAGAACTTCAGCACAACGGTCCGGTTATGCGCCAGATGCCGTTCATGGGCGGTAATGGAGCGCAGACGCTCATCCCAGAATGCCGGCTCGTCCGCACCGTCGCCCGCCAGCTCAGGATGGACGCGGGCGATCAGCACGTCCTCGTAATAGCTGCGATTAAACACGCCGATCTGCCCGCGTGCCGGCAAGGCCGGCACGGTGCGCCACAGAAAATCATGCGAACGTTCGAGACTCGACGGCGCCTTGAACGAGGTAACCCGCACACCGCTGGGGTTTACACCGGAAAAAACGGCGCGGATGGTGCTGTCCTTGCCGCCGGCATCCATGGCCTGAAACACCACCAGTAAGGCCTGTCGAGCCTCGGCATGCAGCCGACGCTGCAAATCGTGCAAGGCATCGACCTCGTCGGCCAGTGCAGCCTTGAGCCGGGCCTTATCCAGCCCACCGGATACCGGTCGCGTCGGCCAGTCCGCAGGCCGGAACTGCGTCGGCTGCTGCACGCGCTGCGGCGTATCGGGAAAGTCTGTAAACGGCGAAGACATGGTGGCGGGCGCCGAAGGCCCGTGGCCGTGCGGAGCACGGCCACGGGAGCAGGCTCAGGCGCGGTTGTAGTCGTCCTGGAAACGCACGATGTCGTCCTCGCCCAGGTAACTGCCGGACTGCACTTCGATCAATACCAGCGGGATGACCCCGGGGTTGTCGAGCCGATGGGTCGTGCCGAGCGGAATGTACGTGGACTGATCTTCGGTCAGCGTCAGCGTCTCTTCACCCTTGGTCACAATGGCCGTGCCCTGCACCACAATCCAGTGCTCGGCGCGGTGGTGATGCATTTGCAGCGACAGCTTGCACTTCGGTTTGACCACGATGCGCTTGACCTGGAACCGATCGCCCAGTGCGATGGTTTCGTAGCTGCCCCATGGGCGGTAGACCACGGCGTGGTGCTTGGCCTCGTGGCGGTCGGCCGCCTTGAGCTGCTTCACGATGGCCTTGACGTCCTGCACGCGGTCGCGGCTGGCCACCAGTACGGCATCAGTGGTGTCCACAACCACGGCATTGTCCAGGCCCACCGTCGCAACCAGACGGCCGTCATTCGAGCGCACAAAGGTATTGGTGGTGTCATGCGTGAGCACGTCACCCTGCAACACGTTACCGTCGGCATCGGCCTCGTTCACCGTGCCGAGGAAGGTCCAGGAACCCACGTCATCCCAACCGACGCTTAGCGGCACTACAGCAGCCCGCGCGGTCTTCTCCATCACTGCGTAATCGATCGAATCCTCGGGGGACTGGCCAAAGGCATTCTTGTCGAGCCGCAGAAAATCGAGGTCTTCCTGGCCCTGACTGACGGCCGCCATGGCCGCATCGAGTATCGCCGGGGCATGCTCGCGCAACTCATCGAGCAGCGTGCCCGCTTGAAACACGAACATGCCGCTGTTCCAGAGGAAATCCCCACTGGCGATGTACTGCTCGGCTGTCTCGGCATCCGGCTTTTCGCGGAAGGTCTTGACCTTGAAACCGGAGCCCACGGCATCCCCGGTCTGGATGTAGCCGTAACCGGTTTCCGGGCGGGTCGGCGTCACACCAAAGGTGACCAGATGCCCCTGTGCTGCCAGTTCGGCCGCCGCCTCGGCCGTGTGTGCAAAGCCTTCGGTATCGGTGATCACGTGATCCGCGGCCATGAGCATCAACACCGCATCGCGGCCATTCTGCTCAGCCACCAGCGTGGCTGCCACGGCGGCGGCCGGCGCCGTATTGCGTCCGACGGGCTCCAGCACGATGGTCGCCTCCTGCTGGCCCATCTGCTGCAACTGCTCGGCAACAATGAAGCGGTGATCATCCCCGCAAATCACCATCGGTGGCTGCACGCCCTTGAGCGACTCACTGCGCGCCACGGTGGCCTGCAACATGGTCTGGTCCCCGACCAGCTTGAGAAACTGCTTGGGAAACAGGCCGCGAGACATGGGCCACAAGCGGGTACCGGAACCACCGGCCAGCAGGACGGGAACAATCATGAAGCTTCCTTGAGCACGTTATTCGGAGGAACGGCGTCATCAGGACGCCGCAGCAAGGGTCCAATCATAGCCCGCCCCGGCGCCATCATTGGAGCCAGCCCCTGCAAGTCACCCCGATCCGCGTGATCCGGACCCCGGTTCTGGCCGCCACCGGGCGGCGTGAAGCGCGGGTGAAAT
This sequence comes from Pseudomonadota bacterium, assembly GCA_036156195.1. GTDB lineage: Bacteria > Pseudomonadota > Gammaproteobacteria > Nevskiales > OUC007 > Abyssibacter. The sequence goes on along the minus strand of JAYZUZ010000021.1, from coordinate 3,412 downwards.
CAAGCTGCGCATGTTGCGCTGCGACACGCCCCTGCAACCCTGTACAACGATGCGCAAATTCACCCCTGACCGACGACCGGTCAACCCGGTTATGCACCGAAATTCAGACCCGCAGTAAATGCTTGTGCGCCAAGGATTTGACGCCACTCGCGCACGGCTTATCCACAGGCTTGTCCGCATGGCGACACTACATCTAGTGGTCGACGACACTGTCAACCACAATATTTGGGGTTGACGCCATTTACAGATGAATTAACGTCAGCCGCGTCGCGGGACCACGGGTCGGTCCCTGCCGCAGCTCCAGAGGGACACCCCATGCAGACAGAGGCCAGCAACCTCCAGAACGAAACGCCGCGCACGCCAGCCGCAGTGCGCGATACCCACAGCAACCAGCCAGAACTGTCCGCCACCGCGCCGGGCGGTTACAAGGTCATCCGTCGCAACGGCAAGGTCACGCCGTTTGATGCCAGCAAGATCGAAGTGGCCATGACCAAGGCCTTTCTCGCTGTTGAAGGCGGTGGCGCAGCCGCCAGCGCCCGCGTGCACGAAAAAGTCCGCAACCTGGCCAAGCAGGTCGCCCAGGCCGTCACCCGCAACCTCACCGGCGGTGGCACGGTGCACATCGAAGACATCCAGGACCAGGTCGAACTGGCCCTGATGCGTTCCGGTGAGCACAAGGTCGCCCGTTCCTACGTCATTTATCGCGCCGAGCGCGCCCGCGAGCGCGAAGTCGCCAAGTCGGCCGACCTGCCGCTGGGCCAGTCAGCCCTGCGCGTTACCAATGCGGCCGGCCAGCTGGTGCCGCTGGACGAGATGCGCCTGCGCCGCGTGGTCACCGAAGCCTGCGAAGGCATTGAGGACGTGAACGGCGAAAAGGTCATTGAGGACACACTCAAGAACGCCTACGACGGCATCAAAGAAAACGAGCTGGCCACGGCGCTGACGCTGTGCGCCCGCACGCTAATCGAAAACGAGCCGAACTACTCCCAGGTCGCCGCCCGCCTGCTGCTGGACAACCTGCGGCACGAGGCTATGGCCTTCCTGGACCTGCCCAACGCCTACCCCACCCATGGGGAAATGCGCGGCCTGTATGGCGAGTACTTCAAGGCCTACCTCCACCGCGCAGCCGATCTGGAGCTGGTGGACCCGACCCTGTGCCAGTACGACCTGGACAAGATCGGCGACGCCCTGCTGCCCGACCGCGACAACCAGTTCACCTTCCTGGGTCTGCAGACGCTTTACGACCGCTACTTCATCCACAGCGACGAAACGCGCTTCGAGCTGCCGCAGGCGTTCTTCATGCGCGTGGCCATGGGCCTGGCGATTAACGAGATCGACCGCGAAGACCGCGCCATCGAGTTCTACCAGCTGCTGTCGTCCTTCGACTTCATGTCGTCGACGCCGACGCTGTTCAACTCCGGCACGCTGCGCCCGCAGCTGTCGTCCTGCTACCTGACGACAGTGCCGGACGATCTCGGCGGCATCTACGGTGCCATCCACGACAACGCCATGCTGTCCAAGTTTGCCGGCGGCCTGGGCAATGACTGGACCCCCGTGCGTGCGCTCGGCGCTCACATCAAGGGCACCAATGGCAAGTCGCAGGGTGTCGTGCCCTTCCTGAAGGTGGTCAACGACACGGCCGTGGCGGTCAACCAGGGCGGCAAGCGCAAGGGCGCCGTCTGCGCCTACCTCGAAACCTGGCACAAGGACATCGAGGAGTTCATCGAGCTGCGTAAGAACACCGGTGACGAGCGTCGCCGCTGCCACGACATGAACTCGGCCAACTGGATTCCCGACCTGTTCATGAAGCGGGTCATGGAAGAAGGCCAGTGGACACTGTTCTCCCCGAACGACGTGCCGGACCTGCATGATCTGACCGGCAAGGCGTTCGAAGCGGCTTACACCGCCTACGAAGCCAAGGCCGACGCCGGTGAGATCGCGGTGTTCAAGCGCATTCCGGCGCTGCAGCTGTGGCGCAAGATGCTGGGCCTGTTGTTCGAAACCGGGCATCCCTGGATCACGTTCAAGGACCCCTGCAACCTGCGTAGCCCGCAGCAGCATGTCGGCGTGGTGCACAGCTCCAATCTCTGTACGGAGATCACGCTGAACACCTCGCCCGGCAAGGAAATCGCCGTCTGCAACCTGGGTTCGATCAACCTGCCGCAGCACGTCGAGGAACTGCCGGACGGCACCGTCGGCATCAACCGCGAAAAGCTGGCCAAGACCGTCAAGACGGCGATGCGCATGCTGGATAACGTCATCGAGTACAACTACTACTCGGTGCCGACCGCCCGCGCCTCCAACCTGCGCCACCGCCCGGTGGGCATGGGCCTGATGGGCTTCCAGGACGCGCTCTACAAGCTGCGCCTGTCCTACGAATCCGACGAGGCCGTCGAGTTCGCCGACACCTCCATGGAGCTGATCAGCTACTACGCCATTCAGGCCTCCAGCGATCTGGCCGAAGAGCGGGGCACCTACCCCAGCTTCGAAGGCAGCCTCTGGAGCCAGGGCATTCTGCCGATCGATTCCATCGAAAAGCTGGCAGAGGCCCGGGGACAGTACCTGGAGCAGGACCGCACCCAGCGTCTGGACTGGGACAGCCTGCGCGAGCGCGTCAAGACCGTGGGCATGCGTAACTCCAACTGCATGGCCATCGCCCCGACCGCGACCATCGCCAACATAACCGGCGTGAGCCAGTCCATCGAGCCGACGTACCAGAACCTGTACGTCAAATCGAACCTGTCGGGCGAGTTCACCGTGGCCAACCCCTACCTGGTCGACGACCTCAAGGCCCGTGGCCTGTGGGATCAGGTCATGGTCCACGACCTCAAGTACTTCGATGGCTCCGTGCAGCCCATCGACCGCGTGCCCGACGACATCAAGTCGATCTACAAGAACGCCTTCGAGGTCAACCCGCACTGGCTGGTCAAGGCCGGCAGCCGTCGCCAGAAGTGGCTGGATCAGGCCCAGAGCCTGAACCTCTACATGTCTGAGCCCAGCGGTAAAAAGCTGGATGCGCTGTACAAGGACGCCTGGCTCTCCGGCCTCAAGACGACCTACTACCTGCGCACCATGGGCGCGACCCATGCCGAGAAGTCGACGATTACCGACCACCGTCTGAACCAGGTCGGCAAGGGCGCCAGCGCGCCGGCCGCCTCGCCAGCAGCGGCCTCGCCGGCTGCCAGCCCGTCGCCGAGCCCATCACCCAGCCCGGTCGTCAACGCATCGCCGTCGCCGAGCCCAAGCCCGAGCGCCGAGGCGCCCCCGGCCTGCTCGATCCTCGACCCGGACTGCGAGGCCTGCCAGTAAGGCAGCCACCACCCGACAGACCTGGGGGCCGCGCCGGGCGGGCGGCCCCCCCGCAGTAGCCCCGGGTGCCACAATGGTGGGTGGGGGAGACCGCCACACCCCC
>JAYZUZ010000020.1:0-64717 GCA_036156195.1 Pseudomonadota bacterium | reverse complement strand
TTACGGGATTGGCGAACTGGGAGCGCTGGGGCTGGACCACGTCATAGTGACCTGGGGAACCGGAGCGGAGATGTCGTCGGTCTGCTCGGGCTGTGCGCAGGGTCAGCCAATCACGACTTCGGTTGATCTGGATCGTAATCAGATTGAACTGACGGTGCCGCTGAACCCCGGGGCGGAGACCTGGCGGCACTATCTGGTGACGGGGCTTTATGATTCCGCGACCAATGCGTTCAAGGCCGTTCAGCCTGTGGCAGATGATGAGAACCCAGGGGGCGCGCTGCACCAGGAGCCGCCGCCTGTGTTCGACGTAGGCTTCCGGCGCCACGATCAGGAACCCTGGGGGCGTCTGCTTGACCTGGAGCCTACCGCTGTGGTCGACAATCTCGAAGACTTTCAAGAGTACCAGTCACCGGACTGGGGCTACTGGCGCGATGCAAACCAGGCCCAGGCGCTGGCAAGAAAGGATATCTCCGCGTTTCACGCTGATATCAACTTCGCCAAGCTGGATCAAGGTGAAGATGACTTTTCGGGTGTTCCGAAAACGGGCCTGATCAACGGGGTATACGGCTCGCGCTTTGAATTTGGCGAGGGCGTGCTGGAGGACGGCCCTGTCGTCACGGCAGGTCGCGTACAGCCTTATGGACTGTACATACCCACTGATTTCTCTTTCGACGAGCCAACGCCGCTGTTTCTACAGCTCCATGGCGGCTCATCAACCCACAATCAGATGTTGAGCGTTCCCAATTTCATGCTGGAATTCGGGGAGAAGCGCAATGCACTGGTGCTGGCACCGTTGGCACGTGGGCCGTCCGCAACCCGCTATAACAACGCGGGTGAGCTTGATGTTTTCGAAGCGCTGTCGCACATCGATACGCTCTACAACGTTGATTTTGGCCAACTACTGGTCGGTGGTCCATCGACGGGTGGGGAGGGCACGATGAAAACTTCGGGGCGCCATCCCGGTTTGTTCAATGGTGCATTCTGCATTGTTGCAGGGACCTTTGCCGAGTCGTTGCTGGACAATCATCGTCACGTCCCGCTCCTGCTTTGGTCGGGTGTTGCCGACCATCGCACGCCCTACTGGTCGACCACTCACTTGGCGATGCTGGAACGCGGCTACCGGCATGAGCAGGGCATCTTTCCTGGCTACGGACATGTCAGGCATTACGTCGAGGATCAGTGGGCGCCTGCAAGGGAGTACCTGGACAGCTTTGGACCGTCTCCTACCTACCCCTGGCATATCACCTATACCGCCGATCCCGAGTTCGCGAATCCTCAGTGGGACCTGACTCATGATCGTGCGTACTGGCTGACGGATATTGCTTTGGCTTCTGAGGCCGTCACAGGAAGGGTGGATGCGGTTGATCTCGCGGCGGGCGAGGCGGCGCCGTCCACGCGCACATATCAGGAGTATCGGGACGATCCCGACCATCACATTGCGAGTGGTTTGGTCTGGACAGACCCGGTTTATTTACCGAGCCGTAGCAATGGCTTGCAACTTGATCTAACGGGCGTCGCAGGTGTTACCGTCTGGCTGGATGCAACGTCGATCGACGTGCGGCGTAAGATCGAGATCACGACCAACTCGACGCATGATGCCGTGGTGACGTTGGTCAGTCACGCTGGAACGCGAGAGGTCCGCGTCCCTCAGGGCGACAGCGCGCGGTCGATCATGCTGGAGTGATCGATAGACTGAGCCGGGGTGACCCGTCGCTTGGCATGACGGACTGCCAAGGCGGGTCGCCAAGCGGAGCGAGTCGTCGCAAATGTAGTGGAGCCGCGGGGCGGTACCATGCGTATGCTCCAGTGCTGCCGGACACTCGTGCGTGGTAACCCGACGAGTCGGCCGCCGAAGAGGCAAACGTAGCGTGAAGCGGCTGCAGACGCGCGTGCACTCTCCAGGCGAAGTTCGCCCGCACCACCCGTCTGGTCAGTCGTCCGCCTCTTCACGCCCGCGCTGACGGGCTTCGTTCTCCCGGCGAGCTTCGTCGATCTGGTCCAGCACGGCGTCGACGTCGGCGTCCTGCTCCGTGATGGCGAATTGGCCGGTTAGCGGGGTGTCGGGCGTCAGGTCGCCGGCCTCGTACAGTGCCCAGATCTCGCGGGCATATTCGGTGTCCATAAGGTCCGGCGCGAAGCGGCCCAGCGTGCTTCGCAGGTTGTTGATGTCGCGCGTCAGCATGCGACAGGCATTGTTGTTGCCGGCTGCGTCGACCGCCTGCGGTAGGTCGATAATCACCGGGCCATTGGCGTCGATCAGCACGTTGTATTCGGATAAATCGCCGTGGATGATGCCGGCGCAGAGCATGCGCACGACGTCCTTGATCAGCGCGGCGTGCCAGCTGCGGGCCTGGTCCGGGGTCATGTCGACCTGGCCGAGCTGCGGGGCGGTGATGCCTTCATCGTCGACGATGCGCTCCATCAGCAGCACGCCGTCGAATACCCCCATGGGCGCGGGGACGCGGACTCCGGCTTCGGCCAGCCGGTAGAGGGCATTGACCTCGGCATTCTTCCACTGGCTTTCCTGCACCTGGCTGCCGCGTTTGCTACGCCGGCTCATCGCCCGCGCATCTCGGCTGCCACGGGCGCGGCGGCCTTCCTGGTACTCGGCCTGGCGGCGGAAGCCGCGGCGGTCGACATCCTTGTAGACCTTTGCACAGCAGACCGAGTCGCCGCGCCGGACCACGAAGATCTCGGCTTCCTTGCCCGACTGCAGGCGGTGCAGCACGGCATCGATGATGCCGTCGTCCAGCAGTGGTTGCAGACCGCGGGGTGTCTTCAAGCGGCACCCCGCGGCACCGCTGCGAATCTGTCGGCTACACGCAGGCTCACTGGCGCTGGCTGGCCTTTTCGGCCTTGGCGACACGCTTTTCCATCAGCGTCTTCTGCGGCTTTTTCTTGACGTTCTTCCTGCTGTCCTGGGACTTGCTCATGTCATGCGCCCTCCGGCTCCTGCCGGTGTGGATTCCCGATGCGGGAGCGCGCATGGTAGAGCATTGCCAACCCGAAGAATGGATGGCGACCACCGTTCGCGGCCATGGTGTCTGCCGTCTGGCGGAACGCCTACGCGCTTGCTCCGGCAGTTTCGGGTGTCGCGCCGAAGCGTCGTCGCCCGTAGGCGATGATTCCCAGCGCCGGTACAAACATCAGCAAGCCATAGACCGCTGCGGGCATGTACATGATCTCGCCGTCCAGCCCGCGGACGCCGTCCAGCACCGCGCCGGCCACCACCATGCCCAGCAAGGTGTTCTGGATGCCCACCTCGATACCCAGCGTGATGACCTGGCGCGTGCCTACGGATAGCACCACGCCCAGCAGCAGGCCAATCGCGGTCATGATCACCGCCAGCGCCGCCGTGACACCGCCGACGACGGCGGCCATCGCCAGGATGTTCTCCCGCGATTCCCAGACGATCGCCAGCAGGATGAACAGAAAGCCCAGCGCGGCGAAGCGGTCGTAGGCCGGGCCGATGCGCTTGCAAAAAGCCGGTGCGAAGGCTCGCAGTGTCATGCCCAGCCCGATGGGGACGATCGTGAACATGAACACCTGGACCATCATGTTCACCACCGGCAGCGGCACATCGACCGCCTCACCGGAGTACACGTCCATCGCCAGCCCGGCGTACAGCGGAATGGTGAACACCACGATGCAACTGTTGAACGCGGTTAGCGCCACCGACAGTGGCACGTCCCCACGCGCCAGAAACGAGACCACGTTGGATGTGGTCCCACCGGGGCAGGCGGTGAGCACAATGAGACCCACGGCCAGCGCCGGGGTGAGTCCCCACAACCCGGCCAGTGCAAAGCCGACTGCCGGCAACAGCACCAGTTGGCCGATCAATCCGGCGCCCACGGCGCGGGGATACTTGCGCAGGTTGGCGAAATCTCGTGGCGTGAGCGTCATGCCCATGCCGAACATGATCAGCAGCAGAATCACCGGCAGAAAAACTTCCACCAGCACGTTGCTTTCTTCCATGGGGTCTCCTCGTCAACACCAGCGCGTCCGCGTTGATCATTCGTGTGTTGCGGGTCGCGCGCCGCCGCCAGTGTAAACCGGGGGAGCGAGCGATTCGCAAGCAGGCCAGTCGGGCGGACGGGTGGGGCGGGTCCGGCACGCACCACAAGTACGTCAGCCGCCGTGTGGGACGTCGGGCGACCCGGATGCTGTCAGACATAGAGGCGGGTCTCGGCGGCCAGATGAGTCCTCGGCAAAAAGAGAGCGATTGAATCGTCAATTGAACGAGGGAGGTTCCGATCAAAGCAGTCGGGATGGCGTGGAATAGCCAAAGGTGAGATGCAGGCTCTGGCCTCAAACTGGCCGGCTTGCTGTGCGGGAATAGAAGCCCATAGGGGGCCGGGTTGGTGGTGATCTGCCCGGGGCGTTTCTTGTATTAATCAATAAAAACAATGACGTAAACGCGCGCCGCGGGGTGCTCTGGCGCGTGGCGATACCTTATCGCCGAAGCGTCTGCTAGCGTCCGGCGCAATCCGTGTTTCCAGGGGCGCATCGTGCCAACTCGTTATTTTGTTGTTCGCGCGATGTTCGCGACGATTCTTGCCGGCTTTGTGGCCGTTATCTCCGCTGCCGGCCTGTCTGCGGTGGCGCCGCCGTTTGCACCCGTGGACAACGAGGGCACGGTCGGAGATCTGTTCGTCCAGGCCAAGGTGTTTACGAACGCCGGTTGGGTGCCTCCTGGCGGCGGCTATCCGCTGGTGATCCGTTATCGAGCAGACGCAGCGGTTCCGGGTGCCAGCATCGAGGTCACCTTGAACGAGGCTGCGGTGCTGGTGACGTCGACGCCGGCTGCCACGGCAGGTGATGGCTCCCAAGCCGCTCCGCTGCGTTTCGCACTGGCCGCCCTGGCCGAGGGAGAGGACGGTCAGATCGTCATCGAGGCCCGTGGCAAGTCGCTGGACGAAGACCCCGAAGTCATGTGGAAGGACTTGTCGGCCGATGTGGTGGTCACGCCCGTTGCCGGCGATGCCTTGGCCCTGCGAACGCATGGTCCCAAGGTCACGACGCTGGAGTCCGCACGGTTTGGTGATCGGCCGTTCCCGCTGGTCATGGTGCAGTACCAGGACATCAAGCACTGCGTTGGGGTGGACGACCCGTACCCCGGCTGCACCGGCAACCACACGGCCGAGGCCTTGTCCGAGGCGGTGAACTCCCGCGAGAGCGGTGAGTCGTTGTGGCAGCTGTTCCAGGACATGTCCTTTGGCCAGCTGTATCCCATTGGTACGGTCAGCCCGCCCTCGGGCAGTGGCACGCAGGCCTTCGACCCGGGCTATTCGCACAAATTCTCCTCCATGGACCCCAATGGCAGCTGCACCGGTACAACCGTGGCGGATCTGCATGGGACGCCGGCCTATGCCAACCGTGTGGAAGATGGCTGGTATCTGTTGCCGGGCACCCAGGGCTATTACGGGTCGGATAGCGGCGGTACCGCGCTAACCGGGGCGCCAGTCGGCAGCATTGACGATGGCTGCGGCCCGACGGCCAAGATTGTCTACGATGCCGCGTCGCTGGCGGACCCGGACATCGACTACAACGCGTTCGACACCGACAAGGACGGTGTGGTCGACTTTTTCAATGTGATGTTTGCCGGCTGCGGCGGCCATGGCTGCACCGACCCCACCGGGCCAAACAACATCTGGCCGCATAAGTCGGACGTTCGTTACTACTACACCGATGAGAACGGTGTGTCGGGCTATGTCTCCAACGACCAGCTGACCACGCATTTCGGCGAGCCGCTGTTCTACACGGACGAATCTCGTAAGGCCTTCACGACCACGGATACGGGCATTCCGGTGTACGTCGTCGTGGGGCCCTACAACGTCAACCCCGAGGATGCGGTCGAAGCGGTCTCCGTCGTCGCCCATGAATACGGGCACTCGCTGGGCTTGCCAGATTTCTACAGCACCAGCTTTGACGCCATGGGTCGCTGGGAGCTGATGGGATCGGATTACTTCCAGTACATGACGGTGTACGCGCGTTCCTTCCTGGGCTGGATCGTGCCGCGGGTGATGGAGGGCGGTGAGATCACGCTGCGCGAATCCAAGTACGACACCGGTGAGATTCACTGGCGTCGGCCGGATGGCACGCCGTATGTCTTGACCGGGCCCGGCATCCACAACGCCGATGCGTATCGTTTGGATCTGCCCACTGACCTGCTGATCGAACAGGTGCCGTCTGGTGCCAACGCCTGGTTCTCGGGGGCCGGCAACGATTTCGGCTGCCCGCCCGACGGCAGTCACAAGCTGGATGTCTTCTTGCCGGATCTGGCGCAGCACGCCGGCGCTAGCAACGTGACGCTGACGTTCAACTCCCTGTACGAGATCGAATGGGATTGGGACTACGGCTTTGTGCTGGTGTCCAGCGACGGGGGGCAGACCTGGACCACGCTGCCGTCGGCCAACGGTACGACCATCAACAACAGCTACAACCCCAACAATGTCGGCTGTTTTGCGCAGCTGGACAATGGCATCACCGGGGTCTTCGCCGGCGGTGGCAACACCCTGGCCAATCCGAACCGGCTGGAGGCGACGTATCCAGCCTCACCCGAGCATGGCTTTATCGAAGACCAGTTTGATCTGAGCGCCTATGCCGGTCAGAGCATCATGCTGCGCTTCGCCTACTTCACGGATGCAGCGGCGGTTCAGCGCGGTTGGTTTATCGATGACATTCGCGTCATGGCCGACGACGCCGTGGTCTACGACAGCGACTTCGATACCGATGCGGAAGAGAACCGGCTGTTCCCCGATGGCTGGCAGCGGGTGAGTACGGAGCTGGGCACCGACACCGAGCACGCCTACTTCCTGGAACTGCGTAGCCGCATCAGCAACGACTACGACGGCCTGGAGCAGTCTGATCGCGGCAGCCCCAACTGGGAGGGTGGTGTGTCGCTGGTGTACTCGGACCGTCAGCACAGTTTTGGTAATACGGGCGCGGCTGATCATCCCGGCCAGACCATTGTCGACGCCGTGCCGGACCCGGGGAACGACTCGCCGGATTTCAGTGATGCGTCCTTTACGCTCGCCCGTCCCAGCTTCAACGGCTGTACGCACATCGACAACTACCCCGATCCGGATGGTCCCGATGGATTGTGGAAGCTGCCGGAGGCGCTGCGCTTTGTCGTGACGTCACTCGAGGGTGTGACGGCAGATCGACCCGTGCCCGGCCAACCCGCAACCGCGACGGTAGTCACCGAGATCTTCCCGGACTGCAACCTGGACGTGGGGGGTGTGCCTGTCCTGAGCCTCGAAGATGATTACAGCGAGCCCGACACGGATGGCCAGTACACGCTGAGCTGGACGCGACCCGAGAGCGCCGTTGGCCCGGACACCCTGCAGCAGACCACGGCCTGCACGGCTGACTTTGTCGATGCGGCCGACGATCCGCTGGTGGTGGGTGCCAACGCACAGTGGAGTGGCAGTCCGCAATGGCAGTCCCAGCCAAACCCTGCGGATGGGAGCATGGCGTACTACGTTCCGAATGGCGTTGCCCAGGATGAAGCACTGACCATGGTCGGCAGTCTGGAGATCCCGGTGGATCATTCCTCCACGCTGACCTTTACCACGCGCCAGGGCCTGGAGTCGGGTTACGACTTCGGACTGGTTGAGGTTAGTGCTGACGGCGGTGATTTCGGCACCGTGGCGACGTACACAGGGCCGGGTGGCCTGACGCCCACCGATGTCTTTGACGGCACGCGCAGCGTGGATTTGTCGGCCTATGCCGGACAGTCCATCCAACTGCGATTCCGCGTCACCAGCGACGCCTACAACGTGGGACAGCCGGCGGGTTGGTACATCGACAACATCGCGGTCACCAACTCCAGCTGGTCCGATCGGGTGACTGACACGACCGCGCTGAATTACACCGTAACGGGCCAGCCAAGCGGAAGCTACTGCTACCGCGTGCGAACGCAGTTGCCGGTGGGTTCCAGCACTATCGACTCAGCCTGGAGCAATCTGGTGAGCGTGGTCGTCGACAACCCGAACGCGCCGGAGCCGCCGGATGGCGAAAACCCGGTCACACCCTCTGCCCGCAGCGGCGCAGGCGGGGCATTCGCGTTGCCGTTGCTGCTGTGGCTTGGCGTGGCTGGCGTAGCGATGCGCCGCCGTCGGCGGTAATCCACCGGCCCGGTCCCATCATCCTGTCTGCCGGATGGGGCCGGGTCACACAACGCCCTTCGTGGCACGAGACGCCCATCAGGCGCTGCTGATCTGCTCAGTCGGCTCGCTCGCCAGCGGGGGCTGCGGCAGCTGAACGGCTAGCACCGGCAATCAACCATTCCGAGAACAGGGTCGCCCGGTGGACGATCTGCCTGCGCTGTTCGGGATGCTCCAGATAATCCATGGCGGCATACAGCGTGTGCTCGGCGATCATCCGCGTGAGCACCAATGCTGTGGATCGGTCCTGTAGCGCCATGTGGGGCGCCAGCTCGGCGAGGTCATCCGCACTGTCTGCGGCGAAGTCATCCAGCATGGTCTGTAGCGCCTGCCGAAGTGCGGGCAGGGCGCCGTGAACCTCCCTGGCGCAAAAGATCACCCCCTGCGGGTGTTGCAGCACGTAGTCAAAGTAGCGCTGCGTCGATGCCCGGATCATATCCTGACCATCCTCCACGGCCGCGCGCCGCGTTCGCCGCAGGTCGGCTCTCAACTGGCTCGACAGCGTCTGCACCAGCGTGACCGCGACATCGTCCACCGATTTGAAATGCCGGTAGATCGCGGTGTGGTGCAAACCGGCTTCGCGCGCCAACTCCCGCAGGCCGATGTTCGCAATCGAGCGGCGCTGAGCGCTGAGCTTGAGGGCGGCGCGTAGTAGGCGCTCGCGTCCGCTGGACGGCGCTGCGGACCGGGTCTGGCGGCGGTTTCCGTCAGGCGTTGTCGCTGGGGCAGACACGGTGTGCTCCTGCACATTCGAAGGCGATGGCCTCAAGGCTAGAGCAGATTGACACCCGAGTCACCACTTGGTTACTTTCGGCGCGGAGTCACCAGATGGTGACCGGAGACAAGCCGGAGCGAGTGCGCAGGACCTCTGTGCCGGACATCCGGATAGAACAACATTCGGGAGACGATCGACATGAACCATGGAATGGAGCGGCGTGTCACGACGCCAATGCGCCGTGCAGGCACACTGTGGCGGTCTTGGGTCGGATTACTGGCCGTCGGGCTGGCGGGCTGTGGGGCGGCAGGAGAGTCGGGCGAGGAGGCGGATCCTGTCACCGGCGCGACGGGGGATGCCTTTGTGCATGCCCTGCGGGTCAACAGCGAATTGGATCAGGTGGATGCGGACCCTGGTGATCTCATCTGTGCCTCTGCCGAGGGACATTGCACCTTGCGTGCCGCGATCATGGAAGCCAGCGCCAGTGGTTTTAATGCCGCCGGCGAGCGGCATACGATTCTGCTGCCACCCGGCGTATTCACGCTCAGCCTGCCGAACGCCTTGTCGACCGGGGATGTCGGCTTGGGCGACGTGCTTGCGAGGCCGATAGTCGCCAGCGAAGCCACGGGTTCGCTGAATATCATGGTGCCGATGAGCATCCATGGTGCCGGCGCCCGTCAGACTACGATCGACGGGCAGCGGCTTGATCGGGTTTTCGAGTTGTCACGGGGTGCGGACAGTCGTCTCACCGACCTGGGCATTACCGGTGGATTCGGAAACACCATGGGAGGCGGCATTTATGCCCAGGCGCATCTTGTTCTAGAGCGCGTCCACATTTTTGATAACTGGTCGAGCGGAGGCGGCGGCATCTTCGTCAATCCGCTGGGCAGCCTGACCCTGAATGACAGTACGGTTAGCCACAACACGGCCAAAGGGCAGGCTGGCGGTATCCGTATCGACACCCGAGGCACGATTACCAACTCGACCATCAGTCACAACAAGGCTTTAGGGCTGGCGGACCCGGTGCTTATGGGGACGGGTGTGCCGTTCACCTTCGCGCAGGGAGGCGGGGTAGATATCCGCGGCATTGGCACGGTCATCCGCAATTCCACCATTGCCTTTAACGAGGCGCATGATGGCGGTGCGGGGCTACATTTCGATACGGCTTACGTCGACGCGCTCCCCGACCCCGTAACGGGAGCGCTCGCGGTCCCTCATTTCGACGTCATTCTCGAAAACACGATCATTGCCCACAACCTGGCTGAAGTGGAGCAGGGCGACTGCCTGGCCACCGTGGGCCTGTCCCGCATTTTGTCCCAGGGACACAACCTGGATTCCGACGGTAGTTGCGGCCTTGACCAAGCTGGCGACTTGATCGCGCTGGCGCCCATGTTGGGCGATCTCGCTAATCATGGCGGGCCGACCGACACCTTGGCACTCATGCCAGCAAGCCCTGCGCGGGGCGCGGGCAATCCGGCGACCTGCACGCTTAGAGATCAGCGAGGCGTGGCGCGCGACGCCGATTCTGTCTGCGACATCGGCGCCTTCGAGGCCACGGAATAGGAGCGGCCGACCATGAACAACACACCGCTCAACGTGCAGCGTATGAAGCGTTTGCTGGTGCTCGGGCTGGCCGCTTTGCTCCTGCAAGGCTGCAATGCAACGGGTAGCCAGGGCGCTGACACAGGCGACCGCCAGGCCAGCGCCAGCGATCCCGACCGCACGCCCTACAGCCCCGCCTCGCCGGGGACTTTTGTCGTCAATAGCGAGTCGGATCAGCCCGATGCCATGCCGGGTGACGGTCGCTGCGCGACGGCGGAGGGCGTTTGCAGCCTACGCGCCGCCGTTCAGGAGTCCAATGCGACGATTTTGTTCAGCACCAATCCATTGACGCGGACCAACGTCATTATCCTACCGCCGGGGCATTACCGGTTTATTGAGCCGCCGTTGGTGCCCACCGTTGTGGCCGAGGGGACGTCGGATGCCGGGATGTTATCGATCCTGGGTTCGACCAACATTCGGGGAGCAGGTGCCGGGCGTACGGTGATCGATGGCAATGGGATCGACCGCGTATTCGGCGTCGGTCCGAACGCGGTCCTAACCGTGGCAGATGTCACCATCCGGGGTGGCACCGCCAGCGGGATCTTCAACCAGGGCCAGCTCATCGTGCAGCGCTGTCTGATCACGGAGAACGTCGCTGGGTACGGGGGCGGAATTTTCAACACGCCAAGCAGTTCCGCGATCATCGAATCCAGCACGATTAGCAACAATGTTGCGGAGAGTGAGGGCGGCGGCATTCGCTTCGATGCCGCAGGTCTGGTGATCAACTCGACGATCACCGGGAATCGGATTCTTGAGTCCTGCTGCACCGAGAGCACGGGTGATGGCGGTACCCAGGGCGAGGGCGGTGGCATCGATGCCCGGGGCGGTGGTCCGGTCACTATTATCAACTCCACCATCGTCGACAATCATGCGGTGATCGGCGGTGGCGGGGTGAATATCGCCACGTCGTATCAGGGGGATCCAGGCGGTCTGCTCAATGGGTTGGATGATGAAGTCATCGGTCGTCCGGTTGAACTGATCAACACCATCATCGCCGGCAACACCTCCACCCGAGGCCCCGCGAACTGCAAGCAGACCATTTCCCGCATTTACTCGCTGGGTGGGAATGTTTCGGATGATGACTCCTGCTTTCTGGATAACGCCAACGACTTGCCCGATACCGACCCGATGTTGGGCGCGCTGGCTGACCATGGGGGGCATACCCCGACGTATTCACTGCTGGCCGGGAGCCCCGCACTGGGCAATGGCATCGAAGACCGTTGCCCGGCTAACGACCAACGTGATCGCATTCGCCCACGGCGCTGCGATAGCGGCGCGTACGATCGGGCCGGGCGCTGATCACCCTGCAGCATCGATTTCACAGAACTGAACCAGGAGAACCCATGACCATCGACCAATCCACTCGGCTCGTTTCCACCGTCACAGAACAAGCCATGCTGGAGCTGTCCCTGCAGACCACTGCGATCAAGCCTCTGGGCGAAGACGAAGTGCTCATCCGTGTGGAAGCGGCGCCGATGAATCCCTCTGACCAGGCCGTGCTGTTTGCCTTTGCCGACCTGTCGACCGGGCGTCAGTCGGGCACGGCGCAGAACCCGGTGTTTGAGGCGCAGATTCCTGCGGCGATGATGCGCATGCTCAAGGCGCGTGTCGGCAAGGCCATGCCGGTGGGCAATGAAGGCGCCGGCACCGTGGTTGCGACCGGCGCGAAGGCTGAGGCACTACGGGGTAAAACGGTCGCCACCATGGCCGGCGGCATGTTCGCAGACTACCGGGTGGCGCGGGCCAGCGATTGCCTCGTGGTCCCGGAAGGCGTGAGCGCGCGCGAGGCGGCATCCAGCGTGGTAAACCCCATGACCGCGCTGAGCATGGTGGATGTCATGCGCCGCGAAGGGCATCAGGCGCTCGTCCACACCGCAGCTGCGTCCAACCTGGGTCAGATGCTGAATCGCATCTGCATCGAAGATGGTGTCGAGCTGGTCAATATTGTGCGCAAGCCCCAACAGGCCGAGTTACTTCGCGACCTGGGTGCCCGGTATGTGGTGAACTCCAGCGACGAGGACTTCATGCCGCAGCTGGTCGAGGCCGTCGCCACAACCGGGGCCACGCTAGGATTCGACGCGACCGGCGGCGGACACCTGGCTAGCCAGATTCTGACTGCAATGGAAGCAGCGCTCAGCCGGGATGCCAGCCAGTACAGTGTTTACGGATCGACCACCCACAAGCAGGTGTACCTGTACGGCGGGCTGGATCGCTCACCCACGCAGCTGAACCGCGCCTACGGCATGGCCTGGGGCGTGGGCGGCTTTCTGCTGCCGAATCACTTGGCCCGCATCGGCCGGGCCGAGGTCGGCAAGCTGTTCGCCCGGGTCATGGGCGGATTAAAAACCACCTTTGCCAGTCATTACGCCCAGGAAGTGGACCTGCCGGGCGCGCTGCAGCTGGAAGCCATTCAGCGCTACAGCCAACAGGCGACCGGAGACAAGTTCCTGGTGACACCCGCCGGGGCCTGAATCACCCGGTTGGTCATGAACAGTCGGAAAAGGAAACCCGAACGGCGGTTCGGGTTTCCTGCCTGGCTGATCGGGTGCAGATCGGTTTTGTCGTCGACATGACCCAACCCGGTTCCGGCTACGTGTCACAGCCAGCGCCGATGCTGCCGTCGGTGATGTTCTCCAGCGGCGGTCATGACGCCTCGTTTTCTACTCGAAGTCGACACCGAACCCGATAAGGCTGTTTCCACCCCGTCCGCGTGCGCGTATTTCAAGAGTCACCGTACTGGCGCCCTGATCGGCGAACACCTGAAGGCTTGTTCCCCGGGCGTCGGGGCAGACGATGTCCCGTTCCTGGGTATCAGTGCAGTCCATCGACATCGTCAACTCGCGGGTGTTGGATGCGGGGCATCAGTTCCCGGCAGGGGAGTGCCGGCCAGCGAGCACCGCCGGGAGGCGGATTGATTCGCGAGGCGAGGGTGGCCACTGGTCAGAACGTCGTTTGCAGCACAAGCCTACCTGTCGTAAGGTAGCTTCATGAGTAGAGTTCACACATCCCGTGGAAATACGCGTGACGACATCCTGGACGCGGCTGAACAACTCGTGCAGTCGCAATCCTACGATGGGTTTAGTTATCGGGATTTGGCGGAGCGGGTGGGCATCCGTAAAGCGAGCGTTTACCACCACTTTGAATCAAAGGAAGCCTTGGCTGTTGCCATGCTTGAGCGGGCGCGTGAAGGCGTGCGAGCGTGGGTGCAGTCGAAGTCGGCGCTGAACGGCATGCAACGGCTCGACGCGTACTGTTTCGACCTGTACCTGGAGCGCCTGGGCGCGGGTGAAGTCTTGTGCCCGGCCGGCGCCTTTGCCGGCGGGTGGGGCCACTTGCCGGAAACGGTGCGGGCCGCGGCGCGGGCCACCATGCGGGTGCAGGTTGCGTTCTTGTCAGATTCGATGGCCTTGGGTCGAGATGACGGCAGTGTGGCTGTGCCCGCCAAGATGACGGATTGGGCAGCGGCCGAGTGGTTTGCATCCGCGGTTCAAGGCGCGCTGGTGAGTTCTCGGGCGCGGCTGGAACCAGATGAGTCTGGAGCGGCGGTTTTTTCCCGGTTGTGCCGCAATACCTTGGACGTGATGACGCCATGAGGTGTTTTTTTACGCCTTTAGAACCTAACGAACGGTAGGTAGTTATGAGTAATAGACACAAAATGCCGCCCTCGGCGGTCGGCGCTGAACGGTTTTTCCTTCGGCTGCTGCAGTTCCGCTGGCTGATCATCGCGGCCGCCCTCGGGGCGATCGGGTTGATGGGTAGCCAGCTGGGCAAGCTCACCAAGGACACGACGCCAGAAGCCTTTGTCCCGGACGCCAGTCCGGCATTGGCGTTCCGAGACCATGTCGAGGACGTGTTCGGCCTGAAAGACCCGATGGTGATCGCCGTCGTGGATGACGGACGACATGGGGTGTACACCCCAGGCAACATCGCGTTGCTGCAATGGCTGACCGATCAAGTCAGAACGATTGAAGGTGTCGATCCTGACCGGGTGACCAGCCTGGCGACCGAGAACAATATTGTCGGTACGGCCGACGGAATGCGGGTTGAGCCATTCTGGGAAGCGATTCCGGAGACACAGGCGCAGGCCGATGCCATTGCAAGCCAGGTGCAGGGCTTTCCGTTGCTGAACGGCAGCTTGGTGGCCCGGGATGGCAGTGCGACTCTGGTCATCGCAGAACTGCTGAGCGAGCAGGATGCCGAAGCGATTTATTTCAAGCTGCTGCACCTGACGGAACAGGCTGATGCGAAAGGCCTCGTTCCGGCGGGTACCAGCCTGCATGTGGCGGGTCAGGGGGCGGTCTCCGGCTACCTGTCAGCCTACATCGATGCAGACGCCAGTCGCCTGAACCCGATCGCGGCGATTCTGATCACCATCGTGTTGATCATTGCGTATCGCAGCCTGGCGGGGGCGCTGCTGCCGAATCTCATAGTGGTAGGGACGGCAGCGGTAGGGCTCGGGTCGATGGCTGCGGCAGGGGTGCCCATGTATGTCATCACGAATTCATTGCCGGTGATTCTGATCGGGATCGCAGTTTGCGATTCGATTCATATTTTTAGTCAGTACTACGAGGAAGTTGCCAATAACCCGACGCTGAAAGGGCAGGAGGCGGTCGCCCGGGCGATGGCAGTCATGTGGCGTCCGGTGACGTTGACGACGCTGACGACTGTGGCCGGGTTTATGGGGCTTGCAGCTGCAGCAGGATTGCCGCCCATGCAGTCCTACGGGGTCTTTGCCGCGATTGGCATCGCTGCTGCCTGGCTCTGGACCCTCACCTTGCTGCCGGCCTTGCTGTCGCTTCTTTCGCCCAAGCCATCCGGTGCGCTTAAACCCCGGTCCACCGGACGGCCGGATGTGTTTACCCGGCTGATGGAGGTGTCTGGGCGGGCAGTGGCCGCAGCACCAGCGACCACGTTGTGGATCGTGACCGGCTTGTTTGCTCTGGCGCTCGTCGGGGTCAGTCGGGTGGAGTTCAACGATCAACGGATTCATGCCTTTGAGGTCAGTGAGCCACTCCGGGTGGCGGATACCGAGATCAATCAGCGATTGGACGGCACCTACTACCTGGATGTTGCGATTACTACGCCTAATCCGGAAGACCTGTTCCTGCCCGAAAACCTGGCGCGCATCGAAGCGCTTCAGGTCTGGATGCAAGGCGAGGGCGGGTTTGCAAATACCACCTCCTTGGTCGATTACATCAAGGAGATGCACCAGTCGGTGAATGCCGACGACCCCGCGTTCTACGAGATACCCGACGACCCCTTCCTCATCGCGCAGTATTTCCTGCTTTACACCGCATCCGGTGAGCCGACTGATTTTGAGGAAGTCGTGGATTACGACTACCGGCTGGCGCATGTCCGTGGTCAGTTGCAAAGCGACAACTTCCGGCAAATCGAGCCGGTGGTGTTGGGGCTTAAATCCTACTTGGCCGATACCTTTAACAACGAGTCCATTCAGGGTGTTTCGACAGGTGCGTTGGATCTGAGCTACTCGTGGATGGCTCCACTGGGCGCCAACACGGCGCAGGGTATGGCACTGGCGCTGGTGTTGGTTCTGCTGGCTTCGGTTGTCTTCTTCCGCTCCGTCATGCTGGGTGTGCTGGCAACCTTGCCGGTGGCCTTCGCGGTGCTGATGGTATTTGCGGTGATGGGGTTTACGGGAATCTGGATCGGCGTCGGGACCTCGATGTTCGCCGCCATTGCCATTGGCTTGGGGGTGGACTTCGCAATACACAGCCTGGACCGGCTTCGCAGCTTGATTCGTGACGAGCGCCTCGATTACGCCGATGCCGTTGTCGCGCTGTTCACAACAACGGGTCGGGCCTTGTTATTCAACTTGCTGGCTTTGGCATTGGGGTTCGGCGTTTTGATGACGTCAAAAGTGCCGCCGCTGCAGGATTTCGGCCTGCTGGTGGCGATTGCTGTGACCACCAGCTTTGTCATGAGTCTGACGGCGATGCCAGCGCTGATCAGTGTGCTTAAGCCCAAAGCCTTGTTCGCTGCCGACCGGGTGGACCCGCCGCAGCCGGCTCCAGTGGCCAATCTGCTCCTGCCATTGCTGCTGACGGGTGTCTGCTTGGCGGGGGTTAGCACGCACTCCAGCGCGCAGGATGCAGACGAGATCATGGCTGCTGTGGATCAGCGGCCCGAAGGTCAGACTCAGAGATCACACATCACGCTGAAATTGACCGACCGACGTGGCAGGACGCGGGAGCAGCAGACCGTGTCGTTGCGTAAGTACTACGGTGAGGACAAGCGGCAGGTTCTGTACTACCTGGAACCGACGAATGTGCGTGATACCGCGTTCCTGACCCATGATTACGCGAGCCCTGACCGCGAGGATGATCAGTGGCTGTACCTGCCTGCTTTGCGTAAAACCCGACGTATTTCAGCGTCTGATCGCGGCGATTACTTTCTGGGCACGGACCTGACGTATGAAGACCTGAAGCGCCAGAACAAGGTCAGCCTGGACGATTGGCGCTTCAGCCATGCGGGAATGGACCGGATCGGGGGTGTCGATGTCCATGTCATTGAGGGCCTGCCAGTCAGCGAGGCGGTTGCTGACGAACTGGGCTACGCCCGCGCGCGCTGGTACGTCGACTCCGAGACTCACACGATTCGTAAATCCGACAATTGGGACACCCAGGGCAATCTGCTCAAGACAGCCTGGTTTGATGCGCTGCGACAGGTTGATGGAATTTGGACTATTCACGAGATTCGAGTCGAAAACCACAAAACAGGCCATCAGACGGAGCTGATCGTCAGTAACGTCGCTTACGACCTGGAACTGGATGATGGGGTATTCGAAGAGCGTTCGCTGCGGCGCGGGTATCGGCCATGAGCGCTCGAGCCGGTGTTTGGGTGTTGGCGTTATCGGTCGTAGCACCCGTCCAGGCCAGTCTACGGGTCGGGGGCATCGTGGATGTCGCCCATGCCGTCGAGACAGGCGATGGCCGTGCGCAAAAAAGCGAGCTGACGGTGCTTCCCGTTCTGGATTGGAGCTCACCGTGGGGCATTGATTGGACTGCGGTGGGTCGGCTGCGCGCAGATGCCGTTGATCGACTGGAGCCTGAGCGCCCGGAGCAACGCACGGTGGGCGCGTGGAGTCGCCGAATGCTCGCCGGCGATGATGCAGAGGCAGAACTCCGTGAACTCTACGCCGAGGCCTACTGGGGCGATCACTATCTGCGGCTGGGTAAGCAGCAGATCGTGTGGGGACAATCCGATGGGCTGAAAGTCTTGGATCGTGTGAACCCCCAGAATTTTCGTGAATTCATTCTTGCCGACTTCGAGGATTCCAGAATCCCTTTGTGGAGCGTGAAGTGGGAGGTTCCGGTGGGCGACCGCTGGCTGGCTCAGTGGCTGCTGATTCTCGACCAGACCTATCACGAACTTCCTAGTGAGGAGGGCGTATACGCCTTTGAGGCGTCGGAATTTCGGCCAACGTTCGCTGCGGATGACGCGGTCCTCAGTCGGCAGTTCGACAAGCCGGATCGTCCGTTGCAAGACGCGGATGTGGGTACGCAGTGGTCGGCGCGATTCAGTGGCTGGGATATCACGTTCAACTACCTGTTTCATTACGCAGACCAGCCGGTGGTGCGGGTGCTGCGATCTGAGAACGGCGTACGGATCCAGACAGCGTATGAGCGGACTCAGACCGTCGGCGCCACGGCGTCCAATGCCTTCGGTGACTTCACTCTGAGAACAGAGCTCGGCTACACCACGGATCGATACGTCTTCGGTCACCCCGCAAGCAGTGACGATGGCGTCGTCCGTGGCGGTGAGTTGGCGTACGTGGTGGGTGTGGATTGGATGGGGCTGCGAGATACGCTGGTCTCGGCTCAGTTCTTTCAAAGCTGGTTCGATCGGGGGCGATCGGCGGTGCGACGCCGCAGTATCGAAACGGACGCGACCCTGTTGCTGGAACGCACGTTCATGAACGACGTGCTCAAGGTTGGCGGGCTGCTGCTACACGATATTGACCGAGGTGATGGCCTCATCTCACCTGCGGTTAGTTTTGATTACCGCGCGAATCTAATTGTCCGCTTCGAAGCGGACGTGTTCTACGGCAATGAGGACGGTCGCTACGGCCAGTTTGATCATCGTGACCGGCTGGTTGTCGGTGTCGAGTACGGTTTTTAGATGAACGCGATGAAATGGATCATCGGAACATGCAGCCTGTTCGCACCAGCCGTGACGGGTCGCTGGGCGGCACAGCGCTTCTTTACGCCGGGTGCAAGAGCCCGTCAGAGTCGGACGGACACGATGGCAGCCCCTGACAAGGCCTATGGTGTGGGCGGTGCTTTTCTCCGCGTCTGGCAGGGCGGAGATCGCATGGCCATGCTCATCGCCGGGTGGGAGGGGCACTACACCCAGTTTTCTGCGCTGGTTCCGGCATTGCACCGTGCAGGCTGGACGGTCGTGACGGTGGATCCACCAGGCCACGGGTCTGCAGGCGGTCGGCATTCAAATCCCGCGCTGTTCGCACGCGCACTGCATGTGGCTGCAGCAGAGCTGGGCACACCCGACGTATTGATGGGTCACTCCATGGGCGGCATCGCTGCCATGTTGGCGGTGCACCAGGGGCTGAATGCCCGCCAACTGGTTACTGTGGCCACACCCGACGCGGTTGCCGGGCCCATCGACAGGTTTGCGGCGTTCATCGGATTGAGGCATCGGGCCCAGCTGACCCTGCGTCAGACCATCGAGGAGGTTACTCGCCTGCCCATTGCGTCCGTTGATGTCCGGTTGCTCGCGAAAGCGGAGGGGCGAGAGTTGCTTGCGATCCATGATGTGGATGACCGCATCGTGCCTGCGACCAGCGCGGAGCGGATCATGCGCCAATGGCGTGGTGCGCGTGCCTATATGACGCAGGGCCTCGGACATGCACGTTTGCTCCGCGACGAAGGGGTTGTGCAGGCGGTGGTGGAGTTTGCCGACGCAGGGGGCGGCTGACCCCCTGCGGCCGAGGCATCGTGGTGGCACGTCGAGTCGTGCGCGGCGCGATCCGGTACCTCCCCCCGCGGGGCCGCTAGGCGTTGGCGGACTCAGCCGTTGCCGGCAGGATGGATTCCTTTGCAGTAATCGCCAAGGACAGCAGCGGCGGAATGATGGTCAGCGTCAGCACCGAGGACAGGCTCAAGCCGCCCAACACGACGACGCCCAGGCCGCGGTAAAGCTCAGAGCCGGCACCGGGGAACAGCACCAGCGGCAGCATGCCGAAGATTGATGTCAGGCTGGACATGAAAATCGGCCGGATCCGATTGCCAGTGGCGGTGATGATCGCGTCGTGCACCGACAGGGCATCGGCACGCAGATGATGCAATGTCTGATGCACCAGCAGGATCGCGTTGTTGACCACAATGCCGATCAGGATCACGAAGCCCAGCAGCGTCAGCATGTCGAACTTGAGCGCCGGTGCGTTGGCCGCCGCCTCGGTCATTCGGCTCCACAAGCTCAGCTCGGCATAGGGGCCGCCGCCCATCATTGCCACATTGACCAGCCAGAGCAGCAGAAACGCGCCGGCGGTCGCCAGTGGCACCGACAACACGATGATCAGGGGATAAAAGAAGCTCTCGAACAGAATGGCCATCACCAGATAAACGATGACCAGGGCGACGAGCAGTTGGAGTTGCATGGCGTTCCAGGTCACGTCCAGCTTGTCCGCCGTGCCTGACAGCGTCAGGTTGACGCCTGGCGGCAAGCCGGCTTCTGTCATCGGGGCGATGACCTCGTCACGCAGGATGTCCATCGCCTGCTCCAGCGGGTATTGAGCCGCCGGTCGGACCTGCAGCGTCACGGTCCGGGCGCGTGCGCGATGGCGAATTTCCGTGGGGCCCTGGGTGAGCTCAACCCGCGCCAGGTCGCCCACCGTGGTAATGGTGCCGTCCGCGGTGATCACCGGCAGCGAGGCGATGCCCTGGGTTTGCTCAATGCCACCCTCTGGGCCCATGAGCATCAGGTTCAGCCGGTCGTTGCCAACGGTGACTTCGGCGACGCGAATTCCGTCGTTGTAGGCATCGACGGTCAGCGACAATTCCTGCGCCGACACCCCGGCATCGGCGAGGCGGGTGCGATCGGGGCGTACGCGGACTTCGGGCGCGCCCAGCTCCAGTCCCGGTTGCGGGGTCATCTGGTTGCCCTGTGCAAAGGGCAGGGCTTCGTTGAGCCGGCCGACGGCTTGCAGTGCGATCCCCAGAATGGTTTCGAGGTCGGGCCCGGTGATGTCCAGGTCGACCGAGCGGGCACCGCCGACACCACGCCCGAAGATCGAGGGCTGCAGTACGAACCCGAAGGTGCCGGGTTCTTTGAAAGCGGGGCCGCGCAAGGGGTCAATCAGCTTGTAGGCCTCGGTTTCTTCCGTTGCCTGGCCGCCGAGAAACGCCCGGTTGCGCAGGGTGACGAAGAAAAAGGATTCCAGCTTCGGTATCCCGTTTTCGGTGGGCTCGGGCCCGGTGACCGGTGCCCACAACGGCCGCAGGTCGTCTTCGATCGAGGCAGCAATCTGGTTGACGGTGTCCAGGTTGTAGCCCGGCGGCGGAATGATGAATCCGAAGACGAAGTTGCGATTGCCTTCCGGCAGATACTCCAGCTTGGGCATGAGCAGCGCCGTGAGCAGACCGCTCAGGCTGCAGATCAGCGCGGCGACGGCCAGCGCCCGACCGCGCGTGGCGATCGCCCAGCGGGTGTAGGCCAGGATGCCGCCCGAAAAGCGGCGAGCGAACGCATCGACTACGGGCAGCGGACGCGAATCCGCACTGCGGACCCGTCCACCCAACAGTTTGACCGACAGCGCCGGGATGACCGTGACCGCCACCAACAGGGACAGCACCACCGCCACCGAGATCGCGACGGCGATGTCGCGAAACAGTTGGCCGACTTCCAGCTCCATCACCAGGATGGGGATGAACACCATGACCGTGGTTAGCGCTGAGACCAGCACCGCACCCCAGACTTCGGAAGCACCGCGGTAGGCCGCCTCGCGCACAGGCAGGCCGGACTGGCGCAGGCGGTAGATGTTTTCGAGCACCACGATGGCGGCATCAACAACCATGCCGACTGCGAATGCCAGACCGGCCAGCGAGACGACGTTGATCGACCGGCCCAGGGCCGCCATGGCCACGAAGCTGCCCACCACCGAGACGGGGATGGCCACCGAGACGATGGCCGTGGCCCCGAAGGAGCGCAGGAACAGCATCAGCATCAGCGCGGCCAGCGTGCCACCGACCCAGATGTTGGTCTGTACCAACTCGATGGCCGAGGTGATGTACACCGTCTCGTCGTAGTTGATCTTGAGCTTGAGCTGTTCGCGCGCCAGCGGCCCGGCATTGAGCTCTTCCACGGCCTCGCGAATGCCGGCCATCACCTGAATCACGTTGGCGCCGGTTTCGCGCACGGCGTTGACGGCAATGGTCGATTCACCGAAGTCGCGAATATGGGCGCCGGGCTCGGTGTAGTCGAAGGCCAGCGTGGCGACATCGCCCACGGTGACCCGGGCGATGGCGCCGGTCAGCGGGTCGCGGGCGCTGCGCAACAGCACATCGGCGATGGCCTGCGGATCATTGAGTTCACCTTCCGAGCGCACCACGTAGCGACGCTTGCCTTCCTCGATGTCGCCGGCGGACAGCGAGATGTTGGCCGCGCGCAGGGTGCTGAGCATTTGCCTGATGGTGATGCCGTAGGACGCCATGCGCTGCGCATCAATGATGATTTGCAGTTCGCGCTCCGTGCCGCCGTAGACATTGACGAAACCCACGCCCGGTACGCGCTCGATGCGTTCCTTGACCACATCGTTGGCGAAGTCGCCATAGGTGTGCATCGGGCGGCTGTTGTCGTCCGTACGCAGGAGCGACATCCAGGTGATGGGGTTGTCCTGGGCGCCGGCGGTTTGCAGCGTCGGCTTGAGCGCTTCGGCCGGGTAGCTGGGCACCCGATCCAGCCGGCTGGCGACCAGCAGCAGCGCCTTGTCCATGTCGGTGCCGACATTGAACTCTAGCGTGATCGCGCCAACCGAGTCTTGGGAGCTGGAGGTCATTTCCGCCAGGCCTTCGACGCCGGCGAGCACCTCTTCCTGCTGGTTGATGATCTCGCGCTCGATCTCTGCTGGCGCGGCACCTGGCCACAGCGTCTGGATGTTGATGACCGGGTTTTGCACGTCGGGCGCCAGCTGCACCGGAATGGTCGACAGCGCCAGCACACCGAACATCACGGTCATCAGCACCACGCTGATGACGGCGATGGGGCGGGTGATTGAGCCGCGAATCAGGTTCACGAGCCGGCTCCATCCGGCGCATCAAAGCGCACCGCCTGGCCCGGGCGCAGTCGTTCATTGCCGCGGATGACCACCAGGTCGCCTGCCGCCAGTCCGTCGCGTACCACTAGGCGGTTACCCACTGCATCGCCGAGCGTCACTGGGCGCACAGCCGCCTTGCCGTCTTCAACCACGTAAACGGTTGCAGCATCGCCACGGCGGTTGATGGCGTCTTTATGGACGGTGAGTGCATCCGAGGTGCCGGCCAATGGCAGCATCACGCGCGCAGATGCGTTGGCTGCGAGTCCTTCCAGTGTCGGGGGGATGTCAGCAGCAATCCGCACCGGGCGTGTCCGGGTCGATGGGTTTTCGGCGGGCACGATGGCACGGATGCGGCCGACCAGGGAGGCGCCAGCCAGTTCAACGGTCACCGGCGTGCCGGCTGTCAGGCCGCGCAGTCGGTTGGCTGGCACATCGGCTTCAATTTCGAAAGCGGCCGGGTTCACCAGACTGACCACGGGCTGACCCCGGTTGACCCAGGCTCCCACGTTACTGGGGCGGGCGGTGACCACGCCCGGGAACGGTGCCTTCACCAGGCCCCAGTCATAGTCCGTTTGCGCAGAGGCGACATTGACGCGTGCCAGCTGCACATCGGCCTCAGCGACACCCAGTTCAGCCGTACGCTGATCCAGCAATGACTCGGAAAATGCGGATGAGCCGCGCAGGGCCTGTACGCGCTGCATCTGCTCGCGGGCCAGCACAGCCTGTGCTTCAGCGCGGGCGAGATCGGCCTTGGCCAGTGCCAGTGTCGAGGTCTGCGATTTGCGGTCCAGTTCAGCCAGCACCGAACCGGCGCGCACGGTGTCGCCCACGTCGACGGCATAGCGAATAATCGTGCCGGCCGTGCGAGCGGCGATCTCGCCGGCTTCGGGGGCGACCACGCGGGCGACGATACGTAGCTGCCCGGCCGTGCTGGCCACCCGAACGGGGTCCACCTGTACCGGGGTTGCGGGCGGTTGCGCCCATGCCAGTCCCATGCCCAGTACCGAGACCAGGCCAATCCAAGCTTTCACCGATGTCCCCCTGCGTATCCTGCTATACGGCTGTTGTCAGCGTGAAAGTCTACTCGCTTGCAGTGCGGGTGAGGGGTGCAGACCGGGTGGGCGTTACGCGCGCTCGCTGGCCAGCAGCCAGATGCCCACTGCCCACATCAGGACCGCGGAGATCCGATTCAGCCAGCGGGCATGTCCACCGCGGGCCAGCCACCGTGCCAGCGTCCGCCCACCCTGGGCATAGGCCAGCAGACAGACGAATTCGATACACAGCAGAATCACCAGCAGGGCCGCCAGCTGTGGTGCCAGTGTCCGGGCGGGGTCGATGAATGGCGGCAGCAGGGCTGCATTGAACGCCCAGGCCTTGGGGTTGGAAGCGGCGGTGACGAAACCCTGCAACGCCAGCTGTCCCCTGTTGTGGCCTTGGATTGTTCTGGTCGCGTCCAAGGTCGGCGGCGGGCTGCGCCAGCACTGCCAACCCGACCAGAATAAATACGTCGCACCAGCGATCTTGAACAAGGCAAAGGCCATCGGCGCAGCCAGGATCAGGCTGCCGACACCCAATGCGGCAGCGGCCGCAACTAGACCCACGCCAACGAGTTCGCCCGCCATCATCCACAGCGTGCGGCGCAGGCCGAGGCGAATGCCCAGTGACATGGCCAGGGTCATGCAGAGGCCGGGCGACGCCGCGATGAAAAAGAAACTGGCAGAAAAGGCCAGCAAGACGGTGGGGTCCTGCACGGGAAACGAGGCGGCGGGCTAGCTAGCTGCGTCGTCGGAGTCGGTCGGTTCGCGCCGGTGCTGATCCAGCCGACACTCGGCCTGGGCGCGCTCCTTGGCGTCCTGCTTGCGCTGGGCCGCTGGGCGGCCGAATCGCACACGATTTTCGTCGGCGACCCGCGCGGCCGTTTCGCGGGCCTTGCGCTTGCGAACGCGATTGAGATTCGTGACCTTGCCCATGACGTGCCGTCATCCTGAATGGGCCCAGTGTAGCGGCTTGCGGGTGGCTACTGAATCCTGTGATCCAGGTGGTACCCGGCGTGGTCGTCCTCGCCCAGTGTGGTGACCAGCCAAGACATCGCCTCTGCCAGTTGAGACGGCAGGGTCCAGGGCGGGTTGATCACATACAGCCCGCTGCCGAACATGCCAAAGCCGTCGCTGGGTTGACGCTTGACGTTGAGCTCGACCTGCAGCCAGTTGTCGGGCGCCAGCCGGTGCAGCCTGCGCAACATGGCATCTGCACTTTGTCTTGCCAGTCTTGGGTACCAGATGACATAGGTGCCGGTCGCGAAACGGCGGATGGCGGCCTCCACCGACGAAGCCACTGTCGAGAACTCCTGCTTGTTTTCGTAGGAAGGGTCCATCAGGACCAGGCCTCGCCGGCTGGCGGGTGGAACCTGTCCGAGCAGGCCTTTGAAACCATCGCCATGTTCGACGCGCACCGCACGCTGGCCGCGATAGTGGGCAGCCAGGTTTTGATGCTCGGTGGGATGCAGATCGAAGGCACGCAGCCGGTCCACATCGCGCATCAACGACTGCATGATCGCGCTGGACCCGGGATAGACCTGCAACGCCCCCGATGGGTTGAAGTGATGCAACACGCCGAGGTAACGCTGCAGCAACGCCGGCGGCGAATCGGCATTCCACAGCCGGCCGATGCCGCGCGCGGCTTCTCCGGTTTTGTGGGCCTGTTCGCTATCGAGCCGGTGCAGCGCCGCGCCCGCATGGGTGTCGATCAGATACACCGGAGCAGGTTTACGCTGCAGGTACTCAATGATGGCTGTCAGCACCGCATGCTTGAGGACGTCGGCATGGTTGCCGGCATGAAAACCGTGACGGTAGCTGAGCACGTATCGACCTTCTGGGCAGGGGGCTGCAGTCTACCAATCCGGCATCGCGGGCTTGGAGAAGGTGGTGCGGTCGGGGCTAGTGGGAATGCGTCGACTCAACCGGTGAAACGACGGCGTCGTTACAGAGGCAGGCGGGCTGTTTCATGGCGTTGATCGCGTGCTGGACCAGGTCTGTTTCGTTCGTCGCATCCGAGGGATACACCGCGACGCCGATGCGGGTCCGTGCGCTTGCATGGCGAGTCGAGGTCAGCGGGTACGGGCCCAGTAATCGGCGTTCTATGCGGGCGCGCGCGGCGGTTACGGCGGTCTCGGTGGAGCTACCCGCGAGCAGTATGGCGACTCGCCCGGGGCCGATGCGGTGAATGCTGTCTCCGGCCCGCAGCGCCGCGGAGAGCCGCTGTTCGGACTGGCGTAACAGTGCACGCGATTCAATATCGCTCAACGGCGCGCCGAAGGCGGGGGCGAAGACGGTGTCCAGGAGAACAATTGCGCAACCGGTGTCCTGCTCCTGACTGACGGCCATCTGCTGCTGCAGGGCGGCATTGAATGCCCGGCTCTGCTTGTGGTGTAGAGGCGCCACCGCGGCGACGGTTTGCGCTTGTCGCTGATTCCGGGTGGTTGATTTGTTCTGTCGCTGCTGCACGGCCGTCGCGATGGCCTGACCTAACTGCTCGGCATTGAGGTCTTGCTTGGGTAGAAAGTCACAGCTTCCGAGCTTGATGGCTTCAACCGCGACACGCAGGTCCCGCTCGCCGCTCAGCATGATGACCGGCGGTGTTTCCACCTGTGCTTTGCGCGCCTGGGCGAGCAGCTCCAGTCCGTTCATGCTTGGCAGGCGGTAGTCCAGCAGCACGCAGTCATAGCTCCCGATCACGTCAGCTGCGCTGAAATCAACCGCATCGTCCTCGACACTGAGATCCAGTCCGGGGCAAACCGTCGACAGCATCCCTTCGATCAGCGCCTGTGATGACTGGCAGTCGTCGATGAGCAGCAGTTTCGTGGGGGGTATCTCTCAGTATGGCGTCCAGCTCCGCGATGGCTGGTGTCTTGGTATCGACTGACTGCAAGCGGTCTTTAGCGCATGGGTGGCATTGACCGCGATCAGAAGCAGGTCGTGGCTGTGGTTCGTTGTGGGGGTGTTCCAAGCCCGAGCTCTTTCGGTGATCGGCACACCTGTTTCAACGGCTGCGACCGGCTGCCGTGGACGAGGCAGTGTGTTCCCGAATCGCCTCGATGAGCGCCTGCTTGTTCATCCTGCTGCGGCCTTTGATATCGAGTTGCGAAGCTCGATTACGCAATTCGACGACGGTCCGCTGTTCCAGCCGCGTGTGCGGGTTGCCCGTGCCCTGGCTGCGCCGATTGGGCGTGCGGCCCTCAGCACGGCGCTGGCTGTTGACGGTACGCGCGGCAATGGTCTTGGCCTGGTGGGTTGTGCGGCCGCGGTCGCGTTCACTTTGCTTGACGTGCTCGTACTGGCGTTTGTCCTTCGGCGTCCATGATGTCGACATCGCAATGCTCCCGGATGACTAGGCGCCGCGCGCGGCATCGCTATGGGGTTGGGTCGATTCGATCTGGTTGCGCATGTCCTCGATGACCAGGTGGCGGTACTTGACCGCATAGCGCACGGGCAGCTGCGCCAGGGCCTTCTTGGCCCGGGTTTCGGCGTGGTCTGTGGGTGCGTTTACCAGCACGAACTCGCAGCCGCGTCTAGCCAGGTCCAGTTGTTTCTCCCGGACGGGCAGGCTGGCCCCGATGGAGGCAAAAAGGCCCGGATTGCTCAGATTCGCCTCTGCTTCGCGGCGCATCTGCTCTGCGGGCACGATGGTGATGTCATCGGGCTCGAACCCGGCATTACGCAGGTAGTCATGCGCTGCACTTGCGTCGCCGGTGTGGTCGAACCCGACCACCATATAGCCCGTGGGGTAGAACATCCCGGCTTCCATACGCTGATTGCCGGCGGATTGTTCGCTGAGTTTGCTCATCACGCTGCTCCTTGCATGCCTGAGGCCCCGACCCTGTGGTCGGGACCTGTGGCGATGGATTACTGCTCTCGGGCCTGACGGATGGCATCACGCGCACGATCGGCGATGGCGACCAGGGGGCCAAGCGCAAGGTTGCCGGCGGCAGACGTGGGCCCATTCGGATGCGGCCGCGTCGGTGCCGTCGCTTCGGCGGCTCGGTAGATCGACGCCAGCGACTCCAGTTTGTCCGGGGAAACGGACTGCTCGATTTTCGGGAACTCCGTATGTTCCTCGGCTTCGGCGTGCTGGATCACTTCGTCGCGCAGTCGGCTGATTAGTGAATCGAAGTCCGGATCATCCACGTCCAGGCGGTCCAGCCGCGCAAGCATTTCCTCCGCCTGTGACTCCTCCTCAATGCGGCGATCCGCCACATCCGCACCGTTGTTCGCGGAACGGGTGAGGGGATGGAGAATTTCCTGTTCGGCGGTTTCATGCACGACCAGCTTGTGAATCAGCGCATGCAAGGCCTCGCGCTTGTCAGCGACTGAACCCGCGTGCGAGATGGCGTTGAAGCGGCGTTTGATCTCAGCATGGTCCTCAAGCACCCGGCTCAGCACGTCGTCATGTGGACGCTGGTGGGCCTTGGTTTCGTCTTCCTTGATGCTGTCGATGGGAATGGGTTGATGTATGGACATGAGACTCACTCCTATGGGTTGGAATGGATAACGGCCCGCCGGCCCGTCAGGTCTAGACGCGCCGATCGGGCAGAAGGGCTAGATTGGGCGGTTGGCCGTCAGGGCCTGCCAGGCTGGGTTGCGACGCGATTCAGCGCGCACGTAGGAGCAGGCTGGGATGACCTGCCACCCATTGGCTTGGGCATCCTGCATCAATGCTTCGACCAGACGGTGCGCGAGGCCTTGACCACGCCATTCGTCAGGGACGTAGGTGTGGTCCGCCGTGATACGGCCGTCGGGATTGCGGTGCCACGTCAGCTCGGCCGAAGCCCGGGTTCCGTCCAGTGGGATGTAATAGCGACCGCCCTGCGTGGATTGCTCCTTGAGCACGGCCGGCGGCGTCTGCTGATCGAGTTCAGTCATCCCGCCGTTGTCTCCCCACCGAGAACAGGCAGAACCTGTCCGGTGATGTAGCTGGAATCAGCATTGCTCGCGAAGAATACATAGGCGGGCGCCATTTCCTCGGGCTGGCCAGGACGGCCCATGGGCGTCTTGGCGCCAAACTCGTGGATGTCTTCGTCCGCACGCTCAGCTGGATTCAGCGGGGTCCAGACCGGGCCAGGTGCAACGCAGTTGACGCGGATTTGCTGGTCCACCAGCGACTGCGCCAGCGACTTGGTCAAGGCGTGAATGGCGCCCTTGGTGGATGAATAGTCGAGCAGTCTGGACTTGCCCTCCAGGCCGGTGACCGAGCCCGTGTTGATAATGGCACTACCCGGTGGCATCCGCGGGACGGCGTACTTCGCCATGTAGAAGTACCCGAACACATTGGTGCGAAACGTGGTTTCCCACTGTTCGATGCTGACGGCGTCCAGGTTGTCTCGGTGACGTTGGTAGGCGGCGTTGTTGACCAGGATGTCCAGGCCGCCCAGTGCTTCGACGGCGCGCCCCACCGCGTGTTCACAGAAAGCCGGGTCACTGACATCGCCGGGGATGAGCACGGCCTGTCGACCCGTTTGCTCGACCTGCCGGGCCGCGGTCTCCGCGTCGCCCTGTTCTTCGGGCAGGTAGACCATGGCGACATCTGCACCCTCGCGGGCGAACAGTGTGGCAACTGACCGGCCAATCCCGGAGTCACCGCCGGTGATGAGCGCGGCCCGATGCTCCAGCTTGCCCGCAGGGCGGTAGTCGGTGCCGGAAAAGCGCGGCGCCGGGTCCATCTTGGACTCCTGTCCGGGCGGTTGCATGTGCTGGTCAGGAAACGGCGGATGCAGCTTGTCGGTCATCGAGCGTCCTCCAGTTGGGTGGCATCGCTATGCGTTGTCCCCGCCGACCAGTGGTCGTCCCCGATAGAGAGTGTGACCCTGATCGGCTGGCTGTGTTCCGCGATCTGGACCAGGGTGTTGCACTGGGTCGTTCTCACGTACGCCCACACAGGCCGGCTGTGGTCCGGCTCCGGCCATGCCTGTGCGGGGGTTGCTATAATCCGACGCCTCGGCAGACACGGGTCTGCCGGTCGCGTCCCCTGGGCACTCGCGCTGCCCATCCAGCCTGCAAGCTTGTGAAACAACAACGCCTTTATCGCGTCGCCTTCATCAATAAGGGACAACTCTACGAGGTCTATGCCCGCAGCGTGGCGTCGAGTGATCTCTATGGTTTCATCGAGATCGAGGAGCTGGTGTTCGGCGAACGCAGCTCCGTGCTTATCGATCCTTCTGAGGAAAAGCTGGCCGCGGAGTTCGACAACGTCAAGCGCTCCTTCATCCCGATGCATGCCGTGGTGCGTATCGATGAAGTGGATAAGCGCGGCAGTGCCAAGATGACCCCTGTGGGGGATTCTTCCAACGTGACGCCGTTTCCCCTGTACACCCAGGGCAAGACTGATCCGAGCTGATGCGTTTCGCCTACCTCGGCAGTGGCAGTCGCGGCAACGGGGCCGTGATCAGTGCCGGGTCGACCCATGTGCTGCTGGATTGCGGTTTCCCTGCCGGCGAGGCCGAGCGCAGGCTGCAACGGCTGGGTCTGTCCGCCACTGATCTGGCTGCCGTGCTCGTCACACATGAGCACGGAGACCATATCGGCGGTGTCAGCGCGTTGGCCCGACGGCATCGGCTGCCGGTGTACATGACGTTGGGCACACGGGCGGCGGGCAAGATGCACGCAGACGTGGACGTCCGGGTGATCGACGGGCACAGCCCGTTTGCCGTCGAAGCGCTGGAGATACTGCCGTATCCGGTCCCGCATGATGCGCGCCAGCCCTGCCAGTTCGTGTTTCACGACGGCCAGTGGCGGCTCGGGGTGCTGTCCGATGCCGGCTGCATCACGCCGCATATCCGCGAGATGCTAGCGCCTTGCGACGCGCTGGCCATCGAGTTCAACCATGATGTCGACATGCTGGCACGGGGCCCCTATCCGCCCAGCCTCAAGACGCGTGTCGGTGGCCGGTTGGGTCACCTGAGCAACTGTCAGTCTGCCGCGCTGCTGGGGGAGCTGGGGGCCGAGCGCCTCCAGCATCTGGTGCTGGCGCATCTATCTGAACAGAACAATTCGCCTGCGCTGGCACAGCAGGCTGCCGCCACTGCATTGGCAGTGGATCAAGACTGGGTCCAGTTGGCCGATCAGGCCGATGGGCTGGATTGGCGACAACTGGCGATGCGCTGAGCATCGGCCCCCGATTGACGACGGAACCTACAGGAACGCTTTGATGACCACTCGCATGCTGCTCGGCCAGGCGGCCTTGTCCGACTTCCGTCTGGAGCGACTCAACACAGCGCTGGCGGAGGCGGGCAGCGCCGCCCGCGTCCAGGCCTCGGCCTGGGTTTATCTGGTGGATGCCGATGACACCGTGGACTGGGCCGTGCTGGAGCAGTTGCTGCCCGGCGTGACGACCCAAGCGCCCGAGGGTCTCCACGCCTGTTATGTCCTGCCCCGATCCGGCACCTTGTCGCCCTGGTCGAGCAAGGCCACCGACATCGCGCGGGTCTGCGGGCTGGACGTGAGGCGCCTGGAGCGTGGCCGCCTGCTGATGCTCAGCGACCAGCCGGATGCCGCTGCGCTGCCCTTGCTGCACGATCGCATGACGGAGCAAACCGCGGCGGAGCTGGGCGAGCTGGAGCGTCTGTTCGCGATGCCTGCGCGCCGGCCGCTGCGTCACATTCCGCTGGGTGAGGATGCGCTGACGTCGCTCCGGGCTGCCGATGCGGAACTGGGCCTGGCATTGTCGGAGGACGAGCTGGAGTACCTGGCCGATTTCTATCGCGACGCCGCTCGGCCGCCCACCGATGCCGAGTTGATGATGTTTGCCCAGATCAACTCGGAGCATTGTCGCCACAAGATCTTCAATGCCCGTTTCACGATTGACGGAGAGGCACAGGACCGGTCCCTGTTCGACATGATCCGCGCCAGTTATGCCGCTTCACCGGGCGGCATTCTCTCCGCGTACAAGGACAACGCGGCTGTGCTGGAAGCGCTGCCCAGCGGTCAGTTCCGAGTGGGGACGGACCCGGTGTATGCGCTATCCGAGGAACCCTCTCATATCTCGATTAAGGTCGAGACGCATAACCATCCCACGGCGATCTCGCCGGATCCGGGCGCGGCCACTGGCGCCGGCGGTGAGATTCGCGACGAAGCCGCCACGGGTCGTGGTGGCTATACCAAGGCAGGGCTTTGCGGGTTCTCGGTCTCGAATCTCAAGCTGCCGGGCATGCCGCGGCCCTGGGAGGTTGATGTCGGCAAACCCGGGCATATGGCCAGTGCGCTGCAGATCATGCTGGAAGGGCCCATTGGCGCGGCCAGCTACAACAACGAATTCGGCCGTCCCAATCTGACGGGTTATTTCCGCAGCTTCGAGCAGACGGTGAACGGCGAACTGCGCGGCTACCACAAGCCGATCATGATTGCCGGTGGTCTCGGCAGTGTGCGCGACGGGCATGTGGAAAAGCTGCCGGTGCCCGTGGATGCCAAGCTCATCGTCTTGGGCGGGCCGGCCATGCTGATCGGCCTCGGGGGCGGAGCGGCCAGTTCCGTGGGCGCCGGCGAGGGACAGGAATCGCTGGACTTCGCGTCTGTCCAGCGGGCCAACCCCGAAATGCAGCGCCGGGCGCAGGAGGTCATCGACCGCTGCTGTGCCCAGGGCGCGTCGAACCCGATTCTCTCCATCCACGATGTCGGCGCGGGCGGCATTTCCAATGCCCTGCCGGAGATTATCGACGAAGACGGTCGCGGCGGTCTCATCCGGCTCAGCGATGTCCACTCCGCCGACCCGTCGCTGTCGCCGATGGAAATCTGGAGCAACGAGTCGCAGGAACGCTATGTACTGGCCATCGCAGGCGAGTCGCTGGCCGGTTTTACGGCCATCGCCGAGCGCGAGCGCTGCCCCTTTGCCGTGGTTGGCGAGGCCAAGGCCCAGCCGCAGTTGGAAGTACTCGATCACGAGGGCGAGCACGCAGTCGACATGCCCATGCCGGTGCTGTTGGGCAAGACGCCCAAGATGCATCGCGATGTCACTCGCCTGGCCTCGCCGGGTGATGGCTGGGCGGCCGGACAGGTGGATCTGAGCGAGGCCATCCATCGTGTGCTGCGCCTGCCCAGTGTCGGCTCCAAGCAGTTCTTGATCACCATTGGCGATCGCTGCATCACCGGCTTGGTGGCCCGCGATCAGATGGTTGGGCCCTGGCAGACGCCGGTGGCCGATTGCGCCGTGACCGCGGGGGGGTACACGGGCCATGTGGGTGAGGCCATGGCCATGGGGGAGCGCACGCCTGTTGCGCTGCTCAATGCCCCGGCATCGGGGCGCATGGCTGTGGGCGAAGCGATTACCAATCTGCTGGCGGCCGATGTCCCGCGGCTGGATCGGGTGCGGCTATCGGCCAACTGGATGGCGGCCTGCGGCGAGCCTGGCGAAGATGCCCGCCTGTTCGATGCGGTCCGCGCCGTCGGAGCCGAACTCTGTCCGGCGCTGGGTGTGGCCATCCCCGTGGGCAAGGATTCGCTGTCCATGCGCACACGTTGGCAAGCCGATGGGCAGGCGCGGCAGATGAGCGCACCGATGTCGCTGATCGTGACGGCCTTCTCCGCTGTCGAGGATGTCCGCCAGACGCTCACCCCGGAACTCTCCGGGCAAGGGGATAGCTGGCTGCTGCTTGTCACGCCCGCGGGTACAGGCATGCGCTTGGGGGCCAGCGCCTTGACGCAGGTCTACGGGCACATCGGCGACGAAGCGCCTGACCTCGACGATCCGGCCGGCTTCAAGGCCTTTGTCGACACCCTGATCGCCCAGCGGCAGGCCGGGCGGTTGCTGGCCTACCACGACCGCTCGGACGGCGGCCTGTTGGCGACTCTGCTGGAGATGGCCTTTGCGAGCCGTTGCGGCCTGGACATCGATCTGGCGGGTCAGCCGGTGGTGCCCATGCTGTTCAACGAAGAATTGGGTGTGGTGATTGAAGTCCGCGCGGAGGATCGCGCCACGGTTGAGCAGGCCTTTATCCAGGCAGGGGCCGGGGTGGCCGTGTTGGGTCAGGCCACGGATGACGCCACGATCCGCCTGCGCGAGGGTGATCAGTTGTTGTTCGAGGCGCGCCGTGCCGAGCTGCAACAGGCCTGGGCGGAGACCAGCTGGCAAATGCAGCGCCTTCGCGACAATCCGGCCGGCGCAGACGCCGAGTACGCCGCACTGGAGGACGACGCCGACCCCGGGTTGCACGCCGCGCTCAGTTTCGACGTCAACGACGATATCGCCGCACCGTTTCTGAACCTATCGCGGCCGCGTGTGGCCGTGC
Organism: Pseudomonadota bacterium; assembly: GCA_036156195.1. Lineage (GTDB taxonomy): Bacteria > Pseudomonadota > Gammaproteobacteria > Nevskiales > OUC007 > Abyssibacter. The sequence continues at coordinate 30,671 of JAYZUZ010000020.1, read as the reverse complement.
TGCGGGAACAGGGCGTGAACAGCGCACGGGAGATGGCCTTCGCCTTCCATGCGGCCGGGTTCGAGGCGGTTGATGTGCACATGTCGGATCTGCTCGATCGCGGGCAGACCCTGGATGGCTTTGCAGGGCTGGTGGCGCCCGGCGGATTTTCCTACGGAGATGTGCTCGGTGCGGGACGCGGCTGGGCGGGCTCGATCCGTTTCCACGCCGGGTTGGCGGAACAATTCCGTGGGTTTGCCGAGCGCGACGACCGCTTCCTGCTGGGCATTTGCAACGGCTGTCAGATGATGGCGGAGTTGCGCGACCTCATTCCAGGGGCCGAACAGTGGCCGCATTTTGTACGCAACGCCTCGGAACAGTTCGAGGGGCGGGTGGCCATGGTGCAGATCCCCGAGACCAGTGATTCGCTGTTCCTCGATGGCATGCAGGGTTCGCGCATGCCGGTGGCCGTGTCACACGGGGAGGGTCGCGCCTTGTTCGCCTCGCCGGAGGCCCAGTCGCAGCTCACCGCCAGCGGGGGCATCGCCCTGCAGTACGTGGACAACCGGGGCGCGGTGACGCAGAGCTATCCCGCCAACCCGAACGGTTCGCCCGCCGGGATTGCCGGTGTGACTGCAGCCAACGGCCGCGCCCTGATCATGATGCCGCACCCCGAGCGGGTGATTCGCAGTCTCAGCAATTCCTGGCGCGACCCGGCGTGGGGCGAGTATGGCCCGTGGATGCGGATGTTCCGCAACGCGCGCCGCTGGGTCGGATAGCGCCAGGTTCGATCTGCCGGTGGCGCGGAGGCGTTAGTCCGGTGTGGACGCGGGCTCCGCGCCTGGCGGGTTCTTGAACCACAGGTCGCGCTGGGGGAACGGAATGGTGACCCCGTGCGTGCGGAATGCTTGGTCGATGGCAAAGCGCAGTTCACTGGCGATGAGATAGCGTTTGGTGACATCGCGGACATGGCATTTGAGCTCGAAGTCCAGGGACGAGTCGCCAAAGTTCGAAAACCAGACCAGCGGTTTGGGTGCCAGGTTCTGGTCACCGCCTAGCACCAGGGGGTGATCCTCGGCGGCCTGAAGCAGCAGGCGCTGCACCAGCGTGGTGTCGCTGCCATAGGCCACGCCGACACCCACCGTAATCCGGCCGTAGGTATCCCGGAGCATCCAGTTGGTCACGTGGTTCGACAGCAGGTCGGAGTTGGGCACGATGACGTGCTGCCGGTTAAGCGTTTCGATTTCGGTCGCGCGAATCCGCACCTTGCGGACATAGCCTTCGGTGCCGTTGACCTCGATAAAGTCGCCTGTCCGGATCGGTCGCTCGAAGAGCAGAATCAGACCCGAGACGAAATTGTTGACGATGTTCTGCAGGCCAAAGCCGATGCCGACGCCCAGCGCGCCTGCGATGATCGCGAACTTGGTCAGGTCAACGCCGCCGATCGCCAGGCCAACAAGCACAGCGATCACGAAGGCAGCGTAGCCAAACAGAGTGGCGACCGATTCGCGCAGCGAGGCATCCAGCGGGGTGTGGGCGAGCCAGGTCGTCTCGAGCCGATGGGCGAGCCAGCGGAACAGGGTGACCAGGGCAAAGAACACGACAGCGCCCAGCAACATCTGTCCGGGGACGAGGTGGATGTCCCCGATGCGGATACCGGAGTTCAGCAAGCGCTCGATGGCTTGCTCGCTGACCGCACCCAGTCCCCATTGGTCGAGCAGGGCCAGGGGAATGGCGATCCAGATAATGCTAACCAGCGCCCAATGGGCCCAGGTCACTTCACGTAGCGGTTCGTCCGGCTCGGCGCCCGCCCGTTCACGCAGTCGCCGTTGCCAGCCCAGCTGTCCGCAGGCGATGCCGGCAGCCAGTCGCCCGAGCAGGCCGGTGACCAGGGCGGCGACAGCCACCAGCGCGGCGGACTTGGCGATATGTAGATACGGCCAGACGGGGTCGGTGAACCAACGCGCCTGCAGGCCATACCAGGCCAGGCCAGCGGCCAATGCGATCAGCAAGGCAAAGAGGGCAATCCAGCGCACGAAGTCGTCTCCAGCGGGGCGTTAAGGGTGGTGGGTCGTGCAGCGGCGCGCGGCAAGCGCGTCGGCTGACTATGGGCGATTCGGCCGGGTCGCCCCATTCAGGCCCAGCCCCCGTTCATAGATACGATTAAGCCACGGATCGGGCATCCGGGCCGCGTAGCCAAGCTTCATGATCTGATTCATCGTGGCCTGGCGCCAGATGCCATTGCGCGCGTACCGAATCGACGAGGTGATCGCGCGCGGAGCCAGTCGCCGCGGCGGCCCGAGGCGGCGTAGCCGTAGCGACAGCGCCGTGTCTTCGAAGATGTAGCGCTCGGGTACGGCGGGTGCAGCCAGCAGGCTGCGATAAAAGAAGATGCAGTGGTCCAGGTACACGATGCCGCTGCGGTCCATGCGGATCCGGTTGGAGTAGTACGAGGTCCAGTCCAGCAGCGGGTGGGCGTGATCAAAGGCGTGGGTAAAGCCCCCCCACGCAACCGAGCGGTCCAGGGCCTGTAAGGCGGGGATGGCCGTCGGCTCGAGGCGACTGCGCGGGTGGTGCAATAGCACGCGTTCATAGCGGGCGGCCTCAATGCCGACATTGAGACGTTGCGCCCGGCTGCTGTCCGGGCAGTTGATGAGTCGGCAACCGGCGTCGCGGGCACAGTCGGCCGTGCCGTCACGGCTGTTGTTGTCGACCACGATGCATTCGACGTGCGGTGCCGACACGAGCTGTTGCAGCGTGTCCGGCAGCCAGCCCAGCGCCATTTCCTCGCTGGTCGGCAGAATGATGCTGAGCATGGGCTAGGTGGCCGAGCAGGCGCCTCCACCCAGCACACAGAATTTTGCGCAATGGGGGTGGTTGAGGCGGACCGGTTGCAGCGACTGTTTGAGGCTGCGACCCAGCTCGAAGCCAGCGTCATACGGCAGCAAGGTGCAGGCGGCGACCACGGGATGAGGCTCGCCCTTACGGTGGATGACCATGCGTGATGTGGCGCACATCATGTCATTCGGGCTGACGTTGAGAATGCCCCAGCAGGCCGTGGTGATCTCCGGGACCTCGGCCTGTTCATCCATTTCCGGGAACAGGATTAGATGATGCGGGTCGTCCACATCGATGTGGATGTCCTCGTCGGCGAACAGCTGCCGAAACCCTTCGCGCATGGCCGCGTCATCCTCTCCCCAACAGGTGCGGCCGGCTGCAGACAGGTTGAAGCCTTGCGCCGACAACCAGCGCAGTCCCTTGAGCATGGGTGCCCAGCTGCGCGGGCCGCGCTCGGTTTCGTGTTGTGGCTGCGCGTAATGGTCGACAGACACGCGCACTTCGAGTTGGTCACCGTAACGTTGCTGTAGTGCCAGCAGGGCCTCGGCACGTTTTTCCATGGGACGCATGGCATTGGTCAACACCAGGGCGCGAAAGCCCCGGCCCAGCGTGTCCTCCAGCATGGGCAGAAAGTCCGGGTTCATGAACGGCTCACCGCCGGTGAAGCCGATCTCCTCGGTGCCCAGTTGCTCGCGCTCGATCTCGTCCAGGTAGCTGGCCACCTCTGCAGCGGTCAGATAGATCAGCGCATCATTACTCGGCGTGGACTCGATGTAGCAATTGACGCAGGCCAGATTGCACAGCGTGCCGGTGTTAAACCACAGGGTCTTCAGAGCGACTGGCTCGACCCAGGCGCGGGTTTCGCCCTTGGCCGTGCGCAACGGATCGCTGAACTTCAGCGGCTGTTCTGTGCCACCGTCCATTAGCAGCAGGCCACGCCGCTGGAGGCGTCCGTTTGCGAGGCGTACGGCACATCGGTGCCGCAGTCCGGGAAAATGCCGTAGTGCGTGGAGAAATCCCCCATGAACTCGAAGTGTTCCCGAAAGCGGGTGTCGGCCAGCATGCGCCAGGTATTGCCGCAAACGGGGATGATCTTGCCCGTCGGGAAGTGGTGGTGTGCGTCGAGGTCAAACGCCGACGCGCAGTGTTCGATGCTGCCCAGATATTTCACCGCCTGACCGTAGTCCTCGCAGGCCGGTTCCAGGCCATCGAGTTTGAACAGCCGGTAGGTCACCGACCAGAAGCGGATATCGCCCAGCTTCTCACTCACCGCTTCGTTGAGGATTTCCAAAGGCTCGGAATGCACGATACGTGGATCGTCAAAGCCGTTGCGTTTGGCCAGATGATGGAAATCATTCCAGTACAAGGCCCCGGAGAGGCATTCGCCGTAGAGCACCGGGTCGTTGACCAGGGCCTCCGGAATGCGCCGGTCGGCGTAAATATCGCTGAAGTACAGCTCGCCACCGGGTTTGAGTACGCGATGCGCCTCTCGCAGCACGGCGGCCTTGTCCATGGCGAGATTGATAACGCAGTTGGAGATGATGATGTCGAAGTCGGCATCGGCCAGGCCGACGGCATCCAGCCGTTCGATGTCGCCTTCGAGAAACTGCGTATTGGGCCGGGCGTAACCCCACTGCTCGGCGTGGTAGGCCTCGTGACGGCGGGCGACGGCCAATTGCTCGGGCGTCATGTCGATCCCGACGACCGAACCCTGCTCGCCGACCAGGCGGGCGACCACATAGGCGTCACGACCGGAGCCTGAGCCCAGGTCCAGCACCCGCATGCCGTCGAGCTGATCAGGAATCGCCAGGCCGCAGCCGTAGTACTTCATCAGCACTTCGTCGTGGATCTGGCTCAAGGCCTCGCGGACATGCCGGGGGGGGCTGGCGGAGGTGCAACAGGCATTGGTTTTCAGGTCGTCGGAGCCCTGCAGCACCTGACCGTAATAGTCCTGTACTCCAGCGCGTCGGGTGTTGACGGTGTCATCCATGGTGGCTTCTCGATGTCTTGTAATGAGGCAGACCGGCCAGATGTCACCAATTTATCGCAGCCGGCTGCCTGCATGTTGATTCGAGCAGACCGCGTGTCTGGATGAAGCAGCCAGGCCCGCTCGCGAGGGGGCGCCTAGCGGGCCGCCACTGCGAGCAATAACAGGCCCAGTAGGGCGAGGACAGCGGCCACTGCCCACAGGTAACGCCGGAGCAGGCGATGGGCCTGTGTCTGACTCATGGGCTTGGCCGGCACGACATCGCTGGGCTGCGGGTCCGACGCCGCATCGCGGCGGCGCCGGACCTTGATGGCCAGCAGGGCTCCGACTGCGACCAGTGCACCCAGCGTGGGCAGCGCGACCAGCCAGAAGGCGGTTGCTGCAGACATGCGGGCCTAGCTGATGACGCCGCAGGCCACCCGGCTGCCACCGCCACCCAGCTTCTTCGGCGTGTCGGAGAAGTTGTCGCCGCCCGCGTGAATCATCAGGGCGCGGCCTTTGAGATCCTGCTTGGTCAGGCGGGGCGCCAGAACGGCATGGCTGGCAGTACCGTCGCCGGCGACGAACAAGGGCGGCAAGTCACCGAGGTGGCCATCACCCCAGGGGGTGCCATGCTGGCCGGTTCCCTCGGGGTCGTAATGGCTGCCCGCAGCGGCGGCGGCCACGGTCGTACCGTTCTTGTCTGCCGGTTCGCAACTGCCATTTTCATGCAGATGAAAGCCGTGCAGCCCAGGTGCCAGTCCCTGCAGGTTGGGCTTGAGGACCAGGCCATACTCGGTTTGTTCAAAGGTGACGGTGCCGAGCGCCTCGCCCACGCCGTCCGTGCTGACAGACGACAGGGTGACGGAGCTTGCGGCGCCAGCCGAGCCGGCGCAGGCCGCCAGCGCGGCGCAAAGGGATAACGTGGACAGGGTGCGAGTCATGTAGCAGCCTCCTTGCTGTGAAACGGTTGGGCCCGACGGCCCGGTCAGATGAGGTGGACCACGCCTGAGCCGGTCGTGTTCCCGGCGCAGGATGGGGTGGTCAGCGTCCTGCTAGCAGACTGCGTGCCGTTGCGGCGCGAATCAAGTGTCGTGGTGACCATCTGGCGACTGGTCGGCCTCGGTCTGCGCGCGCAGCAGCGATTGAATCGAGGAAAAGTCCAAGCGGCCGTGGCCGGCTTGCCGATGCAAGGCATAGAGAGAACGGGCCAACGCGCCCATGGGCGTGGCGGCACCTTCGTGCTGGGCGGCATCCAGTGCCAGCCCCAAATCCTTATGCATCAGGTCGACCATGAAACCGCCCTGATAACCCTTGGAGGCGGGGGCGTTTTCCATGACGCCCGGCCAGGGGTTGTAGACCTCCAGCGACCAGTTGCGGCCTGAACTGGCCAGCATGATTTCGGAGAGTACGGACGGATCGACGCCATGCGTCTCACCCAGTGCCAGGGCTTCTGCAGTGCCGATCATATGCACAGCCAGCAACATGTTGTTGCAGATCTTGGCGATCTGGCCGGCGCCGGAGTCGCCTGCACGCAGCACGTTCTTGCCCATGGCGCCCAGCACGGGGCGGGCGGCGTCTATATCTGCCTCGCTGCCACCGCAGATGAAGGTGAGCGTTCCGGCCGCGGCAGCGGCCACACCACCGGAGACCGGCGCATCGATCATGCGAAGCCCGTGATTTCTGGCGGCCAGGGAGACGCGGCGTGCCGTGTCAGCGGCAATGGTCGAGCTGTCGATGACCAGCGTATCTGACGGCAGACGAGCCAGGAGTCCGTCGTCGCCGAGATAAACCGATTCCACAATCGCGCCGGATGGCAGCATGGAGACCACCACCTCGGCGTCTTCGACGGCCTGCGCCGTGGAGTCGGCGACCCGACAGCCGGCGTCGCGTGCCGCTGCGCAGGCGGCCTCTGACAGATCGAAGGCCTGTACGGCGTGCCCGGCCTGGGCCAGGTTGGCGGCCATGGGGCCACCCATATTGCCGAGGCCGATGAATGCAATGCGGGTCATGTGGTCTCCTCAAATGCCGGTTCGGGCCGGTCTGTTGGTGGTCTAGCCCAGGTCGGACAGCGGCGAGTGGCCGGACCAGGGCGGCGCGAAATGTTGTTCGATCTGCGCCGCCGGGACTGCGGCAACACCGGCATGCGACCACTGCGGCGCGCCATCCTTGTCGATGAGCAGGGCGCGGATGCCTTCGCGGAAATCCGGCCCCATACAGCAGCGTGCGGACATCACCAGCTCCATGCGAAACACTTCGGCCAGCGATGCATGGCGGCTGCGCCGAATCTGTGCGTCCACCAGCTGCGCCGTCATTGGACAGCCCTTGCGCAGGGTCGCCACTGCACGGCCCAGCCAGCGATCCGCTGTCTCGATCGCTGTGATGGCTGCCACGCAGTCAGCCACGTCCGCGTGATCGGTTAGCTTGCGGATGTGCTCGCGGTGAGGGTTGATCTGACTGTCCGGTCGCAGCCCGTCGGCGGCCTGCTCGAAGTCGCGAAGAATGCCGCGCAGGATGGTCTCAGCCTGGTCGCCGTAGGTGGCATCAGACAAGGCGTCGAGCAGGGCCTCGCGCTGATCGCTGGCGATCATCCGATCCGCCAGGTCCAATGTGATGGCATCGGTGGCATTGACCTGGGCGCCGGTCAATCCAAGGAACAGGCCCAGACCGCCAGGCATGCGATTCAAAAACCAGGAGCCTCCGACATCCGGATAAAGGCCGATGGTGATTTCCGGCATGGCCAGGCGGGAGGTCTCGGTGACAAGGCGGTGTGCGGCCCCACACATGAGGCCGATACCCCCGCCCATGACGATGCCGCTGCCCCAGACCACGATAGGTTTGGGGTAGGTGTGGATGCGGTAGTCCAGGCGGTACTCGTCGACGAAAAAGGCTTCGGTCTCGGGGACACGCTGTCCGACGGGCACCGCCTGCATGGCGTCGTACATGGCCCGGATGTCGCCGCCGGCGCAGAACGCTTTGTCGCCGCTGCCGTCCAGCCAGACCACGGCAATGGTCGGGTCGTCGGCCCAGGCGTCCAGCTGGGCTTGCAGCGCCTGGGCCATGGGGCGGCTCAGCGAATTCAAGGCCTTGGGGGCGTTCAGGGTGAGTCGGCCCAGCGCGCCGCGTTGTTCGATCAGGATTGGGTGATCGGTCATGCCGTTATCCGTTCGTCCATTCCGGCGCGCGCTTTTCCAGAAACGCCGTCACGCCTTCGAGTTGGTCATCGGAGTTGAACAACTCCACGAATTCCTCGCGTTCCATGGCCAGTGCCGTTTGCAGTGGCTGACGTTCGGCGGCGTGGATTAAGCGTTTACAGGCCACGACACTGCCTGGCGCCTGTTTCTGCACGCGGCTCGCCAGTTCCTGGGCCACGGCAACGGCTTCGCCGCTGTCCACGACTTCCTCGACCAGGCCGATGTCCAGCGCCGTGTCGGCATCCACACGTTCGCCGCAGAGAATCATGCGCTTGGCCCAGCCTTCTCCGACCAGCCAGGGCAGGCGCTGGGTGCCACCTGCGCAGGGCAGCAGCCCGACGCTGGCTTCAGGGAGCGCCATCTGGGCATGGGACTCGGCGATGCGCATGTCGCAGGCCAACGCCGTTTCCAGGCCACCGCCCATGGCGTAGCCATTAATGGCCGCGATGGTGACCAGATCGCATTCTGCCAGCGCTTCGAAGGCAAACCCGAAGGCGCGGGCCATTTCGCTGGCAATGGCGACATCGCCGTCGGCAAAGGTCCGCAGCTCGGCGCCCGCGGAGAAGAATTTTTCGCCGGCCCCGGTGACCACCAGCGCGCGGATCGACTCGTCGGACTCGAGATCGGCCAGCAGGTCGGGCAGGGCGTTGAGCGACTCCAGCGTCCAGGTGTTGGCCGGCGGGTTGTCGATGGTGAGCACCGCGACACTGCCATCGATTGCGACTTGAAGTTGGTCCGTCATCTCAACATCTCCAGGGTGTGGTCCAGCAAGAGTCTGCGCCCCACTATGACGCGCATGATCTCGTTCGTGCCTTCGAGAATCTGGTGGACGCGGGTATCGCGCACCATCCGCTCGATGGGGTATTCACGGATGTAGCCGTAACCGCCGTGTAGCTGCAGCGCTGCGTTGCAGATATCGAAGCAGGCATCGGTTGCAAAGCGCTTGGCCATGGCGCAGTAGGCGGTGGCTTCCGGGTGGCCCGCATCCAGCTTGCTGGCGGCCAGGCGAATCATCTGCCGGGCGGCGATCAAATCAGTTTGCATATCGGCCAGGCGGAACTGGGTGGCCTGGAAGTCGGCCACGGGCTGGCCGAACTGCTTGCGGCTTTTTACGTAGGACACGGTGGTGTCCAAGGCCGCCTGCGCCGTGCCCACCGAGCAGGTGGCGATGTTCAGCCGTCCACCGTCCAGCCCCTTCATGGCAAAAGTGAAACCTTGGCCCTCCTGACCTACGAGGCAGTCAGCCGGCACCCGCACGTTTTCAAAAGTGATCGTGCGAGTTGGCTGGGAGTTCCAGCCCAGCTTGGTTTCCTTCTTTCCGAAACTGATGCCATCGAGATCCGCCGGCACAGCCAGACAGGAGATCCCCTTGGGGCCAGGGCCACCGGTCCGGGCCATCAGCACCAGCACCTGGGTGGCGCCCGCGCCGGAGATGAAGCATTTGGCGCCGTTGACGACGTAGTGGTCGCCCTCGCGCCGCGCCGTGGTCTTGAGGTTGGCCGCATCCGAACCGTTGCCCGGCTCGGTCAGGCAGTAGGAGGCCAGTTGCTCGCCGCTGACCAGCGGGCTGACAAAACGTTCGTGGATCGCGGGGCTGCCAAAGGCCCCGAGCATCCAGGCGCACATGTTGTGGATGGTTAGATAGGCCGTGGTGGAGGTGCAGCCGCGCGCGAGCTCTTCCACGATGAGCACGGCGTCCAGGCGCGAAAGTCCCAGGCCGCCGGCGGCCTCCGGCGTATAGAGTCCCAGCAGACCCAGTTCGGCGGCCTCGCGCAGCACATCCACCGGAAAATGACATTGGGCATCCCATTCTGCGGCCTGTGGCGCCAACGCCTTGACCGAGAAATCCCGGGCCGCGTCGACCAGTGCCTGCTGGTCGTCAGAGAGTTCGAAATTCATGGGGCGTTCGCATGGCCGGTGTTGATGAGACGCGCGTAGCGCTGGCTTTGTTCGCCAAGGACAAAGTCCACGGGCTCTGCCCAGGCATCCAGTCCGTCGGGCGTCCACCCGGAGACCGCGTATTCCGTGGTCACAATGCTTTGGTCAGCGTCGCCGGCTTCGAGGGTCCAGCTCAGCGTTCCGCTGACGCCCAATTGCTGCAGCGGTCCCAATCCGCCGGTTGCTCGCAGCAGTGCGCCGGGTCGCGCAGCACGAATCCGCATGTGTTCGATATCCACGGTTTGCCCGTTTTCAATCCAGCGCTCGCACCAGCAGCCACCGACGCGGGCCTCCAGCCGAAGATGGGCGGCATCGCCCGACCAGGTATGCGCCGGATTCCACCAGCGATGGAGATCGGTCAAGCTGCGATAGGCCTGCGCCGGCGGTAGATCGACCACCACTTGGTGCCGGACCAGAAAGCCGCTGGATGATTGCGCTACCACCTCGGCGGCAGCGGGCGCTGCTACGAGCAGGCCAAGCGCGTTGCCCAGCAGCAGTGCAAGCGCACGGTTCATGTCAGTACCGTCGGATGACCAGGGGCGGGGCGCCAGCGCTGGAGACACCAGGTCAGGGCCGCTGGCATGGCCAGCAGCATGAGGACACTGATCAGGGACAGCAGAACTTCGCCCGTCGATCTGGGCCCCAGCAACGCGTGCGGATAGCCGATGAAGACGTCATAGACCAGCGTTGCCGCTGTCGGTGCGGCCAGCGCCAGTGCATGTCTCAACGGTTGCTGGGAGATGGTTAGCGCAACCAGCATGGCGATGGGCAAGGCTGCGATGAACACCGCCAGCAAATGGGTGATGCCCAGCTGTGTGTACATCCACCAGGCTGGCTGCGGCTGTAGCGACCAGCCCATATGTGCCACCCAGCCGATGCTGTGGCTCACCAGCCACAAATACGCCAGGGCCAGCGCCATGACGATGACACTGCGTGCTGCCCAGTGTTCCAGCGCCTGAGGCATTAGCGCAGGTTGATCGACATGTTGGGGCCCGAGGCCGGCATGCCGGAGTCAAACCAGCGTGAGGTCACGGTTTTGGTTTCGGTGAAGAAGCGAATCGCCTGCTTGCCGTAGGCATGCTGATCACCAAAGAAGCTGCGGCGCCAGCCGGTAAAGCTGAAGAAGGGCAGCGGCACGGGGATCGGGATATTAATGCCGACTTGGCCCACCTTGACCTCCGAGACGAACTTGCGGGCGGCCGCGCCCGACGCTGTGAACAGCGAGGTGCCGTTGCCATAGGGGTTGTTGTTGATCAGCGTCAGGGCCTCGTCCAGGTCAGCAGCCTCTACCAGGCATAGCACCGGACCGAAGATCTCTTCCTGATAAATCGACATGTCGGGGCGTACCTGGGAGAACAGCGTCGGGCCTACCCAGTTGCCATCGGGATAACCCTCGACCTGGCAGCCACGGCCATCCAGTTCCAGGGTGGCGCCTTCGTCCACACCTTGCTGGATCAGCGCTTCGACCCGTGACTTGGCGGCCGGCGAGATCAGCGGTCCATAGGCGGCATCGGGCTGGTCCCAATGCCCCGGGCGTACCTGGGCAAGTGCCTGGCGGATATCGGCCACCCATTCGCGGGTTTCGCCGACGAGCACGGCGACGGAGATCGCCATGCAGCGTTGCCCGGCGGCACCCACCGAGGCACCGACAATATTGTTGATGACCTGCTGCTTGTCGGCATCGGGCATCACCACCATGTGGTTCTTGGCCCCGGCGAAACATTGGGCCCGCTTCAGGTGTTGGGTGGCGGTGCGATAGACATGCTCGGCCACCGGCACAGAGCCGACAAACGACACGGTGGCAATGCCCTCGTGCTCCATCAGGTACTGCACCTGCTGCTTCCCACCGTGGATGACCTGCAGCAGGGCTGGCGGGAAACCGGCCTCGACGAACAACTCGGCCAGCCGGTTGGGCGTCATCGGGTCTTGTTCGCTGGGCTTGAGGATGCAGGCGTTACCCGCCGCGATGGCTGTTGGGAAAAACCACAACGGAATCATGGCCGGGAAGTTGAACGGCGTAATGGCCAGCGAGACACCCAGAGGCTGGATATGCGAATGCGTGTCTACGCCGGTGGCGACGTTGTCCACGGTCTCGCCCATGAGCAGCGAGGGGATGTTGCACATCTGCTCGACAACCTCGATGCCGCGCCAGACATCGCCCTTGGCATCCTCGAAGTTCTTGCCGGTTTCCTGTGCGAGCAACTCGCCCAACTCGTCGTGGTGGTCCTTGAGGAGCTGTTGGTAGCGCATGAACAGCCGCGCCCGGGCCGAGGGTGCCGTGTGCTTCCATTGCTCGAACGCTGCCTGGGCGCTGGCGATGGCACGGTCCATCTCCTCGATGGTGGCGGCCGGGGCTTCGGTCAGTACGGCTTGTGTCGCCGGATTGGTCACGGCAATGCTCTGGTCGCTGGTGCTTTGCACGAAGCGGCCTTCGAGGAACAGGGGTAGGCGTTCGCTCATGGGGTCTCCTGAATGTAAAAGCCCGGTCGGTCCCGGGTCTGATGGCGGCTATCATAGGTGGAAAACGCGTTGACTTCATGGCGCGGCGATGCTGCGCTGCGACACGCCGTGGGGTCGGCCGCGATCGCATAACAACAAGCATCCGTTGCGGGTAGGGGAGTTCTCATGATCGGCATCGCCGGCATTCTGCTGTCATTGGTTTTACTCATGTGGCTGGCCTATCGCGGTGTGTCCGTGATTGTGCTGGCACCTGTGCTGGCGATGCTGGCCTGTGTGTTCAACGGCGGGGTCCCGCTCCTAGGCACTTACACCCAGGTGTTCATGACTGCCATGGGTGGTTTTGCGGTGAAGTACTTCCCGATCTTCTTGCTGGGCGCCATCTTCGGCAAGCTCATGGAAGACTCGGGCTGTGCCCGCGCCATCGCTCAGACCTTTGTCCGCCGACTGGGGGCGCGCCACGGCATTCTCGCGATCGTGCTGGCCTGCGGCCTGCTGGAGTACGGGGGCGTTTCTGCCTTTGTCGTGGCGTTCTCGGTGTATCCGCTGGCGGCTGCGTTGTTCCGCGAGTTAGACATTCCCAAGCGACTAATTGGCGGCACCCTGGCGTTAGGTGCCTTCACGTTTGCGATGACCTGCCTGCCGGGCACGGCGCAAATCCACAACCTGATCCCCATGCCTTATTTCGAAACAACCGCCTTTGCCGCGCCCGTGCTCGGGCTGCTGGGGGGGCTGGGCATGATGGGTGGCGGCGTTTGGTGGCTGAATCGGCGTTTTCGTCAGGCCGAGGCGGCCGGGGAGGGCTACGGCAGCGGTCACAGCAACGAACCCACGCAGTTCGACGGACCGACGCCGGGGTTTGGCGTGGCGGTGCTGCCGATTGTGCTGGTCATCGGCGTGAACTTTGCACTGGTGGAGTGGCTGATTCCGACTTGGGATACGGCGTATCTGGCGACGGAGGATTTTGGGAATACCGACATTGGCAAGCTGCGTGGGCTGTGGGCCATGATCGTCGCTTTACTCGTCGCCAATCTGTCGGTGATTTTGATTCACTACCGCAGCTGGGATCGGCTCAATGGCTCGCTGAAAATGGCCGCCAACGGCTCGCTACTGCCCACCTTTAATACCGCCTCGGAAGTGGGCTACGGCACCACCATCGCCAGTCTGTCGGCCTTTGTGCTGGTGAAAAATGCCGTGGTCAATGTGGCGCCTGGCAATCCGCTGATCTCCGAAATGGTTGCGATCAACGTGCTGGCAGGGATCACGGGTTCGGCATCTGGAGGACTCTCCATTGCGCTGGCGGCGCTGGGCGATACCTACAATCAGCTGGCTGCGGATCTGAACATCCCGCGTGAGCTGATGCACCGCATCGCGTCCATGGCCTGTGGTGGCTTCGACACCCTGCCGCACAACGGTGCAGTCATTACGCTGCTGACGATCTGCGGGCTGACGCACCGACAGGCCTACAAGGACATCGCCATGGTCACCATTGGCATCCCCTTCGTGGTGACGCTGACCTCGGTTCTGGTGCTAAGCGCGGTGTATTAACGATTCGCCGGCGGCCCAAACGACAACGGCCCGGCGAAAGCCGGGCCGTTAACCGTCTCAGCCAGTCGCCGGCCTAGTCGTCGAAATCGAAATCTTCGCGCGGCGGATTGCCGTCGTAGACCTGGGCGCGCCGACGCTGCAGGTAGGCATCGCGGATGAACACATACGGGTCGTACTGGTTGCGGACCAGGCGATCTGCGTTCAGCAGCATGGCCCGTGTGTTGACGATATCCAGTGCAGACAGGCCGAGAATGATTTCGCTTTCGTCCGAGTAATACGTTGGGATCAGCGGAATGGCAAAGATGCGGCCGGTGAGATCACGATTCGTGCTGGGGCCCAGAAACGGCAACATCAGATACCAGCCATTCCCGACTCCCCAGGTGCCAAACGTCTGGCCGAAGTCCTCGTCATGCTTCTCCAGGCCCAGCGGGGTTGCCGGGTCGAATAGTCCGCCGACACCCAGTGTGCTGTTGATCAGGAACCGACCGACATCGCTGAATCCTTCGGCCGGCTTGCCCTGCAGGAACTGGTTAACAATGGTCAGCGGGTAGGTGAGGTTGCTGAAGAAGTTCGTGACGCCGGTGCGTACGAATGTCGGTGTGACAGCCACGTAACCCTTGGCCACTGGTCGTAGCACATAGGTATCAGCCGCATCGTTGAACTTGTAAATGCCGCGATTCACCGGTTCCAACGGATCCAGTGGGTCGTAGGTCGGCGAATGGGCGCATCCTGCGGAGACCCCGGCTGCGATCAGCAGTGCAATAAGGCGCATGGCCACTCCCTTGTTCGTATTGAGCTAGCTGGCAGCCTTGCTCTCGGACTCCAGGCGCTGGATTAACGCATCCAGCCCGTTACGGCGAATTTCGGCTGCGAACTGGCCCCGGTAGTTGGTGACCAGGCTGATGCCGTCGACCGTGACGTCGTACACCTTCCACTGCCCATCGGTCAGGTGGGTGGCATAGCTGATTTGGATCGGGTCACCGCCCTTGGGCACGATTTCAGACTTGACGGTGACGTCGGTTGCGCCTTCGGGGACGGCGGCGTTCTCCCAGCGGACGGTCTCATCGCTGTAATCAAGCAGTGCGTCGCCGTAAAAGCTCACGAGCTGCGACCGGAATGCCTGCTGAAAGCGGGTGCGCTGCTCGGGTGTCGCCTTGCGCCAGTAGCGTGCCAGTACAAGCTTGGACACGTAATCAAAGTCAAAATGCGGCAGCACGATGCGGTCGACGACGGCGTAAAGCTGCTCGGGGTTTTGCTTGAAGCTGTCTTTGTTGGCCTTGAGCTCTTCCAGCAGCGCATTGGCTGTGTTGCGCGCCAGTTCATCCGGAGGCGTCACGGCGCTCGCCGCGTGGGCGACAGTGACGGACAACAGCATGGCGGCTGCAGCGGTCCAGATTGACTTCATCGTTAGCACTCCTGCTCAGCAGTGTCGGGCCTGGCCGGCCCGCGGTAATCGAATAAGGGGGGAATCGTGCGGTCCTCAAGAAGACCGCCGGAGCACGGTGGTGTTCCCAGAATCAACTCGGGAACCCGGGTGCGGGTCACGGTTTGGATTATCGCCAAAACGCCGGGTCACTCCAATCGCCGTTCCAGGACAGGCCCAGGCGCTGGCCCAGTGCCGGTAGCAGGCGGCGGGCCATTTCTGGCAGCGAGTCGGGGCCGCCGAGTGCGCTGGTTTGGGTCATTTCCAGGCCGGCGTATCCGCAGGGATTGATGCGACTAAAGGGTTCGAGGTCCATGGCGACATTAATCGCCAAGCCGTGGTAGCTGCGAAACCGTTCGACGCGTAAACCCAATGAGGCCAATTTGGCGTCGTTGACATACACCCCAGGTGCGCCTTCCTTTATGGAGGCCTCGATGGCATCGCAGGCGAGCGCGTCGATGACCGCGCCTTCAAGTCCTTCGACAACCGATCGCACACCCAGGCCATGACGGCGCAGGTCCAGCAGCACGTACACCATCAGCTGGCCGGGGCCGTGATACGTGGCCTGACCGCCGCGGTTGGTTTGCACGACCGGGATATCACCGGGGTTGAGCAAATGGGCGGCGTCACCGACGCGGCCCTGCGTGAACACGGGCTCATGCTCGAGTAACCAGAGTTCGTCATCGTCGCCCGCATGGCGGTCCGCAGTGAACTGGCGCATCCGCTGGTAAATGGGCTCGTAGGGCTGGCGGCCCAGCCACCGAACGCGAACCGGACGGCTCACAGGGCCATGACCACGCGCGAATCTGCGGACAATGCCTCATAGACGGCATCAACCTGGTCTTTGCTGGTGGCCTGAAAGCGGATGGTGACCGCCAGGTACCGATTGCCCTTACTCATGCGGGTGTCGACGGCATCGTTGTCGACCGCCCCGATAATCGGTGACAGCAGATCACGCACATGTTGAGCGAAACCTGGATCGTTGCCACCGAACACCTTGACGGGATAGTCGCAGGGAAACTCGAGCAGCGTGTCTTGCGATGCATCAGTCTTGCGGGCCATGCAATCGGTCTCGTTCGGTCGCGCGATGGGGGCTAGCGGGCGATGAGCAGTCGGATCTCATCGACCAGCTGTCGCCAGAGCCCGCCCTTGGGTACGTCGCGCAAGGCGACCAGCGGCTCGCTGGTGACACGGTTGCCATCCAGGCGGATATGCAGCTCTCCCAGCACCGTGCCGCCCTGGATCGGGGCGATGAGTTGGTCCGCAACATCCGGTTCGACGGCAATGTCTCCGATGCGGCCACGGGGAACGGTGACGTAGAGATCGTTTTCCACACCCAGGTCCAGCGCGTCGAACGCGCCTTTCCAGGGCCTGACGGTGGTGATGGGCTCGCCGGCTTCGTACAGACGGCGGGTGTCGAAGAAGCGGAAACCGTAGTTCAGCAGCGATTGGCTTGCGCTCGCCCGTGCGTTCTCGCTGTCGGTCCCCAGCACAACCGAAATGAGCCGCATGCCGTCGCGCTCGGCCGATGAGACCAGACAATAGCCTGCGGATTCGGTGTGGCCGGTCTTCAGGCCATCAACGGAATCGTCGCGCCACAGCAGCTTGTTCCGGTTGTACTGTTTGATGCTGTTGTATTCAAAGACTTTCTCCGAGTACAGCGCATAGTGTTCGGGGAAGTTGTCGATGAGAGACTTGGCCAGCGTGGCGATATCACGTGCCGTGACATAGTGATCCGCATCCGGCCATCCGGTGGCATTGACGAAATTCGAGCCGGTCATGCCGAGGTCGCGGGCGTAGCTGTTCATCCATTCGGCGAAGGCGCTCTCGCTGCCGGCAATGTGTTCAGCCAGCGCGACACTGGCATCGTTGCCGGACTGGATGATGATGCCGCGCAGCAGGTTCTCGACGGTCACCGATGAGCCGACTTCGACGAACATGCGGGAGCCACCTGTGCGCCAGGCGGTTTCGCTAATCGTGACCGTCTCCTCCAGGGACAGGTTGCCCTTCTGGATCTCCGAGAACGCGATGTAGGAGGTCATCAGCTTGGTGATGCTGGCCGGCTCGACCCGCATGTCCGGGTCGCGGGCCGCCAATTCCTGACCACTGTGAAAGTCGACCAGCAGGTAGCTTGTGGCATCAAAGCTGGGCGGTTCGGGCGTCGGCATGGCAGCCGCGATCGCCGTCGTGGAATGGGCAAGCCCGAGCAGCAGGGGCGCGATGGTAATCAGCAGGAAACGCATCATGAGCAGTGTGTTCTGGTAGAGCGGGTCGGTCGAATCAGGGCGTCTGATCGTCGCGGATGACATAGGTTTCATAGCCGCGGCTGGCCAGCACGTTCTTCGCGGCATTGCGGTCCGACTCATTCACGAATGGGCCCGTGAGTACACGATGAACAATCTGACCACGAATGTTGACCGATCGGACGATGACTTGCGGGAAACCTTCGTTGCGCAGGCGCGCGGCCATTCGGTCCGCATTGCCCAGGTCGGCGAATGCACCGACCTGTAAGTAGCTGAGTTCCCCGGGCTGGATCGGGTTGATGGGCTCGGGGCGCGGCTGGGGTGCGGGCGGCGGCGTGACCGTGGGTGCAGGAACCGGCGAGGCGATCGGCGTGGCTGGCAGCGGGCGGGCGGGTTCGATGGGTTCGATGTCCACAGCCTGGGTGCCGGCATTCGGGGTGATGGCCTCGACTTCCACGCGCGCCGAACCTTGTTGCTCGAGGCCCAGGCGTACGGCGGCCACCCATGACAGGTCGATGATCCGGTCGTCATGGAAGGGGCCACGGTCATTGACGCGTACGATGACTTCGCGCTTGTTCTCCAGGTTGCGGACCCGGACATAGCTGGGAATCGGCAGCGTCCGATGCGCTGCGGTCATCTTGTACATGTCGAAGGGCTCACCGCTGGAGGTGCGGCGTCCGTGGAACTTGGAGCCATACCAGGAGGCGCCACCCACTTCGCGGTATCCCTTGGCGCTGTCTTTGACGTAGTAGCGTTTGCCTGCCACGACGTAGCTTTCCGGATTGCCGTATTTGCTGCGCGGCTCATACTTTGGCACCGCTTCGGGGACATTCCAGGGGTTGACCTCGGGATCGCTGGGCGGTCCATCGGATGGACCGATCTGCTTGCCTCCGAAACAGCCGCCCAGCATCAGGGCGATCAGGGCCACGGCCGTGGCCGTAGCATGCTTAGGGTGAGTCATGGGACGCGATCGCCTCGCTCAGTTCGAACACGGACATGGCGTAGAACGTCCGCGGGTTGTAGGACATCAATGCATAGAAATTCTGCAGCCCGATCCAGTAGGCCGTCCTGCCGGGTTCGACCTCGAGCGCGATGATGCCGGCAGGCATGTCGTCATCCAGCGGAATCGACGGGCGAAAGCCCAGGCGGGCGAGTTCGCCTACAGTGCTGCTTGGGAACTTGGTGTTGGTCTTGGCCCACTGGGGCATGGGCTCGGTCAGCTGCGCAGGAACGGCCACGGGTTCACCGCGCTTCCAGCCCTTGCCGGCACCGCGATAATTCACCAGGTAGTTGGCCGTGCTGCCGATCGCGTCGTCCACGTCCCACAAGTCCACGTGGCCGGTGTTGTCGAAATCCACGGCCAGCCGGCGGTAATTGCTCGGCATGAACTGCGACAGCCCCATGGCCCCCGCGTAGGAACCCTTGGGTGCGCGAGGATCCATCCCCAGTTCGCGGCACAACACAAAGAACTCGACCAACTCATTGAAGAAAAACGGGGTCCGGGTCGGGTGGTCAAAACCTTGCGTGGCCAGCGAGTCGAGAATGCGGTGTGGCCCGGTGTAACCACCGTATTTGGTCTCGGCGCCCATGATCGCCGCCACGACGGCGCCCGGCACGCCCCAGCGAGCCTCTGCTGCGTCGAACCGGGCCTGGTGCTGGCGCACAAACGCCTGGCCATTGGCGATGTTCTTGGCATTGACGTGGATGGGGCGGTAATCAAACCACGTCCAGGTGCGTTCCGGTGCCGTTCGTTCCTGCTGGATTAGCTTGTCCACACGCTGGGCATCAATGAGCGCCTCACGTGTGGCCTTGAGGGCGTCCACGTCGAAGGCGTACTTCGATCGCAGCGTCTCCAGCAGTTCGCCGGCCTTGGGGTGTGCGGAGTAGTCCGCCGCAGCTGTGCTGCAGGCGACCACCAGGGCCAGGCCCAGTCCTTTCCTGATCATCAAGAGTCCGATTCAGCTCGCGAGCAGACGGCGATGCGTGTGGATTGACATCAACACCCCCATCCCAGCCAGCAAGCTTACCATTGAGGTCCCGCCCTGACTGATCAGAGGCAGGGGCACGCCGACTACTGGCAGCAGGCCGATGACCATGCCGATGTTGACGAAGACATAGAAGAAGAACACCAGGCTCAGGCTGCCCGCGAGCAAACGCTGAAACGAGTCTTGTCCTTTCACCGCAATGAACAGGCCGCGGCCAACAATGGCCAAGTACAGAATCAGCAACAGCAGCACGCCGAGTAGCCCCACTTCCTCGGCATACACCGCGAAAATGAAGTCCGTGGCGGATTCTGGCAGAAAGTCGAGCTGCGCCTGCGTGCCGTTGAGCCAGCCCTTCCCGAAGAGTCCGCCCGAGCCGATGGCAACCTTGGATTGGGTGATGTGATAGCCGGCACCGCCCGGATCGCGTGCCGGGTTCAGAAAGGTGAGAACACGTTCCCGCTGGTAGCCGTGCATTTGCGACCACAGCAGCGGGAGGGCGGCGGCACCCGCAAGCGCAACACCCCCGATGATTCGCCAGCGCAGGCCTGCCATGTACAGCACAAACCCGCCGCTGATCCCGATCATCAGCGCCGTCCCCAGATCGGGCTGCTGCATGATCAAGGCCGTGGGCACGACCAGCAGGGTGGTGCCTGCCAGTACGGTGCGAAAGCGGGGAGGCAGGGTGCGTGCGTGCAGATAACTTGCCAAAACCATGGGTACCGCCAGTTTCATCAGCTCCGAAGGCTGAAAGCGGATCACGCCAAGATCCAGCCAGCGCTGCGCGCCCTTGGCGGTGTCTCCCAGTACAAGCACGAGTACGAGCAGGATCAATCCACCGGCGTAGACCCAGGGTGCAATGCCGCGAAAGGTGTCGGGGTTTACCTGGGCAAGGCCCAGCATGACCACCAGGCCCAGCGCGATGCGTTTGAGTTGCCCGACCACGGCCGCCGAGCTTTCGCCGCTGGCGCTGTAGAGCACGAACAGGCCCAGCGTCATGACGATGAGGATGAGGCCCAGCAGAATCGCGTCGATATGCAGGTGCAGCAGAAATCGCTGCAGGCCGGACTGATCAGGCTGATCCTGGCTCAAGGGGTGCTCTCCAGTCGTGCGTCCATCACCGCACGGGCGATGGGACCGGCGACGCGGCCGCCGCTGCCAGCGTGTTCGGCGATGACGGCTACGGCGATCTGAGGATTGTCGGACGGGGCATAGGCGACGAACAGCGCATGGTCACGCAGCTCGCGGGGCACATCGAGCAGGTCCGGTGCCGTGTCGTCTTCCTGGGACAGCCCGGTGACCTGCGCCGTGCCGGATTTACCGGCGATGCGGTAGCTGGCGCCGGCGCCCGAACTGGTCGCCGTGCCACGGGGGGTATGCATCACCGCTTCCATGGAGGCGGCGACCTTGTCCCAATACGCCTCGTCGCCCAGACGCAGCGGCGGCAGCGGCGTGGGCGCGTAGCTGATGACCTCTCCGGTGCTGGGGATTTGCTTGGCAGAGAGGATGCGTGGGCGGTAGCTCTGCCCGCGCATGGCCAGCATGGCCGTCATATGTGCGAGCTGCAGTGGCGTGGTGGTCATAAAACCCTGTCCGATGCCCACGTTCAGCGTCTCGCCGGGGTACCAGGTTTCGTTGCGCGCCGCCCGTTTCCAGTCCCGCGAGGGCAGCAGCCCGGGTTTTTCTCCGGGCAGGTCCACGCCCAGCGTGCTGCCCAGGCCGAAGTGGCCGAGGAAGTGGTGAATCTGATCAATGCCGATATCCAGTGCCAGCTGGTAGAAGTACACATCGCAGGACTGGGCAATGGCGTCATGCATGTCGACCAGGCCATGTCCGCTGCGCTTCCAATCACGGTAGCGCCGTTCGTTGTCGGGGAGCATGAAATAGCCGATGCACATCTCGCGGTGGCGTGGTGTGACCACGCCGGCATCCAGGCCGGCCAGCGCCATCACCGGTTTGACCGTCGAGCCCGGCGGGTACTGGCCTTGCAATGCGCGATTGAACAGCGGCCGTCCGGGGTCGGCGTTCAGCCCCGCGTAGGTCACGTAGTCGATGCCGTCGACAAACAAATGGGGATCAAAGGAGGGTCGGCTGACCAGCGCGAGGATGTCCCCATTGTTGGGGTCGATCGCGACCACAGCGCCATCGTGCTGGCCGAGCGCGGTGACGGCGGCTTCCTGGATACGAGCATCCAGCGTCAGGTAAACGTTTTCGCCGGCACTGGGGCGCTGATAATCCAGGTCTCGCAGTGTCCGTCCCTGGGCATTGGCTTCGATGATCTTGCTGCCCGGATCACCGTGGAGCAACGATTCGTGGGCTGCTTCCACTCCCACCTTGCCGATGCGTTGCGTGCCGCGGTATCGCCGCGGGTCCAGGCGGGCCGCGTCGGCTTCGGACAACGAACCCACGTAACCCACGACATGGGCGGCGAGCTGGCCGAGCGGATAGCGCCGGGTCAGGGCGGCGTGGATCTCCACGCCACGAAAGTCCTGCCGGTTGACCTCGAAGGCTGCGACCTCTTCCGGCGTGAGTCGGGTCCGCAGCGAGATGCTGCTAAAGGCCGGCTCTTGGTCAACACGCCGGTAGAATCGCTCGCGATCACGGTCGGGAATGTCGATGAGCTCGGCCAGCGCGGTCACCGTGTCTTCCACGTCATCGACCTGTTCCGGGACGATCTCGAGCTGGTAGGTCGGAAGATTCTCCGCGAGCACAACGCCGTTGCGGTCGTAGATGAGGCCTCGTGCCGGCGCGATGATGCGCACCCGCATGCGGTTGTCATCGGAGCGCGTGGCATACACCGCATGGTCCATGACCTGCAGCTGGCCCAGCCGGCCCACCAGCACCAATGTCAGCCCGACGACACCAAGACCGGCAATGATGGCGCGCACCAGTGTGAGCTGGCGTTCGGCAAATGGGTTTTTGAGCGACTTGATTTCAGACACGACGGGGAGGGCAGGCGTCTGTGGTGAGGCTACGAATCATGGTGTGCAGTCGTGCAGGCCAGGCGTCACCGCCATGCTTCGCGGTGAGCTCCGCGTTTCAGGCGTCTTCGCGCGGCGGATTTGCCCAGCTTATGAGGGCGCAGAGCAAAGGCCAGGCAATCGCTGTGGTCAGCACTGGCGCGAAGCGTAGCAGGGCATCGGCGTTGCGATGTGTGACGCCATCGATCCAGAACATCAGAAAGGCGTATAAGCCCCACATTGGAAGCAGTGCCAGACTTTGTTGCCATGCCGGCCAGAACCGCACGATGAGCGCCATGCGCGCGACTAGGTAGCCTGAAACGGTCAGCGCGAAGGCGTGGGCGCCCAATAGCGTGCCGGTGAGCACATCGAGGACCAGCCCCAGCACCGCTGCCATGGTCAGGCCGAATCGATCCGGCACCATCAGCAGCCAGTAAAACACGATCATCGGCACCATGGCCGGGCGCAGTAAGGCGAGCGGATCCGGCAGCATGACCTTCGACAGCACCAGTGCCAACAGGATGCTGATCAAGATGAGCGGGGCTGAGGCCCGGCGATCGTCGCTCACTGTGCAGAGGGGGTGTGCGCGAAGGCCGGCAGTCCGGCGTCGCGACGCTGATCCAGCTGCTCGGCGACATTGGTGACGGGGGGCGCGCCGTCCTTCCAGACCAGCAGCAGCTCACGCCCCTGGTTCAGCCGGGCAGCAGGACGTGCGGAGACCTCCAAAAAGTGCTCGCCCGGTTCATGCTGGACTTCATACACCACGCCCACGGGGTAGCCGGCCGGGTAGCGCCCGCCCAGTCCGGAGCTGACGAGCAGGTCGCCCACCTGGACATCCGCATTGGCCGGCAAGAAAGGCAGCGCCAAGCCCCGGCTATCGCCCGCGCCATGTGCGACAGTTTGCAGGCCGGTGCGATTGATCTCGACCGGAATGCCATGGTTGGGGTCGGTCACCAGGATGGCAGTAGAGCTCATGGGCGTGACCTCGACCACCTGGCCCATGACCCCATGGGCATCGATGAGGGGCTGGCCTTTGTAAACCCCTTCCATGCCGCCCTTGTTAAGCGTGACGTAATGGCGATACGGGTCCATGCTGGACGAAACGATCTCGCCGATCAGGACTTGTTCATGCAGGCGCTTGGACGAGAGCAACAGGGCACGGATGCGGGCATTTTCGGCCGCGAGGCCATCCAGCTTCTGGAGGCGGGCCTGCAGGTGCAACTGCTGGTCGCGCAGCTCAGCGTTCTCCTCAAGGAGTGTCTGGCGAGACGCGAAGTGCTCGGCGACTTCGCCTGCCTGGTTGGGCAAACTGGCCATCCACTGCACCGGGACGGCGGCTACGGCAATGAACGAGCGGACGGGATTGAGCGTATCTGTCCGGTCATCGGCAAACATGAGGCCGATAGAAATAATGGCGAGCAGAACCGCCTTCAGGCCAAGTGAGGGCCCGCGCGGAAACAGCGGCCGGATTGAATCGTTATGTAGGTCGTCCACCCCAAATCGCCCGTCCAAGTCAGAACACTCCGGATGAGTGCGACTTGGCTCACAAGTGTAGACAAAAATTTAACGCAATGACAACGCCGCTGAAGCGGAAATTTTCCCGCGTTCAGCGGCTTACATGCGATCGTTCGAGTTGCGATGCAATCACCGCGCCCGAATCACCCTAATCGAGGGTGTAAACCTCGCCCTGGCGGTCGATCATTTCGAGCAGCATGCCGCCACCTCGCGCCACGCAGGTCAGTGGGTCGTCGGCGATGATGACGGGCAGGCCGGTCTCTTCGGAGATCAGCTTGTCCAGGTCACGCAGCAGGGCACCGCCGCCGGTGAGCACAATGCCCCGATCGGCTACGTCGGATCCGAGTTCCGGCGGTGTCGACTCCAGCGCCGTCTTCACGGCACCGACGATGCCGTAGAGCGGTTCCTGCAAAGCATCGAGAATTTCGTTGGAGTTCAACGTAAAGCTACGGGGCACGCCCGCCGACAGGTGACGACCGACCACGTCGATTTCCTGCACTTCATGGCCCGGGAAGGCCGTGCCGATTTCGTGCTTGATGCGTTCCGCCGTCGCCTCGCCGATCAGCATGTTGTACTGGCGTCGCACGTAGCTGACGATGGCTTCGTCGAAGCGGTCGCCGCCGATGCGGACCGATTCCGCGTAAACGATGCCATTGAGCGAGATCACCGCCACTTCGGAGGTGCCGCCACCGATATCCAGCACCATGGAGCCCCGCGCTTCACCCACCGGGATGCCGGCGCCAATGGCAGCGGCCACCGGTTCCTCGACCAGCATGACCTTGCGCGCGCCGGCATTGGTGACCGACTCGCGGATCGCGCGTCGTTCCACCTGGGTGGAGCCGTAGGGCACGCAGACAATCACCCGGGTAATCGGTCGGAACATCCGGCGCTTATGCACCTTGCGGATGAAGTGCTGCAGCATCTTCTCCGTCACCATGAAGTCGGCGATAACGCCATCCTTCAGCGGCCGGATGGTGCTGATATTCGAAGGGGTGCGGCCGAGCATGCGCTTGGCGTCGATGCCGACGGCCTCGATGCGCTTGGCACCGCGGGCATCGGTGCGGATCGCCACCACAGAAGGCTCGTTCAGGACAATGCCCTGGTCGCGTACGTATACAAGGGTGTTGGCGGTACCCAGGTCGATCGACAGGTCGTTTACGAACAACCCGCGGATATTGTCCAGCATCAGATCAAGAACCGTCGGTAGTGAGGCAGGGCGAGCGGGGGAATTCGGATCGACTCCCCTCGTATGAAGGCGCGAAATCTATCAACGGCCAGGGTTTTGGGCAAGCAGGCCCTATGCTACCTTTCTTCGCCGTTTCGCGGCGTTCTGCCGCGTCTTCACCGCGTTAACACGCCGACTGGGCCCTATTTCATGAGTCTTACCGAAGATCAGCTGCGTACCGTTGCGCATCTGGCGCGTCTGGAACTCGACGAAGCCGATGTAGAGCGCTACTCCAGCAACCTGAATGACATTCTGGCGATGGTGGATCAGCTCAACCAAGCCGATACCACGGATGTTTCGCCCATGGCGCATCCGCTGGATATGGTCCAGCGTCTGCGGCCGGATGCTGTGAGCGAAACTGACCTGCGCGAGCGATTCCAAGCGCTTGCGCCGGCCACCGAGCGCGGCCTGTACCGCGTACCGCGCGTCATCGAGTAACCAGGCCAGACGGAATCCAATATGGAATTGCATGCACTCAGCGTGACCGAGCTGGCCGAGGGGCTGGCTGACAAACGGTTCTCCAGTCGGGAACTCACCGAGCACTACTTGCGCCGGATCGAGAGCCACGATCAAACCTTGAACAGCTACATCACCGTCACCGCCGAGCAGGCACTGGCGGCGGCCGACGCTGCCGACCAGCAGCGCGCGGCGGGCGAGGCCGGTGTGTTGACCGGCGTGCCCATGGCGCATAAGGACATCTTTTGCACCCAGGGCATTCGCACGACCTGCGGCTCGAAGATGCTGTCGAACTTCACCGCGCCCTATGACGCCACGGTGGTGCGCCAGTTGGCTGCGGCCGGTGTGGTGATGCTGGGCAAGACGAACATGGACGAATTCGCCATGGGCTCGTCCAACGAGACCAGTCACTTCGGTCCGGTGAAGAACCCCTGGGGTGTGGAGGCCAATCTGGTGCCTGGCGGCTCGTCCGGTGGTTCGGTCGCTGCAGTGGCTGGCGGTCTGGCTCCGTTTTCGACGGGCACGGACACCGGTGGTTCGATTCGCCAGCCAGCGGCGCTGACCAACCTCACCGGTCTGAAGCCGACTTACGGCCGCTGCTCGCGCTACGGCATGATCGCGTTTGCCTCCAGCCTGGACCAGGCAGGGCCGATCACGCGGACGGCGGCCGATGCCGCGTTGGTGTTGCAGGCCATGGCTGGCTTTGATCCAGCCGATTCCACCTCCGTTGACGCACCGGTGCCGGATTACCGGGCCACGCTGGATGCCCCCTTGGCCGGCCGCAAACTGGGCCTGCCCAAGGAATTCCTCGCCGAAGGTCTCGACGACGGCGCCCGCGCCGCGCTGGAGGCTGCGCTGGAGGCGTATCGCGAGCAGGGGGCCGAGATCGTCGATATTTCGATGCCGAACATGCACTTGTCGGTCCCCACGTACTACGTCGTGGCACCGGCGGAAGCCAGCTCCAATCTGGCGCGCTATGACGGCGTGCGCTACGGCCACCGGGCCGAGGGCGCTGAATCACTCGAGGCGCTCTACAAGCGTTCGCGCGGAGAAGGCTTTGGGCGCGAGGTGCAGCGCCGGATCATGGTTGGCACCTACGTGCTTTCGGCAGGCTATTACGATGCCTACTACCTCAAGGCGCAACAGGTCCGGCACTTGATCGCCGATGATTTTGCCCGTGCCTTTGAGCAGGTTGACGCCATCATTGGGCCCACGACGCAGGGGCCGGCCTTTGCTTTGGGCGACAAGACCGATGACCCGGTGGCGATGTACCTGAACGACATCTACACCATTGCCGCGAACCTGGCCGGCCTGCCGGCGTTGTCCATGCCGGCAGGTCTGGTGGATGGCAAGCCGGTGGGTGTGCAGCTGATCGGTCAGGCCTTTGATGAGGCGGGCATACTGAATCTGGCGCATCAATTCCAGAGCGTGACCGAGCATCACAAGGCTCGGCCGGCTGGATTCTGAGCATGCGTCGGGCAGGGATGATCGCCGTGCTCGCAGCCGGTCTTGCGGGCTGCGCAGCGTCGCCGGAGCCCCTGGCTGAGCCAGTCGCTGTCGCGCCGGCGCCGCAGGCGGTGCCCGATGTGTATCCGCCATTGCCGGTGATCGACACCCAGCCGCTGGTCCGCATTGCCCCGCTGTATCCCCTCGCTGCGGCACGCAGTGGTCAGCAGGGTTGTGTGTCCACCCTTGTGCTGGTTGAGGCGGACGGGCGGGTAAGCGCCGTGCGCACGGTGGACGCCCAACCGTCGCAAACCTTCGAGTCCAGCGCCGCCAAGGCCCTGCACAAGTGGAAATTCAAGCCGGTCGCACAGCGTGGCTGGCAGCCGCAAACCCTTCACTACACTTTGTCGGGTGCCAGTGATCAGGCACCCACCTGCCGGGATGATTGGTCAGTTGCAGAACTGATCGAGCGGACCGGCCTGGAGATCTCCGAATGAGTTGGGAAGTTGTCATCGGGCTGGAAGTCCATGTCCAGCTACAGACCAAGAGCAAGATTTTCTCGGGCGCGTCGACAGCCTATGGGGCCGAGCCGAATACCCAGGCCTGCGCCATCGACCTGGGCATGCCAGGTGTGCTGCCGGTACTCAATGAAGAAGCCGTGCGCATGGCGATCAAATTCGGCCTGTCTGTCGATGCTGAAATCGCGCCGCGCTGCGTCTTCGCCCGCAAACATTATTTTTATCCGGACCTGCCCAAGGGCTATCAGATCAGTCAGTACGAGCTGCCGATCGTGGCCAAGGGTCATCTGGATATCGAGGTGGACAGCCAGACCAAGCGCATCGGCATTACCCGTGCGCATCTGGAAGAGGATGCCGGAAAATCCATGCATGAAGGCTTCGGCAGCGGCTCGGGCATCGACCTGAACCGGGCCGGTACGCCACTGATTGAAATCGTCTCCGAGCCGGATATCCGCTCGGCAGCGGAGGCCGTGGCCTATCTCAAGAAACTGCACTCTCTGGTGCGCTACCTCGAGATCTGTGACGGCAACATGCAGGAAGGCTCGTTCCGTTGCGACGCCAACGTGTCCGTGCGTCGTCAGGGGGCCACCGAGTTCGGCACCCGCACCGAAACCAAAAACCTGAATTCCTTCCGGTTTGTCGAAAAGGCGATTAACTACGAGATCGAGCGTCAAATCGATGTGATCGAATCCGGCGGCGAGGTGATCCAGGAAACCCGCCTGTTCAACACCCAGACCGGCGAGACCCGCGCGATGCGGTCCAAGGAAGAGGCGAATGATTATCGCTATTTCCCGGACCCGGACCTGTTACCGGTCGTGACCACCGAGTCCGACATTATCGCCGCGCGCACGACGATGCCGGAGTTGCCGGATGCCAAGCGGGACCGGTTCGTCGAGCAGTACGGCCTGTCGGCCTACGATGCTGGGGTGCTGACCTCGACCCGCGAGCTCGCTGATTACTACGAGCAGGCGGTCGAGTATGCCGGGACGGTGAACGCCAAGCTCACGGCCAATTGGGTCATGGGTGATCTGGCAGCCTCGCTCAATGCCGATGGTTTGGATATTGGTGAGTCCAGGGTGGATGCCAAGGCGCTGGCTGGCCTGGTCATGCGCATCGCGGACAACACCATCTCCGGCAAGATCGCCAAGGACGTGTTTATCGCCATGTGGGCCGGCGAGGGGACGGCCGATGAGATCATCGAGTCCAAGGGACTCAAGCAGATTACCGACCCCGATGCACTGGGCAAGATTCTCGACGAGGTCATTGCGGCCAACCCGACCCAGCTGGAGCAATACCGGTCGGGCAAGGACAAGCTGTTCGGCTACTTTGTCGGCCAGGCGATGAAGGCGACCAAGGGCAAGGCCAACCCGGCCGAGGTCAATCGCCTGCTCAAGGAAAAACTGCAGGGCTGATGAAGCTCGGGACGATCCGATGGGGCAGCTGATTCGATTCGACTTCGCCGAACTCCCGGTGCGTGGTGCGCTGGTCCGTCTGGATGCGTCCTGGCAGGACTGGTGGCAGCGTTTCGGGCTAGACGGGGCCGAGCGGTCGATCCTGGGTGAGGCCACCGCGGCGCTGCCGCTGCTGGCTGCAAACCTGAAGTTCAAAGGGCGTATGAATCTGCAGATGCAGGGTGGACAGCACCTGCCGCTGCTGGTCGCCCAGATCGACCACCAGCTGCACCTGCGCTCCATGCTGCAGACGACGCCCGAGACGATGCCGGGTGACTGGGCGACTGCGGTCGCCGGCGCCCAGTGCGCCGTCATGGTGGATCCGGAATCCGGTATGGACCGCTACCAGGCCATCGTGGCCGCGGGGGGCGCGTCGTTGGCACGTGACCTTGAAGGTTACTTCGCTCAATCCGAGCAACTACCCACGCGGCTCTGGCTGGGTGCTGACCCCACCGTCGCGGCGGGCCTGCTGATCCAGCGGCTGCCGGGTGAGGCCGGCGAGCTGGATGGCTTCGAGACGGTGACCACGCTGGCCGACACACTGGGTGATCAGGAGTTGCTCGCGTGGCATCCGGACGACCTGCTGCGCAAGTTGTTCGGCACCTTGGGGCTGCGTCGGCATGACGATCGTCCGGTGACGCTGGCGTGCCGCTGTTCACGCGAGCGCATTGGTACATTGCTGCTGTCCCTGGGCGAGGATGATGTCGAAGCGTTGATCCAGGAACAGGGCAAGGTCGAGGCCGCGTGCGAGTTCTGCGGCCAAGCCTATGTCTACGAGGCCGATGATGCGCGTGCACTGTTCGTCGCGGCCCGCGCCGAACCGCCGTCCCAGAGTAAGCACTAGCCGATCCCGGGCGGCGTGAGCGAGTCTTCATCCCGCCTGGATGTTCGCCAGCCGTTGACCGTCGGCGATGTCGCCCGGCGTAGCGGGGTCGCCGTTTCTACGGTGCATTTCTACGAGGCCCAGGGCTTGATCAGCGGCTGGCGTAATGCGGGCAACCAGCGTCGCTTCTCCCGCGAGGTGCTGCGTCGCATCGCGGTGATCAAGGTGGCCCAACAGGCGGGGATACCACTCAAGCGAATCCGCGAGGCGCTGGTAACGCTACCTGATCAGCGCACGCCCACGCGTGAGGACTGGGAACGCCTGTCGGCGGCCTGGCGGGATGAACTCAATGCCCGGATCGCAAGCCTGACCCAGCTGCGGGATGACCTGTCCGACTGCATCGGTTGTGGTTGCCTGTCCATTGACCGTTGCCCGCTCAGGAATCCCGGGGATGCCCTCGGAGAGGACGGTGTGGGTGCGCGGTTACTGGAGGATGCGGGGCCGTAGCGCTGTGATGGAATCGCCCAGCAGGGCGAAACCTGCTTGCTTGCGATGAGGGGCTGACGCTGGCGTGTTCAGTGTTGGATTAAACGTCTCTGATTGCAGGTCATCGCAGGCACACAACGGATCGCCACGATGGTTCGGCCTGAAGGCCGAGCCCCTTTTGCGCGCCCAAAAGGGGCAGAAAAGGGCGGATGCCACTGCTCAG
>JAYZUZ010000019.1:0-119015 GCA_036156195.1 Pseudomonadota bacterium | reverse complement strand
GATTCCGGCGGTGGGCACCAAATCCAAAACGCTATCGTGACCGGATTTTCCGCCCCTAGCTTTCAGGGGGCGCGAACCGGCGACCGCCCCCCTGAGTCAGGGGGTGGCTCGCGCTAGCGAGCCGGGGGTCTGGAAGCCTCACGCCCATGGGCGTTTGGACGCGTAGCGGCCGAACGCCAGTTCGATTCCGGCGGTGGGCACCAAATCCAAAACGCAGTCGCCTTAGCTCAATCTTTGCGCTTCGGGGTAGGGCGCTGCGAACCGGCGACCTCTGAGGCGAGTGTCACCCCAATTCAGAATCCTGCTCCGGTAGGAAGCGGGCGTGCGGTAGGGCGGTCAGCCTGGGTGCGCGCCATGGAACTAGCCCGATTAGACCGGCGGTAACAGAAACCGGAAATCAGGGGCTTTCAATCCGCCGCTGACGGGGTATAATCCGCGCCCTTTCGCCGGACGCGTATAGGGCAGTAGCTCAATTGGTAGAGCGGCGGTCTCCAAAACCGCAGGTTGGGGGTTCGAGACCCTCCTGCCCTGCCATCCGACGGTTGGCTGGCCCTGACACTGGATCTCAATGAGTTCGAACGAAACAACATCCGGTTCTGCGCTGGATAACGTGCTGATTTTGCTTGCCGTTCTTGTGCTAGGCGGCGCAATCGGCGCGTTTTACTATTTCGAGACGCAGTTTAATGTTGCGATCCGTGTGGGCGGCTTGCTGCTCGCCATTGCGGCTGCGGTTGGCATTCTGATGCAAACCCAGGCGGGTCGGACAATGTGGGCCTATGTGCGCGGTTCGCGAGTCGAGCTACGCAAGGTTGTGTGGCCGACACGTCGCGAAAGCATCCAGACCACGCTGCTTATTCTCGTCGTCGTGCTGATTCTGGGCGCATTCCTTTATGGCGTCGACGCGGTTCTGCTGTGGGGTGTCAAGGCCCTGACGGGTCGAGGAGCCTAAGCCATGAGCAAGAAATGGTATGTGGTTCACGCCTACTCGCAGTATGAGAATCATGTTCGTAAGGCGCTGATCGATCGCATCGAGCGCGCCGGTTTGACGGACTTCTTCGGCGACATCCTGGTTCCGACTGAAGAAGTTGTCGAAATTCGCGAAGGCCAGAAGCGCACGACGGAACGCAAGTTCTTCCCGGGTTACGTACTTGTTCAGATGGAGATGAACGACGAGACCTGGCATCTGGTGAAGTCTGTGCCGAAAGTGCTGGGTTTCATCGGTGGTACGAGTGACCGCCCGGCGCCGATTTCGGATCGCGAGGCCGACCAGATTCTCAATCGAGTTGAGGAAAGCGTCGATAAGCCCAAGCCGAAGACCCTGTTCGAGGCCGGCGAGGGTGTGCGCGTAACCGACGGCCCGTTTGCCGATTTCAATGGTGTGGTCGAAGAAGTCAATTACGAGAAGAACCGCCTGCGGGTCTCCGTTTTGATTTTTGGCCGCTCCACGCCTGTCGAGCTGGAATTCGGGCAGGTCGAAAAAGCTTAAGTGATCAGTCGCGGACGCTGGCCGGGGGGTGAGTCCATCACTCCGGGTCAGGCGGTCTTCGGATGGTCTTAATCCCGGGGAGGCAGCTTGACTGCCGTTTGGACCCGCCTTGAAAAAGAGGTAGTACGAGATGGCCAAGAAGATTACGGCCTACATCAAGCTGCAGGTGCCTGCAGGTAAGGCTAATCCGTCGCCGCCGGTTGGTCCCGCGTTGGGTCAGCATGGCGTGAACATCATGGAGTTCTGCAAAGCGTTCAACGCCCAGACGCAGAGCGTTGAGCCCGGCTTGCCGACGCCCGTGGTCATCACGGTCTACGCCGACCGTAGTTTCACGTTCATCACCAAGACGCCGCCAGCGTCGATTCTGATCAAGAAGGCTGTGGGCATTAAGTCCGGCAGCCCGACGCCAAACACCAAAAAGGTCGGCAAGATCACACGCGAGCAGCTGGAAGAGATCGCCAAGACCAAGTGGCCGGATCTCAACGCAGCTGATATGGACGCAGCGGTCCGCACGATCGCCGGTTCGGCGCGTGCGATGGGCATCGAGTCGGAGGGCGTCTAAGTCATGGCCAAATTGACCAAAAAGCGCAAGCTGATTCTCGAGAAGGTAGAACCGGGCAAGGTGTATCCGCTAGACGACGCGCTGAATATCCTGCGCGAGCTGGCCACCGCTCGCTTCAGCGAATCCGTGGATGTGTCCGTCAACCTGGGCATTGATGCACGTAAGTCTGACCAGGCTGTGCGTGGATCGACGATTCTCCCGAGTGGCACCGGCAAGGACGTTCGTGTGGCGGTGTTCACGCAGGGCGCCAATGCAGAGGCTGCCAAGGAAGCGGGTGCCGACGCCGTTGGCATGGATGATCTCGCCGAGGCCATGAAGGGCGGCGAAATGAACTATGACGTCGTCATTGCCAGTCCTGATGCCATGCGGGTTGTCGGTGCATTGGGTCCGGTGCTGGGTCCGCGCGGCCTGATGCCCAACCCGAAGACCGGGACGGTGACACCGGACGTGGCGACTGCCGTGAAGAATGCTAAGTCGGGTCAGGCGCGCTACCGCACCGACAAGGCCGGCATCATCCACTGCGCCATTGGCTCGGTGAAGTTCGACAATGCCGCGCTGACGGAGAACCTGAAGGCGCTGATGCGCGATCTGCGCAAGGCCAAGCCGTCTGCGTCCAAGGGTGTGTACTTCAAGAAAGTCACCCTGTCGACGACGATGGGGCCTGGCGTGGCAATTGATCACTCAGGTCTGTCTGACTGATCCAGTGATGCATGGTGCCGGCGGCCTATAACCGTCGGTACTGACAATTTTGATGGCGACACCTGCTAGCTGAATCGGCGGGTGGATCCGTCAAAGACCGTGACGTGTCCCTGCAATGGGACTTAATGGGGTGACCCGGCGCACGCAGACGGTGTTGCCTGACGCTAGTGATAGCGGAAAGGCCACCGAACGGGTTGCGAAGTCTGCAATCCATTAGGGCCGGTACCACAACCGTGGTATCGGGAGTTCGATGCAACCAGGAGTGTGTTCCAAGTGGCACTAAGACTGGAAGACAAAAAGGCCCTGGTCGCAGAGGTCAACGAGGTTGCCAGCAAGGCGTTTTCCGCCGTGGTGGCAGAGTACCGAGGACTGACTGCCGGTGAGATGGACGAGCTGCGCAAGAACGCCCGTGAGGGTGGTTCGTACTTGCGTGTCGTCAAGAACACCTTGGCAAAACGCGCGTTGGCAGGCACCGAGTTTGAATGCCTGAACGACACGCTGGTCGGCCCGCTGGTGCTGGGTTTCTCGCTGGAAGATCCGGGTGCCGCCGCGCGCGTCATCAAGGACTTCAGCAAGGGACACGACAAGCTCAAGGTCACGGCGGTTTCCGTCGGCGGCCAGAGCCTGCCGGCCTCTGACCTCGCCCGTTTGGCGGATCTGCCCACCCGCGAGCAAGCCCTCGGCATGCTGGCTGGTGTTCTGCAGGCTCCGATTGCGAAGTTCGTTCGTACCCTGGCCGAGCCGCAGGCGAAGCTGGCACGTACGTTCGCAGCTGTTCGCGATGCCAAACAGGCTGCCTGAGCCTTTTCACGACCCACTAGTATCAACGTTTTAGGTAACGACAATGGCAGTTAGTAAAGAAGACATCCTCGAAACCATTGCCAACATGTCCGTGATGGACGTGGTGGAACTGATTTCCGCGATGGAAGAGAAGTTCGGCGTGTCCGCCGCTGCTCCGGTTGCCGTGGCCGCTGGCCCGGCTGCGGGTGGCGAAGCCGCCGCTGCTGAAGAGAAGGACGAGTTCGACGTCGTCATGACCAGCTTCGGTGACAACAAGGTCGGCGCCATTAAGGCTGTCCGTGCCATCACCGGTCTTGGCCTCAAGGAAGCCAAGGAAATGGTTGAAGGCGCTCCGGCGACCGTCAAGGAAGGCGCGTCCAAGGACGAAGCCGAAACCATCAAGAAGCAGCTGGAAGAAGCTGGCGCCAAGGTCGAGCTCAAGTAGTGAGTTCGACGCGAAGCGTCATGGCCACTTCGAGCTTCGCTTCGAACGTTGGTCAGTCTGCGATTGGCTAGGCCCAGGGTCTAGCAGTCGCAGCCGGCAAAGGCTGGTGGCCTTCGGGTCACCGGCCTTTCGCCGTTGAATTTCATCCGTTGCGCATGGCGCGTAATGGATGCGGCGGGGCAGGTGGTCTGCCCGGCTGCAAAGAGGTGATCACGCAAAGCGGTTTGCGTGACACAACCGGGTCCGTTAGTCGAGGTAACGCATGGCTTACTCGTTCACCGAGAAGAAGCGAATTCGCAAGGATTTCCGCAAGTTGGAATCCACGCTGGAAGTCCCCTTCCTGCTCGCGACGCTGATCGATTCCTATCGTCAGTTCCTGCAGGTTGATCTGCCGCCGGAGCAGCGGCAGGCCACCGGGCTGCACGCAGCCTTTAATTCCATCTTCCCGATGACGAGCTATTCGGGCAGTGCTGCACTCGAGTACGTGAGCTATCGGCTCGGTAATCCGGTGTTTGATGAGCAGGAATGCCGTATTCGCGGCATGACCTACTCCGCGCCGTTGCGCGTGGTGGTGCGCCTGGTCATCTACGACAAGGACTCCAAGACAAAAACCGTCAAGGATGTGCGTGAGCAAGAGGTCTACATGGGCGAACTGCCGCTCATGACTGACCACGGCACGTTCATCATCAATGGCACGGAGCGCGTGATCGTTTCGCAGCTGCACCGTTCGCCGGGCGTGTTCTTCGATCACGACAAGGGCAAGTCTCATAGTTCGGGCAAGTTGCTCTACTCCGCACGGGTGATTCCATACCGTGGTTCCTGGCTGGACTTCGAGTTTGACCCGAAGGACAACCTGTACGTGCGCATCGATCGTCGCCGCAAGTTGCCCGCGACGATCCTGTTCCGCGCCTTGGGTTACGACAACCAGCAGATGCTGGAGATCTTCCACGAAACGGCGATGTTCCACCTGTCCAAAGATGGGGCGGAACTGGAGCTGGTGCCCGAACGTTTGCGTGGCGAAACCGCTGCGTTCGACATCAAGTCCGGAAAGGAAGTGATTGTCGAAGAAGGTCGTCGCATCACCGCGCGTCACATCAAGCTGCTCAAGGATGCCGGCGTTGATCGCCTGGAAGTGCCTGAGGAGTACTTGATTGGCCGGACGGTAGCCCGCCACATCATTGACCCGGAGACGGGTGAGGTGTTGGTCGAGGCGAACGCGGAAATCATCCCGGAGACCCTGGAGTCGCTGCGTGCCGCCGGCGTGACCGATTTGCCGGTTCTGTATACCAACGAAATCGATAACGGCCCGTACATCTCCACCACGTTGCGTGTGGACCCGTCTTCCACGCAGCTAGAGGCGTTGGTCGAAATCTACCGGATGATGCGTCCGGGCGAACCGCCGACCAAGGACGCGGCCGAAAGCCTGTTCGACAACCTGTTCTTTAACCCTGAGCGTTATGACATCTCCGCCGTTGGCCGGATGAAGTTCAACCGCCGACTGGGTCGTGACGAGGTGACGGGTTCGCCCGTGCTGTACGACACCCAGTACTTCGAAGGCAAAAAGGATCAGTTCTCCAAGGATCTGGCCGAGCAGTTGGGCAACACCTCCGACGTGATCGACGTTGCCAAAGAGATCATCGCGATCCGTAACGGCAAGGGTCAGACGGATGACATCGATCATCTGGGTAACCGTCGCATTCGCTCTGTGGGTGAGATGGCCGAAAACGCGTTCCGTACGGGCTTGGTACGCGTGGAGCGTGCGGTCCGCGAACGTCTGGCATTGGCGGAATCCGAAGGTTTGATGCCGCAGGAGCTGATCAACGCCAAGCCTGTGGCCGCTGCGATCAAGGAGTTCTTTGGCTCCTCTCAGCTGTCGCAGTTCATGGACCAGAACAACCCGTTGTCGGAAGTGACGCATAAGCGTCGCGTGTCGGCACTCGGCCCGGGTGGTCTGACGCGTGAGCGTGCAGGGTTCGAAGTCCGCGACGTGCACCCGACCCACTACGGTCGTATCTGCCCGATCGAAACGCCGGAAGGACCGAACATCGGTCTGATCAACTCCTTGGCCGTGTATGCGCGGACCAACGAGTACGGCTTCCTCGAAACGCCTTACCGCAAGGTCGTCGACGGCGTGGTGACGGATGAGATCGAGTATCTCTCTGCCATTGAAGAGGGTCGCTATGTCATCGCACAGGCCAACTCGATCCTGAGCGAGGACAAGACCTTTGTCGCTGATCTGGTGTCCTGCCGATTCCAGAACGAGTTCACGCTCATGGCACCGGAGAAGGTCCAGTATCTGGACGTCTCCCCGCGTCAGATCGTGTCGGTGGCTGCGGCATTGATTCCGTTCCTTGAGCACGATGACGCCAACCGTGCGCTCATGGGTTCGAACATGCAGCGCCAGGCCGTGCCTTGTCTGCGTGCGGAGAAGCCATTGGTCGGTACCGGTATCGAGCGCCGTGTGGCGGTTGACTCCGGCGTGGCCATTACTGCGCGTCGTGGCGGCGTGGTCGACAAGGTCGACGCCTCGCGGATCGTGATTCGTGTGAACGATGACGAGACGATCCCGGGCGAGCCAGGCGTCGACATCTACAACATGATCAAGTACCAGCGTTCCAACCAGAACACCTGCATCAACCAGCGTCCGCTGGTGAAGCCTGGTGACAAGCTGGAGCGTGGCGATGTTGTGGCCGACGGCCCGTCAACCGATCTGGGTGAGCTGGCGCTGGGCCAGAACCTGCAGGTCGCGTTCATGCCGTGGAACGGCTACAACTTTGAGGATTCCATCCTCGTATCCGAGCGGCTGGTTGAAGAGGATCGCTTCACCTCGATTCACATTGAGGAGCTGACCTGCGTCGCGCGTGAAACGAAGTTGGGGCCCGAGGAGATCACCGAGGACATCCCCAACGTCAACGAGGCTGCACTGCGTAAGCTGGATCAGGCTGGCGTGGTGCACATCGGCGCCGAGGTGAAGGGTGGCGACATTCTGGTTGGGAAGGTAACGCCCAAGGGCGAGACCCAGCTGACACCGGAAGAAAAGCTGCTGCGTGCCATCTTTGGCGAGAAAGCTTCGGACGTGAAAGATACGTCCCTGCGCGTGCCGCCCAGCGTGGACGGCACGGTCATCGACGTGCGCGTGTTCACACGCGAGGGTGTCGATAAGGATTCACGTGCACTGTCCATCGAAGCGGAAGAGCTGGCCCAGGTTCGCAAGGACTTGAATGACCAGCTCCGCATCTTCGAGGACGATATCTATGCACGTATCCGGACCGCGCTGGTGGGTGCGAAAGCCGATGGCGGACCGTCCAAGCTGAAGAAGGGCTCCGAGATCACCGAGGAGTACCTCGATGGCCTGGAACGCGAAAAGTGGTTCGACATCCGTCTGGCTGATGAGGACGCCCAGGCTCAGCTCGAGTCTGCCGCCAAGCAGGTGGAAGAGCAGCGCGTTGAATTCGACAAGCGTTTCGAGTCCAAGAAGACCAAGATCACAGCCGGTGACGAACTCGCCCCTGGCGTGCTCAAGATGGTGAAGGTCTACCTGGCGGTGAAGCGTCGCATCCAACCGGGCGACAAGATGGCGGGTCGTCACGGTAACAAGGGTGTGATCTCGCAGATCGTGCCTGTTGAGGACATGCCGTTTGGTGAAGACGGCACACCGGTTGATATCGTGCTGAACCCGCTGGGCGTGCCGTCGCGCATGAACATTGGTCAGATTCTCGAGACCCATCTGGGCTGGGCAGCCAAGGGCGTTGGTCTGAAGATCGGCCGCATGCTTGAAGCTGCCAACGCCACGCAGGAACTCCGCAAGTTCCTGGCCGAGGTGTATGCCAGCAAGGGCGCTCAGGTCGTGGACATGGACGAGTTCACGGACGAAGAAGTCCTGCAGATGGCCAAGAACCTCTCCAAGGGTGTGCCCACGGCTACGCCGGTGTTTGACGGTGCCGCCGAAGATGAGATCAAGGGTCTGCTCAAGCTTGCCGATCTGCCGGAGACAGGGCAGTGCAAGCTGATCGACGGGCGGACGGGCGATGCCTTCGCCCGACCGGTGACGGTGGGCTACATGTACATGCTCAAGCTCAACCACTTGGTGGATGACAAGATGCATGCCCGGTCCACCGGTCCGTACTCGCTGGTCACGCAGCAGCCGCTGGGTGGTAAGGCGCAGTTTGGTGGTCAGCGCTTCGGTGAGATGGAGGTCTGGGCGCTAGAGGCCTATGGCGCCGCCTACACCTTGCAGGAAATGCTGACGGTGAAGTCCGATGACACCACCGGTCGTACACGCATGTACAAGAACATCGTGGACGGCGACCACCGGATGGAGGCGGGCATGCCCGAGTCCTTCAACGTGCTGGTCAAGGAAATTCGGTCGCTGGGCCTCAACATCGAGCTGGAAGAGGACAACTGACGGTCCGCCGGGCTCGCGGTTTACACCGCGGGCCCGGCGCACCCGGTATCCAAGATGGTCAGCCGGGTCGTCACTCAGAATCTTCTGAGTTCGATCCAGAGCGATTGCTAACCACAGTTGTGGAGCTGTTATGAAAGATTTGCTGAGTCTGCTTCGCCAACCCGATCAGATGGACGATTTCGACGCCATCAAGATTGGCCTGTCGTCTCCCGAGACCATTCGATCCTGGTCATTCGGAGAGGTCAAGAAGCCTGAAACGATTAACTACCGGACGTTCAAGCCGGAGCGCGATGGCCTGTTCTGCGCCAAGATTTTTGGCCCGATCAAGGACTACGAGTGCCTGTGCGGTAAGTACAAGCGCCTGAAGCACCGCGGCGTCATCTGCGAAAAATGTGGCGTTGAAGTCACGCTGGCCAAGGTGCGCCGTGAGCGCATGGGGCACATCGAGCTGGCTTCGCCCGTGGCCCATATCTGGTTCCTGAAGTCACTGCCGTCGCGGATTGGTCTGCTGCTCGACATGCCGCTGCGTGCCATCGAGCGCGTGCTGTACTTTGAAGCGCATGTTGTTATCGATCCCGGCCTGACGCCGATGGAGCGCGCCCAGATCCTGACCGAAGAGGAATACCTCACGGCGGTCGAGGAACATGGCGACGAGTTCACCGCCAAGATGGGTGCTGAAGCCGTTCTGGATTTGCTCAGTGGCATTGATCTGCCGACCGAGGCCGCGAAGCTGCGCGAAGACATCAGCGCAACCGGCTCGGAAACCAAGATCAAGCGACTGGGCAAGCGACTGAAGCTCATCGAATCCTTTATCGCCTCGGCTAACAAGCCCGAGTGGATGATCCTCGACGTGCTCCCCGTATTGCCGCCGGATCTGCGCCCGCTGGTGCCACTGGATGGCGGTCGCTTTGCTACCTCGGATCTCAACGATTTGTACCGCCGCGTCATCAACCGCAACAACCGACTCAAGCGTCTGCTTGAGCTGGCGGCGCCGGACATCATCGTGCGCAACGAGAAGCGCATGCTCCAGGAGTCAGTTGACGCGCTCATCGACAATGGTCGTCGTGGGCGTGCCATCACGGGCTCCAACAAGCGTCCGCTGAAGTCCTTGGCCGACATGATTAAGGGCAAGCAGGGTCGCTTCCGTCAGAACCTGCTGGGTAAGCGTGTCGACTACTCGGGCCGCTCGGTCATCGTGGTCGGCCCGACGCTTAAGCTGCAGCAGTGTGGTCTGCCGAAGAAGATGGCGCTGGAGCTGTTCAAGCCGTTCGTGTTCTCGCGCCTGCAGCGCCTGGAGATGGCTTCGACCATCAAGGCGGCCAAGAAGATGGTGGAACGCGAGGAGGCCGAAGTCTGGGACATCCTCGAAGACTGCATTCGCGAGCATCCAGTGATGCTCAACCGCGCGCCTACGCTGCATCGTCTGGGCATCCAGGCGTTCGAGCCGGTGTTGATCGAAGGCAAGGCCATCCAGCTGCATCCGCTGGTTTGTACTGCCTTCAACGCCGACTTCGACGGCGACCAGATGGCCGTACACGTCCCGCTGTCGCTGGAAGCTCAGCTGGAAGCGCGCGTGCTGATGATGTCGACCAACAACATCCTGTCGCCAGCAAACGGAGACCCGATCATCGTGCCGTCGCAGGACGTGGTCCTGGGGCTGTACTGGATGAGTCGTGAGCGCATCAACGCCAAGGGCGAGGGCATGACCTTTGCCGACCCGGCTGAAGTGCGTCGCGCCTTCGACCACGGCATTGTTGACCTGCAGGCCAAGATCAAGGTCCGCATGGATGACTGGATCGATCAGGAGGACGGCAGCGTTAAGGCCAAGCGCCACGTGGTTGAAACCACGGCGGGTCGTGCTTTGCTGTCGGAGATTCTGCCCGAAGGTATGCCCTTCGAGATGATCAACAAGGCGATGACCAAGAAGGCCATCTCTGCAGTGATCAACGCCTGTTACCGGCGCTGTGGCACCAAGGAATCCGTCGTCTTCGCTGACCAGCTGATGTACACGGGTTTCTCGATGTCCACCAAGGCCGGTATCTCCATCGCCGTGGGTGACATGATCATCCCGGAAGAGAAGGAGGTCATTCTTGCCAAGGCGGCCGATGAAGTGAAGGCCATCGACGACGAGTACACCTCAGGTCTCGTCACGGGTGGTGAGCGCTACAACCGCGTTGTTGACGTCTGGTCGCGTGCCAATGAGCAGGTGGCGCGAGCCATGATGGACAAGATTGGCAACGACATCGTGACCGATGGCGAAGGCAACGAGGTCAAGACCCCGTCCTTCAACTCCATCTTCATGATGGCCGACTCCGGTGCGCGTGGTTCTGCCGCGCAGATTCGCCAGCTCGCTGGGATGCGTGGCCTGATGGCCAAGCCGGATGGGTCCATCATTGAGACGCCGATTACGGCAAACTTCCGCGAAGGTCTGAACATTCTTCAGTACTTCATCTCCACCCACGGCGCGCGTAAGGGTCTGGCCGATACGGCACTTAAAACCGCGAACTCCGGGTACCTGACGCGCCGTCTGGTGGACGTTGCCCAGGATGTGGTGGTGACGGAGTTGGATTGTGGCACGGAGCATGGCGTCATCATGACGCCGCTTGTGGAAGGCGGCGATGTTGTTGAGCCGCTGAGCGAGCGCGTGCTGGGTCGTACGGTTGCGCGCGACGTCATCGATCCGTCGAACAACGAAGTGATCGCTGCTGCCGGTACGTTGCTCGACGAACGCTGGGTCGACTTGCTGGAAGCCAAGTCCGTAGATGAGGTCATCGTCCGGTCGGCCATCACCTGTCAGACTGAGTTTGGCGTCTGCGCGGCCTGTTACGGCCGTGATCTGGCCCGTGGTCACCGCGTGAACATTGGTGAGTCGGTCGGTGTTATCGCGGCCCAGTCCATTGGTGAGCCGGGTACCCAGCTGACCATGCGTACGTTCCACGTGGGTGGCGCAGCGTCACGAGCCGCTGCCACCGACGGTGTGGAAGCCAAGTTCGACGGTAAGGCGAAGCTGCACAACATCAAGACGGTGCAGCATGCCGACGGCCATCTCGTAGCGGTGTCGCGCTCAGGTGAAGTCGGCGTCATGGACGCCCATGGCCGTGAGCGTGAGCGCTACAAGATTCCTTACGGTGCGACCATTCTCGTCGATGAAGGCGATGCCGTGGAATCCGGTGCGCAACTGGCCAAGTGGGATCCCCATACCCACCCGATCGTGACCGAGCTGGCCGGTACCGTGAAGTTCGCCGATTTCGAGGACGGACTCACCGTCCAGCGCGAAATGGACGAAATGACCGGCATCTCAACACTGGTGGTTACCGATCCCAAGTCGCGTGGTTCAGCGGGTAAGGATCTGCGTCCGATGATTCAGCTCATCGGTGAAGATGGTGAGCCGATGGTGTTCCCGGGGACCGATATTCCGGCCCAGTACTCGCTGCCTCCGAAGGCCATTGTGGTCGTCGAAGACGGTCAGCAGGTCGTGATTGGTGACGTCCTATCACGTATCCCGCAGGAAGCCTCGAAGTCCCGTGACATCACCGGTGGTCTGCCTCGCGTGGCCGACCTGTTCGAGGCGCGCAAGCCGAAGGACCCGGCCGTGTTGGCGGAGGCCACGGGCACGATTCGTTTCGGTCAGGGCACCAAGGGCAAGCAGCGCATCAAGATCGTCACCAGTGGTGGCGACGAAGTCGATATGCTGGTGCCAAAGTGGCAGCAGATCAACGTGTTCGAAGGTGAGCACGTCGAGAAAGGTGAAGTGATCTCCGATGGTGAACCCAGCGGACACGACATCCTGCGTCTGCGTGGCGTCGCGGCCCTGTCGGATTACCTGGTGAAAGAGATCCAGGACGTGTATCGACTGCAGGGTGTGGCGATCAACGACAAGCATATCGAGGTCATCATCCGCCAGATGCTGCGTAAGGTTGAGGTCGCTGATCCGGGTGACACCAAGCTGTTGCAGGGCGAGCAGCTGGAGCTGTCCACAGTGCTTGACGCTAACCGCAAGGCTGAATCCGAGGATCTGGTTGCGGCCAAGTACGAACGGCTGCTGCTGGGCATTACCAAGGCCAGCCTGTCCACGGAGTCGTTTATCTCCGCGGCGTCATTCCAGGAAACCACGCGGGTACTCACCGAAGCGTCGGTACGCGGAGCACGCGATGATCTGCGCGGACTGAAGGAAAACGTCATCGTCGGGCGCCTGATTCCGGCCGGAACCGGCTTGGCACATCACAAGGCTCGCCGTGACCGTCGCAACCTGGTCATGGGCTTTGAAGATGCCGCTGCTGTCGAGGCGGCCGAAGCGGAAGCCGCTGCAGCAGCAGCCAGTGCCGAATCCGGCGATTCGGAGGGTGAACAGGCCTAATGGGCCGGGCTGCCGGCGACGCGTTCTGCGTCCGTCGGCAGCCCAAGCAAAACGGGCGTTTTCGTCTTGACACTCCATGGGTGTCTCTGTACGATTCGCGCCCTCTCGAAGACGGGACGGAGACTCCGTTCCGTCAATTTTTTGGCCTTTTTTCGGACATCCAGACTGTGCCAACGATTAATCAGCTAGTGCGCAAAGGGCGGAAAGAGAAGCCCGTTAAGAACGCGGTTCCGGCCTTGCAGGCCAGCCCGCAGAAACGTGGCGTCTGCACGCGCGTCTACACCACAACCCCAAAGAAGCCGAACTCGGCGCTGCGTAAGGTCGCGCGTGTTCGATTGACCAACGGGTTCGAAGTGACCAGCTACATCGGTGGTGAGGGTCATAACCTGCAGGAGCACTCGGTCGTGCTGATTCGCGGCGGTCGTGTAAAGGACTTGCCGGGTGTTCGCTACCACACCGTGCGCGGAGCGCTGGACACCAGTGGTGTCGAGGCGCGTCGTCAGGGTCGTTCCAAGTACGGCGCCAAGCGTCCGAAGAACTAAGGAGTCAGGCGCATGTCACGTCGTCGTACCCCCGAAAAACGGGTCATCCTTCCGGATCCCAAGTACAAGAGTGAGCTGCTGTCCAAGTTCATCAACATGATCATGGTTGATGGCAAAAAGTCGACGGCGGAAAGCATTGTTTACGGTGCCCTGGATCAGCTCAATGCTGCAGAACCCATGGGCGTTCTCGAGCAGGCGCTTGAGAATGTGCGTCCACTGGTTGAGGTGAAGTCTCGCCGTGTCGGTGGTGCCACGTACCAGGTGCCGGTCGAAGTGCGCGCGATCCGTCGCAACACGTTGGCTATGCGCTGGCTGATCGATGCTGCGCGTCGCCGCGGTGAGAAAGATATGGCATCTCGTTTGGCGGGTGAGCTGTCGGATGCGTCCGAGAGCCGTGGTGCTGCCGTGAAAAAGCGTGAAGATACGCATCGCATGGCTGAAGCCAACCGCGCATTCTCGCACTTCCGCTGGTAGCCGGTTAAGCGCGAACCGCCCCCATGGCTAGAAAGCACCCCATCGGTCGTTACCGCAACTTCGGCATCATGGCGCATATTGATGCCGGCAAGACGACGACCACTGAGCGCATCCTTTTCTATACGGGTGTGTCTCATAAGATGGGGGAGGTCCACGATGGCGCAGCCACGATGGACTGGATGGAGCAGGAGCAAGAGCGCGGGATCACGATTACCTCTGCTGCAACGACCTGCTTCTGGCAGGGCATGGAGAAGCAGTTCGAGGAGCATCGTCTCAACATTATCGACACCCCAGGGCACGTCGATTTCACGATTGAGGTCGAACGTTCGCTGCGTGTGCTGGATAGCGCGGTCTGCGTGCTCGACGCCAACGCCGGTGTGGAGCCGCAGACTGAGACGGTC
Source organism: Pseudomonadota bacterium (assembly GCA_036156195.1). Lineage (GTDB taxonomy): Bacteria > Pseudomonadota > Gammaproteobacteria > Nevskiales > OUC007 > Abyssibacter. The sequence continues at coordinate 104,864 of JAYZUZ010000019.1, read as the reverse complement.
TGGCGGCAGGCAAACAAGTACCGTGTCCCGCGGCTTGTGTTTGTCAACAAGATGGACAAGATCGGCGCCGACTATGACCGCTGCCTGACGATGCTCAAGGAGCGTCTTGGCGCGGTGGCGGTGCCGATTCAGTTGCCGATTGGCGCTGAAGACCATTTTGAGGGCGTTGTTGATCTGCTGCGTATGCAGGCGATCTACTGGAATCAGGAAGACCTCGGTATGACGTTCGAGGAACGGCCGATTCCGGAAGGCTTGCAGAGTCGCGCGCAGGCGGGCCGAGAGGCCTTGCTCGAGGCGGCTGCCGAGGCGGATGAGGCGCTCATGGACAAGTACCTGGAAACGGGTGACCTGTCCGTAGAGGAAATCAAGCGCGGTCTGCGTGCGCGGGTGATCGCGACGGAGATTGTGTTGACGCTGTGCGGTACGGCGTTCAAGAACAAGGGCGTGCAGGCGCTGCTGGATGCAGTGGTCGAGTTCATGCCGTCGCCGGTTGAAGTGCCGGCGATCAAGGGCGTTGACCCGGATGATGAATCCAAGACGGTCGTGCGCGATTCGACTGACGAGGCGCCGTTTGCAGGTTTGGCGTTCAAAATCGCGACCGACCCCTATGTGGGAACGCTGACATTTGTTCGTGTGTACTCGGGTGTGCTGTCGTCGGGCGATACCGTGTACAACCCGATCGAGCGGAAGAAAGAGCGCATCGGCCGATTGCTGCAGATGCATTCCAATTCGCGAGAAGAATTGAAGGAAGTCCGTGCTGGCGACATTTGCGCCATCGTGGGGCTGAAGAATGTGACCACCGGAACCACGCTTTGCAGCATGGATCAGCCGGTGATTCTGGAGCGGATGGATTTTCCGGACCCGGTGATTTCGATTGCCGTCGAGCCGAAGACCAAGGCCGACCAGGAGAAGATGGGCGTTGCCCTGGGCAAGCTGGCGCAGGAAGACCCTTCATTCCGAGTGCATACGGATGAGGAGTCGGGTCAGACGATTATTTCCGGAATGGGTGAACTCCACCTGGAGATCATCGTGGATCGGATGCGTCGCGAGTTCAATGTTGAGTCCAATGTGGGTCGCCCGCAGGTGGCCTACCGCGAGACCATCCGCAAGATGGTTGAGCAGGAAGGTAAGTTTGTCAGGCAATCCGGTGGGCGCGGTCAGTATGGTCACGTCTGGATCCGGATTGAGCCGCGTGAGGCGGGTGCAGGTTTCGAGTTTGTGAACGAAATCGTCGGTGGTGTGGTGCCGCGGGAGTACATTCCTGCGGTCGGCAAGGGTGTCGAAGAAGCGCTGCAAAACGGCGTGGTTCTCGGTTATCCCGTCGTCGACGTGAAGGCCACCTTATTTGATGGTTCGTATCACGAGGTTGACTCCAGCGAAACGGCGTTTAAGATTGCCGCCTCCATGGCCCTCCGTGACGGTGTTGCCAAGGCCGATCCGGTCTTGCTTGAGCCGATCATGGCGGTCAGCGTGGTGACGCCCGAGGAATACATGGGTGACGTGATGGGTGATCTGAATCGTCGTCGCGGGCTCGTGCAAGGGATGGAAGAAACGCCATCCGGTAAAACCGTATCGGCAGAAGTGCCGTTATCCGAGATGTTCGGATATGCGACCGATCTCCGCTCCATGAGTCAGGGTCGGGCGACTTACACCATGCAGTTTAAGAAGTACTCAGAAGCACCTTCGAATGTGACCGAAGGTCTGAAGAAGGCTTCGTAATCTCTACTATCAGATTCGAGAAAGAAGGGACCGACTCATGTCGAAGGAAAAGTTCGAGCGTACCAAGCCGCACGTGAACGTCGGCACCATCGGTCACGTTGACCATGGTAAGACCACGTTGACCGCGGCACTGACGATTTGCCAGGCCAAGAAGTTTGGCGGTGAGCAGCGTGCATACGATCAGATTGATAACGCGCCGGAAGAAAAGGCTCGCGGAATCACGATCGCAACCGCTCACGTTGAGTATGAGTCGGAGGCGCGTCACTACGCTCACGTGGATTGCCCTGGGCACGCTGACTACGTCAAGAACATGATCACCGGTGCTGCGCAGATGGACGGCGCGATCCTGGTCGTGTCCGCTGCCGACGGCCCGATGCCGCAGACCCGTGAACACATTCTGCTGGCTCGCCAGGTTGGCGTGCCTTACATCGTCGTGTTCCTGAACAAGGCCGATATGGTCGACGATCCGGAGCTGCTCGAGCTGGTTGAAATGGAAGTGCGTGAGCTGCTGGACGCTTACGAGTTCCCGGGCGACGACACCCCGATCATCACCGGTTCCGCCCTGAAGGCTGTTGAGGGCGACGAGTCCGAGATCGGTTCTCAGGCCATCGACAAGCTGATCGCGGCCCTGGACGAGTACATTCCCGAGCCGGAGCGCGCCATCGACGGCACGTTCCTGATGCCGGTCGAAGACGTGTTCTCGATCTCCGGTCGTGGCACCGTCGCCACCGGCCGTGTGGAGCGTGGCATCGTCAAGGTCGGCGAAGAAATCGAAATCGTCGGTATCAAGGCCACTGCCAAGACCACCGTTACCGGTGTCGAAATGTTCCGCAAGCTGCTGGACGAAGGTCGTGCCGGTGACAACGTGGGTGTGCTGCTGCGTGGCACCAAGCGTGAAGAAATCGAACGTGGCCAGGTTCTGGCCAAGCCGGGTTCGATTACGCCCCACACCAAGTTTGAAGCTGAGGTGTACATCCTGAAGAAGGAAGAGGGTGGTCGTCATACCCCGTTCTTCCAGGGTTATCGCCCGCAGTTCTACTTCCGTACCACGGACGTCACCGGTGCGTGCACCCTGGCGGAGGGCACGGAAATGGTCATGCCGGGTGACAACGTTAACCTGGACGTTGAGCTGATCGCACCGATCGCCATGGAAGACGGCCTGCGCTTCGCTATTCGCGAAGGTGGTCGTACCGTTGGTGCCGGCGTCGTCGTCAAGATCATCGAGTAAGGAGGCGTTGCCGGAAACCTAACGCCGGAAGCCGAGTGTAAACGCGGGCCGCCATCAGGTGGCCCGCGGTTTTCGGTTCACGGGTTTAGCCAACGTCAACGATGTAAAGCACCATGGCTCAGAATCAAAATATTCGAATTCGTCTCAAGGCTTTCGATCATCGACTGATCGACAAGTCTGCGCGTGAGATCGTGGAAACTGCCAAGCGCACCGGCGCCATGGTTCGTGGTCCGATCCCCTTGCCTACTCGCAAGGAAAAATTTACAATACTCATCTCGCCGCATGTGAATAAGGATGCGCGCGATCAGTATGAAGTCCGTACCCACAAGCGCCTCATGGAGATTGTGGACCCCACCGAGAAAACGGTCGACGCTTTGATGAAGCTTGACCTCGCGGCGGGTGTGGACGTGCAAATCAAGCTGAACTAACGCTTAGGCCTTCGGGTCAAGCAGGTACAGCACGCCCGGGCGATCCGGGTGAGGGCGCGCCAAGCGCCCGTTTCAAGCGCCACGGCGCTTGATTCGGCTTGCTGAAGAGGTATCGGGTACGTCGCTTAGGCGAAACGGCTCGGGTTCCAGGCGAGTTGAGCTTGAAGTCGAAACTGCTCCGGCAGCAAAGCTTCACGTAACAGATCATTGAGCGTTTGTTCGCAATTGGCGGGCAGGCGCTCGTGTCGCTCTAATTGTTTGTTGGGCGTGCGGCTCTGGCCGTGCGCACTGCTGAGGAAACGGCAATGTCTTTCGGACTGGTCGGAAAAAAACGAGGCATGACGCGCCTGTTCACCGAAGCTGGTGCTTCCGTGCCCGTCACCGTGATTGAGGTTGAGCCAAATCGGATCACCCAGATCAAGCGCGATGACGTGGACGGTTACACGGCTGTGCAGGTGACTGTGGGTACGCGCCGTGCCAGCCGAGTGACCAAGGCGATGGCCGGTCACTTTAAGAAGGCGGGCACCGAAGCCGGTCGCGGCGTTTGGGAGTTCCGTGCAACCACGGAGCAGCTGGATGGGCTGGAGCCGGGTGGAGAGATCAAGGTTGATCAGTTTGAGGCTGGTCAGTCCGTTGACGTCACAGGCGTCTCCATCGGTAAGGGCTTCGCGGGCACGATTAAGCGTCACAACTTCCATCATCAGCGCAACACGCACGGTAACTCGCTGTCGCATCGCGCACCGGGCTCGATTGGCCAGAACCAGACCCCGGGTCGTGTGTTCAAGGGCAAAAAGATGGCCGGTCAGATGGGCAACAAGCGCGTGACCGTCCAGAACCTGGAAGTGGTCCGCGTCGACGCCGAGCGCAATCTGCTGATGATCAAGGGTGGCATCCCCGGCGCGACCGGTGTTGATGTCTTGGTTCGCCCGGCGGTGAAGGGCTAAGCATGGATCTCCAAGTTCATAACGGCTCGACCGTGTCCGTGTCGGATGCAGTCTTCGGAGCCGACTTCAACGAGTCTCTGGTTCATCAGGTGGTCGTGGCGTATCTCGCCGGTGGCCGCGCGGGGACCAAGGCACAAAAGGGTCGCTCGGATGTGCGTGGCGGTGGTCGTAAGCCGTGGCGTCAGAAAGGGACGGGTCGGGCTCGCGCAGGAACCATTCGCAGCCCCATCTTTACCGGTGGTGGCAAGGTGTTCGCCGCGACTCCGCGCGATTTCTCGCAGAAGGTCAACCGCAAGATGTATCGCGGTGGTCTGCGAGCCATCTTGTCCGAGTTGCAGCGCCAGGAACGTTTGATCATCGTTGATGATCTTCAGCTGGATGCGCCCAAGACGAAGGTCTTGATTGCCAAGTTGGCCGAGCTCAACGCGCCGCGCGCTTTGGTTGTGCTTAACGAGGTGAGCGAATCCCTTTACCTAGCGTCTCGCAATATTCCTTATGTCGACGTCATCGACACGGCAGCCCTTAACCCGGCTGCACTTGTCGGCGCAGACAAGGTCGTCATGAGCGTGGCAGCGATTGAGCGTATTCAGGAGTGGCTGGCATGAACCAGGAACGGCTGATGAATATTCTCCGCGCGCCCATCGTGTCGGAGAAGAGCACCAACGTGGCCGAGCGCCACAACCAGGCGGTGTTTGAAGTTGCCACCGATGCAACCAAGGTCGAGATCAAGCAGGCAGTCGAGCTGCTGTTCAACGTCGAGGTGGATTCGGTGCGTACGGTCGTCGTCAAGGGCAAGCGTAAGCGCTTTGGTCGTGTCGAAGGTCGTCGCAAAGACACCAAGAAGGCCTATGTCCAATTGGGCGAAGGTCAAGAAATCGACTTCGTCGGCCTGAGCTAAGCGGAGCGGATCCATGGCATTGAAGAAAGCAAAGCCGACATCAGCTGGGCGACGGTTTGTCGTTCAGGTGCATAACGCTGACCTCCACAAGGGGCAGCCGCATGCAGCGTTGGTTGAAAAGAAAACCAAGTCGGGCGGACGTAACAACGCAGGCCGAATCACCACGCGTCATCGTGGTGGTGGTCACAAGCAGCGTTATCGCATCATTGACTTCAAGCGGAACAAGGACGGTGTCCCCGGTCGTGTTGAGCGCCTGGAGTACGATCCGAACCGTTCGGCCCACATCGCGCTAATTCTGTTCGCAGATGGTGAGCGTCGCTACATCATCGCGCCGAAGAACTTGGCCGTAGGCGATAAGGTCCAGACGGGTTTCGATGCGCCGATCAAGCCGGGAAATGCGCTGCCTTTGCGCAATATCCCCGTCGGTACGCAGGTCCACTGCGTGGAGATGCGTCCTGGGAAGGGCGCGCAGATTGCACGCAGCGCCGGTGGTACTGCACAGCTGGTTGCCCGCGAAGGCGAATACGCCACGCTGCGTCTGCGGTCTGGCGAAATGCGCAAGGTGCATTCGGCTTGCCGCGCCACAATTGGTGAGGTCGGCAACTCCGAACACAGCTTGCGATCACTGGGTAAAGCCGGTGCGACGCGGTGGAAGGGTATTCGCCCGACCGTGCGTGGTGTGGCAATGAACCCGGTGGATCATCCGCATGGTGGTGGTGAAGGCCGCACCTCGGGTGGTCGTCATCCTGTGTCTCCCTGGGGTGTGAAGACCAAGGGCAAGAAGACACGTAAGAACAAGCGGACGGACGCCATGATTGTGCGCCGTCGTAACAAGCGCTAGGAGGTTAGGCCGTGCCGCGCTCATTAAAGAAGGGCCCGTTCGTTGACGGGCATCTGGCCAAGAAAGTGGCCGCGACGCAAGACGCCCGCGTCAAACGTCCGATCAAGACCTGGTCGCGCCGTTCGATGGTGACGCCGGACATGGTTGGACTGACGATTGCTGTTCATAACGGCCGTCAGCACGTGCCGGTGTTTGTCACGGACAACATGGTGGGTCACAAGCTCGGTGAGTTTTCGCCGACTCGGACCTTCAAAGGGCATCTCGCTGACAGGAAGGCGAAGTAAGATGCAGACGCAAGCGACTCTCCGTTACGCACGCCTCTCGCCGCAGAAGGCCGCTTTGGTCGCAGACCAGGTGCGCGGACTGCCGGTTGAGAAGGCGCTGAACTTGTTGGCGTACAGCCCTAAAAAGGCTGCCCACATCATTCGCAAAGTGCTCGAATCCGCTATTGCGAACGCCGAGAACAATGACGGCGCTGATGTGGATGAGCTGAAGGTGTCGGCCATCTGGGTGAACCAGGCGCCGGTGTTCAAGCGCGTCAAGCCGCGTGCACGTGGCCGGGCAGACCGGATCACGAAGCGCAATAGCCATATCACTGTCCAGGTTGGGGACGAGTAATCATGGGTCAGAAAGTACATCCCGTCGGTTTTCGCCTCGGCATCACGAGTGAGTGGAAGTCGCGCTGGTACGCCGAGCGCAAGGCATACGCCGATACGCTGGCAACCGATCTCGAGGTGCGTGACTTCCTCAAGAAGAAACTGTCGCATGCATCGGTTAGTCGCATTCAGATCGACCGTCCGGCGCGCACCGCGCGAATCACCATTCACACGGCGCGTCCCGGCATCGTGATTGGCAAGAAGGGCGAAGACATCGAACGTCTGCGCACCGAATGTGCCCGCATGATGAAGGTGCCGGTGCATGTGAATGTCGAAGAGATCCGTAAGCCGGAGCTCGACGCGACCCTGGTCGCCGAGTCGGTTGCTCAGCAGCTGGAACGTCGGATCATGTTCCGTCGTGCCATGAAGCGGGCCGTTGGTAACGCCATGCGCCTGGGGGCTGGTGGTATCCGCATTCAGGTGGGTGGCCGTCTGAACGGTGCTGAAATCGCGCGCACCGAGTGGTACCGCGAAGGCCGCGTGCCGCTGCATACCTTGCGTGCCGATGTGGATTACGGCACGGCAGAAGCTCACACCACTTACGGTGTCATCGGCATCAAGGTGTGGGTCTTCAAGGGCGAAGTGTTCAACAAGCCGGAAGACTCGACCAACGAGTCGGCGGCCGCGTAACAAGGAACCCACGTCATGATGCAACCGAAACGGACGAAGTTCCGCAAACAGCATAAAGGTCGCAACCGCGGGTTGGCGATCAACGGTAATAAGGTGAGCTTTGGCGAATACGGCCTCAAGGCTGTGGGTCGTGGGCGAATCACGGCGCGCCAGATCGAAGCTGCCCGTCGCGCAATGACCCGTCACGTGAAGCGTGGCGGCAAGATCTGGATTCGGATCTTCCCGGATGTGCCGGTTACGAAGAAACCCATCGAAGTGCGTATGGGTAAGGGTAAGGGCAACGTCGAATACTGGGTCGCCAAGATTCAGCCCGGCAAGATGCTCTACGAAATGGAAGGTGTGCCAGAAGACATCGCGCGTGAGGCATTCCGCCTGGCTGCCGCGAAGTTGCCTGTGCAGACCCAGTTTGTATCTCGGACGGTGCTCTGATCATGAAAGCTGCGGAATACAATAAATCGCTGGCTGCCAAGAGCGACGCCGAACTGCAGGACGAGCTGCTCTCGCTCGCACGTGAGCATTTCAATCTGCGTATGCAGATGGCGACCGGTCAGATGACGCAGGTCCATCGGATTCGTGAAGTGAAGCGGAACATTGCGCGGGTGAAAACCGCCATCAATGCCCGCTCCATTCTTGAGCAGGCTGGTTAGTCATGACTGAAGCGACACAGAACAAGGTCGAACACGCTGCGGTAGGCCGGGTGGTCTCTGACAAGGGTGACAAGACCATCACGGTGCTGATCGAGCGTCGTGAAAAGCATCCGCTGTACGGGAAGTACATCCGTCGCAGCACCAAGATTCACGCCCACGATGCCGAGAATACGGCGAAGTCGGGTGACCTGGTGCGCGTGGTGTCTTGCCGTCCGATCTCCAAGCAGAAGACGTGGCGACTGGTTGAAGTCGTCGAGTCGGCTGTCGTCGTCTAACGAGGCGCAAGCGATGATTCAGACAGAAAGCATGCTGAATGCCGCTGACAACAGCGGTGCCCGTCGCGTGATGTGCGTGAAGGTGCTCGGCGGTTCTCACCGTCGTTATGCCCAGATCGGCGACATCATCAAGGTGACGGTCAAAGATGCCATTCCTCGCGGCAAAGTGAAGAAGGGCGAGGTTCACAACGCGGTGGTGGTTCGTACGCGTCGCGGCGTTCGCCGTCCGGATGGCTCGGTTATTCGCTTCGACACGAATGCGGCCGTACTTCTGAACCAGAAGCTCGAGCCAATCGGTACTCGTATCTTCGGCCCCGTGACCCGCGAACTGCGCGAGAAGTACATGCGCATCATCTCGCTCGCTCCGGAGGTGCTGTGATGCAGCGTTTGAAGACAGGCGATGACGTCATCGTGATCGCAGGCAAGGACAAGGGCCGTCGCGGCGCTGTGTCCCGCATCGTGTCCGAAGACCGCATTGTGGTCGAAGGCATCAACATGGCGAAGAAGCACGTCAAGCCCAACCCGAATGCGGGTGTGGCCGGCGGCATCGTCGAACAGGAAATGCCGATACACGTGTCCAACGTGATGCTCTACAACCCCGAAACGGGCAAGGGTGATCGCGTCGGTTTCCGCTGGGTCGGCGAAGGTGATGCGCGCCAGAAGGAGCGCTTCTTCAAGTCAACCGACAAGGCCGTTGAGGTCTAACGAGAGACGGTCATGACTACACTGGCAACTCGATACAACGAGACGATCCGCCCCGAGCTGATGAAAAAGCTCGACTGCGGCGTCATGGAAGCACCGCGACTGGTCAAGATCACCCTGAACATGGGCCTTGGCGAAGCGGTTGCTGACAAGAAGATCATGGAACACGCGGTTGCTGACATGGCGAAAATCGCCGGTCAGAAGCCGATTGTGACTTACGCACGCAAGTCCGTCGCTGGCTTCAAGATCCGCGAGGGTTGGCCAATTGGCGCCAAGGTGACGTTGCGTCGTGCTCACATGTACGAGTTTCTTGAGCGCTTGGTGCACGTGGCACTGCCGCGCATCCGTGACTTCCGAGGCTTGAATCCCAAGTCGTTCGACGGTCGCGGTAACTACACCATGGGTGTGAACGAACAGATCATCTTCCCCGAGATCGAGTACGACAAAGTCGATGCACTCCGGGGTATGGATATCACCATTACGACAACGGCTCGGAACGATGAAGAAGGTCGAGCGCTGCTCGATGCGTTCGAGTTCCCATTCCGCAATTAAGGACGGTTAGGACCTTATGGCGAAGAAGAGCATGATCGCGCGTGAAGTCAAGCGCGCAAAGCTGGTCGAGAAGTACGCTGAGAAGCGGGCCGCACTCAAGGCCAAGATCAGTGATCCAGAGACCAGTTTCGAGGAGCGTTATGCCGCTGTGCAGGCACTGCAGGCGCTTCCTCGTGATGCGAGCCCCGTGCGTATGCGCAATCGATGCAACGTAACGGGCCGGCCGCGCGGTTACTACCGCAAGTTCGGTCTTGCTCGGAACAAGCTGCGTCAGGCAGCAATGAACGGCGAAGTCCCCGGACTCGTCAAGTCTAGTTGGTAAACGGGATATCGGTGTTGCTATGAGCATGACTGATCCGATCTCCGACATGCTGACCCGCATCCGCAACGGCCAGGCCGCGCGGAAAAAGGAAGTTCGCATGCCGGCGTCGAAAGTTAAAAAAGCGATCGCTGAAGTGTTGAAAGAAGAGGGCTTTATCGCCGATTTCAACAGCACTGAAGTGGATGGAAAGCCGACCCTGGTTGTCGCGCTCAAGTACTTCGAAGGCAAAGGTGTCATCGAGCATTTGCAGCGTGTCAGCAAGCCGTCTCTGCGGATTTACCGCGGTAAGGACAGCTTGCCGGAAGTCCTGGGTGGGTTAGGTATTGCCATTGTGTCGACCTCTGCAGGGGTGATCTCCGATCGCCGTGCACGCGAGCTCGGCCAGGGTGGCGAAGTGCTTTGCACGGTGGCCTGATATGAGTCGCGTAGCCAAGAATCCGATCACCTTGCCGGCAGGCGTCGAAGTCAAATTTGCCGACGGCCGTGTCATGGTGAAGGGAAAGAACGGACAGCTGGATATGGACGTACCGGCGGGCATCGAACTGTCTGTCGAAGACGGTCTGGTTCGTGTGTCCGACGACTCCATCGCCCGCAATACTGCGATGTCGGGAACCATGCGTGCGCTCGTCAGCAACATGGTTGTCGGTGTCAGCACGGGCTTTGAGCGAAAGTTGCAGCTCGTCGGCGTGGGTTACCGCGCGCAGGCGCAGGGCAACAAGCTCAACCTGGCGCTCGGCTTCTCGCATCCGATCGATTACCCGGTGCCTGAAGGCATCACCATTGAAACGCCGTCTCAGACGGAGATCGTGGTCAAGGGTGCGAACAAGCAGGTCGTAGGGCAAGTGGCCGCAGAAATTCGGGCGTTCCGTCCGCCGGAGCCTTACAAGGGCAAGGGCGTGCGCTACTCGGATGAGCGGGTCCTTCGGAAAGAAGCGAAGAAGAAGTAAGCCATGGCCGACAAGACAAAACGCATTCGCCGCGCCCGCAAGACGCGCGCAAAGATCGCCGAGCTGCGTGTGCCACGCCTGTGCGTGCACCGTACGCCGCGCCACATCTACGCACAGATTATTGCGGCCGACGGCGGCAAGACGCTGGCATCCGCGTCAACCATCGACAAGTCGGTACGCGACGACGTCAGTGGTCACAGCGGCAACATCGAAGCTGCGGCGCTGGTTGGCCGTACCGTGGCCGAACGGGCTAAGGCAGCCGGTATCGAAACCGTCGCCTTCGATCGTTCTGGCTTCCGCTACCACGGTCGGGTCAAAGCGCTCGCCGACGCCGCTCGTGAGGGCGGCCTCAAGTTCTAAGGCACTGAGATGGCAAGAAACGACAACAACAACGGGCAGGGCGATCTGCTCGAAAAGCTGGTCACGGTTAACCGTGTCGCCAAAGTGGTTAAGGGTGGCCGGCAGTTCGGCTTCACCGCGCTGACCGTTGTTGGTGATGGCGAAGGACGCGTGGGCTTCGGCTACGGCAAGGCTCGTGAAGTGCCGCTGGCAATCCAGAAGGCAATGGAGCAGGCCCGTAAGAACATGGTCTCGGTTCCGCTCACCTCTGGCACCTTGCAGCACCCGATCCAGGGTCGTCACGGCGCAACGCGCGTAATCATGCGCCCCGCCTCTGACGGTACGGGCGTCATCGCGGGCGGCGCGATGCGCGCTGTGTTCGAGGTCGCCGGCGTGCAGAACGTGCTGGCCAAGAGCTACGGCTCGCGTAACCCGGTCAACCTGGTCCGTGCAACCGTCAACGCACTGACGAATATGCACGATCCCGAATACATCGCGGCCAAGCGTGGCAAAGCCGTCGAAGAGATTCGCGCGTAAGCGGAGCACATCTGATGAGCAGCGAAAAGACTATCCGTGTGACCCTTGTGAGAAGCCTTAGCGGGCGTCTCAAGGCACACCAGGCCTGCGCACGCGGTCTGGGACTCCGTCGCATGCACCAGACTGTGGACGTCATCACGACGCCAGAGAACATGGGCATGGTTCGCAAGATCGACTACCTGCTTCGTGTTGAAGAAGCGGTTGAGGGCTAAGCCAATGCAGCTAAACGATCTCAAGCCAGCCAAAGGCTCAAAGAAACTACGCAATCGTGTCGGACGTGGTCATTCGTCCGGCAACGGTAAAACCTGTGGTCGCGGAATCAAGGGCCAGAAATCGCGCAGTGGTGGCATGCCAAAGCCCGGTTTCGAGGGTGGTCAGATGCCGTTGCAGCGTCGACTCCCCAAGCGTGGCTTCCGTTCCCGCACTTCACCGCTTGTTGCGGAGTTGCGTCTGGATACCTTGGATAAGAGCGGTATTGAAACGGTTGATCTTGCGAGTCTTAAGGCAGCTGGTCTGCTGAACGGCAACACCATTGATTGCAAGATCATCGGATCGGGCGAGATTACGCGCGCCGTCAAGATTGTGGGTCTTCGCACCACGGCGAGTGCTGCGAAGGCGATTGAAGCAGCTGGCGGTAGCGTCGGAAGCGAATAATGGCTCGACAAGGCGCCAATCCAGCAGCAGGCGGCATGATGCCGGATCTCTCCAAGTTGGGAGAGGTTCGTAGCCGTCTGCTGTTCCTGCTCGGGGCACTGATCGTCTACCGCATCGGGTCCTTCATCCCAGTGCCCGGCATCGATCCCCAACAGCTTGCAGCACTGTTTGAAGCTCAGCGCGGCACCATCCTGGACATGTTCAACATGTTCTCGGGTGGGGCACTGGAGCGTCTGAGTCTGTTTGCACTGGGCATCATGCCGTACATCTCGGCCAGCATCATCATCCAGCTCATGACGGCCGTGTACGAGCCGCTCAAGGAGTTGAAAAAGGAAGGCGAGGCCGGACGTCGGAAGATTACCCAGTACACGCGATACGGTACGTTGGGGCTTGCGACCTTCCAGTCCATTGGTGCCGCAGTCGCGTTGCAAAACAGTGGCGTAGCGATCAATCCAGGCATGCCCTTTATCTTCACGGCGGCGGTCTCTCTGGTCACCGGGACAATCTTCCTGATGTGGTTGGGTGAGCAGGTGACTGAGCGTGGCATCGGCAACGGGATCTCAATGATCATTTTTGCCAGCATTGTGGCGGGTCTCCCGACTGCACTGGGTGCCACGGCACAGCTGGTCAGCGAGGGTTCAATGGCATCCTGGCAAGTTGTACTGCTGTTTGCGCTTGCCATCGGTGTGACCTGGTTCGTAGTGTTCGTGGAACGTGCCCAACGGCGCATTCCGGTGCACCATGCGCGTCGCCAGCAGGGACGTAAAATGTTTGCCGCGCAAACGCAGCATCTCCCGCTCAAGTTGAATATGAGTGGCGTGATTCCGCCGATTTTCGCGTCCTCAATCATTTTGTTCCCCGCGTCGATTGTGCGGTTCTTTGGGGAGGGCGGTCCCGGATTTTTGCAGTCGATCGCGAACGCGCTATCTCCTGGGCAGCCGCTGTACGTACTCCTGTACGCGCTGATGATCGTGTTCTTCTGTTTCTTCTACACCGCGTTGGTCTTCGATTCGCGTGAGACTGCCGACAATCTGAAGAAGTCAGGTGCGTTCATTCCCGGTGTGCGTCCAGGCGCGCAGACGGCACGTTACATCGACAATGTGTTGACCAAGCTCACGGTTGCAGGTGCTGCGTACATCACGCTGGTGTGTCTGCTGCCGGAGTTCTTGATTCTTGAGTGGAATGTGCCGTTTTACTTCGGTGGCACAAGCCTGCTCATCATCGTGGTTGTGGTTATGGATTTCATGGCGCAGCTGCAAGCACATCTGATGTCCCACCAGTACGAGGGACTGATGAAGAAAGCGAATTTGCGGGCACCGGGCGGTGCCGGCGTGACACGGTAACAAGAGGATCGACGCATGAAAGTTCGAGCGTCTGTTAAGAAGATCTGCCGCAACTGCAAGATCATTCGTCGGCACGGTACCGTGCGCGTGATCTGCACGGACCCGCGGCATAAGCAGCGTCAGGGTTGATCGATGTCAGGTGCCGCCAATCAGCTGCACCTTGTCATCAGTCGATATTTTCGGTAAATTCGCGCGCCTTTTTCGGGCCGCGCAGGCAGTTCACAGGAGTTAGAGCATGGCGCGTATTGCAGGCGTCAACGTACCAGCCAACAAGCATGCAGTGATCGCACTGCAGGCCATTTATGGCATTGGCCCGACTCGCGCTAAAGCGATTTGTGACGAGGCCGGTGTAGCGCCGGACGTCAAGGTCAAGGAATTGGCTGAGCCGGAGATCGATGGGCTGCGTGCGGCCGTTGCCAAGTTCACGGTGGAAGGTGATCTCCGTCGTGAGATCAGCATGAACATCAAGCGCTTGATGGATCTGGGTTGCTATCGCGGGATTCGCCATCGTCGCGGCCTGCCGGTTCATGGTCAGCGCACTCGTACCAACGCACGCACCCGGAAGGGCCCGCGTCGTCCGATTCGTAAGTAGGTTAGTCAGACATGGCCAAGGCTCAAGCGCGTCCGCGGAAGCGGGTCAAAAAGAACATTGCTGACGGCATCGCGCACGTCCACGCAACGTTCAACAACACCATCATCACGATCACCGATCGTCAGGGCAATGCGTTGTCCTGGGCGACTGCCGGTGGTAGCGGTTTTAAGGGCTCCCGTAAGTCCACGCCGTTTGCCGCGCAGATCGCAGCAGAGAAGGCTGGCAATGCCGCCGCGGAGCACGGGGTGAAAAACCTCGAAGTTCGTGTCAAGGGCCCAGGCCCGGGTCGTGAGTCGGCTGTTCGCGCGTTGAACAATGTCGGCTTCCGCATCACCAATATCGCAGACGTCACGCCGATTCCGCATAACGGCTGCCGTCCTCCGAAGAAGCGTCGGGTTTAAGACATGGCGAAGTACACAGGACCCAAGTGCAAGCAGTCGCGTCGTTCCGGAACGGATTTGTTCCTGAAAGGACGCGGACGCTCGATTGAAACCAAGTGCCGCATTGATACGCCGCCTGGCATGCATGGTAGCCGCCGGCAGCGTTTGTCGGACTATGCGCTGCAGCTGCACGAAAAGCAGAAGTTGAAGCACATGTACGGTGTGCTGGAGCGTCAGTTCCGCAACTACTACAAGAAGGCAGCGTCCCAAAAGGGTTCGACCGGCCTGCTGCTGCTCCAGATGCTCGAATGCCGTCTGGATAATGTTGTGTATCGCATGGGCTTTGGTTCGACCCGCGCCGAAGCGCGCCAGCTTGTGAACCACAAGTGCATCGTCGTGAACGGCCAGGTCGTGAACATCCCCTCTTTCCAGGTCAGCCCTGGCGATGTGGTGGAGATTCGTGAGAAGGCTCGCAAGCAGACACGGATTCAGGCAGCACTTGAAGTCGCTTCTCAGCTCGGTTTCCCCGAGTGGATGGAAGTCGATGACAAGAAGCTCACCGGCACGTTTAAAACGCGTCCGGATCGTGATCAGATCCTGCCGGATATCAACGAGAATCTCGTCGTCGAGCTCTACTCGAAGTAATACATCTTGGTGTCGGCGTCAGGTCATGACGCCGCGCCCCATAGTCGGGCCCTCGGGCCCGCTTTGTGTTGGTTAGTGAGGTACGTTACCTATGACCGGTCCCTCAAAAGACTTGCTGAAACCTCGTCGCGTTGACGTCGATCAGGTTTCTGACACGCGCGCCCGCGTGGCCATCGAGCCGCTGGAGCGTGGCTACGGCCACACGCTGGGTAATGCGCTGCGCCGCATCCTGTTGTCTTCGATCCCCGGCGCGGCGATCGTGGAAGCGGAAATTGAAGGCGTGCTGCACGAGTACACCACCATCGAGGGTGTTCAGGAAGATGTCATGGACATCCTGCTGAACCTCAAGGGTGTCGCAGTGCGCTTGAACGCACGCGAGACGGCTGAGCTCCGTCTTTCCAAGGACGGCGACGGTGTGGTTACGGCAGGTGACATCACGATTGATCATGATGTCGAAATCGTGAATCCGGATCATGTGATTGCGAACCTGACCGGCGGCAAGCTCTCGATGGTCCTCAAGATTGCGTCCGGTCGTGGCTACCAGCCGGCCGCAAGCGTTGCCAAAGTCAGCGAGGAAGAAGGCTCCGGTGTGGGTCGTCTGCGACTAGACGCTTCGTTCTCACCGGTTCGTCGTGTCAGCTACGCAGTTGAGCGCGCCCGTGTTGAACAGCGCACCGACCTCGACAAGCTGATTCTCGATATCGAAACCAACGGTAGCGTGGACGCTGGCGATGCGGTGCAAACAGCTGCTCAGATTCTCCGGGATCAGGTTGCTGTATTCGTTGACCTGGATGCTGAAGCAGCAGCCACGGTGGAAGAGCCTCAGGAAGTCATCAATCCGATGCTTCTGAAGCCAATTGACGAACTAGACCTCACCGTCCGTTCGGCTAACTGCCTGAAGGCGGAGAACGTGTACTTCATTGGAGATCTCGTGCAGCGCACCGAGACAGAGCTGATGAAGACGCCGAATCTTGGCAAGAAATCACTGAACGAGATCAAGGAAGTGCTGGAAAGCCACGGCCTGGGTCTGGGTATGGAACTGGACAGCTGGACGCCTCCGAAAGTCGGCGCCGGCGAATCGGCCTAAATCAGGCCGGGACTGGAGATAGAGAGCCATGCGGCATCGTAACGCTGGAACCAATTTCGGACGTGAGCAGGGTCATCGCAAGTCGATGATGCAGAACCTGGCCAACTCGCTTTTCGAGCACGAAATGATTCGCACCACCTTGCCGAAGGCCAAGGAACTGCGTCGTTTCGCTGAACCGCTGATCACGCGCGCCAAGGAAGACTCCGTGCACAATCGCCGGATCACTTTCGACCGTCTGCGTGACAAGAAGACCGTCGGCAAGCTGTTCACCGATCTCGGTCCGCGCTACAAGGAGCGTCCGGGTGGCTATATCCGGATCCTCAAGTGTGGATTCCGTCCTGGTGACAATGCGCCCATGGCGTACGTTGAGCTTGTGGACCGTCCGGTCGGCACCGACAACGAAGCCGACGCCTCCTAAGTCGGGGCGTAACAAGGCATAATGACATCGGGCGCTTCGGCGCCCGATGTCGTTTCTGGGGCGCGTGAACATCGCGTGCCTGCACGGGGGAAGGCAATTTGGAAACCATTGCTGTAGTTGGCCTTGGCTACGTTGGCCTGCCGCTGGCACTTGCGTTCGGTCAGCTGACGCGGACCATTGGGATCGATACCGATCAACAGCGGATTCTGGCTCTGAAGGCGGGGTCGGATCCGACGGGGGAGTCTCCACCAAGCGCGTTTAATTCTGCAGCGCATGCTGAGTTCACAGGCGACCCCGCGCAAATCTGCGAAGCGGATATCGTCATCATTACCGTGCCAACACCTGTGACCGACGCGCGTCAGCCAGATTTGAGCCCACTGACGAGCGCGGCCAGAAGCGTTGGCAAGAATCTAAAAAAGGGCGTGATCGTCGTACTGGAATCCACGGTGTATCCCGGTCTGACGGATGAGGTTTTGGCACCGTTGCTCGAGCAAGCCTCCGGTCTTAAGAGAGGTGTGGATTTCAAGCTCGCATACTCTCCGGAACGCATTAATCCCGGAGACCGTGAGCACTCGCTGCGAACGACTGTGAAAGTTGTGTCTGCGGAAGATGCGGAAACCTTGGAAAGGGTGGCAGCCTTGTACGAACGGGTTGTCGAGGCTGGAATTTACAGAGCGAAATCTATCCGAGTGGCGGAAGCGGCGAAGGTGATCGAGAACACGCAGCGTGATCTTAATATCGCTCTGATGAACGAACTTGCGATCATATTCCATCGCCTCGGAATCGACACGCTGGACGTGCTTGAAACGGCCGGTACCAAATGGAATTTCTTGCCCTTCCGACCTGGTCTGGTTGGGGGGCATTGCATCGGTGTAGACCCATATTACTTGACGTATAAGGCCGAAACGGTTGGCTATCACCCCGAAGTTATCTTGGCTGGTCGTCGAATTAACGATACGTTCGGACAATACGTCGCCTCTCGTCTTGTAAAACAACTCATTCGAGCGGGATTCGTTGTCCAAGGCGCACGTGTCGCGGTGTTGGGGCTCTCGTTCAAGGCGAACTGCCCGGACACACGCAACTCTCGGGTGTTCGATCTCATTGAAGAACTGAGGCAATACGGGATAGAGCCCCTGGTGGTGGATCCCGTGGTTGATCCACAAAAATTGCTGCAGGAGCACGGAATTCGCGTGCTCCCGTTGGAGCAGCTTTCTGATATTGCAGGAACTCTTATTGCGGTAGGCCACGAGGCGTTCGCGGCCGTCGATCTTCGATGTGTGAAGGCTTGGTCCCACCCAGGAGGCGTCGTTTTTGATGTTCCAGGCACGCTGTCGGATGAGGACAGTAATGCGGACTGTGTTGAACGCTTATGAGCGATGTGGGGTACGCCCACGTGCAAGGAGGCGGGGTTGAAAGTCCTCGTTGATATAGGCCACCCCGCGCACGTTCATTTCTATCGGCACGTCTGTCAACGACTGATCGAAGCAGGGCACCAGGTTCTGGTCACGAGCAGAGAAAAAGACTGTGCAGTTGAGCTCTTGGATGCCATTGGCGCGGACCATTGTTGTCTTTCCAGACAGAACGATGGGCGACTACATGGTATGGGCTGGGAGTATCTCAGTCGATTGCGTGCTCTCGTGTCCTTTGTCCGGGCAGAGAAGCCGGACCTACTCACCGGCGTAGGGGGGATCTTCGCTGCACATGCGGGGGTTCTATGTCGTCGCCCATCCGTGATTTTTTATGACACCGAGCACGCGACGCTGCAGAACAGCCTGACCTACCCGGCTGCAACGCGGCTTTATGTGCCGGATTGCTACACAGCTTGGACGCCGTCCCGCCGGACCGTGCGTTATCGCGGCTACCACGAACTCGCATACTTGCGGCCTGAATACTTTGAGCCGAGCCACGAGATTGCTCAGTCACGCTGTGGGCTGGCAGCAGAGGGCGACACATTTCTGGTGCGAGTCGTTTCCTGGCAGGCGAATCACGATGTGGGCGAAGCAGGCTGGTCGGAATCGACGCTGCGGACCGTCGTGGCACTGCTGGAGCGCAAGGGCCGGGTCATCATATCTACCGAATCCCCGTTGCCTTCAGATTTGGCCGACCGGGTTTACCAAGGCCGCCCGGAGCATCTGCACCATCTGTTGGCGTTCTGCCGAGCTTGCATCGGCGAGAGCGCAACGCTTGCGTCAGAGAGCGCGGTTCTTGGGGTGCCGGCTCTCTACGCAGCTCAAGTTTCACGCGGTTATCTGGATGACATCGAGAGGCGCTACGGTCTCGTAAGGGTTGTTGGGTCCACGGATCCGGCAGCAGTCAGCCGAGGGATTGAAAAAGTGTTGGCGCTCGTACCTAAAGAGGCCCAGCTGCGGCGGCTTCGCTTGCTTGAAGACACCTGCGACGTGACCGACACCATTTATCGATCACTAACAGCCTTCGCATCGTGACGTGGCTATTTCAAAGCGTAGGCACTGAAGGACGAATGGTATCCGGAGCACAGTTGCGCGCCACGATTTCCGAGGTGCTCTGTGCGCTTGTCCGGCGTGGGTATCTGGAAGCTGACCTGCACCTAGCCGTGCGAGTCTTTCTTTTTGAGCACCTGCGGCGCCGGGGGCGGAAGAAGCCACGGTCGTTGGTGGCGCTGTTCCGATACGGTTCGTGGCAGCTGTTGTTGTTTTTGCCGAATTTGCTGCGCTTACGGCGCATGAAGCCGACGCGTTGCGTGGTAGTGCCAGCCTCGCACCGCGCGTTCGGACGATCAGGAGATTCCGCGGTCAGTAAACACGCAGACAGCGTTGTTCGTGATTGGGCCGCGTCACATGGTCGTGTGCTTATGCTCGAAACCGGGCTGGGTCCGGCTTTCTATCGGTCGCCGGATGGCGTACCGATTATCAATATCAGTTTGGTGGTGTTGCTCCTACAACGATTGATGACGGTGTTCTCGCGAGGATCACGAGAGCCCGCGCAGCTTGTCACCGATGCTCTGGGTGAACTCCATGCCTTGCCCGTTGGCTTGACTCGACGTCAGTTCTCCCGCCGAGTCGAACGTCACCTTGATCGTGCGCGGGGGGTGCGCCGGCTGTATAGCTGGTTCATCCGATTTGCACCGGACTGTGAGCTTGTGTCCGTTGTTTACTACACGGTCGACGCGATGGCGTTGACCGCATCGGCCCATCTGCGTGGATGTACCCCCTCAGAGTATCAGCACGGTATTCAAAATGATGAGCATCCGATGTACGCGTTGCAGGACATGCCCGTTGATCTGAGCACCGCCACGACGTTACCCCGAGAGTTTCGCGTGTGGGACGATGTTGCGAAGCGGCGAGCGACGCGGTGGATGTCTCTCTACCCTAGTGCCGGTTTTTGTGCGCGGGTTACAGGGAACCTGTGGCTGGAACGCCTAAGGACTCACCATCCAGTTGCGGATCAACCTAGTGAGGGAAGCCGGATTCTCATCGCGCTCCAAGAGTGGCCCGTCACTTTCAATGTGGCGTTGATTCCGGCGCTTGGCTGTCTCGATCCAGAGACCGAGGTGATTGTCAGACTGCATCCTCGGGATACTGATTCTGCTGAGCTGATTCGACGCACCTTTGAGGACGCCCCTTACCAAGGGTCCCTCGTGGTCCAGATGCCTGAAGCCGAGCCGATTGAGGCTGTCCTCGCACGTAGTTCGCTCTGCATTACGGGATTTTCGACGGTGGGGGTGGAGTCGCTGCAGCTCGGGAAGCGTTGCCTGTTTATCCATCCAAATGCCCGGGAGGGATTGGCGGATTACATCGACGGACAGCAATGCCAGTATGCAGAGTCAGAGACAGACATTCGCGCGGCGCTGAAAGCCTGGCAGCAGACCCGGTCTGATCGGCAGCACGGGAGACTTCGCGCATGACCATTGGCAGTTCGACTCGACAGACTTGGAGTCTGCGAACCCGACCAGATCAGTTTCTCTTGCCACAGACCGCTACGGTGCGGGACGTCGCAGTCCGTTTCTCGGACGCTCAGGTTAACACCGTGTTCGCCACGAATGATGACGGTGTCTGCGTGGGGAGTTGTAGCCGAGGCGATCTCATCCGCGCCATTGCGGGCAATGTTTCGCCAGAAGCGATCGTCAAGTGGAACGGTTCGTTCGAACGACTGCATATTGGGGACGACTACGCCCAGCATCTGATGCAGTTCGATAAGCAATTGGGCAACGTCATTCCGGTGCTTGACCAGCATGGTCAATGCACACGTGTATTTGAACGCACGCGCGATCTTGGTCTCGAGATCGCGGGAAAGCGCTACCGCCCGGGTAGCCGGCCCTTCGTCATCGCCGAGATTGGCAACAATCACAACGGCTCGATGGATACAGCACGGAAGTTGGTTGATGCGGCCGCGGCTGCGGGCGCAAATGCGGTCAAGTTTCAGGCTCGCTGCCTTTCTGAACTCTACGTGTCCCTCGACGAGGCATATCTTCGCGCTACGGATTACTCGACGGCATACACCATTCGACAGCTCGCGCGCTTCAATCTGTCGCATGCCCAGATTGCCGAGCTAATGGACTATGCACGCTCACTCGGTTTGGCGGCTGTCTGCACCCCATTTGACACCCCCAGCTTGCGCTGGCTCTTGGAGTATAGGCCGGATGGCATCAAGATCGCTTCTGCCGACTTCTCCAACCTGATCCTGCATCGAGATCTCGTCCACGCGGACGTGCCGGTGCTCATGTCAACTGGCATGAATACGGCCGTCGACATTGAGTACGTGGCTGCACAACTACGTCGTGCCTATATCGATTGCACCTTCCTACACACCAACTCAACGTACCCCACCGCGTTTTCCGATGTACAGCTGGCATTTGTCGATACCTTGCGCCGTCTGTCACCCAGTGGTCTGGTGGGTTATTCCGGACATGAGCGAGGTACGCATATTCCGCTCATCGCGGCGAGCCGTGGGTGCGTGGTCATTGAGAAACATCTGACGCTGGATCGCTCTCAGGAGGGCATGGACCATTCCGCTTCGCTGCTGCCCGAAGAACTTGCGCTGCTCTGCGCGCAGCTTGACGATGCAGCGGAAGCGATCGAAGCTGATAGCGGTCCGTCACGCTCGGTATCCCAAGGCGAGGTGCTCAACGCAGTCGCGCTTGAGAAGGGGCTCTACCTCGTGCGAGACAAGCGGGCGGGGGAAGTTGTCCAGCCCGAAGACGTGATCGTTCGCTCACCTCGTATTGGGCTGTCACCTCTCGAGTGGGAACGGGACCTCCGCGGACGTCCGCTGGCCCGGGATCGGGGGCGCCATGCGCCACTCATGGCCGCTGACTTCTCCAGCCTGTCAGCCGGGCAGTCCATCCGCCGAGAACGGCTCGGCCGGTTTGGGCTCCCCGTACGACAGCGAGACGCTCGCGATGTACAAGCACGTTTTTCCCCCGCGTTTGTGGAGTATCACCTCTTCGCAACAGACTTGGAGCAACCCGCCGAACAGGTCGCCGAAGTGCTTCGGGACACAGACATGGCGTTTCATGCTCCGGAGCAATTCGATCACGAATTCGTTCTGGATCTGGTTTCTGACGATCCAGAGGTTCGTGCACGATCCGATGCCCTGCTACTCGAGACGGTGGACTGGTGTCTCCGCGTGGCCGATGCTGCCCGCTGCGATCAGCGTCCCTACCTGATCGTCAATGTCGGAGGGGCGGTTGGGCGCAGCCAAGCGTCTGGCGAGGTGCCGACGCTCAATCGCACAGAGGCTTTCGACCGTGTTGTTGCGATGCGCGGTCGGGTCTGGGACGCCGGAATTCATATGCTACCCCAGACCATGCCACCTTATCCTTGGCATTTCGGGGGGCAGGGCCGGCATCGCTTGTTCGTCTCCCCGGAAGACCTGCTCGCAATTCAGGCGCATGGGCGTGTTGAGTTCTGTATGGATCTGAGTCATTCCTACTTGGCCTGCGACCATCTTCAGCGGGATTTTTACGATGATCTCGCCCGGCTTGCGGATGTGATTGGTTATTGCCATGTTGCGGATGCACGGCCGCCTAATGGAGAAGGCTTGCAGATTGGCAGTGGGTTGATTGACATGCGCCGCGTGAACTCAATTCTTGATCTGTCAGGTGGGCAGCGGCCCTGGATTGCTGAAGTTTGGAACGGTCACATGAATGATATGGAAGGGTTCGGCATTGCACTGGACCGGTTGACGGAGGCCTTTGGTGCGAAAGCTTAGCGTTGTTGTTCCCGCGCGCAGCGGCTCCAAGCGGCTGGCAGGAAAGAATGTGCGGCCGCTGGCGGGCGAGCCATTGATGTTTCATACCTTGCGGGCTTGCTTGGGGCACGATGACGTGGAGCACGTGATCTTCACGAGTGACTCGCAGGAGTACCTGGACTTGGTCGACTCGGCATTCGGTGATGCGGTGAAATGTGTACTCAGACCGACCGAAACCGCAGCTGATACCGCCAAGGTGACGGACGAGATCCGCCGATTGCTCAATGCTTCTCCTGAACTGTTCCCAAGAGGCTGGTTCGGCGTTTGCCTGCCGACAGCACCGCTGCGGACCCAGATCGTGATGAGCCGCGCGCTGGCGCAATGGCAGACGGAGGGAAGCGCGTTGTTTTCCGCGAGGCCATACGACTTTCCGGTGCAGTTTGCATTCCGGGTGTCGCAGTCTGGTGACTGGGAACCGGTATTCGGCGATTCCAGCCCTATGGTGACCGGACAGACGCGTTCCCAGGATATCGAAACGCTTTATCGGCCCAACGGCGCGATTTACATCCAACGGATTGATGCATTTCTTCGCACGGGGACGTTTTACAGTGGCGCCATCCCATTCCTGATGAGCATTGAGGAAAGCCTTGACGTGGATACCGACCTGGATTTCAACATGGCAGAGCTAGTTCTGGGGCGAATGCAGTGAATCTTCTTCAAGGCATCGCATTCTCTATTCCGATGTTCTTCCGTCCGGACGAGTCCATCGATTGGCCAGCACTCGAAGCATATCTCGATCGCATCGCGCCGAACGCGGGCGTTGCATGCCTTTATTCCATGGCGTTCAACACGCGTTATCAGCAGCTTTCGGTAGACGAGATTCATGCGGTGAATCGTCTGACCTGCGAAGCTGCGCGGGATAAGGGTGTTCCTGCCATCGTCGGGCATCCGATCGGCCAGCGACAGGTCGATCTGCTGCAGTTCTGCGAACGCGCTGCCCAGGAGTACCAGCCAGATGCGATTTCGGTGCTTTTTCCCGAACGCTACTTCGGGCAGGACGATCCGGTCCTTGCGTATCTGCAGACGCCGGTTCGAGCAGGCCTCTCGTGTTTCATCCACCAGATGAAACTGGTCAGTGGATTTGACGGCAGTCTTGTGGACTGGCCGCAACAACTGCTCGACCAAGCGCTGGGCATGGCGGGCGTCGTTGGGATGAAAGAAGACTCAAAAGACGATGGGATCGCACGTGACCTGCTGGCTCGATTCGGTGATACACACAGCATTGTCATTGCGGGTGGGGGAAAACGTCGGGCGGCTGCCCTGGCAGAGACCGGACAGCTGCGTAGCTGGCTCAACGGATCCCTGATGTTGGACTCAGGACCGGCAGCTAAGATCTATGATGCGATCATCACGAATGACGCACCGACGGTCCAGCGTTATCTCGACAGAATTGAGCAGCCGTATTTTGATCAGGTCGTGAGTGCGCTTGGATGGCATGTGGCGCACAAGCTAGCGCTCGAGGTCGCCGGGTATGGGACGCGCCATGAGAGGTCGCCCATGACAATCGCGACCGACGCGCAGCGTGACGCACATGCTGAGACCCTCGAGCGTGTCATCGAGGCATTGCGAGAGTTTTCAGGCAGCGAATGACGGAAACCGTGCATGCAGACCCAGTAGAGACTGCGCTTGAAAGCCGGGTGGTGATACTGGGTGATTCGCATGTCAGGGCGTTCTCCACCCAGGCGGCTGCGATTCCGGTCTTTCTCGGTCCGGGAAAACGGTTGAATTTCCTTTCCGGCGCCAATGCCGAGAGCACGCGAACGAGCATCGCACGCGCGATTCAACGCTGTCCGGCGACGTCCCAACCCGTATTGCTATACGGCGAGGCGGTTTGCAGGTATCTGCTCGGCCGAGGGTGGCATCTGCGCGGCGAGACGGATGCCTGTCATTCAAATAATGCCGAAGCTGTCTTATTGCGCGAAGCCGAGCAGTTGGTCGGCTTACTCGAGTCACTTGCAGAGTGTCATGATCGCAGCATAGATCTCCTCCTGCCGCCTGCCACGCTGCGAGCGCGGCAGACAGGTCTACACCGCCGATTCAATCGTTACGCGAGCAAAGTCTCCAGCCATCGCCGTGTTCGGTTGCTAGACCCGTTCGAGATGGGCGAGTGGCATCAGACCGGGCCACGGGATTGGTATATTGATGCCATCCATTGCGGGGATCGTTTCGCCACGATGGCGATGCAGAATTTCTGGTCTGATCGGCCTTGGCCGACTGCTCCAGGGTGTCGCGATCTTTGGCCTCTCGAACTCACCGGATTCGACTGGCTCGAACCCGATCCCTTGTTTCGGTGCTACCGCCCTCGCGATGGAAAAGGGCGACAGCGACAGGGCTTGCGGGGGCGTTTCGTGCGCCGACTCCGGCGGGCGTTCCGGGCCGATTGATGCCTCCCTCAACTCCACTGTCAGATTCGCCAAGGGGAGCGTGCGCATGAGAACCACTGTTGAATGCGCTCCAGACGCCTACACGGTGGAAGCTGATGCGCACGCTGTGGTCTCCAGTCTGCGAACATCGGGCCTTGCTGTCATTAGACCTGCGGATCCAATCGAACGCTGTGAAGGGCGGTTCGATGCGTTAATTGAGAGTCTTTCAGCCCGGGCGCCAGAATTGGGGTCGCGAAGAGTTCAGCATCACCAGCATCCTTCCAACCCGGCGGGTCACGTGCTCCGCGTGCACGACACCGGCCTGCTCAAGAAAGAAGACGCATACAACGCGCTCGCTTCACACGCTGCAATGTTCTCTGAAGTCTGCCGGCTCTATCTGGGAGAGCCCGTGCGCTGCCCGTCTGCCGTGTTCCTAACGTCTGATGGGGCCTCGCCGGATATGTTGCTGCCTTGGCATTTCGATCGTCAACATAGCCTGAAGCTCTACGTGCTTGCGTCCCGAGTTGGAGACGGCGACGGTGGGTTACTCGTGTCGCCGGGCACCCATCACTGGGCGCGGGCTATGGCAGATCGACATGTACTGCTGGGCGGTCAGCTTGGCACGCTGAGCAACGACGTGCCGCATGAGTTGATACGGCTCCAGTTCAAGTTCACCGGCATGCCGGGTGACATGGTCGTTTTCGATTCTGACTGCTTTCACATGGCTGAACAGGTCCGGTCCGGGCAGGTGCGAAGAGTGTTGCGCTTGCATGCGCATCGCCTTCCCGTTCACAAGTATGTCGACGGAGTCAGTGGTGCCGGCATACTGTCGGGGGTGGTTCTCAGGATGCTGCGCCCCTGGCTCCGCAAGCGGGTCCGTCAGCTGGAAATGGCTTCACAGCCTGCATTCGTAAGGACCAGGGGGCAGAACCTCCGCGCGCACTCAACGCCGGGTAAGCCCCGCCACAATGGTGAGGCGATGTAAGTGTGAGCGCCATCTCCGCGTTGGGAACGCGACACGCTCGACACGTATTTCCGGGTGCGTGCACATGAAGCAGATCATGCTGTTGCTACTGATTGCCGGTCTGGGGAAGGGGCTTTCGGTGGTGTCGATACCGCTGTTTGCGCTGGTGCTGTCACCCTCGGAGATGGGTGAGGCCACGGTCTTCATCTCAGCCATGCTTGTCATCGCCGGGTCGATCGGGTTCGGTGCCAACACCCTTGTGATGCGTGAACGAGCCCACCTCGGGGCGCAGGAATACGCAGGGTTTTTGGTCCACGTTGTGAGCTTCGTTGTCATGGTGTGGCTGGTGATTGGCTTAGTTCTTCAGCTCTTGCTGCCACGCTTCCTATCGCAATTTGGGTTTTCGTCAAGCGCGTCGGCGCTGGTGCTGGTCGGCGCACTGTTCGCAGCAATCGTTGAGCTGTCGCAAAAGGTGGCGCTGGCGCGTGAGGACATTCGCGCGTACGGCGTAGTGGAAATCGTGCGCAGCGTATTACTGCTGGCCGTAGCCTTCGCGCTGATCGGCCTTGGTCTCGAACCGATTGATGGGCGAACAGTGGGTTATGTGATGGCTCTGGCGATCACCTTGGGAGTGGCGCTACGCTGCTTCGGATTTAGCTTGCATGGCCGCCTTCAATGGGAGGCCGCGACATTCCACAGAATCGTCTCGTTTTCATTGCGCAGTACTCCCCAGGTGGTCGCGCAGTGGATTCGATTGGGTCTCGACCGGATCTTGTTGGCCTATGTCATTGGCGTGGCCGAACTCGGCGTCTATATGGTCGCCTTTGCATTGTCGTCCGCCATGCTTGTTGTCACAACGGCGATGAACAATTTGTTCACGCCGAAGTCGCTGGTGCTCTACAAGACCGGGGACTGCGTCGAAGTGAGCCGGCTGAGGCTCCGGTTGCTCGTTGGCGCCCTGGGGGCGGCGGCCATGACCTATTTGGCAGGTCGCTTGATCTATCAACACTTGACCAGTGGAGAGTACGGCAGCGGTGTTGCGTATCTGCCGATTCTGCTGGCCTCTCACTGGCTGCACTTCGTCTATCTCATGCACGCAAAGTACTTCGTGCACGCGGACCGCGTCGGGCGGCTTGGCTTGCTGAATCTACTCAGCGTCGGAATCTATGTGCTGCTGCTCTTGCTCTTGCCCGACCGTGTCGCGGCGGGTGCTGCCTGGGCACACGCCGGTGGAAGTCTCTGTCTCTCTGTGCCCGTGGCGATCGCTTGCTACCGAGGCGAGGTGCGTATTCGCGGGCGGGAAGTCGTTCAGTGATCCAGGCTCATAATCTCCATCGCCACCTTGCCCAGCGCACCGAACCGGCGTTCATTCATTGCAGCGCAGATGATCTTGTATTCGAGCTTGTATATAGCGACAAATTCTTGAAATGCGCGGTATTCCTCGCTTGTAAAGCCTGGGTAGTTGCAGAACTCGTCGAAGAGCAAAATGCTTCCGCTGCGCAAGCGAGGCCCGATTAATTCCAGTACCTGCCTAGCGGATTCGTAGATGTCGGTGTCGATATGCGCGAAACGCACCGGTGCATCGGGCATGGTTTCCAGCATGGCGGGCAAGGTGTCCTTGATCCAGCCAGCATGGAGTGTGACGTTCGGTCGCGTCAGCGGCAGTTGGCCGCCCACGTCAAAACGGCCCTTGGAAAAATAGCGCGCCCAGAATCCATCTCCGCTGGGTAGGCCCTCAAAACTGTCGAAGCCGTGAAAGGTTTGATCGGGTAACTGCTCAGCGAAAAAGTTGATGGACTGTGCCCTGAATACACCGAATTCGAGATTCAGACCGTTGACGGGACTGGCGCGGAGGCGCTCCACGCAAAATTGTCGTGCGAGCCACTGATCGTCAAATACAGCGGCCTCGTCTCGCACGCACCGTTGGGCGATCTCTTCGCTGACTATCCGCTCAACGAGGGTAATCAGCGCGGTATCGCTGCTTGTGACTTCACGACGAATCGAGTGGGACAGTCGGCGGAGAGAACGGAGCATTCTAGTCACCGAGGATTCACCCGCTACCCGCGTCGTTGCGCTTGGATGATAAGTAAGTGAGCGTCGTGATTTGCTCCGAGACTAGGCCAATCAGAAAAATCACCACCGATGTGGTTAGGAGCAACGCACCGAAGTTGGTAAAGCGGCCGTCCGTCAGGAATGTGTACAAGTAGTAGGCCACGCCTCCGGCGAAGAACGACATGGCTGCCGGAAAGAACACCTTCAGGGGCGAGTAGAGCACCGCAATGCGAAAGATGATGAGCAGGAAGCGCCCGCCATCCTTCCACAAGTTGATGTGACTAGTGGATTCGTCCTGCCGCTTCGCAACTTCGATGTCCATGAATGTCACGCTGTAGCCGCTGCGGTAGAACGCCATGGTCGAGGTCGTCGGATAGGAAAAACCGTTGGGTAGCAGCGCCAGTACTTCCAAGAACAGGCGGCGCTTCACGAGCCGAAACCCAGACGTGAGATCGAGCACCGGTTGTCCAACAATCCACGAGGCGAGGCGGTTGTACACAG
The DNA here is from genome assembly GCA_036156195.1 of Pseudomonadota bacterium. Lineage (GTDB taxonomy): Bacteria > Pseudomonadota > Gammaproteobacteria > Nevskiales > OUC007 > Abyssibacter. The sequence goes on along the minus strand of JAYZUZ010000019.1, from coordinate 75,972 downwards.
AATTGCCAATGTGGCGTAGGCCGCTGGCTTGCCCCCTGCGGCGGCGTGCACCGACTACCAAATCGTATCCTTGATTGATCCGGTCCAGGAGTGAGCGCAGTTCCAAAGGGTCATGCTGGCCATCGCCGTCGAACATTGCCAGTAGTTTGCTTGCGGCGTGCCGAGCTCCCGTCTTGATGGCAGCGCCATTGCCTTTCGAGTAGGCGTGACTGACGACCCGGGCTCCCGCTTCGGCAGCTAGCTTTGCGGTTTCATCCGTTGAACCGTCATCCACGACAATCACTTCCGCAACGCCCAGATTGAGCGCGGTCCCGACAACGGCGGCAATTGTCGCGCTTTCGTTCTTGGCTGGGATGACGCAAGTGATATCGCTGATCGCCCAACCGCTTGCGGCTAGGTGGTCGCTCTCAGTCACTGGGCGGTTTCTCCATGCTGGAGGCGGGGCGTTGGAGTAGTTTGGCTGGATTGCACATTGATTTTCTCGAGTAGCGCGCGTTTCTCTGAAAACGTGGAGGAGAGGTCTGGTCGTAGCGGATTCCGGTGCTTCATCTCCAACTCTTCAGTGCGCTCAAGCCATGCGAGTGCCGATGGAATGTGGCCAACTGTGAGCCAGAATTCTGTCAGAGCGAACGCCGTCCCTGCAGATGGGTGGAGCTCATAAGCCCTGTGAAGATTATCCCTGGCGCGTTCCAACTCGCCATTCTCCAGCAGTACTCGGGCATTGAGTCTGAGCAGCTTGGCATTGCGCTTACCGGGACTGGATAGACGCGGCGTCATCTCTGGGCTGTTTTCGAGCAATTGATATAAGCCAGGTAACAGCTCGGGACATGGCTTGGATCGAATGGAGGCCAGGAGTTGTGGTGCCGTCGGCCCAACCCCGTCGGTCAGGGCAAGATTCTTTGGGGATTGTGCCAGTGTTCCCAGATCATACCGATGAGGGAGCCCGGCTTTGCATGTGATATCCACCGACATCATGGCCAGACTGACGTCACGTGGGGGCGGTCCGTTGAACTCGCTATCCAGTATGTCCAGTGCTTGTTCCCGCTGGAAGAAATGCTCCATCCAGCGGACAAGACTACGGGTTGCGCGCGGCGAATCGGGGTGTTCGGTCGCCATTAACAGCACCAGCTCATCAGCCTTACCCCAAGGTTGGGCTAGCAAGTGGAGCTGAATACCGGCGAATAGAGCAAGACTGGCGAGTGCGATTGCAGAAAAGGCAAGAGGGTGATCTGTGCCTTTGGCTAGCAGCGCATCGATGCCGAACACGGTAGCGGCCAAGGGGCCCAGCATGGGCAGGTAGTTGCGATGATCGAAGTACAGTTCCAGCGGGATGGTCGTGGATTCCAACAGGTGTCCGCCAAGGAACCAAAGTATCGCGAACAAGAAGATCGGTTGCCGTTGCTTCATCCACCAAGAGAGGCCCGCTACTAGGACCCAGAAAGCGAGGCTTAAGAGCACCGAGGGTTCGAGCAGCGATGTACGAACGACTTGGTCGTCCTGGAATACACCAATACCAAAGGTCCTAAACGAGACGATTCGGTACAGGTATTCGACAAGAACGACGGGCTGCGTGAGTAGGCGTTCAAGTAGATCGAATTCTCGGTGCCGATAGCCATCGATCCAGTTCGGTAGATAGGCAACGTACGCAATCAGAAGTACGGTCGGAACAAAGACAATAAGTACTCGCCATGCTTTGAAACTGGTCGGGACAGTCGAGACTTTGGAGAACAAAGCGACTTCGAGCGCTGCGATCAGGACGATCAGCAGGACGCCGTTCTCTTTGCTGAGGGTGGCCAGGAGCAAACAGATCGCAGTCGCGAGTGTGATGGATGCAGCATGTCGCCAAGACCAACGCGCCTGCATTGGGCGTAGGTGCAAGTACGCCAGGATTCCGCACAACGTGAACAGCGCCGACAGCTGTGTCATGCGCTGGACGACATACATGGTAGTGGAGAGATTGAATGGGTGTAAGAGCCAGATCGATGCGACCGCGAGGGACAACCAAGCCGCATGAGTCTCAGAACGCCCTAGGAGCTCGAATATTTTCCGAAACACTGCAAAAACGAGTACGCCGCAGAGCAAATGGAGCAGGAGATTCGTCCATTTGAACTGGGGTGCAGAGCTCGGCCAGGCATTGTCGTCGAGGAGGAAGCTGGCTCGAGCAATGGGGCGGTTCGTCGCACCTGCGACGGGGACGAAAAGATGCTCTCGCACGTCGTCGGCGGTTTCAACGCCGCCCTGCATCGTCCCAATGTTATGAAAGTCGTCGAGCAGAAACGGGCCTGTCAGCGCGGGTCTGTAGGCCAGCGCCGCGACTATCAAGACTGCGAATAGCAGTCCACCAATGAGCGCTTGGGAAAAAAGTTTGTGAGTCAAGATCGTGTCGGCCTGAATAAAAAAACCCTCGGCAGCTAACGCCGCCGAGGGTTTGTGTCTAGCTGGTCGCCTTAGCTACGGCAGTTAGCCGGACGATATTTCTGGTCCAAAGTGCCGCCAGTGCAATCCATGGTCAGTCCATTGGATGTGCCGGAGTACTGCATGATCAGCGTGTCACCGTTGGCGTCACCACCAAGGTTGGCCAGCGTGTAGGTCATGGTTGCGCCGGTGCCGTTCGTGGCAAAAGCGATGGCGGAGACGTAGTCGCTCTGAGCCGTGCTGGTGTTAACGCCGGCGATTGTCGTGCTCGACGGCATGTTGCCGGTGGAGATGAAATATTCGCCGATGTTTGTCTTCGCGTTACCCGCCAGGCCCATCACTTCGCTGACCTTCGCGCGAATGGTGTAGTCCTGATAGGCCGGGATCGCGATGGCGGCCAGAATGCCGATGATCGCGACGACGATCATCAGTTCGATCAGCGTGAAGCCCTGCTGTTTGTTCTGCATTGGTGATTTCTCCCAAGGAAAGTGTTGATGCGCAGCGGCATCACGCCGCCTAACGTAAGCCGAGCAGGGATGGTGCCAGTATTGTGCTAGGGCTGTAGCCATTAAAAACAATCAGTTACGGCTCTTGTGTGCTAGCAGCCAAGACCATTTAGGGCAGCATCTGACAATTTATGTCAACAGTCGATGGTCCGTGTGCCCTCGGGGGCGGCGACCAGAATCCGGTGAGCAGGTGTCAGTGCGAAGGTGCCGCAGGTCACGACCCCGGGCTCGGCGGTCAGTGATTGTTCAAAGGCGACTGGGTCTTCGATGCTGAGGCCCGTGGTGTCGATGATGAGGTTGCCGTTGTCGGTGATAAAGCCTTCACGCGTCGCAGGTGTGCCGCCACGTTTGGCCAGCGAGCGAGTAATCAGGGCTTCGGCCATGGGGATGACCTCCACCGGGAGTGGAAAGGCGCCGAGCTGGTTGACCAGTTTGCTCTGATCGACAATGCAGACGAAGCGATCGCTGGCGGAGGCGATGATCTTCTCGCGCGTGAGTGCTCCACCACCGCCCTTGGTCATGAAACCCTGCGGCGTGACCTCGTCGGCGCCATCAATATAGACCGGGATGTGGTCCACCTCGTTGAGTTCGAGGACCGGGATGCCGATGGCTTTGAGTCGCTCGGTGCTGGCCTCTGACGAGGAGACTGCGCCTGGAATGTCGTCACGCCGTTGGGCAAGCAGTTCGATGAGGAAGTTCACAGTCGAGCCGGTGCCAACGCCCAATATGGCGCCGGGCACGATCTCATCCAGGGCGGCGCGTGCAACGGCGCGCTTCATGTCGTCTTGATTCATGTCGAACTCGGTTGGGGGCGAGGGCCAAACAAGGCGGTGCCGATGCGCACCATGGTGGCGCCGGCATTGATGGCGCGTTCCAGGTCGGCGCTCATGCCGATGGATAGTGTATCGATCCCGGGCGCCCATGGACGCAGCTGCTCCAGCAGTGCGGCCATTGCGGGGTATGCGTCGTCGTCTCCGGGTGCGGGGATGGCCATCAAACCCCGCAGCCGGAGTCGGGGCAGTTGCAGGACTTGCTCTGCAAAGGCCGCCACGCGTTCCTGCGTCAGGCCAGCCTTGCTGGCCTCGCCACTGATGTTGACCTGTAGCAACACATTGATGGGTGGGAGGTCGGCGGGGCGCTGGTCGTTGAGCCGCCGCGCGATTTTTTCCCGGTCCAGGCTTTGTACCCAATCGAACTGTTCGGCGATCGGTCCGGTCTTGTTGGATTGGATCGGGCCGATGAAATGCCAGGACGCCCGGCGGGCAGGATCCGCTTGCAGGTGCCTGGCCGCGTCCTGCCAGTAGTTCTCGCCGATATGTGTCAGGCCCGCTGCGATAACTTGTCGCAGCCGTTCAGTGGGCTGCGCCTTGGCTGCACCCACCAGCGTGACGCTGCCATCGGGGCAGCCGGCTGCGTGCTCTGCCTTAGCGACTCTTTCACACAGGTGCCGATACGCTGCGAGTACATCAAATGACTTGGTTGCCGGGGTCATGCGATGTCGATACTTTGAGTCCACTTCATTCAGGCATCCGGCGCGGGGAGCACCGATGGATATTGCGCAGCTACTGGCTTTTGGGGTCAAGCAGGGATCGTCCGACCTGCACTTGTCTGCGGGCATGGAGCCCATGATTCGTGTGGATGGTGACGTCAAACGGATCAATCTGCCAGCACTCGAGCACAAGCAGGTGCACGAGATGATCTACGACATCATGAACGACAAGCAGCGCAAGGATTACGACGAGCTGCTCGAAACGGATTTCTCGTTCGAGATTCCGGATCTGGCGCGCTTTCGCGTCAATGCCTTCAATACCCATCGCGGTGCAGCCGCGGTGTTTCGTACCATCCCGTCTGACATCCTCTCGCTGGAAGATCTCAACGCGCCGTCTATTTTCAAGGATATCGCCGACCAGCCGCGCGGCGTAGTGCTGGTGACCGGCCCCACAGGCTCGGGCAAATCGACCACGCTGGCCGCGATGGTGAATCACAAGAACGAGAGCGAGTACGGGCATATCCTGACCATCGAAGATCCGATCGAATTCGTGCATAAGCCGAAGAAGTGCCTGATCAACCAGCGTGAGGTGCATCGCGATACGCTGGGCTTCAACGAGGCGCTGCGCTCGGCACTGCGTGAGGACCCGGATGTCATTCTCGTGGGCGAAATGCGTGACCTGGAGACCATTCGCTTGGCCCTGTCCGCCGCCGAGACCGGGCACCTGGTTTTTGGCACCCTGCACACGAGTTCAGCCGCCAAAACCATCGATCGTGTGGTCGATGTCTTCCCGGCGGCGGAGAAAGACATGATCCGGGCGATGCTGTCCGAATCGCTCAAGGCAGTGATTTCGCAGACACTTTTGAAGAAGCAGGGTGGGGGCCGAGTGGCGGCCCACGAGATCATGATCGGCAACCCGGCGATCCGAAACCTCATCCGCGAGAACAAGGTCGCGCAGATGTACTCGGCCATTCAGACAGGCGCTCGCGACGGCATGATTACCCTGGATCAGTCGCTCAAGATTCTCGTGCGTGAGGGCAAGGTCTCCAAGCAGGAAGCCCGCCGCCGCGCCGTGAAAAAAGAAGACTTCATGTAATCGACGGGCGCTGCCCTCCAAACCACCGGAGCCACCGATGGAACGCGATCAAGCCGCGAAACTGATGCTGGCACTGCTGCGCCTGATGAAGCAAAAGGGTGCGTCGGACCTGTTCATCACCGCCGGTTTTCCTCCTGCGATGAAGGTTGACGGACAAATGACGCCGGTGATGGACAAGCCGTTGTCGCCCGAGAACTCCGCGATGATTGTCCGCGCGATCATGAATGATCGACAGGTCAAGGATTTCGAGGAGACCAACGAGTGCAATTTCGCCATCTCGCCGCCTCAAATCGGTCGCTTTCGCGTGAACGCCTTTGTACAGCAGGGCCGTGCGGGTGCCGTGCTGCGAACCATCGAGACCGAGATTCCTGACTTCGACAAGCTGAACCTGCCCGAGGTGCTCAAGGACGTGGTCATGTCCAAGCGTGGCCTGGTGTTGATGGTCGGCGGAACGGGGAGCGGTAAGTCCACCTCGCTCGCGGCCATGCTGGGTTTGCGGAATAAGGAAACCAAGGGGCACATCATCACCATCGAAGACCCCGTGGAATACGTGCATCCGCATCTGGGGTGCATCATCACCCAGCGCGAGGTCGGTGTGGATACCGACAGCTGGGAGGCTGCGCTCAAAAACACCCTGCGCCAGGCGCCGGATGTCATTCTGATCGGGGAGATCCGGGCCAAGGAAACAATGGAATACGCCATCAACTTCGCCGAGACCGGTCACCTGTGCATGTCGACCCTGCACGCCAACTCATCCAACCAGGCCCTGGACCGGATTATCAACTTCTTCCCGGACGAAAAGCGCGAGCAATTGCTCATGGATTTGTCGCTGAACCTGCGCGGCATCATCAGTCAGCGCCTGGTGCGCCGCGAAGGGGGCGGACGTGCGGCCGCAATGGAGATCCTGCTGAATACACCGCTGATCTCTGATCTCGTATTCAAGGGCGAGGTGCACAAGATCAAGGAGGTCATGGCCAAGAGCCGGGAGCAGGGGATGCAAACCTTCGATCAGCATCTGTTCGATTTGTATGAAGCCGGCACCATCAGCCTGGAGGAGGCGCTGCGTAACGCCGATTCCAAGAACGAGCTGCGCCTGCGGGTGAAACTGGAGAGCAAGCGCGCCGAGAAAAACCTGGACGACGGTTTGTCGGGCATTTCGATGATGGACGACGACGATGCCCTGATCGCCAGCCAGAAGTCCGGAGGGCACTGATGTCCGAAGCATCGCAGCTGCCGGGGATCGTCCCGTATCTCAAGCTGGCGGTTGAAAAGCAGGCGTCCGACCTGTTCTTCACCACCGGTTCGCCCGTCATGATCAAGATCAATGGCGAGATGCACGCCGTGGGCAAGACCGAGATGACCTCCGGTCAGATTCGTGAGCTGGCCAACGGGATTCTGACTCCCGAGCAGCGCGAGGAATTTGCTGAAGAGCTGGAACTCGATTTTGCGACCCAGGCCGGTGGGCTGGGGCGGTTCCGGGTCAATCTGTTCCATCAGCGTGGGCGGCCGGCCATGGTGCTGCGCTACGTCCGCAACACCGTGCCCACCCTGGACGAGCTCGGATTGCCTGAGACGCTCAAGGATTTGATTCTCGAAAAGCGCGGGATGTTGCTCATGGTCGGGGCGACCGGTTCGGGTAAATCAACGACCCTCGCCGCCATGATCAACCACCGCAACGAGAACGCCTCCGGTCATATTCTCACCGTCGAGGATCCGATTGAGTTTCTGCACCCCAACAAGCGTTCGATTATCAACCAGCGTGAGCTGGGCCAGGACACCAAGAGCTACGAGCGAGCCCTGCACAGCGCCCTGCGCGAGGCGCCGGATGTCATTCTCATTGGGGAGATTCGCTCTCGCGAAACCATGGAATCCTGCGTCCAGCTGGCCGGCACCGGTCATCTGGCCATTTCGACGCTCCACGCCAACAATGCGTACCAGACGCTTCAACGCATCATCAACATGTACCCTGATTACCTGCGTGGGCAGTTGTACATGGACCTTGCACTGAATCTGCGTGCGGTGATTTCCCAGCGCCTGGTCCGTCGCAAGGCGGGTGGCCGCGTCGCCGCGCTCGAAGTCATGGTGGTCACGCCTTACATCGCGGACCTGATTCTGCGCGGCGAAGTAGACGGCGTGCGGGAGGCCATGGCCGAGTCCTCCGATTCACGGATGCAGACATTCGATGACGCCTTGTATGACCTCTACCGGGCTGACGAAATATCGTTGGAAGAAGCCCTGTCCAACGCCGACTCTCGCGCCAACCTCGAAACCCGCATCAACTTCGGCGGCTGAGTACCCCTGCGGGCGCCTCCCAAACGAACATCGCCCCGCGTGCGAGCGGGGCGATGCAGAATTGCGTGACGATCGTGCGGACGTCTAGGCGGCGTCGCGCTCGTCGTCGGGCGCTGCCGGATCGATGACGGTGTCGTCGAAAGCAGTTTCATCCAGCTCTTCGGCGTCGGCCGACGGCAGCTTGAAGCCCGCAACCGATTCACGCAGCTTGACCGACAAAGCATTCAGGTTGGACACAGCCGATGCAGTGGTATCCGATGCCACCTGCGTCTGCCCCGCGATGTCCTGAATCACCTGGATGCGGCCGGCCAGGTCGGTGGCGGATTCGGTCTGTGTGCGGGCGTCTTTGGAGATGTCCGAGATCAGACGCGACAGGTCGGTCGAAGACGCCTCGATGCGGTTCAGGGCCTCACCTGCAGCCTCGGACAGCTGGGCGTTGCTCACCACGTTGGTGGTGCTGCGCTCCATCGACACGATGGCTTCGTTGGTATCGGCCTGAATCGTCTTGACCAGGGTTTCGATCTGGCGTGTCGCGTTACCTGCGCGCTCAGCCAGTCGCTGCACCTCTTCAGCAACAACGGCAAAACCTCGGCCGGCTTCACCCGCCATTGCCGCCTGAATGGATGCATTCAGTGCAAGCGTGTTGGTCTGTTCGGCGATGTCATTAATAAACTCAATGATGTTGCCGATTTCCTGCGACGACTCACCCAGCCGCTTGATGCGTTTAGCGGTTTCCTGAATCTGGTCTCGCAGGGCGGTCATCCCGTCCACAGTGCGTCGCACGGTCTCCGAACCACTGTGTGCGGTTTCAACCGACGCCTGGGCGTCCTGAGCGAGTTCGTCTGCCCGGTGAGACACTTGTTGCATCGACTGGGACATGGCGCCAATGGCTTGCGAGACGCTGTTGATCTCGTCCGCCTGCCGGCGAGACGCGGCGTTCAACTGCTGCGTTACGGCCTCGGTGCCGGAGGCTGATTGCGTAATCTCATCCGAGGTGGCGGTGATGGTGCCCACCAGGCTGCGCAGTGTGTCGATCGTGTAGTTGATCGAGTCTGCGATGGCGCCGGTAAAGTCCTCGGTCACGGTGACATCCACGGTGAGGTCACCGTCAGCCAGTGTCGTGATCTCATCCAGCAGGCGCAAAATCGCCTCCTGCTGGGCGGCATCGGCTTCTTCCAGCTCGCGCGCACGTGCACGGGCTTGCCGGAGAAGCACGGTCACGAAGATGACCAGCAGGACCACCGTAATGCCGCCCAGTACGTAGCCGTGCAGGGCTTCGAGTTGGCGCCCGTCGCGGTACTCCAGAAAGGACTGCTGGACGTTGTTCTCTGCCGTGAACTTGACGTTATTCCGCAGCCGCGAGATCTCGGCGGCTGCGCTTTGCACCACAGCCAGTTCGGTGGCTTCTTCGGTGATGGTGCTGACACTGTCGCGGATCTGTTGCATGCCCGCCAGCGCCTCGGCCAACGCGGCATCGACCACCTCGATCCGGGCTGGCTGGAAGCCGAGGCCGTCACCGCTTAGCAGTTGCTGCAACTGTGAGCTGAGCGCGTCAACATGGGCGGCCAGTTCAGTGGCCAGCGTGTCGGCGTCATAGCCCTGCTGGCTGACGGCAGCGGCCTGGACCGGCAGCTTGTTGACGCCGACAACCAGGGCGGTCACAGCGGTGATCTGCTCGGCGGGTGCACGGCGACTTGCCAGGGTGCCGATAGCCAGCTCGAGGGGTGTCGTCACCTGCGGTGCCAGATTCTCGATAGCGGCGGCTTCCTGCTGGATCAGCACATAGGCCGCACGGCGGTCGAGAATCTCATCGATGGCATCCGACATCGGCTGGAATTCGGCTTCCAGGGCGTCGATGTTTTCCTGCAGCGGTGCCGGCGCCGGAGGCAGGTTGATGAACTCATCGCCCTCACGCATGGCGTAGATGTTGTCTTCGAAGGTCAGTCGCAGACCTTCCATGTTGCGCGTGTCCGGCGGCAGGCCGCGTGTGATGTCGTCGGCCAGTCGCGCGATATTCTCGGCCACTGCACTGGAATCCACCGACAAGGCGATGTAGTCACGATCCCACTGTGCTACCTGATCCACGCGATAAAGAATGAACAGCGCGGCGGCGATGGATGTCATCGCCAGCAGTAGCAGCAGGATGGCTAGTCGAGTTCCCCGAACCCGTTTGGCTCCCTCAGCCATGGTGTCTCTCCCGTAGCGGTGCTCAGGCGTTGATGACGCCGTTCACCTTGGTAATCAGTTCCGATTCTTTGACCGGCTTGACGATGTACTCGCGGGCGCCTTGACGCATGGCCCAGAGCTTGTCCGTCTCCTGGGACTTGCTGCTGATGACCACGATCGGAATGCTCGATGTCTCGGCGCCGCGGGACAGGGTGCGGGTGGCCTGAAAGCCGTTCATGCCCGGCATGACCACATCCATGACGATGACATCCGGTTTCTCCACACCGGCCTTTTCGATGGCGGATTCGCCGGTCAAGGCCTCGACGACATCAAAGCCGTTTTTCTCGAGCATTTTGCGAAGATTGGCAATGTCAGTCGGCGAGTCGTCAACCAAAAGTACGCGCGGCATGGTTCCCCCACTAGTCGTATGCAGTGTTTGGTGGCTTGGTGGCCCAAGCATCTGGTACCCCCGAACGGTCGCTGCGCATTGGCGGGCGAATCCTGTTCAGGAGCGCTTGTTCAAATCGAATGCTTCGATTCCCCATTCTCATCATACAAGAACATGGCGGGTGAATCGGTTTCTCAGACGAGCGCGATCATCCGGCCGTCTCTCCACACCTCGGCGACCGTCCACTGCAGCTCGATATCCTGCATGGGCGTGCCGTAGCCTGCGCTGCGCATGGTCTGGTGGTCGACATGGTGGTCCAATGGGCGAAGCAGCACACCATGAGCCGGGGTACCCGGCGTCATGCTCACAGCCTCCAGGCCCAGGATGCGAGAGGGGGCCTGAACCAGCAGTTCCGCCACGCGGCCAAGCCCCCAGCTGTTCTGCTGGGCAAGCGTGGCGATCGCGGGGACCAGTTGTTCGATCGTCGAGCCCCCGGGTTCCGTCAACGGATAGGGGTCGGTCTTGGCGTTCTCGTCCTGCGGCGCATGGTCCGAGCACACGGCATCGACCGTGCCGTCGCCCACCGCGGTGAGCAGGGCTTGGCGATCGGCTTCGGTTCGCAGTGGTGGATCCAGGCGATACGCCGGGTCCAGGCGCTCCAGTACCTGGTCGTTCAGGAAAAGATGATGGACGGCCACGTCGCAGGTGACCGCCACGCCGTCATGTTTGGCCGCGCGCACCAGCGCTACGGCCCGCGCCGTGGTGAGCCTGCCCAGGTGGATTCGGCAGCCGGTGTCGCGCGCCAGCTCCAGCGCGATGGCGGTGCCGATAGACTCAGCGCTCGCCGGGATACCGGTCAGTCCTGCGCGCATGGCAGGTCGGCCGGCGTGCGCCACGCCATCGGCGGCCAGGCCACGGTCCACCGGATCCAGATGAACCGTGCAGCCGATGCCGGCGGCAAACTGCAGCGCCTGGCGTAGCAGCGTGACGTCGGGCAAACGTCGCGGTTGTGCAACGCCTACACAGCCTGCGGCCAGCAACGCATCCAGATCTGACAAGGCCTGACCCGCGAGGCCCTCCGTCAACGCACCCAGCAGGTGAATCGAGGCTTCCGCGGTGCTGGCACGGTCGGCAATCCAGTCGACAACCGCAGGCTGGTCCACCACAGGCTTGCTGTCAGGTGGCACGCAGAGGCTGCCAACGCCACTTCGGATCGCGGCCGCTGTCTCACTGGCAATGCTGGCCTTGTGTGTGGCGCCGGGCTCGCGGACACGGGCGCACAGATCCACTGCCAGCGGTAACCACCAGCCACCTTCGGTGTCGATACGCTCGACCCCGGAGGAGGATGCCGGCGGCTCGGCAATCAGGCCATCGATCATCCAGAGCTCGTCACCCGGGCCGTCGGCGCGAGTGACATTGTGCAGACAACGAATCTCACTCATCAGCGGTGTGCTCCGATGATCATGGCCATTACGGCCATTCGGATCGCCACGCCGTGGCTCACTTGTTCCAGGATGACGGACTGATCGCCATAGGCCACCGGAGCGGCGATCTCCACACCCCGATTGATGGGCCCGGGGTGCATGAGCAGTGCATCAGGCTTGGCGTAACAAAGGGTTTGCTCATTCAGGCCAAATCCCCGATGAAACGCCCCGCCTGGCGGCAAGTAGTGTCCCGACATACGCTCGCGTTGCAGCCTCAGCAGCATGACCACGTCGGCATCTGCCAGCCCGCTGCGCAGATCGTGATGAACGGAGACGCCAAGGGCGTCCAACTCGGGTGGCACCAGCGTTTTGGGGCCGACCACGCGGATGTCCTGCGTGCCCAGGGCTTGCAGTGCATGGATGTCGGAGCGGGCAACACGTGAATGCAGCACGTCTCCGACGATGGCCACGCTAAGCCCGGCCACATTGGGCTTGTGTCGCCGGATCGTAAAGACATCCAGCAAGCCTTGTGTCGGATGCGCATGGCGCCCATCGCCGCCGTTGAGAATCGCCACGCCAGGTGCCGCGTGTCGCGCAAAAAATTCTGCGGCGCCACTTTCTCCATGCCGGATCACGAACATGTCCACATGCATGGATTCCAGCGTCTTGAGGGTATCCAGCAGTGTCTCGCCCTTGGTGGTGGACGAGCTGCGCCCCTCGATGTTCAGCACATCAGCCGACAGGCGATGCGCCGCGAGCTCAAAGGCGCTGCGGGTGCGGGTGCTGGCCTCGAAGAACAGGTTGACCACGGTTCGGCCGCGCAGCAGTGGGACTTTTTTGACCTCGTTGCGCGTCACCGGAACAAAGGATTCGGCGGTATCGAGAATCTCCGTGGTCAGGGCTTGGCCCAGGCCTTCGGTCGTCAGTAGATGACGCAGCCGCCCGTCCTCGGTGAGCTGGATCGCCGCAGCGCCTCTCATGCCGTGACCTCGATGCCCAGTGTCAGCGGGTCAGGGCCTGTCAGGCGCAAATGCCCGCCGGGCGGCAAATCGTCGAAAGCCAATCCCACAACATCGGGTGCGATGGGCAGTTCCCGGCCCGGACGGCTGGCCAGAACGGCCAGAATGATGCGTTCGGGTCGACCGTAGTCAAATATTTCGTTCATGGCAGCGCGGATGGTCCGGCCTGTGTGGAGCACATCATCGACCAACAACACCACCCGGTTATCTACGGGCACCGGAAGATGGGATGGTCGAATCTGCGGATGAAGGCCGATACGGCTGAAGTCATCCCGATAAAAGCTGATGTCAATGGTGCCGGAGGGGGCGTCGAGCGCCAGCCGGCTGGCCAGTGCGTCAGCCACCCAGGCACCGCCGGTGTGGATGCCGATGACCACCGGGTCCAGCGCCTCAAGATCCATGGTGCGCAAGGCGTCCGCCATCGTGTCGAGTAAGCGGTTGGTGTCAGGTTGGTCAGCCACGGCCCAGCCAGTCGGACAGAATGTGCGCGGCAGCAACTGCGTCGCGGCTCTGGCCGGCCACCGGGGTGAGATCAGCTTCCAGGGACGTCATGCGTTCTTCGGCGGGGTAGACAGGTAGATGATACCGACCTTCGAGGCGACGACAGAAGCGCTCGGCTGCCTCCGTCATGGGCTGGCGCTCACCATCCAGCGTCAGCGGCACGCCGACGACCAGCCCCACCGGCTGCCAGTTCGCTACTAATTCCGCGATCCGCGTCCAGCGCTGCTTGGTTTGATTGTCGATGGTTGCCACGGGCTTGGGCTGCCGGCTAACGGTGTCACCCACGGCGACGCCGATGCGCTGGCTGCCGTAATCGAAGGCGAGATAGACGCCAGCGGCTGGAGCGGGCGGCGTGTTTGATGCGGCGGGTGCGCTGAACTCAGGCGTGTCCGGCATCGCCTGACAGGACGGTCAAGTCCACGCCCAAGAGCTTGAGCGACGCTTCCCAGCGCTCCGGTGGTGCAGTCGAGAAGAGAATCTGACGGTCTGCCGGGGTATTGAGCCAAGCGTTATGCAACAGCTCTTCCTCAAGCTGGCCTGCATCCCAGCCCGCATAGCCGAGTGTGATGAGGTACTCCTCTGGCCCGTTGCCGAGGCCGATTGCCTCGAGGATGTCGCGCGAGGAAGTAATGGCCAGATGTTCGCTGACCTGGACGGTCGATTCCCAGGTCGTGCCCACCGTATGCAGCACAAACCCACGCTCCGGCTGCACGGGACCACCCCAGAAGACGGGATCTTTCTCGAGGTTGCGTTCGCAGGGCACGTTCATGTGGCCCAGCATATTGGCGACGGACAGATCGGAGGGCCGATTGATCACCAGACCCAACGCGCCCTGGTCCGAGTGTTCGCACAGGAACGTCACCGTCTGCTCAAAATGCTCGTCATCGAGACTGGGCATGGCGACCAGAAACTGGTTCTTGAGTTCACTGCCTGTTGTCATGACGGCAGTATCACGCTGCAGCCGGGGGCACCGCAAGCAAGGACGCATCTGGTGGCGTGGCTCGGCTGCGCGGCCTGGGCGCTATGTGGCCGATGATGCGAGGTGTGCATGGACCCGGCCAGCCAGCCAGCCGGTCAGGCTGCCGAACAACAGGGCTGCCGTGAGCAATACCGGCAGCAGGGTGAGCAGGCCGGGATGGGGGATGAACCAGTAATAGGCCACCACAAATTGCCCACCCATATGCGCGCATGCCGCCGCCACGCCAAGACCGATGGCGCTGAATCGCGCAGCCGGGAGCAAATGGTTCCACAGCGTCAGCATTGCCAGTACCAGCAGGCTGCCGGATGCACCTGCGAGGCTGAGCAGAAACGTGGGGGTTAGAAAGCTGCCGATGAGCAGGCTGCCGACCAGAACACGGAGCAACTGCACCCAGATCGCGGCCCGGAGATCATGGCGCAACAGGACCAGCAGCGTGATCACATTCGCCAGACCAGGCTTGATCCCGGGAATGGGTGTCGGAACGCCGGCCTCCAGCACGTGGATCACGATGGCCAGTGCGGCAAATCCGGCAATCATGTGATCCCGACGTTGCGGATGCAGGGGCACGCGTCGGGTCACTGGCTAATCCCGTCAAACTGGCGCTGCTGGCTGTCGAGCGACAAGGTGATGCGGTTGGGTAGGCAGGCAGTGGCATCGTGCGCCGCATGCATCCAGCCCGAACGCAGGCAGACCTTGCGGCGGCAGGGCGACGTGACAAAGCGAATGCGGCCGTCGCGGACTTCCAGTTCGCTGTTCCCGAGTCGTCCCGCCACCGTGAATCGCGCATCAACATGCAGCGGGACGCGAAGAGCAGGCGCCTTCTCAGCGCGGACGATGGCATGTGTGGGTGGCCCGGCTGCAGGCGACCAATAGCGCCCGTACAGGCTGCCGATCGTGACGGCCAGCACCAGGATCAGGCAGGCATCGGCCGGTGACGGGCGCGTCACTGCGCGGCCTGCTCCTGAGCGAAGCGCACGTCGGTTAGCCATTGTGCGCGCTCCAGAAATCCGGGCGTCGCGTGCACTATGCCCTGGTCGTCCATCAGCATTGCGTAGGTGAGGCCGAACTCATCGACCAGATCGTAGAAACGTTCGGAACCTCCGACAAACAAGGCCGTGGCCAGTGCATCTGCCAGCGCCGGATCCTCGTGCACAACAGTGCTGGACTGACTGCCCGTGGCCGGTTCGCCCGTACGCGGGTCGAGTAGATGGTGGTAGCGGCGTCCGTCATGCTCGAAGTAGCGCTCGTAGTCCCCACTGGTGAACACAGCCTCGCCATCCCGCAACTCCAGCGCAACCAGCAGGCGGGGTGCATCTTCGGGTGGGCGCGGGTGACGCACGGCAATCCGCCAGGGGCGGGATTCCGCGTGCCCGATGACCTGCAAATCGCCCCCCGCGTTGACCATGGCATGCGAGATGCCGGCGGCTTGGAGGCGTTGCAACGCGTCGCTGACCGCAGCGCCCTTGGCCATGGCGCCAAAGTCGAGGAGCAGCCCGGGGCTCTCCGCGCGTAGTGTGTTTCCCGATAGTTGAGCATGGGACAGGCGGTGCGGTCGCTGCCGGGCTTTGGTGATGGCGTCTGCGGGTGGGGGGAGTTCGCGGAAGTGTTCGGGGTCGTCAAAACCCCAGAGCTGAACCAGAGCGCCCAGGCCCGGATCAAAAGTGCCGAAGCTGTCATCCGCCACGCCCTTGGCCGCCGTCAGCAGGGGTTGCAGTTCAGCAGGCACGCTGGCGCTGGCCTCCGAGGCCAGCGCCGCATTCAACTGGGCCAGTTCGCCACTGCCGCGGGGCGACCAGCGTTGCTGGAACCGATTCAGGTCTGATTCGACTGTTGCGACCAACGCGGCCAGGTCGGTTTCCGCCCATCCTGGCGCCCGCAGGGTGATCGTCACCAGTGTGCCCATGACATAGATCTGGCGCTCGAAGCGGGATTCCTCCTCTCGCCCGCGCAGCACCAGCACGGCGATCATCAGCAGGATGAGCCCGCCGCCGATCCAGCGCTTCATCGGGTTTCGAGCGCGTCGAACAGCATGCCGGCGATGTTGATCCCGAATTGGGCATCCAGCTCGCGGACACAGGTTGGGCTGGTGACGTTAATTTCTGTCAAATACTCGCCGATGACATCCAGTCCCACGAACCGCAGGCCCTGCTCGCGCAGGGTGGGGCCGACCTGGCTGGCGATCCAGCGATCCCGCTCGCTCAGCGGGCGTCCCTCGCCGCGCCCGCCGGCAGCCAGGTTGGCGCGGGTTTCCCCCGACTTCGGGATGCGTGCGAGGCAGACATCCACCGGCTCGCCATCAATCATCAAAATGCGCTTGTCCCCCTCGGTCACCGCGGGGATGTAGCGCTGGGCCATGACGGCGCGGTGGCCGTTGGCGGTGAGCGTCTCGACGATGGAGCCCCGGTTGGGGTCTTGGGCAGTCACGCGGAAGATGCCCGCGCCGCCCATGCCGTCCAGCGGTTTGAGGATGCTGTCCTGCTGTTCGTCGATAAAGGCCTGCAGGCGATCCATGTCCATGCTGACCAGCGTGGGTGCCGTGCACTGCGCAAACCCTGCTATGGCCAGCTTTTCATTCCAGTTACGCAGGCTGTCCGGTCGGTTGACGACCTGCACACCCTCGGCCTCTGCACGACTGAGGACATGTGTGGCGTACAAAAACGCCTCATCAACCGGTGGGTCCTTGCGCATTAGCAGGGTGTCAAGCTCGGCCAGCGGCGCCTCAGCCGGGGCCTCGAGCGTGTACCAATCTCTGGGATCGTCGCGTACCTGCAGGCGACGGCCACGACCCATGGCGCGCCCGTCGCGGATGCTGAGGTCGGCGATCTCGAAGTAGTGCAGGGCATAGCCGCGCCGCTGGGCCTCCAGCAGCATGGCCAGCGTGGTGTCTTTCGGGGGCTTGATGCTGGCGATGGGGTCCATCACCACGCCGAGCTGGCGCATGTTGATCTCCGGAACGGCGGCGTTTACTCGTCTTCGACGCCGCTTTGGGCGATTTCACGCGCTGCGGCAACCAGCGCCAGTCGAGCCACGACGCCATAGGCGTGAAAGCGGTTGGGGCCTGCATCCGGGTCCAACTGCGGATCCGGGCGGGATGCACCGTCGGCGAAGGGCAGTGGATGGAATTCCATGCCCGGGGCATTGAGGCTGTCCGTCGCGTTGCGACCGGTGTGCACGCGGTAAAAGCCGCCGACGACAAATCGGTCGATCATGTACAGCACGGATTCTGCGGAGGCCTGCTGCGTGCCCCACTGCTCACGTGTGTAAACGCCCTCCTGGATGATGGCGCCGGTGACATCCCGGCCTTCCTTGCCCGATGCCATCTTGGTGCGCTGCTTCCGATTCAGGCTGGTGACATCGTCCGGTGAGCGCGCGGTCATGATGCCCATGCCATAAGTGCCGGCGTCAGATTTGATCACGACATAGGGCTCATCCTGAATCCCGTACTCGTCGTACTTCTGTCGGATCGAAGCCAGCAGCATCTCGACGTTGCTGGCCAGGCATTCCTCGCCTTCCCGCTTCATGAAATTGATCTGACCGCAGTTGCGGAACAGCGGGTCGATCAACCAACGGTCGACGCCCACCGTGTCGGCAAACTCGCCAGCAACCTGTGAATACACCGAGAAATGCTCGGACTTGGTTCGATGATCCCAGCCCAGCGTGGGCGGGGGCATGATGGGCTGGTCGACTCCTGCCAGGATGTCGGGCAGCCCGCTGGACAAGTCATTGTTGAGAATCAGGCCGCAGGGTCGGAAACCTTCTACGCCCAGCTTGTTGCCTTCGCGGACAATGGGTTCAAGCCGCAGTGGGCGCCCACTGTCGAGCTGGATGTCCGTGGCTTCGGTGAGCTCCGTCATCAGCGATCCGATGCGCACATCGAACCCCGCCTTGCGCATCAACTCGACCAGCCGCGCCACATTCTCCAGATAAAACCGGTTGCGGGTGTGGTTTTCCGGAATGACCAGCAGAGAGCGTGCGGTCGGGCAGATGCGGTCCACCGCAGACTGCAGGGCCTGGATGCACAGCGGTTCGAACTCCGGTGCCAGGTTATTGAACCCGGCAGGGAACAGATTGGTGTCGACTGGCGCGAGCTTGTAGCCGGCATTGCGCAGGTCCACTGACGCGTAAAACGGTGCCGGGGTTTGCAGCCACTGCCGCCGGAACCAGGCTTCGATGTCGCCTTGCTGGCTCAGAAGCTGGGATTCCAGATGCTGCAGTGGTCCGCGCAGGGTGGATTCGGCGTCGTTCATCGGGTCTGGCAGCGCCATGCGACACTCCAACAAATCGGGGGGCGGATGTTACCGCAATGCAGCATCTTGGCGCGGTTTGCCAGGCGTGTGCTCATCGCCTGGGTGGCCAGTCGACCGTTTCGTGGGAAAAAATTCCTCACAAGATTATGGGGTTGTTCCGGATCGCACCCTCACCGTTGAGCAGTTCCCCGGAGCTGTCATCCAGCGATGGATGAAAATATGGTAAAAATCTGGTGCGCGGTGTGACCGTCCAGGAGCCGTCGGTGCATCGTTCGCATTCGGGGAATGCGTGAATCGCGGTTTGCTGGTTTGACGCAGTTCTTGCGTATCGCAGCAAATGGCAACGACGTGACCCACGACTTCGAAGTCAGGACTCGGAGGAACTGGGCGGGTGGCGTCGCTGGGGGGAACACGGCTTTCACGCAACCGCGGCGACCTTGGGGTACGCGGGCAATCAGCAGACGGCGGTGCACGGCCGCCGAACAGGGGCTTCCCTAGGGGAATAACGTGGCAGCACAAGAACAAGCACGGGGGATATCAGACGTGAAAGTCATGGTCATCGACGACAGTAAGACCATTCGTCGCACCGCAGAAACATTACTGGCGCGCGAGGGCTGCACCGTCATTACCGCCGTCGATGGTTTCGAGGCGCTCGCCAAGATTGCCGATCACCATCCGGACATCATTTTTGTCGACATCATGATGCCGCGGTTAGATGGGTATCAGGCCTGTGCTCTGATCAAGGGCAACCCTCGGTTCAAGCACACGCCGGTCATCATGCTGTCGAGCAAGGATGGCCTGTTCGATCGTGCGCGCGGCCGCATCGTGGGGTCCGATCATTACCTCACCAAGCCGTTTACGCGCGATGAATTGCTCGGCGCCGTTCGCAAGCACGCAGCCTCTGAAGCGGCCTAATGTCGTCCGACGTTTCGACGCTGTCGCCCTATGCCCAGCTGGTGGCACTGGAGCGCCGGCTCCAGGCCGGTGTCGGCGAGGGTGGGTTACAGGCGGTGCGCAGCTGGACCGGGTTGGGTCTGCGACTGCGCGATCAACTGTTTGTTGCGCCGCGTGCCGACGTGCGCGAGGTGCTGCTGCCTCCGCGTATGACCCGGGTGCCCAACGCACCGGACTGGATGCGCGGCGTGGCCAATGTACGCGGCGCGCTTTATCCCGTCATGGATTTGGGACGCCTGCTCGGCGAAGAACTTCATGTCCCCACCGCTGATACGCGACTCCTGCTGCTGAATGCAGAGACAGATCCGGTGGCCTTTTTGGTGGATGAAGTCTTTGGCTATCGAAATTTTGAACCTGGCGATCAGCGGATGCGAGCGCTGGAAGAAGCCTCACCAACCGTTGCGCCGTACCTGCTGGGGGGATTTGTGCGCGATGGCCAGCCATGGCTTGCCCTGTCGCTGCACCGTGCGGCCGAAGCGGGCCTTGACGAGCAGCCTTTGAGCGGAGCAGCAGCATGAGTGCGGCCCTGGGTACGTCTGCGCACGATGTGAGCAACAGCCTGCACTGGCTGCGTGGTGAGCTGGAGCAAAGCCTTGCCCGCGTGCGCGACCACATCGAACAGTCGATGGAACGCGATGACGCGGACTTGCTGCTGCAGAAATGCGTCGTCGAATTGCATCAGATTCGCGGTATTGCCACGGTCATCCAGTGTTACGGCGCAGCCAATCTGGCCGATGCCATGAAGGTCACTGTGCAGGCGCTGGCATCGGATCAGGCGGAGATTCGCGATCGCGAAGCGGCCATCACGGCCTTGTTGGGGGCGTCGGTCCAGCTCAGCGATTACCTGGACCTGCTCGGTGCGGGCGAACAGGACGCTCTGCTGGTGTTTCACCCCATCATCAACGAGTTGCGGGTGTCCTGCGGCCAGGGTGTGCTCAGCGAGGCAGACCTCGTCACACGGCACATTTTTGATGCTGGACTCATCGCGCTGGATGCCATCGAAGATCCGTCCCGCGAGGCGGTGGTCAGCGTGGCCGCACGCAAGCTGCTGCCGGCGCTGCACAAGGCGATGCGCGGCTGGGTGCGGGGCGAGGATCGCATCGACAGTCTCAAGCGGATCGGACGGATTACCGAACATCTGCAAACTCAGGCGAGCGGACCCGCCTGCACGCTGATGATGCAGGCCGCTGCAGCGGCGGTTGAATGCCTCCTGGCGCTCAAGCTGTCAGACAGTCTCGAACTGAAGCGGCAGATGGGTCAGGTCGGTGAACTCACCAAGCGTGTGGCTGTGCAGGGCGAGTCGGCGGATGACAGCGCTGCCATGGTGCGGGCCGCCGTGCGCCTGGGCGTCGAAGTGCAGCGATCAGGTGCGCGCTCGCGCCGCGCCCGTGCGCTCGTCGAGCGCCTGGAGCTGGATGACTGCCTTGTGCCGGATGCGCGCATCGAACAGCTGCGAACCCGGGTGCGTGGACCGAATACCGATGTGCTGACCCGCGTGGCCACGGAGATTCGCGAAGACTTCGCCCAGGTCAAGGATGAAATTGACCTGGCGATTCGTACCGGCCAGCGCGCACCGGAGCAGCACGAGTCGATGGCGCGCACGCTCAAGCGCGTCTCTGACACGTTGTCCATGCTTGACCTGGGCGCATTGCAGCGGGTGATCGATCACCAGGCCGATGTGTTGGACAAGCTGGAGCTGGACGCCGCCGACGCCAGCTGGATGGAACTGGCCACAGCCCTGCTGCTGGTCGAGCACAATCTTGAGGATGCCTTGTTTGGCCATGTTCGCGCGCGGGGCGATGACGCCGAGCGCC
Organism: Pseudomonadota bacterium; assembly: GCA_036156195.1. Classification (GTDB taxonomy): domain Bacteria; phylum Pseudomonadota; class Gammaproteobacteria; order Nevskiales; family OUC007; genus Abyssibacter. The sequence continues at coordinate 54,682 of JAYZUZ010000019.1, read as the reverse complement.
GCGATCCGGCTGCGGTGCTGGCGGCGCCGCCGCCAGTCAAGCTGGATCATCGCGAGGGGGCATCGGCCGCCTTGCGGGAGTCGCTGGTCAATGTCTCCCAGCTCAAGGACCAGATCAGCGAGTACATTGCGCGGGGTGAGCCGGGCTTGCTGGCTGATGCGAAGCGGATGCTGCATCAGGTCGAGTCCGCGCTGACCTTGCTGGAGAGTGAGCGTGGCGCTGCGTTGATCGCCCGTCTGCGTGAATCCATTGCGCAGGAATCATTCCGTGAGATCCGCGACGATGTCGGATTGGCGGACCAGTTTGCCGATGCTGTGGCACTGGCCGAGTGCTACCTTGAAGCGCTTCAGCGGCGTCAACCTCAGACGGCACACCTGCTCGACCAGTTGGAAGCGAAGTTGGATGCGGCGGTCGCCGACATCGATGAACCCGATGACACGGATGCAGTCGTCGACACCAGCGCGGCAGTCAGCGTTCATATTCCTGAGCCGGTTGATCCGGACGCGATTGATCCTGAAATCCGTGAAGTCTTTCTTGAAGAGGCCATCGAGGTTCTGGAGACGCTCCGGGGTCACCTGCCGGGCTTTCTTCGCGATACGGAAAACAAGGACACGCTGGGCACGATCCGCCGGGCGTTTCACACGCTGAAGGGCAGCGGTCGGATGGTTGGTGCCAACGATATCGGCGAGTTCGGCTGGTCTGTCGAGCATATGCTCAACCGCTGTCTGGAAGGCGCACTGAGCGTCACGCCGGCTGTGGTGAAGACGCTGGAGCAGGCGGTCAACGCGTTGCCGGGTGTCATCGAGAATTTCCGTCAGGGCGAGCCGCTGAGTGACGAGGCCCGGGCACTGGTCGCGCAAACCGATCGTGTTGCGCGGGGCGCCCATGTCGACGAGCTGGACGAAGACTACGACCCGGAGATTCACCGAATCTTCCGCGAAGACGCCCGTCAGCACCTGGAGACGCTGCGGCAGTGGCTGGAGGAAGTGCCGGCCAATGAGCATGGGCGTTTTCCGGTCAGCCAGGAACTGGTCCGGGCACTGCACACGGTAACCGGCAGCGCTGCGGCGCTCTCGCTGGAGTCGGTGTCAGAACTGGCCGCCGAGCTGGAGAATCTCTGCGAGACCGTCATGGCCGCGGGACTCGGGTTGGGTGATACCGAACGCACGCTGGTCTACGAGGCCATGACTGAGCTGGGTGCCTGGCTGGACGCCGATGAGTCCGGGAGCGGCTCCCGCCCCGGGCTGGACGCGTTGCGAGAGCGCGCTGCCCAGGCTCATCGGGAGCTGCCGGAGGATGTCCGCAAGGCCAGCGCCCGTAGGCGTCTGGTGATCACCTTCACCGACGAGGCGGCTGAATTGCTCGATACGATCGAGCAGGAATTGCAGGCGTGGCGGGCCACACCCACGGCAGAGCACCATGCACGCAAGGTCGGCGAGGCCCTGCACACGCTCAAAGGCAGCGCCAGCATGGCGGACATCGACGATGTCCGCGAACAGGCGGCCGCAATGCGGGAGCGCGTGCTGGAGCAGGATGCGGCAGATGCAGAAGCTCCTGACGCGACATGGTTCGCTGCGATGGCGGACTCGGTCGAAACGGTCTATCAACTGCTCGACGCCCACCGTTCCGGGCTGGCCGCACCCAGTCCGCAGGCTGCCCTGTTCGATGCGTCGCCAGCCGAGGCTGCCGAGCCCGACGCAGAGCCAGTGGCCGCATCGCTCGATGCGCCTGATCACAGTTCCGACGAGGCGGCGGAAGCATCCGCGGCTTCGCCAGCCGAGGTGGAAGCGGCTGAATCCGACGCACCTCAGAGGCCGGTCGACGAGCCTGTTAGCGATCAGACTGCATTGCCTTCTGAGGGCATTGACGAAGATGCAGCGTTTGATGCGGAACTGGCTGCAACCTTTGCCGAAGAGGCCAGAGAGCTGCTGCAGGACATTGACCGGGCGTTCTCCAGTTTTGAGGACAATCCTCAGCAGAGCGAAGCGCTGGATGAGATTGCCCGTGCCCTGCACACCCTCAAGGGGGGCGCGCGTACTGCCGGCATCGGCGCGCTCGGCACGGCCAGCCATCGTCTTGAAGACGTCATTGGCGTGATGCAGCTCGGCCAGCTGGCCCGTGATGCTGCGGTGGTGAGTCAGCTTCACAACGTGGTGGACGGTTTCCACGGCTTGGTCGACCAGCTGGGGCGTGCCGAGCCATTGGATGCGACGCGTGTGCTGGACGACATCGACGACTTGCAACGCCTGGGGCGCCAAGCGGCGCAAAGCCCGTCCGAGGTCGTAGAGAGTCCGGCAACGGATACTGAGGAGCCTGCGGCGGTTGAACCCGGCGCCGACGTTCCGGCGCATGCGGGTGGGGTCGCGTCTGAAGCATCGCCTGCCGATGCGCAGGCCGGTGATGTCGCAGAACCTCCGTTTATCGATGCCGATGGGGTGCAGGATCTGCCTGCCGATGAACCACCCATCGCCCCGCCGGAGGATGTGCTCCAGGTCGAGCCCATCGCGCCGGAACCCGAGGAGGTGGTGGCCGCAGTCGCGGAAGCACCGGATGCACCAGAAGCGGCAATGCCCGAACAGTCGCCTGCGGCCGATGATGTCGAGATCGAAATCGACCTGTCGGCATTCGAAGCCATGGCGCTGGAGTCGGATGCAGAGCCCCAGGATGTAGTGTCGGCGACCGATGAAACTGCGCCGGCGAGTCAGCAGCCTGTTCCCGAGCAGTCGGCATTCACGGCGCAGCCCTCGGACGGCCATGACGAAAGCCTCGCGCCTGTCGATGAGGCGGCACCCTCGTTGCTCGACGGACTTGATCAGGAAGTGGTCGAGATCTTCCTGTCTGAGGCGCGTGAACTGCTCGACGAGATGGGCACTGCCCTGTCAGGGTTGGCGACTGCACCCGAGCGTCAGGACGAGGCGATTGCCACGATTCGGCGTGGCTTGCATACGCTGAAGGGGAGTGCCCGGATGGCGGGGCTGGATGCCCTGGGCGAGCAGACGCACGCCCTGGAAACCGACCTGGAACGGCAACTCCCGGGTGGGCAATTCACGCCTGGATGGTTGCGGGATGCCGAGGCGGGCATCGAACAGCTTGCCGCAGGCACCGACGAGATCGAACGCGCTTTCCGGGGTCAGGCGCCTGCGGTAGCGCTGGTGACGCCCCTCGAGGACGAGCCTCTGTTGCCCGAGCCTGCGCCCGAGCAGGTTCAGGCCGGCGCACCGACGCCGGTCGACGATCCGCTGGATGCGACGGATGACCTCGCGCCGGTGAGCGACGATGTGCTGATCGACGACGGGGATGACACGCCAACGGTTACAGAACCGGTCGAGCAGCAGGAGTCCACACCGGTCGAGCCGGTCGAGACCCGGGAATGGGATGAGCGTCTGTTCTGGACGCCGGATACGCAGGCCGACCAAGTCAGCATTGTTCGGCGTGAAACGGCGCGCGTCACGGTCGAGCAACTCGACACGATGCTCAACCAGGCCGGTGAGGTGGGGATTTACCACTCGCGTCTGGAAGCCCAGGCGACCAGTCAGGCCGCGCAGCTGAGCGAATTGCAGCAAACCATTACCCGTGCCCGCGCGCAGTTGCGGCAGATGGATCTGGAAACCGATGCCCAGATTCAGGCGCGCCAGCAGGGGCGTGCGGATCAAAACCCGGACCGCTACGAGGACGAGTTTGATCCGCTGGAAATGGACCGCTATACGCGCATGCAGGAGTTGTCGCGGGCGCTGAATGAGTCCGTGGCCGACTTGGAGAATATCCACGAGACGCTGTCCGAGCAGGTCGCCGAGGCCGATGGCATGCTGCGGCACCAGGGTCAGATCAACACCTCGCTGCAGCAGGGGCTGATGAGTACGCTGATGGTGCCGTTCTCTCGGCAGGTTCAGCGGCTGCAACGCGTGGTTCGACAGACCGCCAGCGAGTTTGGTCGCGCCGTTAGGGCCGAATTCGAGGGTATCGAGAGTGAGATGGACCGGAACGTGCTCGAACGCATGACCGGTCCACTGGAGCATTTGCTGCGCAATGCCGTCTATCACGGCATCGAGTCTCCGGAAGACCGACTCGCTGCCGGCAAGCCCGAAACCGGGCGTATCGACATCCGGCTGCGCCGCGAGGGCACACAGCTGGTGATGGAGGTGGCAGACGACGGGCGCGGCCTTGATTTGTTGAAGATTCGCCGCAAGGCCGTCGAGCGAGGCCTGCTGAACCCGACGGCAGAGCCCTCGGATGAAGCCGTGGCCCAGTTCATTTTTGAGCCGGGTTTCTCCACGGCAGATGCGCTCAGCCAGGTGGCGGGTCGCGGCGTTGGAATGGACGTGGTCGGCGCCGAGGTCAAACATTTGGGCGGCTCGGTCGATGTCCGCTCCGAACTGGGTAAGGGCGTTCGCTTTTTGATTCGCCTGCCGCTGTCGCTTGCGATCAGCCGGGCGTTGCTCATGTCTGTGGGTGACGAAACCTATGCCGTGCCGATCGGTGGTGTGCAGGGCATTGGCCGCCTGCCGGCGGATGAGCTGTCGAGCATGACGGCCAGTGACGCACCCGGTTTCGCATACGGCGGCGAACACTACAGCGTGCGGTATGTGGGTAGCCTGCTGGGTCTGCCCACACCGGAGTCTTTCGAGGCGCGCAATTTGCCCGTGATTCTCACCGCCTACACCGAAGGTCTGGGCGGGGCGGAGCGCCGGGTGGCCTTGGTGTGTGATCAGGTTCTGGGCAATCGAGAGATTGTGTCCAAGCAGGTCGGGCCGCAGGTGGGCGCCATCGAAGGCATGGCCGGCGCGACGATCATGCCGGACGGTGAGGTCGTGCTCATCCTGGATTTGGCGGCCCTGCTGCGCGCCGATGCGCAGCGTGCCACGCTGGCACCGCGTGCGGCCGTGGCCGACGCCGCCGCAATCCGAACGGCGGACGAGCTGACCGTGATGGTGGTCGATGATTCGATCACCATGCGCCGGGTGGCCGAACGTCTGTTGGGACGCAATGGTTACATCGTGACCACGGCCAAGGACGGAATGGATGCCATGGCGCAACTCCAGACGGAGCGTCCGGATGTCATGTTGCTGGATATCGAAATGCCGCGTGTGGACGGGTTCGAGGTGGCGACTTATGTGCGCAACACGCCTGAACTCGCGTCATTGCCCATCATCATGATCACCTCCCGGTCGGGCGACAAGCACCGCGAGCGCGCGGCGCGGATTGGTGTGAATCGCTATCTGATCAAGCCCTACCAAGAGGCGCAGCTGCTCGGTGAAATCGAGTCCGTGCTGGCTGAGAAGCAGGAGCCGCAATATGGATGACGCCTTGCCCGATCAGGTTTACGGCGCCCTGGTGGCGTTGAACGGCGAGACGTGGTTATTGCCGAATGCCGCGATTGCCGACGTGCTGGCTTTTGACAATGTCGAACTCAACACGGGCTCGCCGGACTGGTTGTTCGGGTTCGTGGATTGGCGCGACCGGCGCCTGCCGTTGATCGCAGCCGAGGGTCTGTTGGGCTTGCCGATTCCCGAGCGCATGCCCCGTGCCCGCTTGCTGGTTATGAACACGGTGACCGACCAGGTTCAAGCGGGTCAATACGTACTCGTGGCCCAGGGCTATCCTCAACTGGTGACCGTCAACGAGCGGGCCGTGCAGCAGGACTGGTCCGACGGCCTGCCAGAGCGTGCGAACACCGCATGCCGGGTGCGGATCGGTTCGAATTCGGCGCTGATCCCGGACCTGGACCGGATCGAGGCCAAGATTGCGAGCGCGCTCGTTCGGGTCGAGGCCACGTCGCTGGAACCGATTGAGTTGCCGACCCTGCTCAGTTAGCGGGCGCCAGGTCCCCCCATTGAGCCTGCAGGACCGCGAGCACCGTCGGCGCAGCGGTTTCCGTGCGCAGCACCCGTGGGCCCAGACGCACGCCTCGCCAACCGAGCGCGAGGCCGGCGGCGACTTCGCGGTCGCTGAATCCGCCCTCGGGCCCGATCGCCACCGCGTAGCGTTGGGACGCCGTGCCTTCGCCTACTGTTGTCGTGGCGGTCGGATCGAGTAGCAGCGACACGCCATTTGCCGGGGGCTCCACAGGCCAGGCGGCGGGCGCAAGCACAGGCGGCACGCTGGAGCGGCCGCATTGTTCCGCCGCTGCGACAGCCACTCGCTGCCAGTGCAGCAGCTTTTTCTCGAGTCGGTCGCCCGACAGCCGGACGTCCACCCGTTCGGTTTGCAGTAGCTGAATACGTGTGACCCCCAGCTCTGTGGCCTTCTGGATGGCGTAGTCCAGCCGCTCTCCCTTGCTCACCGCCTGACACAGGGTGATGTCCAGTGGTGAGTCCGGCAGTCCTTCCAGGGGTGTGTCGCAGCGAACCTGGGCGCTGCGCTTGGTCACGCTTGTGAGGCAGGCCTCGTACTCCTGGCCCCGGCCATTGAAGAGCTGCAGCCGGCTGCCCGCCGGCGCCCTGAGCACCCTGACCAGATGGTGCGCGACATCCTCAGGCAACTCGAATTCGGCGCCTTTTTCCAGATGCAGGTCGACATAGAACCGGGAAATGCGCATGTCACTCAGTCTCGGACAGCGTGTTCGATGCCGCGAATGGCCGCGCCCATCATTTGCTCGATTTCGTCCTGGTTGATCACATAGGGCGGCATGAAGTACACCACGTCGCCCAGCGGGCGCAGCAGGACGCCTTCGGTGAGTGCATGACGGTGGATGCGCCGGCCGCGTCGCTGCTTCCAGTCGAACGGCGTTTTGGTGGCACGGTCCTGGACCAGTTCGATGGCCATGATCATCCCATGGCGGCGGATGTCGCCTACATGCGGGTGATCGCGCAGAGGCTCGGCCGCGGCCTCCATTGCGGCGCCCTTGGTCCGGACTTCTGCGAGCACGTCGCTGGCCCGGAACAAGGACAATGTGGCGAGGGCGGCGCGGCAGGCCAGGGCATTGCCGGTATAGCTGTGTGAATGCAGGAACGCCTTCATGCTGGGGTAGTCGTCGTAAAAGGCCTGGTACATCGCCTCGGTGGTCATCACGACAGACAGCGGCAGGGTGCCTCCGGTAATGCCCTTGGACAGGCACATGAAATCGGGTGCAATCCCCGCCTGTTCACAGGCAAACAGGGTGCCCGTGCGGCCAAAGCCCACTGCGATTTCATCGGCAATGAGGTGGATGTTGTAGCGGTCGCAGGCCTCGCGCAGCAGCTTGAGGTAAATCGGGTGGTACATGCGCATGGAGCCCGCGCACTGGACCAGAGGCTCGACGATGACCGCGGAGGCCGAGTCGGCATGTTTGGCCAGCGCCGCTTCCATCGCGGCGAAGGCGGTTCGCGAATGGTCCTCCCAGGACACGCCTTCGGCCCGGTCGTAGCAGTCAGGGCCCGGCACGATGATGTTGTCCAGCAGCAGCGGACCGTAGGTCGATTTGTATAAGGGGACGTCGCCCACGGCCAGCGCTCCGAGCGTCTCGCCGTGGTAGCTGTTTGACAAGGAAATAAACCGCGGTCGGGTTTGCCCTTGATGAAGCCAGTAGTGGAAGCTCATCTTCAGCGCAGCTTCGACGGCTGCCGAACCGTTGTCCGCATAAAAACAGCGACGGAGCGGGTCCGGCACCAGTTCGGCCAATTGCTCGGCCAACTCGACGGCCGGTCCATGGGTCATGCCGGCCAACATGATGTGGTCCAGCGTGTCGATCTGGTCCTTGAGTGCCTGGGCGATGACCGGATGGCTATGGCCGAAGAGGTTGACCCACCAGGAACTGACCGCATCGATATAGCGGCGGCCATTGTAGTCTTCCAGCCAGACGCCACGTGCTGCCTTGAGGGGCAGGGGGGGCAAGTCCTCGTGATCCTTCATCTGTGTGCAGGGGTGCCAGACGTGGGCCAGGTCGCGTTCCGCCCACAGGGCGTTGTGATCAGTCGCTGTCATTGGGACTTTTCAGGGGGTGTGTGGAGGCATCCGCTCGCCGGACGCTTCGGGTTAGAGGGGTTTGACGAAGACCTTGGAGTTGCGCTGCAGGTTGTACAGTGCCTGCTTTCTGACCGGCAGTGAGCCCACCTCGGCTTGGGTAAAGCCGCGCTCGACAAACCAGTGCGGGGTGTGGGTGGTCAGCGCCATGACGCGCTCCAGCCCTTCGCTGCGCGCACGGTCTTCGGCCTGTCTCAGCAGGGTATCGGCACGCCCCTCGCGCTGATAGTCCGGGTGCACGACGATACAGGCGATCTCGCCGATGCGTTCTTCCGGATAGGGCATGAGGGCGCAGCAGCCGATCACTTTGCCGTCGCGCGTCATGACCAGGAAGCGGTCGATGTCCAGCTCCAGTTGCTCACGCGAGCGGGGGACGAGCACACCGCGCCGCTCCAGCGGTTCGATCAACTGAAGAATGCCGCCGACATCATCGATGCGTGCAGGCCGGGCGGCATCGTAGCCATCGGCTGCAATCATGCGGCCGATGCCATCGCGGGTGTAGAGCTCGGTCAGCAATGCGCCGTCGGACTGTGCACTGACAACATGCACTCGGGGTACGCCGGCTTCCGCCGCTTCGACCGCCGCGCGAAACAGCGCATCGTCCGGTGTCTGGGCGAGTTGTTCGCGCGCCGTGCCCAGCGACCATTGGCTCGGCGTCGCGGCCGAGGGCTCCGGGTGCAGGTACACCAGCTTGTCGGCCCGCAGCGCAACGGCCGCCTTGAGCGCGACATCCTCGGCTAGCAGGTTAAAGGTTTCGCCCGTGGGGGAGTAGCCGGCCGGAGACAGCAGAACGACCGCGCCCCGATTCAATGCGGCTTCGATGGGTCCGACATTGATACGCCGGACCTCGCCGGTGTGCTGAAAATCCACACCGTGTCGAATCCCGACCGGGCGGGCAATCACCCAGTTTCCGGCGGTGACCTCGATGCGGGCGCCACCCATCGGGGAGCTGGCGACACTTGTGGACAGTAGCGCCTCCAGTTCCATCCGGACGGCGCCTACGGCTGCCGCGACGCTGGCCATGGCCGCCGTCGAGGTGACGCGCAGGCCATCGACGACCTCGCAGGTGCATGCTTCCGCCTGGAGGCGGGCTTCGATCTGCGGACGAGCGCCATGGACCAGCACGATGCGCACGCCCAGACTCCGTAACAGGGCGATGTCGTAAATCAGCGCCCGACGCCCCTCGCTCAGCAGCGCTTCGCCCGGGATGCTCAAGACGAATGTCCGTCCATGATGGGCGTGGACATAGGGCGCGAACTCGCGCAGTGCTTCGACCAGTGGGTGCTGGCTCATGCCGGTCATTCCTTTGCGGGCCTGCGATGCTGTGCTGGGTGCGGTGCGCATCCGGGTGGGCGTCAAGCGTAGCCCAGCGCGCGGCTCAGGGCAGCAGCCGCTAAGACTGCGTGTGGGGCCGTACGCAGAATCGGTCGATCAGTCCTGCGAGCAGGTCGATGGTGGGGTCGACCCGATCCAGGCGGAGTGATTCGTCGGGTTGGTGTGCGCAGTCGATGTCGCCCGGTCCGAGAATCATAGTGTCCATGCCCATCGCGCCGAAATAACCGGCTTCGGTGGCAAAGTCCACGGCTCCGGCAGGGGTGCCCGTCATCTGCTCCACGGCCCGGCAAATGGCCGCCGTGGCCTCGCAGCCGTGAGCGGGGGTTCCATCGAACAACGGCCGGACTTCGACGCCGTAGGCAGTGTCCGCCACCGCGGCATGTACGCAGCGATGGATTTGCTGGCGTAAGTCGTCAATGGGCATGCCCGGCAGAAAGCGCAGGTCGATATGCAGCTCGCACAGTGCGGGTATGCGGTTAGGTGCATCGCCGCCGCAGACGTGTCCGATGTTCAAGGTGGGGTGGTTTACGGCGAAGAGCGGGTCGTTGTGGGTGGCGCGCAGTTCGGCCTGCAGCGTTTGCAGCGCGGTGATGACCCGACCCATGCCTTCGATCGCGTTCAGCCCCAGAGCAGGGTTGCTGGAATGGCCGGCCTTGCCGCTAATCCGGATGGACTCCATCAAAATGCCTTTGTGGGCCCGGATTGGACGCATGCCGGTGGGTTCCCCGATCACAGCGTGGCGGGCGCGTGGGCGACCCAGTTCCAGGAGGCGCTGAGCGCCTTCCATGCCGGTTTCCTCATCGGCAGTGCCCAGCAGAATCAGCGGCTCCTGCAGCTGGTCAGCACGAAACCGCGCTGCGGCGGCGGCCGCCAGGGCGATGAATCCCTTCATGTCGGTGCTTCCCAGGCCGTAGAGCCGGTCACCGCGGACGGTGCCGGTGAACGGGTCGCTGCTCCAGGCGCCTTCGTCATAGGGCACGGTATCCAGATGTCCTGCCAGGACCAGGCCGCCATCGCCCCGGCCCAGTGTGGCCACCAGGTTGCACTTGTCGGGCTGTCGAGGCAGAGGGACGAGTTCGCAGCAAAAACCCAGCGGCTCCAGCCAGTTGGCCAGTTGTTCGGCCACGGCCCGGTTGCTCTGGTCCAGCGCGGCCTGGGCGCTGGAGATGCTCGGCAGGGCGATGAGCGACTGCATCATGGCAATTGGAGAGGGGAGTCGATTCACAACACGCTTCAGTGGCGGAAGTCCGCGTTATCATAACGGGTCATCTTCCGAATACTTGCCATGACCGACATCGACTACGACCGCCTGGAGCAAGCGCTCTCCGGCCTCGGGATTCACCAGCCAGGGGCCGAGTATCACGGCACGCTGGCCGGCATGATCGCCGCCGGCATCGAGCCGCCGATCGACCTGGGCATTGCCGCTGAGCTCAGCCAAGGCGCCAGTGCCGAGGCCGCGCGTGGCGTACTGGAGCAGTTGCGGGGTGACACGGCGAATGACTTTGTCGACGCCGATATGGGCTTTGCGCCCATGCTGCCGGACGATTCAGCCTCGCTGGCCGATCGTGTCCAGTCGTTGGCGTTGTGGTGCCAGGGCTTTCTGTTCGGTGCAGCTTCGCTGCCCGGCTTCTCCATCGAGGCCTTGTCCGATGACGCCAAAGAGGTGGTCAAGGATTTCAGCGAGATCGCTCAGGCAGGCAGCATCGAGGAAAGCGAATCGGAAGAAACCGCCTACGCGGAGCTCATCGAATATGTGCGCGTGGGCGCGCAGATGCTGTTCTTCGAACTCCACGAACAATCAGATTCCGAGCGCGAGCAGGAATCCATCCACTAGGACTGTCCCATGGCTGCATTTGACGCTCCCCAGGCCGCCGCGACGACGCAGGCGCCAACTCTCTCTGCCGACGAGTTCGCGGCCCGTCGGCGGGCACTGATGGACGCCGTCGGCTCCGATGCGGTTGTCATCGTGCCGTCCTCCGTGGAGCAGGTGCGCAACCGCGACGTGCATTACCCGTTCCGGCAGGACAGCGACTTTCGCTACCTCACCGGCTTTAACGAGCCGGATGCGCTACTGGTGCTGGCGCCGGGTCATACGGAGGGCGAATACCATGTGTTCTGTCGCCCGAGGGATCGCGAACGCGAAATCTGGGACGGTCTGCGTGCGGGGCCGGAGGGCGTCATGGAGCGTCATGGCGCTGACCAGGGGCATACGCTGGATGCCATCGACACCGTGGTCGCGCGGCTTTTGCGCGGGCGAGCCCGCATCGTCTACACCCTGGGCGCGTCGGTCGCCTGGGACCAGCGCGTGCTGGGCTGGATCAACGGTTTGCGCGCTGCGAGCCGTCGCGGGCCCGCCGCACCCGAGTCCATCGTGAGCCTGGAAGCCTCGTTGCACGAACAGCGGCTGATCAAGTCGCCGGCCGAACTGGCGATGATGGCGCACGCCTCCCGGGTGTCGGCCGAGGCGCATTGCCGGGCCATGCGGGCCTGCAAGCCGGGCATGACCGAATATCAGGTGGCCGCCGAAATCCATCACGAATTCGCGATGGCGCGGATGGAGCCTGCCTACGAGTCCATTGTCGGTGGCGGCGCCAACGCCTGCATCCTGCACTACCGTGAGAACAACGCGGTTCTGCGCGAGGGCGAGCTGCTGCTCATCGACGCGGGTGCCGAGTACGACGGGTACTGTGCAGACATCACCCGCACGTTCCCGGTCAACGGTCGCTTCTCCGGTGAGCAGCGCGCCATTTACGACATTGTGCTCGAGGCGCAGCTCGCGTCCATCGGCGCGGTTCGGGCGGGCAAGCGGCACCAGGACGACGTCCACATGGCCTCGGTGCGCACCATTACGCAAGGGCTGGTCGATCTGGGATTGCTCAAGGGAGCGGTCGATGCGCTGATCGAGGATGAGGCGTACAAGACCTATTTCATGCATGGAACCGGCCACTGGATCGGCATGGATGTGCACGACGTAGGTGCGTACTACGACGATGGCCAGTCGCGTTCGCTCGAGCCCGGCATGGTGCTGACGGTTGAACCCGGTATTTACGTGTCGGCAGGGACGGCCGGCGCCGATGAGCGATTCTGGGACATCGGTGTGCGGATTGAGGATGACGTCGTCGTCACGGATGCGGCACCCCGCATTCTCACTGCTGATGTACCCAAACGGGCCGAGGAGATCGAAGCCCTGATGGCGGACTGACGTACGGCATGGTGGCCGACAGCTACGATGTGATCATCGCCGGTGGCGGCATGGTCGGCGCCAGTCTGGCCGTGGCATTGGCCGATCTGCCGCTGCGGGTGGCCATGGTTGAGCCCATCGAACTGGGCAGTGATGCGCAGCCCAGCTTTGACGAGCGCACCATCGCACTGAACGCCGCATCCCAGGCGATTTTTGAAACGCTGGGTGTCTGGCCAGACATGGCTGCGGAGGCCGAAGCGATGCGGTCGATACACATCTCCGACCAGGGGCGCTTCGGCGTAACGCGGATGCGTGCCGAGGACTACGGCTTGGAGGCACTGGGGCAGGTCGTGCCGACCCGCACCGTGGGGCGGGCCTTGTTTGCGCGGATTGAGGCATCGGAGCGCATCGACTTTCTCTGTCCGGCGCGGGTGCAGTCGCTGTCGACGGACAACGCTGAGCAGGTCCGGGCAACGCTGGATGACGGGCGCCAGTTGGTCGCGCGGCTGCTGGTGGGTGCTGACGGTGGGCGCTCACAGGTCCGGCAATGCCTGGGGATCGACGCCGCGATTGACGACTACCAGGCCAAGGCCATCGTGAGTAGCGTGGCCTCCGCCAAGCCGATGCAGGGGCGCGCATTCGAGCGGTTCACCGCGTCCGGGCCGATCGCGTTGTTGCCAGGACCGCAGCACCGCACGGTGTTGGTCTGGTCGCAGCCCAGTGCGCGGGCTGACGCCCTGCTGGCATTGGATGAGGAGGCCTTTCTGGCCGAGTTGAATGCGGGCTTCGGCCGTCGACTCGGAGCCTTGAGTGCGCTGGGCCGACGGCAGGCCTACCCGCTGTACCGGGTGCTGGCTCAGCGAATCGTCGGGCCACGTGCCGTGTTGATCGGTAATGCGGCCAACCATCTTCACCCCGTGGCGGGCCAGGGGTTCAACCTGGGGCTGCGGGACGCCGCCACACTGGCAGACACGCTGGCCGATGCGGTTGCGGCGGGGCAGGACATCGGCAGCGGTCAGCGGCTGTCGGCCTATGCGCAGCGTCGAGAGGCCGACCGCCAGGCCACCGCTGGGATGACGCACGGGCTGATCCGCGTGTTCTCCAATCACACGCCGGTGCTGCGCACAGGGCGCAACGTGGGGCTGCTCGTGACGGACTTGCTTCCTGGCCTCAAGCGCCGAATGGCCGTGCGTTCCACCGGCTTCGCCGGCCGTCCTCCGCGCCTGGCGCGCGGGCTGTCGGTTCGTTCGCCCGAACCGCAGCGTGGCGCACCGATATGAAGCCGCAGGTAGACATTCTTGTCGTCGGTGCGGGGGCCGTGGGTGCGACAGCAGCGCTTGCCCTGCGCGGGGCCGGCTACAGCGTGCAAGTGCTGGATGCGGGTCAGCCTGCGCCGCCCGCCGAATCTGCCGACATCGATGCCCGGGTGTTCGCCCTGTCACCGGCATCCATCGCCTGGCTAGAGACGTTGAGGCTGTGGGACGTGCTGGCGCCCAGGACTCAGGACTACGGCGGCATGCGGGTGTGGGATGCCGTTTCCGGGTCGGACATCGCCTTTGACGCGGCGGCACTGGGTTTGCCCCGCCTGGGGGCGATCGTCGAGAACCGGGCCATCGTCGCAGCGGCGCAGGCGGCGCTGGGGGATGTTCAGTTCGGCCGCTCGCTGGTCGCGTTGGATGAATCAGTCGATGCCGTCTGTTTGCACTGTGCAGATGGCGACACGATGACTGCGCGCTACGTGTTGCTGGCCGACGGTGCCCGATCGCCCGGCCGGGCCGCGCTGGGTATCCAGGCGCCTGGTCGCGATTACGGCGGCCGCGCTGTTGTTTGTCATGTCCAGACCGCCTCGGGACATGATCAGACTGCCTGGCAACGCTTTCTGCCCGAAGGACCGGTTGCTTTGCTGCCGCTCTGGGATGGCCGCGTCTCGGTGGTCTGGTCATCCACGCATGCGAGTGCCGACGCTTTGCTGGCCATGGATGATCAGGCGTTCTCCGAGGCGTTAACCGATGCCACGGCTGGGCAGCTGGGCCGACTCGACACGCCTACTGCACGTCATGCGTTTCCCTTGCTGCGCCAAACCGCCGAGCGATTTACGACGGGGCGCTGCATTCTGCTGGGTGATGCGGCGCATGTTGTGCACCCACTTGCGGGCCAAGGCGTGAATCTGGGCTTCGATGATGCGCGGGCGCTGCTCGAAGCCATGCCCGATCCAACACGTGGTCTCAAGCCGCTGGCGCGCCGCCGTTACGAGCGTGCGCGCCGCGCGGAGATCGCGCGGATGAGCCTGGGCATCGATGCTCTGGATCGGTTGTTCTCCACCGCCCATCCCGCGCTGGCGGCTGCCCGGGGCCTTGGCCTGCACGCGGTGGATGTACTGGATCCGCTGAAACGGCAGTTCGCCGAAGCCGCCCTCGGCATTCGATAGCCGTCCGCCGGACACGGCTTATCGGCCTGCGCGGTCGCTCAAGCATTGGCTCTGCTGGCCGCAGGTGGGTAAACTGCGCCATTCGACGATGATCCTGCGGGAGAGCGTCACCTTCGCGGTGACCGCCGACGACGCAACCCGCCCGGAAACGCTCAGGCCAAAGGACCGCAGGAATTCCGTCGACTCTGGAGAGTGCCGGCATCGACCGGCCACCGAAGGGGCAGGAGGGCGTGACGCTTTCCAATCTCTCAGGTATCAGGACAGAGGGGCTTTGCACTGCTGCGTTGTGTGGCGGTAAGCCTGTACTGATACCTGGAGCCCGCATGTCCCAGAAAACTTCTCTCTATGCCCGCCATGAAGCGGCCGGCGCAAAGTTTGTCGACTTTGCGGGTTGGGATATGCCCATCCATTACGGTTCTCAGCTCGACGAGCACCACGCCGTTCGCCAGGCGGCCGGCATGTTTGATGTGTCGCATATGACAGCCGTGGATATCCTTGGAGCAGGGGCGACCGCCTGGCTGCGGCGGTTGCTGGCCAACGATGTCGCGAAGCTGAAGACCCCAGGGAAAGCGCTTTACAGCTGCATGCTGACCGAGCAGGGCACGGTGGTCGACGATCTTATTTGTTATCGCATGCAGGACGACTGGTATCGCCTGGTCGTCAACGCCGGCACCACGGATAAGGATATCGCGTGGATGCAGTCCCACCGTGATGACAACGTGCGCATCGAACCCCGCCGCGAGCTGTGCATCCTGGCCGTCCAGGGGCCCGAAGCGGTTGCCAAGACCGCGCCGCTGCTAGGTGACGCAGGCGCAGCGGCGGCCGCCCTCAAGCCCTTTAACGCAGTCACGGCAGGCGATTGGTTCGTGGGTCGCACGGGCTACACCGGCGAAGACGGGTTCGAGATCATCGCGCCTGCAGCTGCCGTAACGACGCTCTGGGACGACTTGCTCGAGGCAGGTGTTCGTCCTGCCGGCCTGGGTGCGCGGGACACACTGCGACTAGAGGCCGGTATGAATCTCTATGGCCAGGACATGGACGAGACCGTGACGCCTCTGGAGTCCGGGCTGGCGTGGACCGTGTCGCTGGATGACGCACAGCGCGATTTCATCGGGCGTCAGGCCTTGGTGGCGCAGCAGGCGGCCGGCGGTATTGCGGAATTTGTTGGCGTCCTGCTCGAAGGCCGGGGCGTGCTGCGGGCCCACATGACGGTGCAAACCTCGCAGGGTCCGGGAGAGCTCACCAGCGGCGGCTTTTCGCCGACCATGGGCCGCAGTATCGGCCTGGCGCGCGTCCCCGCCGGTACGACGGGCGCAATCGAAGTCGAGATGCGCGGCAAGCCGGTTGCGGCACGGGTCGTGAATCCTCCTTTTGTTCGCAACGGCCGTGTGCGTGTGCCGGGTCTCGACTCGGCCTGACGGTCGGGTTTGTGACCACACCAGTTTCTTTTATTCCTCGCGTGAGCGTGATTTCGGAGTCCATCTAATGAGCGATATCCCACAAGATCTGAAGTTTGCCGAGTCCCATGAGTGGGTTCGTGATGAGGGCGCCGGCCTGGTGACGGTCGGGATTTCCGACCACGCCCAGGAAGCGCTGGGTGACTTGGTGTACGTCGAAGTGCCAGAAGTCGGCGCGACCGTGACCGTGGGCGATGCCTGCGCTGTGGTGGAGTCCGTCAAGGCTGCCTCAGACGTGTACAGCCCCGTTGACGGTGAGGTTGTTGCCGTGAACGAGGCATTGGCGGATGCGCCCGAGCTGATCAACAGCGAGCCTTACGGCGAGGGTTGGATCATGCAGGTTCGTTTGTCCGACACCAATGCACTGGACGACCTGCTGGACGCCGAAGGCTACGCCAACGCCATCGCCGACGCCTGATCGAACACACCGGCCAACGGGCCGGTGTCTGCGCGCGCGAGCTGGCTGTCCCGAGGGGCAGCCAAGCCTTTACCGAGCCGAATCTTCGGGTTCGGTGCCTTGTTTGACCCCCGGATCTGACCATGCCGTTTATCCCGCATACTGAAACTGACGTCGAGCAAATGCTCGCCGCCATCGGCGCTCCCAGTATTGAAGCGCTGTTCGACGAAATCCCCGCCGACCTGCGCTGTGGCCGTTTGGAACGTGTGCCCGAGGGCATGACCGAGATGGAGATCACTCGGCTCATGCACGAGCGGGCCGATGCCGATGGTCGGCCGCTGAACTTCATCGGGGCGGGGGCGTATGAGCATCACATCCCGGCCGCCGTATGGGAGATCGTGACCCGGGGCGAATTCTATTCGGCCTATACGCCGTATCAGGCCGAGGCCAGTCAGGGCACGCTTCAGGTCATCTACGAATACCAGACGATGATGTGCGGCCTGACCGGGCTGGATGTGTCGAATGCGTCGCTGTACGACGGTGCAACAGCACTGGCCGAGGCCCTGCTCATGGCCGTGCGGGCCAACCGCAAGTCCAAGAGCCGCCGCATCCTGATGCCGCGCAGTGTCTCCCCGGTCTACCGCCAGGTGGTTGAAACGATTTGTTCCACCCAGGGGCTGGTCCTGGTCGAACTCGACTACGACGCGCAGCAGGGCGCCACACCCGAAGCCGCGTTGGAAGCACACGCGGGCAGCGATGTGACGGCGGTGGTCATTCCCCATCCCAATTTCTTTGGTTGTTTCGAAGCCGTGGACCAGATGACCGACTGGGCGCATGCCAACGGCGCGCTCGCTGTGGCACTGGTCAACCCGGTTGCACTGGCGCTGACGCGTGCACCCGGCGAGTGGGGTGAGCGGGGTGTCGATATCTGCTGTGGCGAGGGTCAACCCCTGGGGTCACCGCTATCCTCGGGTGGTCCGTACTTCGGCTTCATGACCTGCACGCAGGCGCTGGTGCGCCAGCTACCGGGCCGCATCGTGGGTCGCACGGTCGATCTCGATGGCAAGCCGGGTTTTGCATTGACGCTGCAGGCCCGTGAGCAGCACATCCGCCGCGGCAAGGCCACGTCGAACATCTGCACCAACCAGGGTTTGCTGGTGACAGCAGCCACGATTCACATGTCGATTCTCGGCCCGCAGGGGCTGCAGCAGGTCGCCAGGGCTTCGATGGCAAACACGCGCCGCCTGGTGGCCGCACTGACGGCATTGCCAGGCGTGAAGTCCGTCTTCTCTGGTGCGAACTTTCACGAAGCCGTGCTGCGGTTCGATCAGCCGGTTCGTCCCCTCATCGATGCGCTGGGTAGCGAAGGCATCATCGCTGGCTATGCGTTGGAGCGGGTGTACCCCGAGCTGGAACACTGCCTACTGGTCTGTGCGACGGAAACCAAAACCGCAGCCGACATCGATCACTTTGCCCAGCGACTGGCCACGCTCATGCGTCCGGCAGACGTTGCCTGAGGACTGAACCATGACTGAATCCCTGATCTTTGAACACTCCCGTCCCGGTCGGGCGGCAGCGGCACAGTTTCCGACGGATACGTTTGATGTCGACCTGCCCGAGGCGCTGGCACGTCGCTCGGCGCTTGGTCTGCCTGAAGTCTCGGAACTGCAGGCCGTGAGGCATTTCACCCGGCTGTCGCAGCGGAATTTCTCCATCGACACGCATTTCTACCCGCTGGGTTCGTGCACGATGAAGTACAACCCGCGCGCCTGTAATCGACTTGCGATGCTCCCGGAGTTTCTGTCCCGGCACCCGCTGGCGCCGGTGTCGGCCAGCCAGGGCTTTCTCGCCTGTATGTTTGATCTCCAAGAGATCCTCAAGGATGTGACGGGCATGAAAGGCGTGTCGCTGACGCCCATGGCCGGTGCCCAGGGCGAATTTGCTGGCGTGGCCATGATTCGTGCATATCACGATGCCCGGGGCGATACCGAGCGGACCGAGATTCTGGTACCGGACGCCGCCCACGGCACCAATCCGGCCACGGCCAGCATGTGCGGCTACGTGCCGCGCGAAATCCCGACCGATGAGAACGGCGATGTCGACATCGAGGCATTGAAGCTGGCGCTGGGGCCGAAGACCGCGGGCATCATGCTGACGAATCCGTCCACGCTGGGCGTGTTCGAGCGCAAGATTTCCGAGATCTCCAAGCTCGTTCACGAGGCGGGCGGCCTGCTGTACTACGACGGCGCCAACCTCAATGCGATTCTCGGCAAAGTCCGCCCCGGCGACATGGGCTTTGATGTGATTCACATGAATCTGCACAAGACCTTCTCCACCCCGCATGGCGGCGGTGGGCCGGGTTCCGGTGCCGTGGGCGTCTCCGAGCGCCTGCTTCCGTTCATGCCGATTCCGGTCGTGGGTCAGGGCAGCGATGGTGCCTATCGCTGGCTGGACGAGGACGACATGCCCCAGTCCATTGGCCGCTTGTCCGCGTTCATGGGCAATGCGGGCGTGCTGCTGCGCGCCTACGTCTACGCCCGCATGCTGGGCCGGGATGGCATGCATCGCGTCGCCGAGTTTGCCGCGCTGAATGCGAACTACCTGATGGCGCGCCTGCGTGACGCTGGCTTTGACCTGGCGTTTCCGGATCGGCGGGCCAGCCACGAGTTCATCATCACGCTCAAGCGCCAGAACAAGGCGGTGGGCGTCACGGCCACCGATGTCGCCAAGCGGTTGCTGGATCATGGTTTCCACGCGCCGACGGTGTACTTCCCGCTGCTGGTACCCGAGTGCCTGCTCATCGAGCCGACCGAGACGGAAAGCCGCGAGGCGCTGGACGGTTTTGTCGAGGCCATGATCGCCATTGCACGCGAGGCCGTGGACGACATCGAGCAACTGCGGGGTGCGCCCTACACCATGCCGGTGCGCCGACTGGATGACGTCCGCGCCGCTCGCCAGCTCGACGTGCGCTACCAGCCCGACGCGGCCTGACCCTTCCCGATGTGCCGGCGCCGCGCGATTGCGGCGTCGGCCAGTGCCTGCGATGCAGACCGGATCGTGGTGCTTCCAAGAACCGACTCAGATTCAAGGAGTGAATGACATGACCGCCATCATCTGCGGCTCGCTGGCCTACGACAACATCATGGTGTTTCCCGGCCGGTTCAGTGAGGAGATTCTTCCCGAACGCGTCCATGCGTTGAACGTGGCGTTTCTGGTGCCCGAGATGCGCAAGCAGTTCGGTGGCTGTGCCGCGAACATTGCCTATGCCTTGCAGCAGCTGGGCGGCAGCGGCAAGCCCATGGGCACCGTCGGCATGGACTTCGGCCCCTACACCGAGCGGCTGACCGGCCTGGGCATTGACCAGACCTATGTGAAGACGGTTGCAGAGGCGTTCACCGCCCAGGCGTTCATCACCACCGATCTGGACGACAACCAGATCACGGCTTTCCACCCTGGGGCCATGAATCACGCTCACGAGCAGGCGATCCCTGCCGAGGCCACGCTGGGGATTGTTGCCCCGGATGGTCGTGACGGCATGATCCAGCACGCCGCCCAATTTGCTGAAGCCGGGGTGCCTTTCATCTTCGATCCCGGTCAGGGCTTACCGATGTTCGATGGCGATGACCTGAAGCGATTCATCGAACAGGCGACTTACGTTGCGGTGAATGACTACGAGCAGGCAGTCATGACCGAACGCACCGGCTGGCAGCCGGCCGAGATTGCCGAGCATGTCGAGGCGCTGATTGTCACCCGCGGTGCGCAGGGTTCTGAGATCTATACGGGCGGTGACATGTTGCACATCCCCTGCGCCAAGGCCGATGCGGTCGTTGATCCGACCGGCTGCGGGGATGCGTACCGCGGTGGCCTGCTCTACGGTTTGCAGCAGGGCTACGACTGGGCGACGACAGGGCGCATTGCCTCCCTGATGGGCGCGATCAAGATCGCCCAGAACGGGCCGCAGAACTACAGCATTGATCCGGCGGATTTTGCCGCGCGTTACCAGCAAGCGTTCTCGGCGGCGCTTCCAGCGCCGGTCGGCGGCTAGGGCTGACATCAAAACGGCGCCCACCGGATGGCGGGCGCCGTTCTCGCGATGCCAGGGGGCTAGTGGGTGATAACGCGGGGCAGTGCCTTGGCCTGGGCCACCCAATCCATCACGGTGGTGGCACCAGGAACCTGCCGTACCAGGTGCTTATCGGCATTGACCTCGACCATTTTCGCCTGCAGATTCTCGGCGTTGCGCTGAGCCAGTTCAGGCACGGTGTCCACGCCTGCAGCTTCCAGCAAGTCCGCATACTGGGTACTGACACCCTTGATGCGGGACAGGTCCGCCCGGTTTACCCAGGCCAGCACCCGTTTTTCACTGACACCGGATTCCTCTGCGATTTTTTTGCGGCCTTTCTTGCTAGAGCCGCTGTCTAGCAGCGCCTGGGTGGAGCCGATGCCGGCATTCTTGAGCTTGTTCGCATAGGTCTCGCCGATGCCTTCGATATCAGAAAGCTTTGCCATTCCAATCTCCTAAACCGATCTCGCACAACCTGTACGTTGGTCAAAACCCCTCGCACCGGCGGGTGCGAGGGCAGGGGGTGTTCCGTCAACGCGTGCGAGTGCATGGAACTGAGCGGCGCCGGGGAGAGCGCCGAGACAGGACTGGCCGCGCGACGAGAACGCGACCGACTCTAGGCGACCTCAGATGAAGTCGAGGTGAATCCCCCTGTGAAGCCCTGGTGAATGCATGACAGGCTTCGCAGTCTGGGCGTCTGGCGGCCGTCGACGATCGACGTTACGGATTGAGTAGCAGGTCAGCGCACCATTGCTCGAACAGCGGCATCGGATCGGGGCAGCGTAGCAGCCAGGCATCGGCCTCCGAGGCCGCGCAAACGCCCGGAAAGTCGCCGCTGTAGCCGCCCAGGTTCCGAATGATTTGAAAGTGCAGATGCGGGGGCCAGCCGACATTGACGGTGGGTTGGCCCAGCCAGCCTATGAGCTGGCCGGCGCGAACGGCCTGGCCCGCTCGGGTGAGTTCGAGCGACGCCGGGTCGAGGTGTCCGTACAAGGTGTGCAGGGGCGCTTCATCGGTCCCATGGGCCAGAATAATGGTCGGGCCATAGTCACCAAACCGGGCATTATTCCCCGTGCTGTGTACATGGCCGTCCCGAGCGGCGAACACCTGGGTGCCCGCGGGTAGCCAGCAATCGACCCCCAGGTGCAGAGAGCGGGCTGCCGCGCCATCGCCAAATAAGGGACTCATGGCATAGAGCCCCCTGTGTTCCGCGTAGCCCCCGATGGCCCAGCGACAGCTTGCCGCAGTCACCTGGGCCTGAATCCAGTGTCCGAACGCCTGGGCGTCGTCCACACAGACAGACGACAGGTGGGGGTTGCTGGCGGACAGGTCGAGGCGCAGTGCGGGCTGCTCGAGTACAGCGACGGGCAGCGGAGGGTGCCAGTCAGGGTCAGCGAACAGGGCGGGATGGTGTGGCTGGATCGTCATGCCGGCACTCGAGCAATAGGTGGCTGTGGTGGTGATGGCGGGGCGTTGTCACCCCAGCGACCGCCAAGACTGGCAGACTTCCCGACTTTCATGTCGCCACAACAGGTGGATACGTGTCCGGAATCATCGAAGTCAGTGGCCTGAACAAGACCTACCAAGGCGGCTTTCAGGCGCTGCGCAACATCGACCTGAGCATTCGCTCGGGTGAAATTTTCGCATTGCTGGGTCCGAACGGGGCCGGTAAGACCACGTTGATCAGCATTATTTGCGGCATCGTGACGCCCAGCGCCGGCACCGTGACAGCCGACGGTCATGACATCGTGGCCGACTACCGCGCCGCGCGGGCCAAAATCGGGCTGGTGCCGCAGGAGTTGACTACGGATGCCTTTGAGTCGGTGTGGAATACCGTGAGCTTCAGCCGGGGGCTGTTCGGCAAGCCGCGTGACGATGCCCATATCGAAAAGGTGCTGCGTGATTTGTCGCTTTGGGACAAACGCAACAACCGGCTGATGGAGCTGTCCGGCGGCATGAAGCGTCGGGTCATGATTGCCAAGGCCTTGTCGCATGAGCCGCAGATCCTGTTTCTTGACGAACCCACTGCGGGCGTGGATGTCGAGCTGCGCCGCGACATGTGGGAGATGGTCAGCGGGCTTCGTGCGGCAGGCGTCACCATCATTCTGACCACGCATTACATCGAGGAGGCCGAAGCCATGGCGGATCGGATCGGCGTCATTCGCCGTGGCGAGCTGATTCTGGTGGAGGACAAGACCACGCTCATGGACAAGCTGGGGCAAAAGGAACTGCGGCTGCAATTGCCCGAGGCGCTGACGGCATTGCCTGCGTCGCTGCAATGGCCGGGGCTGACGCTGGAGGCGGACGGGCATCGCCTGGTCTACACCTACGACTCGCACAGCGAGCAGGGCAGTGTGGCCGCCCTATTGCGTGAGCTGGGCGAAGCGGGCATCGAATTCTCCGACCTGCAGTCCCGCCAGTCATCACTGGAAGACATCTTTGTCAGTCTTGTCCAAGAGGATGCCGCATGAACTGGCACGCCATACGCGCCATTTACGGATTCGAGATGGCTCGGACCCGCCGCACCCTCATGCAATCCATTGCCTCGCCGGTGATCTCCACGTCGCTTTATTTCGTTGTTTTCGGCTCGGCGATCGGTTCGCGCATGGTCGAAATCGACGGCATTAGCTACGGCGCGTTCATCATCCCGGGCCTGATCATGCTGTCGCTACTCAACGAGAGCATTTCCAATGCCTCGTTTGGCATCTATTTCCCCCGATTCTCGGGCACGATTTACGAGGTGTTGTCGGCACCGGTTTCGCCGTTCGAAATCGTCATGGGGTATGTCGGCGCAGCGGCATCCAAGTCGGTCATCCTCGGTGTGCTGATTCTGTTGACGGCCAAGCTGTTCGTCGACTACGACATTGCACATCCGTTCTGGATGCTGACGTTTCTGGTGACCACCGCCGTCACCTTCAGCCTGTTCGGTTTCATTATCGGTATCTGGGCGGATGGCTTCGAAAAGCTGCAGATCGTGCCGATGATGATCGTCACGCCACTGACCTTTCTGGGCGGCAGTTTCTACTCCATCAGCATGCTGCCGCCGCTGTGGCAGACCATCACGCTGTTCAACCCGGTGGTCTACCTGATCAGCGTGTTTCGCTGGAGCTTCTATGGCGTGGCTGATGTGGCGGTTGGCGTGAGCATCCTCGCCATCCTCGGGTTTCTCGCCCTTTGCCTGGCCGGGGTGTTCTGGATCTTTCGCACCGGGTATCGGCTTAAGGACTAGGCGACAGTACGTCGAAATAGGCGCCCGAGTTCGGGTGCACCGGCAGATCTTCGTGCTGCGGGCCGATCCAGGCGTAGCTGTCGTGCTGATCGGGAGGGAGCGTCGTGAGTGCCGGGTCCAGGCAGCCCCTGGGCAGCTGATAGGCCAGCACGACGTAATGCGTGGTGATGCCGGGGGCGTCGGCAAAATTGCTGTCGTAGTGATGCGTAAAGGCGCCCGCGAGCCGCGCCTGATCCAAGGCGAGTGTCAGGCCCAGTTCGGCCTGGCACAGTCGCTCAAAGGCGTGCTCCAGCGTTTCGTTCTTGCGGATCCGGCCACCGGGCACGAACCAACTGCCGCGGGCCGGCTCGTTGATTCGACGTCCCATCAGCAACTGGTTCTGGTGTGGCACAAGCAAGTCCATCGAGATCAGCGGCGCGTGCTGCACGACGTGAAGAAAGGCTTTGCGATCAAGCACCGGGCAGGATCCAAGGTGGGGCGGGATGCGCAGCATAGCCAGCGTGGCTGCGTCGGGTCGATACGGCTGGCCGATGGCAGGGCCGATGTCGGTATGATCCAGCCCCGCCGATCGCCAGCCCGGAAACCCCGCTATGCCCAGCCTGCCCAGTCTTCGCCTCAAACCCCATGCCGACCGTCGCCTACGTATCGGCCATCTTTGGGTGTTCGCTAACGAGGTCGATATCCAGCGCACCCCATTGACGACGTTTGCGCCCGGTGCGCTGGCCCGACTCGAAGACGCGCGCGGCAAGACACTGGGGCAGGTGTATGTGAACCCGGCGTCGCTGATCTGCGCGCGCATGCTGACGCGCAACGCCCACGCCAGCATCGATGCCGCTTGGTTTGGTGAGCGCATTCGACAGGCGCTGCAGCTTCGTGAGCGGGTGTATCCGGGCGGCTTTTACCGTCTGCTCTTCGGCGAATCGGACGGCGTGCCCGGCTTGGTCGTGGACCGCTATGGCGATGTCTTGGTGGCGCAAAGCACCACCGCGGGCATGGATGCCCTGCGTCCCGTGGTTGAAGCCGCCCTGCAAACGGCCTTGTCACCGCGTGGGATTTACTGGCGCTGTGACGCACCGGTCCGCAGCCTGGAGGGTCTGGAACCAGAGATCGAGGTTCGCGGCGACGTCCCGGATGCGATTGAGATATCGGAAGCCGGGCGCCGCTTCGTTGCCCCGCTTAAGACCGGGCAGAAGACAGGTTGGTACTTCGATCAGCGTGATAATCGCGCCCTGGTCGGGCAGCTGGCCGCTGGCCAGCGCGTACTGGACGTCTTCAGCTACATCGGCGGCTTCGGAGTGACGGCCGCGACCTGTGGTGCGCGCAGCGTGACCTGTCTGGATGCCTCGGAAACCGCCTTGGAGCAGGCCCAGGCCAACGCCAGCCGGAATGACGTGACGATCGATGTCCGGGCAGGCGACGCCCGTCAGTCGCTGGAAGCGCTGGCTGCCGACAAGGCCCGCTTCGATCTGGTGGTGGTGGACCCGCCAGCACTCATCAAGCGCAAGAAGGACGTGGCGGCGGGCACCCGGCACTACCAGCAGCTCAATCGGCTGGCGATGGAACTGCTGGCCCCCAACGGATTGTTGCTGGCGGCCTCGTGTTCGCACCACCTCACTGCAGATGCTATGCGCGGAGCCCTTCGCAAGGCGGCCGCTGAATCAGGGCGGCGCATGATGGTGCTGGCACAGCGCGGCGCCGCCCTCGATCACCCGGTGCATGCCGCCATTCCGGAGACCGAATACCTCAAGGCCTTCCTCTGTTCTGTGGATGCCTAGCCAAGCGGTGAGGGCGGCGGTTCCCACGAAACGGTAGAATTCACGGTGCCGGTGACAACGCGCCGGCCAACCTGAACCGAGGCGCTGTGGGGTCGCGAGGGTTTCAAGCGCCTCGGCCCCGGGTGGTCTTGTGCGTGTTGCTATGTGGAAGCCGCCGCCGTGCTGCGCAGGCGGCGATCGGATGACCAAGGAGTGGCTCGGGTGTTGGAGCACATCGGACTCGTCATAATTTTGGGCTTGATTCTCCTGGCCATGCTGTTGGTCTGGCGTGCTCGCGGGCGGGCGCGTCAGGCGGGCAGCGAGTTCTGGGAGCTGGCTCGACGCGAGCATGTGGATGCCGCGATGCGTCTGGGTCAAGCCGCAGCGGTTTGCCTCATGGTCGCGGGGCTGGTGGCACTGCCTGTGCTGCTGGGCATGTTCAATCAGGATGCCGGGCAGCAGGCCGTACTCGTGGAGCAAAGCGAACGGCTGGCGCGGCTGGAAGCCGAAATTCGACACCACCAGGCACACAGGCACGATCTGGCCGATGCCAATAACGCCTTGCAAGCGGAACTCCAGGGCCTGCGCGAGCAGCTAACCGGATTGCGCTCGGCGCTGGATGACGCGCAGCGTCGGGTCCGGTTGCTCATCGACGGCCTGCCGGTAAGAACGTCCCCCTACGTGACCGCCACGCTGGTCCGGGATGCGCCAGGGGGCGCCGTTATTTCCTCGATTGAATCGGGGGCGTGGGTGAACCTGCGCCTCGCACCGGTTGCTGACATTGACGGTCAGCGCTGGGTGCCGATCACCGACGCATCGGGCCAGCAGGGTTGGGTGGCCGACAGGCTGCTGGAACTCAACCCCGAGGTGATGGCTTTACTCGAATCCTCATAGTCTCGAATTACCTCGCCATGGTCGTGTCACGTCGGGCACTACAATAGCGGTCTGCCCCAAGGAACTCCGCAATGCTTGTTCATCCCAATTTTGATCCGGTCGCCATTTCACTGGGGCCGATCAAGGTGCACTGGTACGGTCTGTCCTACCTGATTGGATTCACGTTGGCGTGGGCGCTGGGTCGTTACAGGGCCTCCAAGCCGGACTGGCCGTGGACCAAGGATCAAATCGCCGACCTGCTGTTCTACGTGGTGCTGGGCATCATTATCGGTGGACGCCTGGGCAGCGTGTTCTTCTATAACTTCGATGCCTTCCTGGATAACCCGTCAATGATCTACAAGGTCTGGCAGGGGGGCATGAGTTTTCATGGTGGGCTGATCGGCGTTGCGGTGTGCCTGATCTTTTTTGCCCGGAAGGTGCAAAAGTCGTTCTGGGAAGTCGGCGACATGGTGGTCGTGCTGGCCCCGGCCGGCATCTTCTGTGGCCGTATCGGCAACTTCATCAACGGCGAGCTATGGGGCGGGCCCACGGATCTGCCCTGGGGCATGGTGTTCCACCATCCGGCAGCCGGAGACTTTCCACGCCACCCATCGCAACTCTACGAGGCCGGACTTGAGGGCCTGCTACTGCTGACGATTCTGTGGGTCTTTACGCTGCGGCCCCGTCCGCGGATGGCGGCGTCCGGTCTGTTTCTCGTGCTGTATGCGGTCTTCCGTTCGCTCATCGAGTTCGTCCGTGAACCCGATGCTCATATCGGCTACCTCGCCTGGGGCTGGGTGACGATGGGGCAGGTGCTGTCGCTGCCGATGCTGCTGGCCGGTGTGGTCTTGCTGGTCGTGGCCTACACCCGCAAGATCTACGACCGACCGCTGGACACCGCCCGCTCATGAAGCAGTACCTTGACCTGATGCAGCACGTGCTGGACCACGGCACGGACAAGAGTGACCGGACGGGAACGGGTACGCGGTCGGTCTTCGGCTACCAGATGCGCTTTGATCTGGCCGACGGGTTTCCGATGGTCACGACCAAGAAACTGCATTTGCGCTCGATTATTCATGAGCTGCTGTGGTTTGTTGCCGGTGACACCAACACGGCCTACCTCAAGGCCAATGGGGTATCGATCTGGGACGAGTGGGCGACCGAAGACGGCGATCTCGGACCGGTTTACGGCAAGCAATGGCGTGCCTGGGAAGGGCCGAATGGCGTGGTGGTGGATCAGCTGGCCGAGCTGGTGCGCAACCTGACGACAAATCCCGATTCCCGGCGCCACGTGTTGTCGGCATGGAACCCCACGGTGCTGCCCGATCCGAGCAAGTCGCCGGTGGAGAATGCCGAGGCTGGCCTGCAAGCCCTCCCTCCCTGTCATTGCCTGTTCCAGTTTTATGTCGCCGACGGCAAGCTCTCCTGCCAGCTGTACCAGCGCAGTGCGGATATCTTTCTCGGGGTGCCGTTTAATATCGCGTCCTACGCATTGCTGACGATGATGCTCGCGCAGGTCTGTGGGTATCAGCCCGGCGACTTCGTGCATACGCTGGGCGATGCGCATCTGTATTCCAATCACCTGGAACAGGCTGCCCTACAGCTGACGCGCAGCCCGTATCCCTTGCCCACCATGCACCTGGACCCCGAGGTGACCGACATCGAAGCCTTCCGCTTCGAGCACTTTCGGCTGGAGGGGTATACCTCGCACCCGCATATCAAGGCACAGGTGTCGGTGTGATGCTGACGGCTGTCGTGGCCGCGGATGAGGCCAATGTCATCGGTGTCGATGGCGATCTGCCCTGGCGGCTGCCGAATGACCTGAAACACTTTAAGGCAGTGACGCTGGGCCACCCGATTCTCATGGGTCGCAAGACCTACGCCTCCATAGGCCGTCCGCTGCCGGGTCGCTTGAACCTGGTATTGACCCGCCAATCGGATTGGGGTGCGCCGGGGGTGACGGCCGTTCAATCGCTGGCGCAGGCGGTGGATGCTGCTGCGCCGGCTACCTCGATCATGGTGGTTGGCGGTGGCGAGATTTATCGCATGCTGTGGCCTCGGATTGACGCCATCGAGTTGACCCGGGTGCACACGCGGCTGGATGGCGATACGTATTTCCCGACCTTCGCGTCACCGGAGTGGGTTTGCCGGTCATCCGAGCGCTTCGAGGCAGATGACCGTCATGCCCACGATTACAGCTTCGAGCGTTGGGAGCGCGCGTCGTCGGCCTAGCTCCCGGCATCGGCCTGGGTCGCAGCGTCTCGGTGCTCGGGGCGTTGCTGTTCTGCATGGGGTTGGCAGGCTGCCTGGGGCCGCCGTACGAAACGGGTCGTCCCTCGGACATCGCGCCGGGCGCTCAGTCATTCCGCCAGACGGTGGATGGGCGCAGCCTGCATTGGGTCGAGGCCGGCCCGCAGCACGGCCCGCCGGTGCTGCTGTTGCACGGCACGCCCGGAAGTTGGGCGGCCTGGGGGGAGTATTTCAAGACGCCTGACCTGGGTGACTACCGGCTCATCGCAGTAGATCGGCCCGGCTTTGGCGATAGCGCCGAAGCTGGCGTGGAGACCCGCTTACAGGTTCAGGCGGATGTATTGGCCGCATTGCTGGAGGCACGGGGGCCATTGCTGGTCGTCGGCCACAGTCTGGGTGGATCGCTGGCGATCCGCTTGCTGCGTGATCATCCCGAACAGGTCCGCGGCGTGGTCCTGGTGGCAGCCTCGCTGGACCCTGCTGCAGAAGCGCCGCGCTGGTTCAATCGTGTGGCGGACTGGCCGCTACTGCGCGCTGTGCTGCCCCAACCCCTGGCCCGGGCAAATGCGGAAGTGCTGGCGCTCCAGGACGAACTCGATGCCCTTTGGCGCGGCTGGACGCCAGACCGGACTCCCGTCGTGCTTATTCAGGGGATGGACGATCGTTTGGTCTGGCCCGAGACAGCCGCGTTCGCGGAGGCGCAGTGGGCGCGCGGAGGGTTGCAGGTCCAACGCGTTGAACAGGCCGGACATTTCATCGTCTGGGAGCAGCCGGAGCGGGTGGTCCGTGCCCTGCAGCAGGTGGCGGCACCATGATGCGCCGGCTCGTTTGGATCGGGCTGCTGCTCTGCGCGGGTGTTGCCAGTGCAGCGCCCGAACCTGTTGCGCTGGCGCCGTTGCCCGATAGGCACCCGGTGATCCTCGACATTCGTTTCGAGGGCAATGCGGTCACTGAGCCCCGTGTCATGACGCGGGAGCTGACCATCGAAGTGGGTGGGCGCGCCGATCCGAAACAGATTCAGGCCAGTCGCCAAGCCTTGTTGAACCTGGGGCTATTCAAACAGGTCATCGTGGACGAACGTCCGGTGGATGACGGGGTGGCCGTCGTGTTCACCGTCGTTGAGAAGTGGTATCTGCTGCCGTACCCCCGGCTGGATTACAACAGTGATCGCGAATTCGCCTTTGGGTTCAAGCTCGACTGGTCCAACGTCAATGGCCTGAATCACGATGTCCAGGCGCTGGTCTCGCGGCAGGAGAACGCCGAGGAGGATCGCGGTGACGCCACCGAGTTCGAGTTCGACTACTTCGCGCCGTATTTTCTGGAGTCTTCGATCGACTTCGGGCTGGAGGTGTCCCACGACATCACGCCCATCGAAGAGGAAACTCCAGCAGGCGAGATGCTCACCTACAAGGAGGATTACTCCCGCTTCAGCGTGCTCGCCCTGCGGCGTCTAACGCCTGGCCGTGGCAGTCAGGGCTGGCGGATCGGCGGTGGATTGTTGTGGCAGAACGAGACCCTGCGGGGGGATCAGGCCCCCGCCGAAAACGGCATGGCCACGGCGCTGGTGTTTCAGGGTCGCTACGAGCAGTTGGATGACCGTCTCTACAGCGTGGCCGGCTACGCCTTCGGCTGGCGCATCGAGGCGTCCAGTGCAGACATTGCTTCGGATTACGATTACGTTGATATTTCGCTGCGCTCCTTCAGCGCCATCCCGCTGGGGCAGGTGCCCCACCAGACGCTGCGCGTGGTCGCCGATGCTGGCTCTTATCACGGCGGGCCGCGAGATTTTGATGCCCACGCATTGGGGGGCGGCGGCAACCTGAGGGGATTCGACAAGGATGAGTTTGAAGGCGACGTCTACTGGCGGCTGTCGCTGGAGTACCAGCGCCCGCTGTTCGGCTACAAGCCCGTGCGCGGGTTGCTGGTCATGGATGCCGGCCGCGTTTACGGCGACTTCGACAAGCTGACACTCAGCCACATCCAGGCGGACCTGGGCATCGGGCTACGCTGGCGTATCCAGACCTTCGTCAACCTCACCATGGAAATCGGCTATGCCTGGCCTCTGACTCGGGGCGGCTCGGAGCCGTTCTTCGGCAAGTTGTAGCCCGGTTAGCAGGCGCTGCGGTCAGTGTCTGGCGCCGGTGGCTATGCCATTATCCCGCTCCAACATTCATAGACGGAGGCGACATGTCCGACCTTAACGCAACATTCGAACAAGCGCAGAAGGACATTAAGACCCTGACCGAACGGCCCAGCAATGATGATTTGCTAAGCCTTTATGCCCTGTACAAGCAGGGTGCCGAGGGGGATGTGTCGGGCAAGCGCCCGGGCATGCTGGATATGGTGGGTCGCGCCAAATACGACGCCTGGGCCAAGCTCAAGGGCACGGACAGCGACACCGCCAAGCAGCAGTACATCGACAAGGTCCAGAGCATGCTCGGCTAATGCCGAGCGCATTTGATTGGAGCGATCCGCTCCGTCTGGACGACCAGCTGGAGGCCGACGAGCGCGCCCTGCGCGACGCGGTCCGTGACTACGCCCGGGGCGCCTTGCTGCCCCGGGTGGTCCATGCCTTTCGGCACGGCGAGTTTGATCGCGAAATCCTGCGTGAAATGGGTGGACTCGGCATGCTGGGTCTGTCGCTGGATGGGCCGGGGTGCCCGGGTGGCTCGCATGTGGCCTATGGTCTGGCTGCACGCGAAATCGAAGCGGTGGACTCGGGCTACCGGTCGGCACTGTCGGTGCAAAGCAGCCTGGTGATGTATCCGATCCATGCGTTCGGGTCGCAGGAGCAGCGTCAGCGCTGGTTACCGGCATTGGCCGCCGGCGACGCAGTGGGCTGCTTCGGTTTGACCGAGCCCGATCATGGTTCCGACCCAGGTGGCATGAAAACCCGCGCCACGCCTGAGGCCGGCGGCTGGCGGCTGGATGGGGCCAAGACCTGGATTACCAACGCACCGATCGCCGACGTGCTGCTGATCTGGGCAAAGGACCCCGACGACGTGATTCGCGGCTTTCTTGTTGAGCGCGGGGCGGCCGGTCTGACCACGCCGACGATCGAAGGCAAGTTCAGCATGCGCGCGTCGGTCACCGGGCAAATCGTGCTCGATGGCGTCCGCATCGACGATGCGGCGCGGTTGCCAGGGGTCGAGGGACTGAAAGGCCCGTTCTCCTGCCTGAACAAGGCGCGTTACGGCATTAGCTGGGGCGCCATGGGCGCTGCCGAAGCCTGCTGGTTTGCGGCGCGTCAGTACGCCCTGGATCGGCAGCAATTTGGCCGTCCGCTGGCGGCCACCCAGCTGGTGCAGAAGAAGCTCGCCGACATGCAAACCGAGATCGCCCTTGGCCTGCAGCTCTCGCTGCGTTTGGGTCGACTGCTGGATGCCGGTCAGGCCAGCCCGGAGATGATCTCGTTGGCCAAGCGCAATGCCACGGGTAAGGCCTTGGACATCGCCCGGGCAGCGCGGGACATCCACGGCGGAAACGGCATTGTCGACGAGTACCACGTGATCCGGCACCTGATGAATCTGGAAACGGTCAATACGTACGAGGGGACGCATGATGTGCATGCGCTGATCCTCGGACGGGCGCAGACCGGCATCCAGGCGTTCTTCTAGGCAGCCACACCACCACCGCCTGCCACGCGCCGGCACCGCCCGCAGCGGCGGGCCAGCCGTTGATCGGCTTGACGCCTATGAACAGCGTTTGAGCCGCCTAGGGTGTTGGTATGGGATTTGCTCCCCTGTCGCACTTTTCGTCAAACACCACGGACGACGCACTGACCCAAGGACCGGGCAGATCTTTTTCTTGGACGTGACAACCATGCAACAACATTTCGTGAATTCCCTGCGCGGCCTCGTGGCCGGCTTTCTGGCGCTTGGGGCCTGTGCTGCACAGGCCGCGGACACCACGCCGGCCGGCGGTACGCTGTCGATCGACACGCCGGTGCTGAGCTTTTCTGGCAGCACGCCTGCCGGCGCCAACGTCAGTGGCGTCTGCTTTGCCAATACCGTGGACTGCGATGAGTTCGCACTCACGGTCGACCTGCCCAGTAACGCCCTGGAGGTCTACGACAACCTGAAGATTCGCGTGTCCATTGCGGCCGAGTTCGACGACGAAACCGGGGACTACGACCTGTATGTCCATGATGCGGGTGGCAACGAGATTGCCGCGTCGGCGACGGCCTCCGGCACCGAGTCCACGGAATTTCCTGCCGTGGCCGGCAGCACCGACTACACCGTCTACATCCTGCCGTTCCTGGTCGCTGCGAATAGCTATGAGGGCACGGTGGAGTTGATCGGGCTGGACAGTGGGTCGGGGAGTGGGGCTGGCGGCGTAACAGGCTTGCCGGCCGATGTGCCCTTAACCGACGTGCCGCGGGCCGTGGTGGCCGTGATCGACTCGGGCGTGAACCCCTACCATGCGTTCTACCATGCAGGCAGCCCGATCTACAGTGATGCCGCGCCCAGCGCGGTCAGCCTGCCGGTACTGGAGGACTTTGGCATCGGTGGCGACTGTGCCATTGAGCTGACCCGTACGGGCGATTTCGCGGCCGACTATCAGGCGGATCTCGACAGCGGGCTGTGGGAGCAGGCAGCGGCCTGCGACATGGTCTGGTTCGTGGGCACCAATGTCATTGCCAAGTCCTTCGGCCCGGGCACGCGTCCGTTCCTGCCGGATGATGAAGGCGACACGCATGGCGTGGGCACGTCAGCATCGGTGTTGTTCGCCAATCCCGAAGCCGTGGTCGTGTTCATCGAGGGGATCTCGGATGCCGCCGAGACCTTCGCGATGACGCATCCGGCCATCGACATCATCACGACCAGCTACGGGCCGATTGGCAGCATCCCCGGAACTGGCCACCTCAACGACAGCTTCACGGGCAGCTACGCCTTCGGCAAGCTGCATTTCGGTGCCTGCGACAACACGCCCTCCACCGCCATCCAGGACTCGACCTGTGGGCCGTGGTGGAGTGTAGGCATTGCCGGTTTCGAGGAAACCCAGGCCAACGAGCCGGGCGATTCGTCCAATGGCCGTCAGGTGCTGTCCGGGACCTTCCCCGACTTCATCGCCGATTTCACGCAGACGCTGCCCTACTGCGCCGAGTGCGAAGATGGCTATGACGATGGGGTTGGCGGGACCAGCTTTGCCACGCCGCGTTCCGCAGGCACGGCCTCGAAGATCCTGCTGGAGGCCCGGCGTGCACTGAACTACCTGGGTGGTCCTTACGTCGGTTTGGGGCGTCCGCTGATGGCCGCCGGCATTCTCAATGGCCAGCCGGTGACGTTCTCCAACTGGCAGCTGCGTCGCGCGCTGGAAGAATCGGCCTGGGTGCCGGGCTCGGCGGACTACGATCCGGCGCTGGGCGTGACCGACATCGCCGTGCCGATCAACGATGCCGCGCCCTGGGTGCAGCTGGGCTGGGGTGTGATTACACCTGTGGACGAGGCCGGGGTGGTGGCGAATACGCTGGCGCTGCTGGGCATTGCCGAGGCGGAAGTGCCCGGCAAGGACGCTGGTTTCTGCGAATTCCAGAACGGTTTGATCGCGACACGCAAGCTGTTCTGGGACACGGTGGCCGTCGACAGCGAAACCTTCCTCAACGCGCCCAGTCCGGATCCGTATGTCTACTGCGACAGCACGGTGGCACTCACCGCAGATGTGGGTGATGGCAGCCCGCAGGACAGCGACGGCGATACCGTGACCGACGATGTCGACAACTGTCCGGTGACGCCGAATACCGATCAGGCCGATGGCGATGCCGACGGCACGGGCGATGTCTGCGAAAAGGGTGCGTCGGGTGACGGTGGTCCGCAGCAGGGTGGAGAAGAACCCACACCTGATGCAGAAGCCCCCAGTGGCTCATCGGGTGCGGTGCCGCTGGGCGCCTTGCTGGTGCTGCTGTTCGCTGGATTGCGGCGTCGGCGGTCGCACCACTAGGCATCGACTCCGTGAGTGCATAGCGGCGACCACGAGTCGCCGCTATGCTTTGGGCCAGGATGCCCGGATTTCCCGGCAGACAGTCGAGACAAAATCATGAAGTCGTTTCTGCACATGTTGCTGCTGGGCCTGGTCCTGGCGCTCGGGCCCATGGCCGGGTCTCAGGCCGCCGACAAGCCTGCCGCTGTGCTGTTCCACGCCGACTGGTGCCTGAACTGCAAGCTGATGAAGCCTCGGCTGGCGGCGCTACAGCAGCAGTATGGTGACCGGGTCGAGTTCATTCGCGTGGACTACACCACGGACGCTGGGCGGGCAGAAGGCAAGGCACTGGCCAAGGCGCGGGGATTCGCCAAGCTGTACGGCGAGAATCGCGCGACCGGCTGGGTGGCTTTGCTCAAGCCGGATGGGACGGAGGCAGGCGCCCTGCACGTGACGATGGAAGATGCCGAGATGCAGCGCGCATTGGAGGATCTACTGGCGGCCAGCGAGTCGTCTTAACCCGCTCAGGTCCGGTGCTTACAGGGCAGCCAGCGCGGCATCCAGCCGCTTTTCCGAGACCTTGATGGCCGTGCCCAGCGGCTGCGCGAACACCTGGACGCGGAATTCCTCGACCATCCAGCGAAACTCCACCAGCCCCTCGGTGGGCTCGCCCCGACGGGCTGCCTTGGCGGCCAGTTCCTTGTAGCGCCGCCAGTACCGCTGGACGGGCTGTGCCCGCGTCTTGTCGCGGGCGATGTCTTCCTGCTGCAGCTTGTCCAGGCGTGCTTCGATGGCCTTGAGGTAGCGGTCCAGGTGGCGCGGCTCGGGCAGACAGCGCAGGCAGCCGGCGAACACCAGATGATCGAGTTGATCCTGGATGTCGTTAACGGCGGGCATCCACGGCAGCGGGATGTTGCGGCTCAGGCGCTTGCGCAGCGCCACCCAGCGTTTGAGTGCCGGCCGGGCGCCGGCCCAGATGCTCTGGCCATCGGCCACCGCATGTTTCCGCACGGTTTCGAGCAAGGCCGCGAATTCGGATTCGCGCCGTGGCACCGCGTCCATGCGCTGGTGGATTAGCGTTTCCATCAGGTCTGCAAACAACACGGGTTCAGGGTCGCGTTCCAGACGCTCGGCGAAACCGGCGGGTGCCAGCGCGGCCGGCGGTGGCTCGGGCAGCTTGGCGGCCGACAAGAGCTTGAGGTCGTCCAGTTCCCGTTTAAGAAAGCGGGCCTGTTGGCCGAGTGACAGGCGCAGCAGGCGGATCACGCCCTGGCGATGCCAGCGCTCGGCCTTGTCTGGATCGTCGACCAGTTCCAGGTCGACGCTTTGGCCCCGATCGACCAGTGTCGGCACAGCCGAGAACTGCAGGCCGCCGTGATCCAGTTCGATGAGATCGGGTAGATCGCCGACATCCCAGGCCGTCAGACCCGTCCGTGCAATGCCATCGTCCGGCACCGTCTGGACGGCTTCGCGGGCCTGTGCGCCCAACTGGTCCCGCAGCGCATCAAGATCGCGGCCCGCGGCCAGAATCGCGCCGTCATCGCCCAGGACCTCGAAGCGCATGCGCAAATGGGTCGACGCCTGGTAATCCGCCCAGACATCACCGGGCAAGGGACGGCCCAGCCGGCGGTGCAGTGCATGGCGCAGCTGATCCTCGAATCGGCCTTCGCCAAAGTCCAGTGTCTCGCGCAGCACTCGCGCAGTGTCCGGAACCGGCACTAGTTGGCGGCGCACGGCTTTAGGCAGGGCTTTGAGGCGCTCGGTAATGGCTTCTTCGAACAGGCCGGGGACCAGCCACTCGGCCCGGTTCGGGTCAATCTGGTTGAGTAGCGGCAGTGGCACGCGGGCGGTGATGCCATCTTCCGGGTGGCCGGGCTCGAAGCGGTAGTGCAGGGCGACCCGCGTCTGGCCCACAGCCAGGGTTTTGGGGTAGTCCTGCTCAGGCAGACTGAGGCCGGCGTGGCGCAACAGGGTGGCTTCATCGAACCGCAGGTTGGCATCGTCCTGTTGCTTCAGCCAGCGCAGCAGGCTGGCGCGGTCGCAGACACCATGCGGCAGCCGCTCATCGTAGAACGCGAACTGCGTGAGTTCATCCACCATCAGATCGCGGCGTCGGAACCGCGCTTCCTGTTCGGCAATGGATTCCACCAGCACGCGGTTATGCGCGAGAAAGCCTGGTTCTGTGCGCCCCTGTCTAACCAGGGCATGCGGGACCAGCGCCTCGCGGATGAACAGCTCGCGGGCGACCTCTGGGTCAATGCGGCCAAAGTCGACCTTGCGGCCATCGGCCAGCGGCAGACCAAACAACCGTACACGCTCGCTCGCCTCGACCCGACCGGACTTCACCGACCAGCGTGGTTCGTATTGTTCGCGGCTGAGCAGGTGCTGGCCGACGTGCTCGATCCACTCGGGTTCGACCTTGCCAACCTGATGGGCGTAAAGCCGGGATGTTTCCAGAATCTCGCCCGCCACAATCCAGCGTGGCGAGGCCTTGGCGACGCCGGATCCGGGAAAAATTCGGAAATGCCGGTTGCGCGCACCGAGATACTCGCCGCGTTCATCGTGGACCCCGATTTGGTCGATGAAGCCGCTGAGCACAGCTCGGTGCAAACCCGCGACATCGACCTCGGATTGTGCGCCGGTGGCGGCGGCCGCTGGCCAACCCATGTCGCGTTCGATCTGGCGCAGCTGACGCGCCAGGTCTTCCCACTCGCGCATCCGCATGAAATTGACGAAATGCCGGTGGCACCAGCGCTTGACGCCATTGCCGGATTCATCGCGCTTGGCTTGCTGGAAGGCATCCCAGAGCTTGAGCAGGCTGACGAAGTCGGATTGCTTGTCCGCAAAATCGCGCTGGGCCTCATCCGCAGCCTGGCGCTTGTCAGCCGGCCGGTCTCGCGGATCTTGAATGGTCAGACCGGCGCAAAGAATGCGCACGACGGGGGCGATCCCGGCCTGTTGACCGGCGATGAGTGCGCGCCCGATGCGCGGATCCAGCGGTAGTCGCGCCAGCTGTCGGCCGAGGCGGGTGATCTGGCCACGTTCGTCCATCGCTTCAAGCATTTGCAGCAGGCGAATGCCGTCGCGCACGTAGCGACCTTCCGGGGGATCGATGAACGGAAACGCCTCGATCTCGCCCAGCTGCAGGTCGGCCATCGTCAGCAATACGCTGGCGAGATTGGTCCGGCGGATTTCCGGGTCTGTGAAGACCGGCCGGTTGTTGAAATCATCCTCCTCGAACAGGCGCACGCACACGCCCTCGGACACGCGACCGCAGCGTCCCGCACGCTGCCGGCAACTCGCCTGGGAGACGGGTTCGATTGGCAGGCGTTGCACGCGCGCCGCCGTGGAGTAGCGGGAGATCCGGGCCAAGCCACTGTCGATCACGTAGCGGATGCCCGGCACGGTCAGGGACGTTTCGGCCACGTTTGTGGCCAGTACGATCCGACGGCCGCGGCTGGGCTTGAAAATCGCATCCTGGGCGCTGCGCGTGAGCCGGGAGTACAGCGGCAACACCTCGGCCCCGCTGAACCGGCTGTGCGCCAACGCGCGGGACAGATGCTGGTCGGCGTCACGAATGTCGCGTTCGCCGGGCAGAAACACCAGGATGTCGCCAGCCGCCTCACGCCAGAGCTGCTGTGCCGTCTGCCAGATTGCCTCCGGCAAGTCGTCTTCACGGTCGGGCGGGGCGTAGCGAATCTCGACCGGGTAGGTGCGGCCCTCGACCGCGACGATGGGCGCGTCGTCGAAGAACTTGCTCAGTCGCTCCGGGTCGATGGTGGCCGAGGTGATGATCAGCTTGAGATCAGGCCGCTTGGGCAGCATCCGCTTGAGATAGCCCAGCAGAAAGTCGATGTTGAGGCTGCGCTCGTGCGCCTCATCGACAATGATCGCCTCATACCGATTGAGAAAACGGTCGCGCCGCGTCTCCGCCAGCAGAATGCCGTCGGTCATCAGTTTGACCTGCGTGGCGTCCGAAACCGCATCATCGAAGCGGGTCTGAAAGCCGACGAGTTCGCCCGTACGCTGGTCCACCTCTTCAGCGATTCGGCGCGCGACGCTGCGCGCCGCGAGTCTGCGTGGCTGGGTATGGCCGATCAGACCAGCAGCGCCATAGCCCATGTCCAGCAGAATCTTGGGCAGCTGCGTGGTCTTGCCCGAGCCGGTGTCACCGGTGACAACCACCACCTGGTGGTCGGCAATGGCCGCGCGGATGTCATCCGCCCGCTCGGTCACCGGCAGGCCTGGCATGAGCTGGATCACGGGACGGGCCGCTGCCCGCGCCGCCACCTTTCCGGCCGAGGACTGGATCTTCGCCGTGGTGGCCGCACGTGCCTCCGGCGTTTTGGCCCGGCGCAGCTCACGCTGCAGGCGGTGTCGTGATCGCGTTTCGACGGTTGACCAGTCGATGGCTATAGCGTTTTCAGACATGCAGTGTGGACGCAGCGGGCGTCGGGGGAGGCGGGAGTTTACTGGTTTAGCGACCTGTAAGTAGCAGGGCGCTCCGTCTTGGCCTCTGACTTGGGACGCTCACTGCAGCCGTCAGAGAAGGCCTTGAACGGCAACTCAGGAAGATCGACGCATTTCTCCGGCTGTCGATGAACTCACGACCGGGGCTCCGAGATGGCTGAGCATCCGTTGATGAGCAAGCATCTGAGGATGGCCATCTACTTTGCGGAACCGCATGCGTCGTGGCAGCAACGAGAACAGCAACGGCCTGCTGCGACAGGACTTCCCGTCGATTGCTGAATCCAAGCCCAAGCCCGTACACACAAAAAAGGCCGCATCCGAAGATGCGGCCCGAGCGACCTGCCCACGCGCGGGGGGAGGGGGGGAACGTAGGGTGGTCGCGTACTGGGATCAGCTTGCGCTGATCTTCAGTTCAGTTTGGAAGCGATCTCGTCCAGTTTCTGGTTGATCGATTCCTTGGTTTCGCCGTACTTTTCCTTGATGCGGCCGATGAGTTCCTCGCGGTCACCCTTGGCGCTTTCAAGTTCGTCATCGGTCAGATCGCCGTAGGTTTGGCGCAGCTGGCCTTTCATCTGGTCCCACTTACCTTCCCATTGGTGCTGATTCATTCCTGACTCCTTGTCGAAACCTCAATCTTGCAAACCGGGCTGAGTCGCGGTGTAAGCCGTTGCTCAGCTGGTGGAGCCACGATAAAGCGGTCATTTCGGGGCGTCTACTGTCTCTGATCGGCGACGGAGATCGGATTTATCGCAGTCGAATCAATTGATAAGCAGTTGAATAAAAAGGAATTAAAGGCGTGTCTCCAATTAGAGAATTCGGAGACATGTTCGTTCAGCATCAACTGAACACAGGTTCAGGCGACGGCGTGAATCCGGGGGGTGACGGGGGTGTGGAGCGGCCTTGGCGAGTGTCGTGTTTTGACAAATCGAGCGGGGCAAAAAAATTTCGTGATGGGCGAAATTTCCTGCCACACCCCGAAAACGGGGGATTCAGGCGGGCTGGGGTGCGCCTAGCGCCGCTCGAGCTGGTGCGAGCCGACCCAGTGACGGGCGAACTGGTGGGCCGTTCGACCCGAGCGCGAGCCGCGGCCCAGCGCCCACTGCAAGGCAGCAGTACGGGCGTCGCTGGTCAGTTCCATGCCACCAAGCCGCTGCAGATGGGCCGTAACGATCTCCAGGTAGCCGGCCTGATTGAACGGGTAGAACGACAGCCACAGGCCGAAGCGGTCCGATAGCGAGATTTTCTCTTCCACCGCCTCGCCGGGATGAATCTCTCCGTCGAGGTTGTACGCGTCCAGGTTGTCGGACTTGGGCTCCGGCAGAAGATGACGCCGGTTCGAGGTGGCGTAGAGCAGCACGTTCTCCGGAGGGGCCTCGATGCTGCCATCCAATGCGGCCTTCAGGGCCGTGAGCGTGTGGTCGGTTGCCCCCAGGGAGAAGTCATCGACATACAGGATGAATCGATACGGCGCATCTCGCAGCGGCGCAACCACATCGGGTAGATCGACCAGGTCAGTGGGCGCGATTTCGACCAGCCGAAGACCCGCGTCGGCATAGCGTGTGAGCACGGCCTTGACCAGCGAGGACTTGCCCGTGCCACGGGCGCCGGTTAGCAGGGCGTGGTTGGCCGGTGCACCAGCGACAAACTGTGCGGTATTCGAGACCAGGCGCGCCTTCTGGGCCTCGATACCCAGCAGATCATCCAGCCAGACCTGTTCAATGATCTGGATGGATTGCAACCCGCCCCGGCGCCAGCGCAGGGCGGGTTGGTTGAAATCCACCACGTCGGTCATGCGTTGGACTAGCCGATCTTGCGTCGGGTGGCCTTGACGTCGACGCCGACTTCTTTGCCATGACGCCGCTTGTAGTCAGCCGCGTAGTCCTGGTAGTTGCCTTCGATGAACTCCACCGAGTCATCCTCGAACGCCAGGATATGCGTGGAAATGCGATCCAGGAACCAGCGATCATGGCTGATCACCATGACGCAGCCGGGGAAGGCCAGCAGGGCGTCTTCCAATGCGCGCAGGGTTTCCACGTCGAGATCGTTGGTGGGTTCGTCCAAGAGCAGGACGTTGCCCCCGCTGGCCAGCAGTTTGGCCAGGTGCACACGGTTACGCTCACCGCCCGACAGCTTGCCGACACGCTTCTGCTGGTCGGTGCCCTTGAAGTTGAAGCGACCCACGTAGGCGCGCGACGGCACCTCGTAGTTGCCCACTTTCATGATGTCCTGGCCGCCGGAGATCTCTTCCCAGATGGTCTTG
Source organism: Pseudomonadota bacterium (assembly GCA_036156195.1). GTDB lineage: Bacteria > Pseudomonadota > Gammaproteobacteria > Nevskiales > OUC007 > Abyssibacter. The sequence continues at coordinate 13,128 of JAYZUZ010000019.1, read as the reverse complement.
TCGTCATCGAGGTGGTCGCGGGCCTGGTCGACATAGGCCGCCTCGACCGTATCGCCGACGCGGATCGTGCCGCCGTCGGGCTGTTCCTGACCGGTCAGCAGCTTGAAGAACGTGGACTTGCCGGCCCCGTTGGGGCCGATGATGCCGACGATGGCCCCGCGCGGGACCTTCATGCTCAGGTTGTCATAGAGCTGACGACCGCCAAAGGACTTGGACACACCCTCAAGCTCATAGACCAGCTCGCCCAGGCGCGGGCCCGGCGGAATGTAGATCTCGTTGGTCTCCGAGCGCTTTTGTGTGGTCGGATTCTGCAGGTCCTCAAAGGCCTTCAGGCGTGCCTTGGACTTGGTCTGCCGGCCCTTGGCGTTGGACCGCACCCATTCCAGTTCCTGCTGCATGGCCTTGGTGCGTGCGGCCTCGCTCTTGGCCTCCTGCTCCAGGCGCTTCTCCTTCTGCTCCAGCCAGGAGGAGTAGTTGCCCTCGTAGGGAATCCCGTGGCCGCGATCCAGCTCCAGAATCCAGCCCGCGACATTGTCGAGGAAGTAGCGATCATGCGTGACCGCCACCACCGTGCCGGGGAACTCGTCGAGGAAGCGTTCCAGCCAGGCGACCGACTGGGCATCCAGGTGGTTGGTGGGCTCGTCGAGCAGAATCATGTCCGGCGCGGACAGCAGCAGGCGACACAGCGCGACTCGACGACGCTCACCACCCGATAGCTTGGTCACGTCGGCATCCCAGGCGGGCAGGTTCAGCGCGGCAGCGGCCTTGTCGAGTTTTTGATCCAGGTTATGCGCGTCGCCGGCCTGCAAAATCGCTTCGAGCTTGGCCTGTTCGGCGGCCAGCGCATCGAAATCCGCATCGGGCTCGGCATAGGCCGCGTAGACCTCGTTGAGCCGATCCTGCGCGTTCTTGATTTCGCCCAGGCCGTCTTCGACATTGCCGCGCACGTCCTTGGCGGGGTCCAGTTCGGGCTCCTGTGGCAGGTAGCCAATGTTAATGCCGGGCTGCGGCCGCGCCTCACCCTGAATGTCGGTGTCGATACCCGCCATGATGCGCAGCAGCGTGGACTTACCGGCGCCGTTGTAGCCCAAGACACCGATCTTGGCGCCCGGGAAGAACGACAGCGAGATGTCGCGCAGGATCTGCTTGTCCGGCGGCACGAGCTTGCCGACGCGGTTCATGGTGTAGACGTACTGGGCCATGGGCATTGAATCTGTGGCGGGAAGGGCGGGGATTATCGCTGATCGGGCTGGGCGGACGCGAGCCGGCGGGTGGGGGATCGGCCTGAGGGGCCGGATCACAGCATCCAGGCTTCGACCCGGTTCCGTCCCTGGCGCTTGGCCTTGTACAAGGCCTTGTCCGCCCGCTCCAGCAGGCTGTCCAACGTGGTGCTTTCCCGGTTCAGCGAAGCAACGCCCACGCTGGCGGCAATCTGCAGTGGTCCGGTGGGTGTCTCGACGCGGGACTGGTACAAGGCCACGCGCATGCGCTCGCAGAGTTCCACGGCGGGTTGCGTGTTGGCGCGAGGCAGCAGCAAGGCAAACTCTTCGCCGCCGAGCCGGCCCAGAATGTCGATGCGGCGTGCGTTGCTGCGCAGGATGCCGGCCACGTGCTGTAACGCGAGATCGCCGACATGGTGGCCATGTGTATCGTTGACGGACTTGAAGTGATCAACGTCCACCATGGCCACGGACACCGGCTCGAAGTAGCGCCGCGCGCGCTCGATCTCCTGCGTCGCCTGCTGGGTGAAATGGGCGCGATTGGGTAATCCGGTCAGCACATCGGTGGTGGCCTGGGTGTAGAGCGCTGCTTCCCGTTCACGGTCTGCCGTGACATCCCGGATGACCTCGACAAAGCCGGTGTGCTGTCCGCGCGGATCCTGGACGACATCCAGGGTCGCCAGCGCCCGAAACTGCTCCTGAGCGCCGCGACGACGCAGGTGTTCGTCACTGTAGTGTCCGTGATACTTGGTGAACCCGAGAATCTGCGCGGGCAGGTCTGCGGCCCGGCCCTCCGATTCGAACAGCGTTGCGTAGGGCTGGCGAATCACCCGGGCGCGCGGCAGGCCGGTGATTCGTTCGGCGCCTTGGTTCCAGGTGAGGATATGGCCGCGCGCGTCGATCAGGTAGATGCCAAAGCCCGTGATGCTCTCGACCATGGCGGCGTAGGCCATGGGCGATTCCGAGAGCAAGTCGACGAATCGACGCGGGTCGACATCCCGATAATCCTGCGATGTTGGCTGCCTGGCCATGTTGTTCGCGGTCGTCACTCCGGTCTCCGATGCAGCGATGATCCCACACCCGTAGCCTCCAGGTCGGAGCGCTGGCTCGAACCCGAAGCCGGTGGTGGCGCGTTGCCGCCCGGACAGGCACGTGCGCGTAGGGGCTTTGTCTCCCTAAAAACAGCTAACCCGCGTGGGATTCGATACGATGGGCGCTCACCACCGCGAGCACGCGCATGGGGCGAGGCGCCGAACCAATGGACAACAACTCCGCAGCCGAGCGGCTTGCAGGATTGTTGCAGACACAGGACCTGGTTCGCCGCATTGTTGCGCGCATGTTGCATGTCCAGGCTGATGCCGTAGACGAGGCGGTGTCCCAAGGGCTCGCAGCCCTGGGCGAGCACCTGAGTGCAGACCGCGCGTACGTGTTCCTCTTCCAGGGGGAGACCATGCGCAACACGCATGAGTGGTGCGCAGACGGGATTTCTGCGGAAATCGACAACCTGCAATCCGTGCCGGTCGAGGCGTTCGCATTCTGGATGGATCGTCTGCATGCGGGTGATTCGGTCTCGGTGGGCAATGTCGCTGCGTTGCCGGAGCATCGCCGGGCCGAGCGTGAAATTCTGACGGCGCAGGCCATTCAATCACTGGTGGTTGTGCCGATGTTTTCGTTGGGCGTGCTGGTCGGATTTGTCGGCTTTGATGCCGTCCGGGAACCGCGCGAATTCCATGAAGGCGAAATCAATCTGCTACGCGCGGTTGCAGACGGCATTACCGCAGTGCTGGTGTCCAGCCAGGCCGAGGTGGAGGCTCGGCGCGCCCAGGAGCGTCTGGCGGCGCTGACGCGCCACGCTTCGGACTTTGTGCTGCTCTTCAATGAAGCCGGCGTACCCGAGTACGTCAGTAGTTCCTTGCGGCGTTTTGATTTGCAGCAGTTGCAGGGTCAACGCAGCTGGTTGTCTCGCTTGCATCCGAACGACGTCCGGGCGGTTCGTGCGCGAATCGATCGACTCCTGGCCGGGCGTTCGGGGCCGGTGGTCCCACTGCCCGATTGCCGGCTGCTCAGCGACGAGCAGGAGTGGCGGTGGGTGGCCGGAACCCTCAGCGATCTGCGACAGGACGACGCCGTCGGTGCGCTGTTGCTCAACGCTTACGACATCACCCTGCGCAAGGATTTTGAATCGCGTCTGGCCAACGACGCATTGCATGACCCGCTCACCGGCCTCGGTAACCGGGTGCTTCTCGCGGACCGGCTCGGTCACGCCTGTGATCGCATTCGCGTCTCTGGTGGCGCCCTGGCCGTGCTGTTCATGGACATTGACGGGTTCAAGCTGGTCAACGATGGGCTGGGGCACCGGGCCGGCGATGAACTGCTGGCACGCACGGCGGACCGCCTCCGTCAGTTTGCAGGGCCGTCAGACACCGTCGCCCGTTTCGGGGGGGACGAGTTTGTACTGCTCAGCGAATCGGTCACCAGCCGCGACGATGCGGATCGCCTCAGTCGGCGGCTGCTTGCGTGGATCAAGGAACCGATGACTCTGGACGAGCAGCCCTTTCAGCTCACCGCATCCATCGGCTGGACCTTCGTGGATAGCCATGATGCAACCCTGGATCCCGAGCGCTTGCTGGCCGATGCCGACACCGCGATGTACCAGGCCAAGCGCGAGGGGCGAAATCGCGTCACCCGGTTCGATGCCCAGCATCGCGCCTATGCCATCCGGGCCACGAACGTGCAACAGCATCTTGCGCGGGCGCTGCAATCCGATGAGCTCGACGTGCACTACCAGCCCGTGGTGGACATGGAGTCGCGTCGTGTACTCGGTGTCGAGGCGCTGGTCCGTTGGCCGGCTTCGGACGTCGGCCCGGTTGCGCCCTCGGAGTTCGTGCCCATCGCCGAAGAAAGCGGGCTGATTGGCGAGATGACCGAGTACGTGCTGGCGCGTTGTCTGCGGGATCTCGCGGTCTTACCCCCGCATATCTATGTTGCGCTGAACATGTCCGGTTACTCGCTGCCACGGCCTGAAACAGCGGACTGGCTCATCGAGCAGATGCGGCGCGCCGGTGTGCCGCCTGAGCGGCTTTGTATCGAGGTGACGGAGACCGCTGTCATGCGCCATCCGGCCGCTGCGGCTCAAACCCTGAGCGTGCTACGTAACTTTGGTGTGCGCACGGCACTGGACGATTTCGGCACCGGCGCCTCGTCGTTGGCCGTGTTGCGTGAGCTGCCGGTGGATCTGATCAAGATCGATCGCAGCTTTGTTCGCGGTGTGGCTTCGGAACCCCGGGATCTCAGCCTGATTAAGGCCGTCATCGGGCTGGCCGAGGACTTTGATATGGACGTGCTGGCCGAAGGCGTCGAGGAAGAAGTCCAGCGCCGGCTGCTACTGGAGCAGGGATGCCGCAAGGGGCAGGGGTTTTTGTTCAGTAAGGCCGTGCCCCCGGACATGATCGCGCAGCTGGTCGGCCGCTGACGCGATCACGAATCCGATCCAGGGACGCGCGAAGAGATCCGTGCCTGACTAGCTGTGGTCGGTACTGCGGCGTTCTTCGGCCAGATCCCGGACGATGTGCACAGCCTGGCCGGGTTGCAGGCGCTCGGCACCACGAACGGCCACCGTATCGCCCTCCTGTAGCTCACCGGAAACAGCCACCCATTGGCCATGCCCCGGTCCGAGTGTGACGCTGACATGCTCCGCTTTGCCGTCTTGATTGATCCGGACAACCCGGTGCCCTTCCTGCCGTAGCACCACGGCATCACGCGGCACAGCCAGCATGCGGTTGGTGGTGGTGAGCGGAACGCGCACACGGGCGAGTTGGCCAATCGCCAGTGCGGGCGCGGCCTCATCGGACAGATCAATGCGAATCTCGAAGGTTTGCGACAGGGCGTCGCCGGCCGCGATCACGGCCCGGACACGGCCCACAAACTCCTGCCCGTTGACCAGTACCGTGAGGACATCACCGATCTGGGTGCGGTTCATGAATCGCAGCGGGACGGCCGCGCGGACCTCCAGGTGCTGCGTATCCACCAGTCGGCCCAGCGGGGTGCCCAGGCTGACGTCTTCGCCGGGAAAGCGCGAACGCGCACTGACTATGCCGTCAAAAGGCGCCCGAACAGTGGCTCGGTCCAGTTGATCTTCAAGCTGGTCGATGCGGGCCTGCGCGACCAGCATGTCGCCGGCTGCAATGTCGCGTTGTGATCGCGCCTGCTCGATATCAAGCGCAGAGACGTAGTCGCTGTTCGACAGGCGCTCCAGTCGTCGGACCTCCTGTTCGAGGTAACGGTGATTGACCGAATCGCGTTGCAGCATGGCTTGTTGCTCAGCGAGTTCGAGCCGCAGCGGACCGGTGTCGAGACGTGCCACGGGGTCGCCGGTCTGCACGCGGGTGCCGGGCTCGGCCATCCAGGCAATCCGTCCGGCAATGCCGGCAGTGACCTGCATCTCTTGCCGGGTGGCTACCGTGCCGGAAACGGGCATGGCCTTGACCATGCGCTCGGAACGGACGTGGTCCACCACGATGGGTGTGGCGCGGGCGGGTGGCTGGGCCAGGGCATGGCTGGCAACACTCATCGCCAGCAGGGAAGCGAATACGGGAAACAAGCGCATATCAGGCTCCAGGTTGCACAGGGCCGGCATCAGCGACCGCCGTGCTGAGCGACGGTGCCGACTGGCGGCGACCCATGCCCAGCCGCAACAGGCTGGGGAGTAGCAGCAGGGTGAATAGGGCCGAGGCGAGCATGCCGCCGACGATGATGGCGGCTAGGCCACGGTAGATCTCCGAGCCGGTGCCCGGCATGAGCATCAGCGGCAGCATGCCGAAGATGCTGGTGAGGGTGCTCATGTAGATCGGCCTTGCTCGTTGCCGCACGGCGCTGGCCACGGCGTCGCGTCGCGCCAGGCCCTCGGCCTCGGCACGCTGGGTTCGGTCGACCAGCAGAATCGCGTTGTTCACGACCAGACCCAGCAGAATGATGAAGCCACTCATGGTCAGCAAATCCATGGACTGGAACGTGAACAGATTCATGACGGTGAGTGCCGATACGCCGCCGGCGAAGGCCATGGGCATGACCGACAGCACCACCACGGCGCTCCACAATGACCGATACATGGCCGCCAGAATGAGCAGCAGAATCAGCAAGGCGTACAGCAGATTGCGTCCCATGGAGGCCAGCGCTTCGTCGAGGCCGTCTGCGCTGCCGCGGTAGCGCACCGACCCCTCTGCGCCCAGCTGCGCGAGGATCGCCGGCTCCACATTGGCCTGGATATTTTCGATGGCTTCTTCCAGCGTGACCGTTTCGGGCGGGAATACCCGGAGCGTGACCGTGCGCTGTCCGTCAATACGCCGCAGTTCACTGGGGCCGACGTGACGCTCCAGGCTGGCCAGTTCGCCCAGCATTTGCATGCCCCCCAGCGGCGTGTGCAGTGGCAGCTCGGCCAGGCCTTCGGGCGTATCCCAGGGGTCCGCGCGGATCACCACGTTGTGGCGGTTATTGCCATCAAAGTACTCGCCCACATAAAGCCCGTCGGTGTAGGCGCGCACGGCCTGGCCGACATCGCCACGTGTCAGCCCGGTCTGGGCGATCCGGGTGTCATCGGGCAGCACGCGTAGCTCTGGTTCGGCCAGCGATAGGCTCGGGCGAGGCTGCACGGGCACGCCCGGCATGGCCTCGCCGAACGCAGCCATGCCGGCGCGGGCTGCCGAGAGCAGCTGGGCCAGGTCGGCGCCGTGGATATCCACATCGATTTGCCGGTTGCCGCCGCCGGAGAAATTCAGCAGGGATCCCATGGTGACAAAGCTGCTGATATCCGGCAGATCGGCCGTGGTCTCGGTCCGTAGCACCTCCATCAGCGCATCAGCCTGCTTGGGGTCGGCCGGATAAATCGCCATCCCGCTCCAGCGCCCCCACGATGAGAGATTGTAGTAAGCGACCTGGGGTGTTTTCTCGCCCGTCATGTAGGGCTCCAGGCGGCTGACAATGGTTTTGCCGAGATCTTCCTGAAGTGTCTCCTGGGATGCGCCTGCCGGCACGGAAAAGTTGACCCAGGCATTGTCGGAGCGCGCCCGGGGCAGGTAGTCGGCCTTGGGGATCAGGCTCCAGGCCAGCGCGCCGGCGCCGACCGTCAAGCTGAGAATCCACCCCATGCGCATCAGCGGACGATCCGTGAGTCGGAGGACAAGCTGGGTGACCCGGTCCCACAGGCCGCCCATCCGGTCCGCGCGGGGCACCCGGCCCAGCCAATGTGCGCTGGCGGTTGGCAGTACGGTCAATGCAGCCACCAGCGAGACGACAACAGCGATGGACAGCGTGAGTGCCAGGTCGGAGAACAACTGACCCTCGGGTCCACTCATGAACAGAATGGGCAGAAAGATGGCGATGCTCGTGGCCGTGCTGGCAAACAGCGCCGGGGCAACTTCGGTGGCGCCTCGGAGGACGGCCTGGCCGACGGCCACGCCGGATTGGCGCAGCCGGACGATGTTTTCCTGCGCGATGATGGCTGCGTCGACAACCAGACCGACGGCGAAGGCCAGCGCCGCCAGCGAGATGACATTGAGGCTACGTTGAAACAGGTCCAGTGTGGCGAAGGCGGCGAACAGGCACACCGGGATCGTCAGCCCGACCAGCAGGGTAGAGCGCAGGTCTCGCAGAAATGCGAACAACACCAGCGTGGCGAGCAGGCCGCCGAGCAGCAGATTGCCCTGCACCAGCCGGATGGCCCGGCGGATATGTACGGAGGCGTCGTAGGACAGCTCCAGCGCCAGCCCTGCGTCCGGCAGGGGGCCGGCGTTGAGTTCGTCGATCACTGCATTGATGTGATCAAGAATCTCCACGGTGTTCGAGCCGGCTTCACGGGCCACGGTGATGTAGTAGGCCGGGTAGCCGTTGCGCAGCGTGAAGCCACCTTGCTCTACGCGCTGGAGCGTTACCGTCGCGAGATCGCCCAGGTAGATGGGTTGGTCGCCGCGATAGGCGACGATTAGCTCATCGAGCTGGTCCATCGGTGCCTTGCCCATGAAGCGCACGGTGTACTGACGGCGGCCCACGTCTGCAAACCCGCCGGAGACATCGGCAGCCGAGCTGACCGCCCGGGCAACGTCACTGATTTGTACACCCAGCGCAGCCGCGCGGGGCGCATCCAGCACGATGCGGACTTCCTCGGGTCTGTGACTTTGCAGGTTGACCTCGGCTACGCCGGGGATGCGCGCCAGTGCAGGTTCGACCCAGCGATCAACAACGGGGTGAAAGTCGCCCGGATTTCTGGGGTCATTGGCATCCACCGCACGGACGAGCAGCGAGGCGGCGTTGCTGCTGGAGAAATTCCCACCGGCCAGGTTGACCCAGGGTCCGTTGGCGTCGCGGGGCAGGGCGGGCACCTGCTGCAGTCGATTGATGACATCGAGATAGGCCCGCTGCATGTCGTGGTCCATCTCAAAGGTCAGATTGATATTGCCCCTGCTCTGATTGATGTTGGACTGGATCTGCGTCAGCCCCGGCAGGTTGCGCAATACGCGCTCCTGCTGCTCGATGATGACCGACTCCATATCCGCCGGGGCAGCGCCGCGCCAGAAGGTCGAGACGGAGATCTGCGGTTGGTCAATCGGCGGCAGGAGTTGGATGGGCAATTTGAAGAGCGCCGCCGTGCCCACGCCGACGAGTAACAGGACCACGACGACCAGCGCGGCCGGATTCGCCAATGACAGGCGCGTCAGATTCATGTCCCCTCCCCGGGTACTGGCTCAGTCGAAGTCCCCGGACTGAATGATTGGTGCCGGCTATCGAGCTGATGAATCATGCCTAACTGGGCATGTGTTGATACCTGGATGCGGCAGCTGTCCGAAGGGTCGCAGCGGCCGCGTCAGCGGGGGTGGCTATTTCCTCCGTCGCCGAAAGATGCTATAAAGCGCGCCCTCTTTTTGGCCGGGCGGATGCCGCCGCCGGCAGTCACCGACGCGAATCGCCATGAAAGCAGACATCCATCCGAATTATCGTCCGGTCGTGTTCAAGGACACGTCCAGTGACTTCGCCTTCCTGTGCCGCTCGACGGCCTCTTCCAAGGAAACGATTACCTGGGAAGACGGTAACGAGTATCCGCTGATCAAGCTGGACGTCTCCAGCAAGTCGCACCCGTTCTTCACGGGCAAGCAGTCGATGGCGGACACCACCGGAAAGATCGACAAGTTCCGTCAGCGTTACGGCATCAGCAAGTAAGCTGCGCCTGCGCTGGAATAAAAAACGGCCCGCTTCGGCGGGCCGTTTTTGTTTGTGCTGTCGGGCTAGCGCCGGCGTCTGATTGCGGCCAGGCCCAGCAGCGGAAGCAGTAACCAGCCGGGCAGGGCGCCACTGCCCCCGTCCCCACCACTGCTGCTACCGCCACCATTCCCCCCGCCGCCGCTGCCGCCACCTCCGGACATGGCGCCACAGAGGCTGGTGTTCAGGGTGATGGTGTTGCCATCGTCGTCCAGCCCGTCCAGCGTCAGGTCACCTGAACCGGTCGGGTCGAGATGCGGGCGCAGACTGTTGCCCGGCGAGCCGTTGTCCCAGTTGTCGCTGAAGCGGCCGTACCAGTCCGGTTCATCATTGCCACAGGCTGCGCCGCCCCCTGACAACTGTCCGACAATCCGGTGGTCTTCGTTCCAGAGCCCGGAGCCCGAGGAACCGCCCTCCGTGGTGCCGACGTCCCAGTCCTCGACGCGCCAGAACTGCGCGGAAGCATCGGGCGTATTGCTGCTGTACTGGGTCTGCGTCAGGGTGGCGTACTCAAAGCTGATGCGCTTCTCGTCGCCACTGGGGTGGTGGATTGCAGTCACGCCGCAGGCGGCTGTTTCCGTGGCATCCCAGCCCGCGTAGGTCACATCGAAGGCTGGCGCCGGCTGGCTGTCGAGGACGACCAGCGTGAAGTCTGAATCGGCACCTGTCGCCAACAGGGTGGCACCCGACTGCGACTGGTTCAGGCTGCCGTTGGGTGTGCCGCCACAGCTGGAGGTTTCGAAATTCCAGTACAGCGTCATGGTCTGGGCTGTCGTGTTGTCGCTGACACAGTGGTTGGCGGTCAGAAACAGTGGGCGACGATCAAGCGCGGTGTTATTCACCAAGGTGCCGGTGCACAGCGCGGTGGACGTACCCACGTCAAAGGTGTATCGCGCCACCGCCTGGATCTCCTGGCGCCAGGCATCGCCCTCGGGGCAGACGACATCGACATTGCAGTCCCCGGACTTCTGCGTGCGACGGCCTGTGGCGGGGTCCATGAAGCCGTAGTGCAGCCAGGCAATCTCGACCGGGGCAGGGGCCTGCCCTTTGGGCAGCGCGACTTCGACGACCAGTGTGTCGCCACCGATCAAGGGGCTGCGAAGCAGCTCGCCGCGCGCTTGCAGGGATTCCACGCGGTCGCCTGCGGGGTCATAGGCCGTGATGCTCGCCCGTTCGAGCAGCGGGCTGCTGCGCAGGCTGATACCCAGGGATGCAGCCTGCTTCGCGTGGATGACTGCACGCCACACCCAGCGATTGTCAGCCGCTTGTTCCCAGATCCCTGTCACATCGCTGCTGGCGGTGTACTCGATGCCCTGCGCGATGATGAGCGGCGTGCGCGGGGCAGGCGCGGGCGGTGTGGGCTGGGCGTCCAGCAACAAGGGGCTGATGCGCTGCGCTGGCATCAACTGAAGTTCAGGGCTCAGGCCCATCGGGGCTGCCATGGCCGCAACGGGCAGGCAGCCGGCAAGACAAAGTGCGGCGAATCGCATGCAAGACCCTCAGGTTCGATCAGCAGAGCGGGTCACTATAGCGTGCGGCCGCCTAAAGAATCGGTGATTCCAGGTCCAGGGCGCGGGTACTGGGATCAGGCTCACGTTGCGATGGTAATTCTCGTTCTGGCGGCTGTTCGGGCGCCTCGATCTCGGTCTCTGCGCCCGTAATCCAGTTGAGGATGTCGTAGTACGTCCGGATGTTACCCACGTAGTTGACCGCCTCATGGCCACGGGCATAGCCGTAACGGGTACGGGAATGCCATTTCGCCTGCGTAAGCAGGGGCAGTGCTGCGCGCACGTCGACCCAGCGATCGGGATCGCCGCCCATCTCGGCCGCGATGTTTCGCGCATCCAGCAGGTGTCCCCGTCCGAGGTTGTAGGCCGCCAGGGCCATCCAGGTCCGGTCCGGTTCGGTCACGCTGTCAGGCATGCGGTCGATCTGGTCACGCAGGTAGCGGGCGCCCCCAAAGATGCTCTGCTTGGGGTCGCGGCGATTCGCGATTTTCAGATACTTGGCAGTGTCCTTGGTCAGCATCATGATGCCGCGGACCCCCGTGGGGCTGCGGGCGTTGGCTTCCCAGTGCGACTCCTGATAGCCCACGGCTGCGAGCAGGCGCCAGTCCAGGTCATTGGCTTCGGCCGCTTGCTCGAAATACTCGCGGTACCGCGGGAGCAGGCGGTCGACATCGCGCGAAAATTCCCGGCTGCCGACATAATCCAACCGTCCTAGCTGGCCGAAGTAGCGGTCGCGGATCCGGTCCAGTTCCTTGGAGGCCTTGAGCTCGACCACAAAGGCCACGACCGCGTTATAAAGCGAGTGATCCGTCATCGGGCGGAACGCCCAGGCCACTGGCAGGGGCTCGTCGAGATCAAACGCAACGGTGAGCCGGGGATAGAAGCGCCGGCTGATCGAGATGATGTCCGAGCTCGCCGCTGCCACCGGATGCGTGTTCTCGGCGACCTGGTAGAGCAGGGTGTCATCGTCGGCATCCTCGACGGCCGTCCACTCCAGCGCCGGGTGGTTGGTTGCGATGCGCTGGACCACGTCGCTGATTGCAGAGTCTGCGGCGACGCGCAGCGGATCCTGCACTTCGTCTAGCGCCCGTGGCTTGCGGGACCCTCGGCGATACACGACCTGCGGCTTGACCGACCGCAGTGTGGGGCCAAACCGGAACCGCTCGCGTCGCGCCTGGGTGGCCATCGAGCCCGTCGCCGCAAGATCGGCCTCGCCCCGGGCCACGGCGTCCAGGGCATCGCGCTCAAAACTGTAGACCTGCAGGTCCAGCTCCACGCCCAGGCGCTCGGTCAGTAAAACCAGCAAGTCGTAGTCGAAACCCGCCGGGTCGCCTTGTGCATCGGAGAAATACGTCGTCGCGCGATTAATCGTGGCCACGCGCAGACTGCCGCGAACCTGCATGGCGTCCAGCTCGGTGCCGGGCAGTGAGCAGGTCATCGCCGTACCCAGGGTGATCACCAGCACCAGGGCGAGGCTGAATAGCCGGGTCCAGCGATGTCCTCTCAAGTCGTTGTCGTCCACGCGTCTCCCCGCCCATGATCCCATCGCCGCGACGGCTCGTCATCTCCTCGTCACAGGGGCTCGCGTTTCTCGCCAGAGACGGTAGAATGCGCGCCCTGTCGCAAACGCCCAGCGTTGCGTGCAGCCATCAATGGGAGAGGTACCGAAGCGGTCATAACGGCACCGATTCGAAATCGGTTGGGGGCATTACGCCCCACGTGGGTTCGAATCCCACCCTCTCCGCCAAACAAAGAGCCCCGCGTCAGCGGGGTTTTTTGTTGGGCGGAGCGGGTGGTGTGGACGAACCCCCCGGTTCGACGATTCGGCCGGACAGCCGAATCGGACGCCGTAGCGAAGCGGAGGCGCCGCGCAGCGGCGAGGGCCAGGGATGGCCCGAGTCTATCCCCAACCCTCTTCACCGCAACCAGCCCCGCGTCAGCGGGGTTTTTTGTTTGGCGGAGCCGGTGGTGTGGACGAACCCACCGGTTCGACGATTCGGCAGGACAGCCGAATCGGACGCCGCAGCGAAGCGGAGGCGCCGCGCAGCGGCGAGGGCCAGGATGGGCCGAGTCTATCCCTGGCCCTCTCCACCATAACGAGCCCCGCGTCAGCGGGGTGTTTTGTTTGGCGGAGCCGGTGGTGTGGACGAACC
>JAYZUZ010000018.1:0-295107 GCA_036156195.1 Pseudomonadota bacterium | reverse complement strand
CCGCTTCCTTCAGGATCGCGACAATCTGTGACTCGCTGAATCGGGACTTCTTCATTTCAAACCTCCTGGCTGGCAATGTGCCAGAAAGTTCTACTTCCTACCTGTCGCCCGTATGGGGAAGCTTACGAGATCACTCGCCTCCAGAAACACAACTTTTGAACTGTTGCCTAGTTGGATAACCTTGCAATGACTCAACGGTGATGCAGCGCACAATAGTGAGGTGTGGCGTGGCGTGGCCTGCTGTATATTGGGGTTCGTGGATAGATACAAGTGATCTCGATTGCATGGATAACGTATTAGTCGTTGGGGGAGCTGGCTACATTGGCTCCCACATGGTGGCATTGCTGGTTCGGAAAGGGCTCAACGTCACGACCTTGGATAATCTCAGCACCGGCTACCGGGACGCCGTCAAGTATGGGGACTTCATCTACGGTGACATGGGTGATTCGGAGCTTGTCTCCACCCTGATCGCCGACCGTAGTATCACTACTATTATTCATCTAGCGGGTTCGATCAGTGTTGCCGAGTCCATACGGGATCCTGCTGAGTATTATTTGAATAATACGTCACGGACGTTGACTCTTGCGTCTGTAGCGGCGAAAGCCGGGGTTAAGCGCTTCATCTTTTCATCTACGGCAGCAGTCTACGGTAACCCTATCGAAATTCCGTTGGACGAAAGACATCCAAAGCACCCGGTCAACCCTTACGGGCGTAGCAAGTGGTTGGTTGAGTTGGCGCTACCAGACTTCGAAGCAGCGTACGGCATGCAGTACATGTCTTTCCGCTACTTCAATGCGTCTGGAGCATCTCCACAACTCGGGCTGGGTGAGCGCCATGAACCCGAGACCCATCTAATTCCCAATGCTCTACATGCAGCTATGGGCAAGCGGGGCTGTCTCACAGTGAATGGCACTGACTGGGGGACTCCAGACGGTACCTGCGTGCGCGATTTCCTGCATGTTGAGGACTTATGTGAAGCGCACTACCTAGGATATCGAGCATTGCTCGGGGGATGCACCTCCGGTGCTTTCAACCTTGGGACCGGTCGCGGACATTCCGTTCGTGAGATTGTGGAGACTGCGAGTCAAGTTTCTGAGTGTGAGATCCCGGTCGCTTATGGGCCGCGTCGACCTGGTGATCCTCCGAGTCTGGTAGCTAACCCTGAAGCGGCCATGCGCAAGCTCGGCTGGCGGCCCAAACGCTCGGATCTTCGGAGCATCGTCGAAGATGCCTGGATCTGGGAGCAGCACCGTGCGGGCGGTGTGCCGCTGGAGCAATTGCTTCGTGAGTACAAGGTTGCTTAAGGGGTAAAAAAGTGTGGTCACGAGCGAAGAAGCTCGTTATACTACGCGCCGCTTTACGGGGCTATAGCTCAGCTGGGAGAGCGCTTGCATGGCATGCAAGAGGTCGGCGGTTCGATCCCGCCTAGCTCCACCAAGTTGTCCCCATCGTCTAGAGGCCTAGGACACCGCCCTTTCACGGCGGTAACAGGGGTTCGAATCCCCTTGGGGACGCCATCTAACAAAAAAGCCGGCTTACGCCGGCTTTTTTGTGCCTACAGGGTTTTGCTAGCCCGGTTTGGCGATAGGGCGACCAATGCTGTGGTATTCGAGGCCAAATCGCGTCACAAGCGCTGGATCAAACAGGTTTCTTCCGTCGAAGATGACCTTGGCTGTCAGCACCTGGGCCAGTTTCTCAAAATTCGGGCTGTGATAAAGCTTCCATTCGGTGAGGATGGCCAGTGCGTCTGCGCCTTCGGTCGCTTCGGCAGGTGAGTTGCAGTAGGTGAGGTTCTCCGGCTCGCCGTAGCATGCGCGAATGGTGTCCATCGCTTCGGGATCGTGAACACGGACGACTACGCCGGCCTCCCACAGTGCTTCCATCAGATCCCGTGCAGGCGCTTCTCGAACATCGTCCGTGTTCGGCTTGAACGCCAAGCCCCAAATAGCGATGGTCTTGCCGTTTAAGTCGCCGAAGTGTGCTTTGATCTTATTGAACAGCACCTGCTTCTGACGACGGTTGACCGCGTTGACGGCATCGACCAGTTCCATACTGTACCCGGCCTGTTCGCCGGTTTTGGAGAGAGCAGAAACATCCTTCGGGAAGCAGGAGCCGCCATAACCGGCGCCTGGGTAGATGAATTTGTAGCCGATGCGGGGGTCGGAGCCGATACCCTTACGAACGGCTTCGATATCGGCGCCTACACGGTCTGCCAGGTTGGACAGCTCATTCATGAAGCTGATTTTGGTGGCGAGCATTGCATTGGCTGCGTACTTCGTCAGCTCGGATGACGCGATGTCCATGACGATCACGCGGTCTCTGGATCGGTTGAAGGGAGCGTACAGCGCACGCATCAACTCGCCAGTACGCGGATTATCGACGCCGACAATCGTCCGGTCCGGCTTCATGAAGTCTTCGACTGCACTTCCTTCTTTGAGGAACTCAGGGTTGGAGACCACATCGAACTCGATGTTCTCGCCGCGTACCGACAGCGTCTCATTGACGGCCTTGCGTACGTGTTCTGCGGAGCCCACCGGCACCGTGGATTTTGTGATGACGACCTTGTACTCGCTCATGTGCTCGCCGACCGTCCGAGCAACTGTGAGTACGTGCCTGAGGTCAGCGGAGCCATCCTCATCTGGAGGCGTGCCGACGGCAATCATGATGAACAGACCGTGATCAATGGCTGCCTTGGCATCCGTGGTGAAGCGCAGGCGACCGGCTTCGACGTTTCTCGTTAGTAGGTCATCGACCCCAGGTTCGTAGAACGGGCAGTGCCCTTCGGTGAGTTTCTGGATTCTGGCTTCGTCGATATCGACGCAGATGACTTCGTTGCCAGCTTCCGCGAAGCAGGCGGCGGTGACCAGGCCAACATAGCCTGAGCCGAAGATGCTGATGTTCACTTGAATGTATACCGAATGGCTGTTCTTTGCGTGGCATCGTTGCCTTTCATGGGCAGTGATGCGGTTGGGGCCACTATACTACCTAGGTGGCCTTGTCCGACCCTAGATGCTCGTATACCGGGTTAGCGTTGGCCGCGCGCTTTCTCTCATTAAACCATGCCCAAATGAAATTATTCCTACACGACTACGGCGCCTACCCATTCTCCAGAGAGCTCGCCACGGTGCTTGAGCAGGGCGGAACGGATGTTCTATACGCCTTCAACCAGTCACTGGATGGCACTCCCTCGGGGTGGCGTGAGGCCGGAGCGCATCGAGTTTGCCCGATTGACCTTGGAGAGCCGCTGCGCCGGGAGCGGTTTGTCCGGCGGTGGGTTCTGGAGCGTCGGTACGGAAAACTGCTCAGTGCTTCCCTTCGTCGAGAGCAACCTGACGTGGCTGTGTTTGCGAACACGCCCATCGATGCGCTTGTTCCCACACTTGCCACGTGTAAGCGCTTGAATATCGCTGCCGTGGTCTGGGTTCAGGACTTATTGGGTGTGGCCATCGGTCAGGTGCTAACCGAGAAGTTTGGGCTACTGGGGCGTTTACCCGCGGCTTGGTACCAGAGGCGCGAGATTCGTTGTTTGAAGGCGGCGGGCCACGTCATCAGCATCTCGGATTCTTTTTCACCATATTTGGTGGATCGAGGTGTTCCGGCGCAGGTCTGCTCGGTGATTTCAAACTGGGCGCCCGTGGATGAGATCACGCCCCAAGCGCGTAAGAATGCCTGGTCCACCGAGCATGGGCTAGATGATCAATTCACGTTTCTCTATTCCGGCACGCTCGGCTTCAAGCACCGTCCTGAACTACTGGTTCGACTTGCAGAAGCTGTGGCGCCGCTAGGGGCTGGCGTGGTGGTCAATTCGCGAGGTGCTGTTGCCGATTGGTTGCGAGAGCAGGTGCGGGAGCGCGGCTTGAAGAATTTTCAGATCAATGACTTTCAACCGATTGAGCGCTTGCCAGAGGTCCTCGCGAGCGGTGATGTGCTGATCGGAATGCTCGCTCCGGATGCAGCGGACTACTGCGTGCCGTCGAAGATTCTCTCGAATCACTGTGCCGGCCGTGCCCAGCTGCTTTCACTGAATGAGAAGAACCCTGCTGCGCAGCTTGTGCTGGAGAGAAAAACCGGATTCGTCGCTTCGCCTACGGACCCCGGCGCGTTTCTACAAGCGGCACTGCGGTTGATCGATCAGCCGGAAGAAAGGCGCGCAATGGGTGAGCGCGCACGCGATGCAGCTGAAGATTTATTTAATATCCAGAAGATTGCTCCGCGCTTTGCGGAGATTTTCGAGCAGGTCGCGGGAGGGAAGTAGCCCAACCTCCCGCGACGATCATGCGGATCTAGGCGCGAAAATTTTGTTCGTTCGCTAAGAACCAAGCGTAGGTGCTCTCTATACCGTCGCGTAGTGATGTTTTGGCTTGCCAGCCAAGTGCACTGAGTCGCGAAACATCCATCAGCTTTCGTGGCGTGCCATCGGGCTTGCTGGTGTCGTTGACTATTTCACCCGCGTAGCCCACGACGTCCTTGATCATCTCAGCCAGCTCGCGGATGGATACATCTGTGCCTACGCCGACATTGACGATTTCTGAGTCCGAATAGGATTCAGTCAGGTGCACGACAGCGTCACCCAAGTCGTCGACGTGCAGGAATTCGCGCTTTGGAGAGCCGGTTCCCCACATCACGACCTGCGGGTCGTTGTTGAGTTTTGCTTCGTGGAACTTGCGCAGCAGGGCCGGAAGGACGTGGGAGTTTTCTAGATTGAAGTTGTCCCCCGGGCCGTACAGATTGGTCGGCATCAGCGAGATGGCATCAAACCCGTACTGCTTGCGATAGGCCTGACACATTTTGATGCCGGCGATCTTGGCAATGGCGTACCACTCGTTGGTCGGTTCCAGTGGGCCCGTGAGCAGGGAGTCTTCCTGCATCGGCTGTTCGGCAAACTTGGGGTAGATGCAGGAGGAGCCTAGGAAGACCAGCTTCTCCACACCCGACTGCCAGGCCGAATGGATCACATGGGTCTGGATGGCTAGATTGTCACGGATGAATTCGGCGGGGTAGGTGTCGTTCGCGTGAATGCCACCGACCTTTGCCGCGGCGAGGATGACGTGCGTCGGTCGCTCCGCTTCGAAGAAGCCCTGAACAGCTACCTGATCCGTGAGATCAAGTTCTGCGTGGGTGCGTGTGATCAGGTTCTGATAGCCCTTGCGCTGCAGTCCTCGGACGATGGCCGACCCGGCCAGGCCACGATGGCCGGCGACATAGATCTTTGATTCTGGAGACACCGGGCTTACTCGTTGTAGTCGAACGCGCGGTAGCCGGCTTCAGTGACGAGCCGGTCACGCTTCGCGTGCTCGAAGTCGGACGTGATCATGTCCTTGACCAGTTCTTCGAAGCTGATCTTGGGCACCCAGCCGAGTTTTTCCTTGGCCTTGGTCGGGTCACCCAGCAGAGTTTCGACTTCTGCCGGACGGAAGTAACGCGGGTCCACACCAACGATTTGCTGGCCCGGCTTCACGTTGAGTTCCGGGTTGGTCACGGCGGTGACGGTGCCAATTTCATCGACACCTTTGCCGGAGAATTCGACCTCCATGCCCAGTCCAGCCGCGGAGCGCTGGACGAACTCACGCACCGAATGCTGCTCGCCGGTTGCGATGACAAAGTCTTCTGGCGTGTCCTGCTGCAGCATCATCCACTGCATTTCGACGTAGTCTTTGGCGTGGCCCCAGTCGCGCAGCGCATCCATATTGCCCAGGTGCAGTTTGTCCTGCAGGCCCAATGCAATCCGGGCGATGGCGCGCGTGATCTTGCGGGTTACGAAGGTTTCGCCACGAATCGGGGACTCGTGGTTGAACAGAATGCCGTTGCAGGCATACATGCCGTAGCTCTCACGGTAGTTCACCGTAATCCAGTAGCCGTAGAGCTTGGCGACGGCGTAGGGAGAACGTGGGTAGAAGGGGGTGGTTTCCTTCTGCGGGATTTCCTGGACTAGGCCGTAAAGTTCAGACGTTGAAGCCTGGTAGAACTTCGTCTTCTCAGTCAGGCCCAGAATCCGGATGGCTTCCAGCAGCCGCAGCGTACCCAGTGCATCGCCATTGGCGGTGTACTCGGGGCTGTCAAAGGAAACAGCCACATGCGACTGCGCACCGAGGTTGTAGATCTCGTCCGGTTCGATTTGCTGAACAATGCGGATGAGGTTGGTCGAATCTGTCAGGTCACCGTAGTGCAGCACAAAGCGTCGATCGCTTTCATGCGGATCCTGGTAGAGGTGGTCGATCCGGTCGGTGTTGAACAACGAGGCACGGCGCTTGATGCCGTGAACCTCGTACCCTTTTTCCAGCAAAAGTTCGGCGAGATAGGCGCCATCCTGGCCGGTGACGCCGGTAATCAGTGCTTTTTTCACTACGCTCTTATCCGTTGCGCTTGATAGATGTGTCCGCGATTTGGGAATGCGGCCAAAGAGGCGCGCTGGCGGACGTGAACCACTGCCATCGCTGCAGTGCAATAACTGGGCCGGAGTCTAGCAGGCCCGTGTGACGATTCGGACCCCCTAAAGAAAACGGCGTGACCAAGGTCACGCCGTTATCGATCGACCGCTGGGTGCCTAGGCTGGCTTTGAGCCATCCGACCGTTTGGTCAGGAACCGCGCCAGCGCCGGTAGCACCAGGATCGCGCCAAACATGTTGGCGGTGAACATGAACACCAACAGCAGGCCCATGTCGGCCTGGAACTGCAGGGCGGAGAAGAGCCAGGTGCCCACGCCCACGCCGAGGGCAACGCCAGTGAAGAGCACGGCCTTGCCGGTCTTGTTGAGCGTTTCGAACATGGCTTCTTCCAGCGACAGGCCGCGTTCGATGCCATCGACCAGGGTGGCGTAGACGTAGATGCCGTAGTCCACGCCAATGCCGACGGCCAGTGCGACCACGGGCAGGGTGGCGACCTTGAGGCCGATGTCGGTCATTGCCATGACGGCGTAGGCCATGATCGAAACCAGCGACAGCGGGGCGACGACGCAGATGACGCCGGCCAGGGTGCGGAAGCTGAGCCACAGGAACAGGATCACGACCACGTAGACCCAGAACACAACCTGCAGCTCTTGTTCTTCCACCACTTCGTTGGTGGCCGCCATCACGCCGACGTTGCCGGTGGCCAGCGCAAAGTTAACGGGGCAGGGTGAGTCGATGGCGCTGATCTGCTCGCGCTGTTCGCCCAATTTGGTTTGCAGAGACTCGGCTTCGCTCTTCAGGCGCTTGGCCTCTTCGCTGTTGGCATCGAGGGCCACGAGGCGGTCGTTGCGGAGCTTGAGGTCCAGCGCGGTCTGACCGGCCTGGCGGATGAGCTGCGTTTTCTCCTCGCAGACGGCCAAGTCGGTGCCCGGATGATCGTTGGCAAACCGTTCGGCGTTCTGCGCGTTAAACGCTTCAACGGCGTTGACGATGTGCTTGATCGTCCCGGCCTTGTGGTCTTCGGTGAAGACGAACATGGCCATTGCCGAGCAGTCACTGTTGAGCAGCCCGGTGGAGGAGGGGAACTGCGACAGCAGCAACGCCATCGCATTGGGGTTACGCGGCAGGATGCGCGCGTTGATGTGCCCCTCGTTGAAGCCTGAGTAAACCAGCTTCATGTAGGTGGGCAGGCCCAGTGCGGTTTGCACGCCGCCGGTGTTCTGCATGGTCCACAGGAACCGATCCACCTGCTCCATCGTGTGGTAGAAGCGACAGGCCTCTGGGTCCGTTTCGGCGACGACCTTGAGGATGTCCACGCCCAGGTCGAAGTTTTCGACGATGGCGGCGGAGTCCTGGTTGTAGCGCGAGTCGGGCCGCAGTTCCGGCACACCCTTTTGCGCGTCGCCCACCTGCAGATCCGGGTACTTGTAGAGCGAGAAGGCCAGCAGTACGGCGCAGACGAGCAGGGTGATGATAGCCGGGCCGCGGCGGGTGATCTTGGCCAGGAACCGGAACAGGCCGGCGAGCAGGGCTTCCTTCTTGGCCTGCTTGGCCTGGAACTTGTCCACATCGCCAATCGACACATAGGTCAGCCAGATCGGCATCATGACCTTGTTGGTGATGATGATGGAGGCCACACCAAAGGCCGCGTTGAGCGACATTTCGCGAATGATGTCGATGGGGATGAGGTAAATCGTCGCAAAGCCCGCGACGTCTGTGATCAGTGCCGTGGTGCCGGGAATCGCCAGGCGGCGGAAGGTTTCCAGCGAGGCGTCGTAGCTGTTTTTGCCGGCGGCGATTTCGTCCACCCAGGCGTTGACGTACTGCACGCCGTGCGACACCGACACCGACAACACCAAGAACGGCACCAGAATCGCGAAGGGGTCAAGCCCGTAGCCGGCCGTGGTCAGCAGGCCGAATTCCCAGATGACCGCCACGATGGAGCAGGCCAGCGGCAAAAACGCCAGCTTGAGCGATGAGGTGTAGCCCCACAGCAGGATGAAGGTCATCAGCAGGGTCAGCAGGAAGAAGCCGACCACTTCCAGCGTGGCGTCGGTGACATCGCCGATGATCTTGGCAAAGCCGATGATGTGGACGGAGACGGTCTCGGAGTAGTTTTCGTTCTCCATTTCCACGATGTCGAGATCGCGATTGTTGACCTCAACAGTGATCGGCACGCCGTCTTCATTGGCGCTGACCACCGTGGTTTTGCCGAACCAGCGGTCCATCTTGCCGGGCTCGCTGAACTTGGTGGCGACCACCGTGCCGGCATCTTCCTGGGCCACAGGCTGCTTCAGCCGGTACTCCCATTTGCGCGGGCTGTTGATGGAGCCGCGAATGCGCTCCAGCTCGGCGGCGACAGCACGGTAGTCCAGCTTCTCGCCGGATTGCGGGTCGAATTCCAGCAACTCGGTCTGGACCAGGGCGCCGGATTCGTCCTCGGTGACCAGTCGCCCGATGATGTCGGCCTTGCCGACGTTGGTGCGGATGAGGTCGAAATTGGCTTGGGTGGGCTGGTAATCAGCCGGTACGACGTTGGCGCCAGACAGTCCGCCTTCGACCACCTCGATGTAACGCACGTTACGAGTGAACAGCGAGGTGACGCGCCGGCGGTCGTTGCCGGGCACGTAGAAGACCTCGTCGGTGACGAACTTGAGCTTTTCCAGAAACTCGCCGTTGTAGATGTCGCTGCCGTCTTTTTGCAGCAGCGCCACGAGCACCGTATTGGCGCCGCCGAAGTCCGACTGGTACTGCTTGAACACGTTCATGTACGGGTGTTCAAGCGGGATGGATTTCTCGAAGCCGGCATCCGGCTCCAGTTGCAGGGCCTGATAGCTCAGCAGGACCGTCAGAATCGTCAGCCAGGTAATCCCCACCCAGCGTTTGCCATAGACCAGCGGTTCCACCACTCGCAGAATGCGGTCGGTCCAGCCGCTGTTGGACGCAGAAGTCGTCGCCATGTTTGTGTTCTCCCAGCTCCGGCCGCGTCAGTGCGCGGCCAATATCGCGGCGTTTAGCGTCCGCTGTCGATGTGGTTCAGGCCTGTTTCGCCGCCCAGGGCGCGCAGGTTGGCCAGCAGGTGAATATCGCCCAGAGCGGCCGAACCGCCGCCATCCACGCGCGTCAGCTGCGACTGGCCATTGCGGTATTCCACGATGGTGCCGTTGACCCCGACCATCAGCGCGCCGGTGTCGGTGGCGATGCCGTTGAAGAGCGAGTCGGTGCCGCCAAAGCTCAGCTGGGTAACCTGGCCATCAGGAATCTCGCCCAGCGGATACTCGCCGTACTCGTCGCCTTCCAGTGTCGGCAGGCTGGCGACATCTGGCAGCAGATACACATTGCCGCGCAGGCCGAAGATGATGGCCCCCGTGTCGCCATTGGGCACGGCGCCAAAGTAGGAGCCGAAGTAGGGGCTGGCCACGCGCTCCCAGGTCTGGCCCTGGTCGGTGGAGCGGGCGAGCATGCTGCGTTCACCGGCGATGAGCAGCGTGCCATCCGCCAGTTCGGTGATGGAGTAGTGATGTAGCTCGCCTTGCCCGACCGGGGAGTCGACCGGCGTCCAGCTGGCGCCGCCGTCCTCGGTGCGCCAGAACAGGTCGTAGGCGCCTACGGCCAGGCCGTTGTCGGCATCGAAAAAGTGCAGGTCGTAAATTGCCTGCTCCAGCTCGGGCTGGTAGTTCAGCAGCGACCAGCTCTGGCCGCCATCCGTAGTTTTGAGCACGGTGGCGTCATGGCCGCCGATCCATCCGGTGCGCTCATCGGCAAAATGCACGCGCGTGAGCATCACCGAGACCGGGGATTCCACCTGGGTCCATTGTTTGCCGTCGGTGGAGCGCAGGATGTGCCCACGCTCGCCCACGGCGATCAGCGTGTCGCCGGCTTGGCCGATGTCGGTAACGATGGATTGATCCGCCAGCTCCGACAACATGGCCGGGTGCGGCTGGATGGGGTCGTCCTGCGGTGCAGCCCAGGCGAGGGTGCAGCAGGCCAGGGGCAATGCGGCAAGCCAGTTGCGGCGCATGTGGTTTCTCCCGGTGAGTCTTGTCTTGTTCTTGTGATCGGGCCGGTTGGCCCGCAGCAAAAAGCCCGGCGAATGCATGCACATCCGCCGGGCTTGTCAGGCGCTAGCGCGTGGCGCGGCGCTTGAGTTCACGCGGATCGAAGAAGCGCGTGTCGTAGTCCACGAACGGGTTGTTCGGTTCGTCCTCGGAGCGCAGCGCGGTGGCGAAGTAGGACCGGGCCTGCAGGTCGTAAATCACTTCCGGCACCGTGGTTGAGGCGGGCAGGTTGCGCTCGACGATCAGATGGCCTTCCTGCACCTTCCACAGGTTGCCGCGGGTGTCGTAGCAGTCGACCGCAACAATGTTCCAGGTGTCTTCGTCCACGTAGAAGCGGCGCTTGCCGAACTTGTGCGTGGTGCCTTCCTTCAGGTCCGATTCCACGACCCAGACGCGACGCAATTCGTACCGCGGTAGATCCTGGTTGATGTGGCTCTTGCCGATAACGTCGTCGTACTTCACGTCGGCTTCGTTCATGGCGAAGGCGTTGACCGGGATGTACATCTCCTTTTTGCCGATCAGCTTCCAGGTGAAGCGATTCAGCGCGCCGTTGTACATATCGACCTGGTCGTAGAACTGGTTGCCATCCGTGCCTTCATACGGGTTGTCGTAGGCCACCGAAGGCGCGCGACGCACTCGGCGAAGCGCCGGTGGGTAGAGCCAGGCACTGCGATAGTCGACGTGCTCCCAGGCCATCAAGAACAGGCCCGCATTTCGTGGCGGCGACAGGATTTCGGCCACGTAATAAATCGTCACATCGTCCTTATCGTCGATGACAGTGTGGTCCCCGGTCAGATTCGCGTAGGGGAACAGCACGTCCTCACGCAGCGTGGACTGGGTGTAGGAGCCATCAGGCAGCACGATGAACTGGTTGTTGAAACGCTGGATCGACTTGCCGCGATACTTCAGGCGGTGGTTCCAGATGACTTCAGCGCCATTCTTCGGGATCGGGAAGGGGAACCCGACCTCCGCACCTAACAGCAGGTCAGTACCTTCCAGACTCGCGTTGGTCGCGTTCTTCTTGGTGTACTCGTAGTACTCCTCGGGGAAGCCTGACGAACGGCGCGTCTTGTACACATTCATCTTGTACGTATCGCCGTAAGCGTTGAACAACGCTAGGTGGCCGACTGTGAGCTTGTCTTTGTACTCGTCGACGTTGTCCTTGGTGATCGTGAAGAGGATCTTGTCGTCGGGGAACGGGTTTTCCCAGTGTGTGGGCTCCTCGACCTTCAAGGCCGGCAGGCCACCGGTCCATTCCGGAATCGTGCCGTCCGCATTGCCGGCACGCTCAGCGCCGATCGGGGTGAGTTCCTTCCCAAGTTTGGCTGCCTCTTCAGGAGAGACCTTGGCCAGTAGGGGTTGGGCAGCCAGGCTCAAGGCGCCAGCGAGGATGATGGGCGTGTAACGCATGTAAGCACTCCTCCAGTGAAGTCTTAGGTAGTTCGCGTTCATAGCGAACCGGATCGTTCTGTTCTTGTATTCGTGCCCCTGCTTCATGCAGATGCGGGGCATGAGGCGGTCAGAAGCGGTATCGCGCACCCAGCTGGGCGAAGTCGCGGTCTCGCAACACGTTGTTTTCCTTGGCTCCTGTATACCACTGATAGCCGGCAGTGAACGACAGGGCGTTCTTCACCCGCATCTCGATATTTGCGGAATACATCTGCCGGCCTTGCACAAATCGCTCGCCAGGGCCGGGCGAAATGCCGTAGACATCATGCTTAGCCAGCAGGACCGGCTCGAAGCTGATTCCAGGGAAGACACTCTCGTATCGAAGAATCGCGATGATGTCGTAGCCGAATGAATTGGCGGTGGTCCAGTGGTCCGGATCCGCCTGGATCGGGTTGAACCGTGCTCCGGACGGGCCGACAAATCCGCTGCGGGCCAAGCCGTTCAAATTGCCGTCTGCGCCCGATCCGTCCGCACCTGCCGAAGCATGTGTGTATTGACCGGGGCCTTCAATTTGAAGTTCCGCCAGGTCGGGCAGATCGAGGATGTGCGTGCCGCCCAGCTCGAACAGGAAGATGATCTGATCCGCGCCGATTGGATTGTCGGAACCCAGGATGTAGGTCGCACCAAGAATCCAGTTGATGGTCTGGAACTCTTCGTAGCCGCGGATGTAATCGCCCGGCTGCAAGCCGTTTTCGGCACCCGAGTAGCCACTGATGCCGCGATAATCCAGCAAATACGAAGGGCCAACGAATTCTTGTCCTGTCACAGTTGTGATCGTGGTGCCGATACCCGGCAGCCCGACGTCCAGAAAGTCGTTTGCGCCACCCGGCGTGCAGGCGCTCGGGTCAACCGCACATCCTGTGGGGAACGGCGTCGCCAAGGCCGAGAAGCCGACATCAATAATCGAGACCTGAAGGGGATCGTTGGGCCGGTAGACGAACTCGCCCTGGAGTGAGACCTCGCCAACCGCTGTGTTGAACGACATGCCGAAGAGCTTGATGTCCTCGGGGTACTCCAACTGGAATTTGACTGTGTCGAGGGGGTAGGCGGTGCCGCCTACGCCTGGATCAGAGTAGGCCGTGCCGCCTGCACTGCGACCCGTGTCCTGCTCGGCAGCGCCACCGTTGGGGTCATTGGCCGGGTCGCCGCCGTAGGTAATTGCCCAAAGGATAGCGTCCAGTGACGCTTGAGGGCAATTCGTCAACAAGGCCACGGTGTCCTGTACTTGACTGCCGCTGGGCAGCACGTCTTCGAGGCAGCCAATATTGCCTGCATACCCCGAGAAGAAGGGCAGGCGGCTATGGTAGTTCGCGAAGTAAAAGTTCAGCTCTGTCCCTGTGAGCAAATCCGGAAGATACATGGACATTGAGAGTCCGTATTGCCCGCCGCCCTTTGCTTCCTTCTGGGGAAGCAGTTCGGCAGTGAGGCTGGTTTCGGCCAGCGCAGACAACAGGCCTTGATTCGCGATGGCCAGTGAGTTTGGGTCTTCCGGCGCCTTGCCGAATCCAATGCTGACGTTGTCGGCGGAGTTGTTGGTGTCGACATCAATGAACGATAGGAACGCACCGGGTGGCGGGATCACAACCGGCTCCCACTCGTATCCGTACCAGGCAGACACGCCGATGTCGTAGGTCAGGTCTGTCTTGAACGAGACCGCCCCCAGCGGTTTGAATACTTCCTCGATATTGAGGAACGCAGGCCGGAACAGCGCGTTGGCATCCAGTGCACCGAAGGAATTGAGCGAGCCGACCGCGAGGTAGGTTGATTCACCCCAGTTGATCAGCTGCCGACCGACCGTGACGCTGAGGTCGCGGTCGCCGAAGAAGGGCAGGCGGGTCGCGAGTCGGAAATCCAGCAGTTCAACGTCGAGGCCGACAGTTTCTTGCTGGCGGTCGTTTCTTTCGACGAAGACCGGCTCACCACGACTTAGCCGGGTGTTGCCGGTGCCGCCGGGACCGAAAGGTGCCGCTGCGTGTGGATTATTCGCAATT
This sequence comes from Pseudomonadota bacterium, assembly GCA_036156195.1. Lineage (GTDB taxonomy): Bacteria > Pseudomonadota > Gammaproteobacteria > Nevskiales > OUC007 > Abyssibacter. The sequence continues at coordinate 281,223 of JAYZUZ010000018.1, read as the reverse complement.
GTGTTTTCGGTGATGACGTTCGGGTGAAACTCGGGCCGATCGTAGTTCGCGAAGTCGTAATGCCCGTAGTAACGGGTGAAGAACTGCCAATCGAGTCCCAGTGCTTCGAAGTCCAGCGAGATGTCCTGGGCAATCTTGACGAGGCCCTGCGTGACATCAAACTTGTCGTAGTTCAGGTTGCCGTCGTCGGCATTGACCGAAAACACGCCCGGCGCATCAACAGCACGCTGGTTGCGTGCGGGGCCTTCGCCGATGACACCCAGACCCGGTTCAGGGTCGCCGTTTTCATCAAATCCGTTGCTGTGGCCCTGACACGTCGAAACCGCGCACAGGTCCGGGTCAAGGTTGGATTTGCCAACGAGTCGGCTGTCACGGTCTTGCATGCGCCACTGCGCGCCCACTTCCATCGTCGTGTTGATGGTCCCCGTGATCTCGCCGAAATCGATTTTGAGCGCCTGGCTTCCTGTTGAGGTGAGTAGTAAGCCAAGCCCGCCAACAATCGCTGATATTCCCCGGCCCCGGGGCAATAGCACCTTACGCATCCGTGTTGTCTCCGGCGCTCCGACAGTCCTGTCGTAAGCATCTTGATGGGTCAGGTCGACGCCTGACTTTGAAGTTTTTTCGATTACGGGCGGGGTCTTCGTCGACTCGCTCTGGCAACCTTACCGGACTGAGCGACGCCCCCCCTCCTTTTAGATAGCTGGAGAAAATTAACCGATCGTTCAGAACCTCTCAAGTGTCGTAGATCTGGAAAAAATGACGCTACCTGGATCAGTGTCTTGAATTTCGTCCGGGGCAGGGCGAGAAGTGAGACAATTATTTAGGCTTTCCGGGGGCGATCGTCACTACGACGAAAGATGACGCCTACTGCCGGGTGCGAGCTCATGTCATCAAATTCTCACAATAAAACGGGCATCCCTCCTGCAGCCGTGTGTTCTCGCCTTGCGTCAACGCGCGACTCAGCGCATCAATTCGGCCCGCGAACTAGAACCTGTAGCGTGCCCCGAGCTGTGCGAAGTCCCGGTCACGCAATACGTTGTTCTCTTTCGCGCCGGTGAACCATTGGTAACCGGCGGTGAATGAAAGCGCATTCTTGACACGCATCTCGACGTTGACCGAGTACTGTTGGCGACCCTGCACGAACCGCTCGCCCGGCCCAGGGGAGATCCCGGCGACATCGTGCTTGGCGAGGAACACCGGCTCGAAGCTGATGCCGGGGAACACGCTCTCATAGCGCAGGATGGCGATGATGTCGTAGCCGAAGGAATTTGCCGTCGTCCAGTGATTCGGATCCGCCTGCTGCGGGTTGAACCTCGCGCCCGATGGTCCAACCCACCCGCTGTTTGCCAGGCCGTCGAGATCGCCATCGGCGCCTGAGCCGTCCGCGCCGGCCGAGGCATGGGTAAATTGTCCAGGGGCTTCGATCTGTAGTTCGGCCAGCGATGGCAGATCAAGGATGTGCGTCCCGCCCATTTCGAACAGCAGGATGATCTGGTCGGCCGCGAACCAGTTGTCTGGACCGAGTACGTAAGTGGCGCCCAGAATCCAGTTGATGGTCTGGAACGGCTCGTAGCCACGGATGTAGTCGCCCGGTTGCAAACCGCCCTCGGCACCACTGTGGTTCGGCACTCCGCGATAGTCGAGGAGATAAGACGGACCAACGAACGATCGACCCGTGATGGTTGTGATCGTCTGACCCGTGCCCGGGAGGGAGACATCCAAGAAGTCGTCAGCGCTGCCCGGCGTACAAACCGTCGGGTCGGCCGAGCAGCCTGCTGGAAAGACTGTTTGCAGGGCCGAGAAACCAATGTCGACCGCGGAGACCTGGAGAGGGTCCTCTGGCCGGTAGACGAACTCACCTTGGAACGACACGTCGCCGATGGCTGTGTTGAATGAGAAGCCCATCATGTCGATGTCTTCAGGATATTCGAGCTGGAACTTGACCGTATCGAGCGGGTAAGCCGTGCCACCCTCTCGGGGTGTTGCGTAGCCCTCGGGGTTGGTCTGCCGACCGGTGTCCTGTTCCGGAGCGCCGCCGTTGGGGTCGTTGGCCGGGTCGCCGCCGGTGGCGACTGCCCACAACGCGGAATCCAGATGTGCCTCCGGGCAATCAGTGAATACGTTGATCGTGTCCTGGAGCTGGCTACCCGTCGGCACCGTGTCATTTAGACAGCCGATGCTGCCCGCGTATGCAGACAGAAAGGGCAGGCGGCTGTGATAGCGCGCGTAGTACAGGTTCAGCTCAGTGCCCGTGAACAGATTCGGAAAGTAGAACGACATGGACAGTCCGTACTGTCCGCCGTCTCTAGCGTCCTTCTGTGGCAGCAGCTCAGCGGTTGTTCCGGTTTCCGCCAAGGCGACCAGTAACGACTGGTTGCCGAGTGCTAGTCCCAGCGGGTCTTCAGCGGTCTTACCGAAGTTGATGGCAATCGAGTCGGCTGAATTGTTGGTGTCCAGATCGACAAACGAGAAATACGAGCCCGGCGGCGGAATGGCAGCAGGCTCCCACTCGTAGCCATACCAGGCCGAGATGCCGATGTCGTAGGTCAGGTCCGTCTTGAACGACACGGCACCCAGCGGGCGGAAGGTTTCCTCGATGTTCAGAAAGCCCGGTCGCATGAAGGCATTGACGTCGATGGACGAAAAGCTGTTCAGCGATCCAATGGCCAGATAGGTGGATTCGCCCCAGTTAATGAGCTGCCGGCCGATGGTGACGTCGAGATCGCGGTCGCCGATGAAGGGCAGGCGGGTGTTGAGGTTAAAGTCCAGCAACTGGTAGCCCAGGCCGATCTGCTCCTGCTGCCGGTCGTTGCGCTCGACGAAAACCGGCTCCCCCACGCCCAGGCGGCGGTTGGGCGGATCATCGTCGGGGAACAGGCCCGAGTCGGGGTTGTTGTTGATGGCGTTCTGGGTGATGCGGTTGGGGTGGAACTCGGCCCGGTCGTAGTTCGCGAAGTCGTAGTGGGCGTGGTAACGGCCAAAGAACTTCCAGTCGAGATCGAAGGCTTCGAAGGTGAGCGTCATGTCCTGCGCCAGCTTCACCAGACCCTGGGTCACATCGTACTTGTCGTAGTTCAGGTTGCCGTCGTCGTGATTAATCGAGAACGCCCCGGGGGCGTCGACCGCACGCTGGTTGCGATCCGGGCCTTCTCCGATGATGCCGAGGCCCGGTTCGGGATTGCCATTCTCATCGAAGCCGTTGCTATGCCCCTGGCAGGAGGAGATGCGGCAGAGTTCGGGGTCGAGGTTCGCCTTGCCGACCAGACGGCTGTCCCGATCCTGCATGCGCCACTGAGCGCCGATTTCCATGGACGTGTTGATGGTCGCCGAGAGTTTGTCGAAATTGAACTGCAGCGCCTGGGCAGGAAACGCCAGTGCCAATCCCAGCCCCATGCCGGACACCCAACGCACCCCGGCCGTGCCGTACGACAGATACAACTGTCCCATCCCTGTCTCCTCCTTGTTCCGGTGTCCACGGTTTGAACCCGGATTTTTTGTATTGGACTGGCGGTCTGATGCCGCTGTTTGTCCTATGACTTCGGACTCTAGAGCGGTCGGCCGTGGTCAGCAAGTTGTCGTGGGCGCGTGCCACGCTTGCCGGCATACTGGGCGGGACGCCGGTCAAGATCGGTTGCGGCGGCTCACAGCGGGATGCCGTTGCACGAAAGCCATGTGAAGGCAGCGCCGGCCGACCCGCGCCGCCCGGCGCTGCTGCTCTTGGAACTGAGGCAGGTGGTCCCCATATTGCGAGCGCCCATCGGAGGGTGTGGAGAAAACAATGCCGATTTACGAATACATCTGCCGCGACTGCGGCCATGAACTCGAAGCCTTGCAGCGTCTGTCCGATGATCCGCTGAGCGATTGCCCGGCCTGCGAGACGGCGTCACTGCAGAAGAAAGTGTCTGCGGCCGGTTTCCGTCTCAAGGGCGGCGGCTGGTACGAGACCGATTTCAAGTCGGGCGGCAAGCGCAATCTGGCTGGCGACAGCAGTTCCGGTAGCAGTGGCTCCAGTGGCGGTGCAGGCGGCTCGGGCAGCTCATCTGCCGGATCTGATGCGTCCTCGGGTTCATCCAGCACGCCCTCATCCAGCGCCGCGTGAGACGCTTGTTCCAGCGCTGGCTGCTGGCCGGTGTCGTGATCTGGTTGCCGATCGTCGCAACCATTCTCGCGGTCCGATTCCTGGTGGACCTGCTGGACCAGACCATTGCCTGGATGCCGGCCGCCTGGCAGCCGGAGAGTTGGCTGGGGTTTGAACTGCCGGGGCTGGGCTTGTTGTTCAGTCTGGTCATCGTCCTGGCTACCGGCGCCCTGGCCGCCAACTGGGTGGGGCTGAAGTTGCTGAAGGTCGGCGAGTCGGTGGTCGATCGACTGCCGTTGATCCGCAGCATCTACAAGTCGATGAAGCGTGTGGCCGAGACGGTGTTTTCCGACAAGGGCAACGCGTTTCGCGAGGTGCTGATGCTGGAGTATCCGCGCACAGGGCTGTGGACTCTGGGGTTTCGGACCGGGGAAGCACCGACTGAAATCAACCGGCATACGGGGCGGCGCATGGCCACGGTCTATGTGCCGACCACGCCCAACCCGACCTCAGGTTTCGTCGTGATGGCGGCCGAGGACGAGTTGGTGCCGCTGGACATGCCGGTCGAGGCGGCCCTGCAATTGATCATCTCCATGGGGGCACTGCGACCCGAGGGTGCGCAGCCAGCGCCGGTGCGCATCGACGCCGTCCCCCCTGGCCGGTAGAATCGCCGGCCTTTTCGCATGGGCGCTGTGGCGCCAGACACCAAGACATTCCATGTACCGAACGCATTACTGCGGGCAGGTCACTGCCGCTGCTCTTGACACCACCGTGACGGTTTCCGGCTGGGTTCACCGCCGTCGCGACCACGGTGGCGTGATCTTTATCGACCTGCGCGACCGCGAAGGCCTGCTGCAGGTGGTGTTCGATCCCGATGATCCCGCCCTGTTCGGCGAGGCCGAGCGGCTGCGCTCCGAATACGTGATCACGGTGAGCGGGCGCGTGCGCCGGCGCCCCGAGGGCACCGTGAACGACAAGCTGGCCAGTGGCGAGGTGGAACTCTACGCCACCGAACTCACGGTGCAGTCCCGGGCGCTGACGCCGCCGTTCCCCCTGGATGATGAAGAGGCGGGCGAGGATGTGCGCCTGCGTCACCGGTACATGGACCTGCGACGCCCTGCGATGATTGAGCGCATGCGACTGCGCTCGCGCGTGTCGACGTACCTGCGCGTATTTCTGGACCAGGAAGGGTTTCTGGATGTCGAGACCCCCATTCTGACGCGCTCGACGCCGGAAGGGGCCCGCGACTATCTGGTGCCCAGCCGCACGTACCCCGGCGAGTTCTTCGCGCTGCCGCAGTCGCCGCAGCTGTTCAAGCAGTTGCTGATGATCGCCGGCTTTGATCGCTACTACCAGGTGGCGCGCTGCTTCCGCGACGAGGACCTGCGCGCCGACCGGCAGCCGGAATTCACCCAGTTGGATATCGAGACCTCGTTCATGACCATGGACGAGATCCTCGCCGTGAACGAGCGCATGATCGGCGGTCTGTTCACCGAGGTGCTGGGCGTCGATTTCCCGGACCCGTTGCCGCGCATGAGCTATGCCGAGGCGATGCGTCGCTATGGCTCGGACAAGCCGGACCTGCGCAACCCGCTGGAGCTGGTCGACGTGGCCGACCTAGTGGCGGATGCCGAGTTCAAGGTGTTCTCCGCGCCGGCCAAGGATCCCAAGGGGCGGGTCGCCGCGCTGCGCGTGCCGGGCGGGTCAAGCCTGTCGCGTAAGCAGATTGACGAATACACCAAGTTCGTCGGCCGCTACGGTGCCAAGGGTCTGGCTTACGTCAAGGTGGCGGATGCCGCGGCTGGCCGTGAGGGTCTGCAGTCCCCGATTCTGAAATTCCTGTCGGACGATGCCGTGGCCGGCATCATGGAGCGCACCGCGGCCGAGACCGGCGACCTGATCTTCTTCGGCGCCGACCGGGCAACGGTGGTCTGTGATGCCCTGGGCGCACTGCGCCTGGAGCTGGGGCGCGATCTCGGCCTCAACGCGGAAGGTTGGCGGCCTTTGTGGGTGGTGGACTGGCCCATGTTCGAATGGGACGAGCGCAACAACCGGTGGCAGGCGTTGCATCATCCGTTTACTGCACCGGCAGATGCCGACCCTGCAGCGCTCAAGAACGATCCGGGCGCGGCCATGTCTCAGGCCTACGATTTCGTGTTGAACGGGGTGGAAATTGGCGGGGGTTCGGTCCGTATTCACGATCCCGACATGCAGGCAGCCGTTTTCGACGTGCTGGGCATTTCGGAGGACGAGGCCTCGGCCAAGTTTGGCTTCCTGCTGGAGGCCCTGGCCCACGGCGCGCCGCCGCACGGAGGCATTGCCTACGGTCTGGACCGCTTGGTCATGCTGATGAGCGGCGCCCAGACCATCCGCGATGTGATCGCCTTCCCCAAGACACAGACCGCAAGCTGCCTGCTAACGCAGGCGCCGGGCTCGGTCGACCCAGCTCAGCTGCGTGAGCTGGGCCTGCGACTGCGCCCGAAACCGACTGAGGACTCGAACGCGTGAGCAAGCAAAATCACAAGATTGTCCTGGCTGCTGCGTTGGCGGTCACCGGATTGGCGGGCTGCGAAGGCCTGGGTGAGGGCAATGCGCCGGAATCTTTGTCGATCGGGCAGGGTGTTGACGGCATTATTGAAGCGACCGAATGCGATATTCAGCAGCTGACCGCCTTGGCTGAGTTCACCAACGGCGGCGTCGGCGTTTTCACCGACCGTGTTGTCTGGCGCAGCTCAGATGAGTCCGTTGTCCGGGTGAGTAACCGCGACATCGAAGCACCGAGCAGTGGGGGAACGTTTGGTTCGGGCGTCATGATTCCAGTTGCTCCTGGAACCGCCTCGGTCTTCGCGGAGCTTGCCGGCCTGGAAACCCGTGTGGATGTCGTGGTCGATGCACTCGACGGTCTGGCGATCGATACGCCCGAGTCCACGACGGCGATCGGCGCCACGCGGTTCCTGAGGGCGGTGGGCGATGAAGACGGCGAAGAGCTGGATCTGAGTATTCGTGCGAGCTGGTCGTTTGACGACAGCAACGAGGACGTAGCCACGATCGACTACGCACAGCGCTCCGATGGCAGCTACGTTGGAGTGATTGAAGGTCTTGCTGAAGGCGAACGCCAGGCGGTTGCCGTGCTGGACTTCTGTGAGGAACGCGCCACGGCCGTTGTCCGCGTCGCGCCGGTGCAGACCCTGGAATTGCGGCGGGAGTACGAAGGCTCGACCCAGCTGGTGACCGGGACCACCGAGTTCATGTATCCGTTCGCGCTGTTTGAGAATGGGGATGAGCAGGATCTGGACGGCCAGGTGATCTTCACCTCGTCCGATGAGGAGGTGGTCCTGGTGGACGCCTTTAGCACCGCGCCGAGTCTGATCCTGGCGCTGGGCGCGGGCGGTCCGGCACAGGTGACGGCAACCTTTGGCGCAGAAGAGCCGGAAGAGGGCGAAGAGATCGACCTCAGCACAGGCATTTCCTCGGCGCCGCTGGACGTGACCGTGGTCGATGCCGTGCTGACCTCGCTGGACATCACGCCGGATGCGCCCACCGTGGCGTTTGGCGACAGCCTGGACTTCGTGGCCACCGGCACATTTGATGACGGTGCCTTCGAGCAAGTCATCACCCGTAGCGCCGGCTGGTCGACAGATGACACGGATGTGGCGCTATTCGGCACCACGTTTTTGACTGCAAACCGCTTCTTCCCACGGGTTAACGAGGCCGGCCAGTCGATTGTCACGGCTCGGTTCACCACCGGTGAGGACGACACCATTGTCGAGGCCACGGAAACCGTGACCATCGAGCCGGTGGTTGATGAGGACACCGAAGAGTCCGACGAGGAAGCGGTTACCGCACGTTAACCTTGACACCCCTGGGCGCAGGCCGGGGTGCTTTGTTAGTTTGGCGCCACATCAGCGCCACAGGAGATCACCATGGCAGCAACAGCGCTTGCATTGGACTCTTTCACGGCACTGAGCGACGAGCAGTGCGACGCCCGCATTCGTGCGGCCAAAGCCGCGCTGGGGGATCGTCTGATGATCCTCGGGCATCACTACCAGCGCGACGAAGTGTTCGCCCACGCTGACGTCAGTGGCGACTCGCTCAAGCTGTCGGCCATGGCCGCCGAATCGGATGCACAGTACATCGTGTTCTGCGGTGTGCACTTCATGGCCGAAGTGGCCGACATCCTGACCCGCGACGATCAGGTGGTGATCCTGCCCGATCTCGCCGCAGGCTGTTCCATGGCCGATATGGCCAACCTGCGCAATGTGCGGCGTGCCTGGGCGGAGTTGCAGTCGGTGCTGGACCCTGACGAAGCCGTCACGCCGGTGACGTACATCAACTCGGCTGCTGACCTCAAAGCATTCTGCGGTGAGCACGGCGGCATCGTCTGCACCTCATCGAATGCCCGCGGCGTGCTGGACTGGGCGTTCTCACGGCGGGAAAAGGTGTTGTTCTTCCCCGACCAGCATCTGGGGCGCAATACCGGCTATGACATGGGGATTGCGCTGGAGGACATGGTCGTCTGGGACTTCATGCTGCCCATGGGCGGGCTGACGCCGGAGCAGATCAAGAACGCCAAGATGATTCTCTGGAAGGGCTTTTGCTCGGTGCACCAGATGTTCCAGCCGGCGCATATCGACCGCTTCCGGGCGGAGCACCCCGGCGGCTTGGTCATCAGTCATCCCGAGAACAGCTTTGAGGTGTGCCAGAAATCCGACTTCGTCGGTTCCACGGAAACCATTCTCAAAACGGTGCGCGCCGCCGAGCCGGGCAGTCACTGGCTGGTCGGCACCGAGCTTAACCTCGTCAACCGCTTGCATGACGAGATGAAACCCAAGGGCGTGACCGTGCAGTTCATGTCGCCGACGGTCTGCATGTGTTCGACCATGTTCCGCACCGACCCGCAGCATTTGGCCTGGACGCTGGAGTCCATTCAGGCGGGTGAGATCGTCAATCGGATCCAGGTCGCCCCGGATGTCGCCAAGCCCGCCAAAGCCGCTCTGGACCTGATGCTTAGCATCACGCGCTAGCAACAGGGCGTCACCCGGACGTTCTGTTTGACGCCGCCCGGCGCTCCATTCTGGGGCGTGGCCGGGTGGCGCGGTACAATGCATCGATTGTCGTCTTTGTCTTTTCCTGCAGGAGTTGCCTTCATGTGGCGTAACGTTTCCACGCTGTCTGCCTTCGATCCCGATCTTGCCGCTGCCCTGGATGCTGAGGCGGCTCGGCAGGAGGCTCACATCGAGCTGATTGCGTCGGAGAACTACGCCAGCCCACGGGTGATGGCGGCGCAGGGTTCCCTGTTGACCAACAAGTACGCCGAAGGCTACCCCGGCCGTCGCTACTACGGCGGCTGCGAGCATGTCGACGTGGCCGAGGATTTGGCCATCGCGCGGGCCAAGCAGCTGTTCGGCTGCGAGTTCGCCAATGTGCAGCCGCATTCGGGCGCACAGGCCAACGCTGCGGTCTTCTTGGCCTTGCTCAAGCCGGGTGAGACTTTCCTGGGAATGAGCCTGGCCCATGGCGGACACCTGACCCACGGCGCCAAGCCGAATTTCTCCGGCAAGAACTACAACGCGGTGCACTACGAGATCGATCCCGAATCGGGTCTGATCGACTACGAGAAGATCGCCGAGACCGCACGCCGCGAGCAGCCCAAGATGCTGATCGGCGGGTTCTCCGCGTACTCCCGCCAGATCGACTGGTCGAAGATGCGCGCGATTGCGGACGAAGTGGGTGCCAAGTTCATGGTCGACATGGCGCACGTGGCGGGGCTGGTCGCTGCGGGTGAATACCCCAGCCCGATTCCGCATGCGCATGTCGTGACGACGACCACGCACAAGACGCTGCGCGGCCCGCGTGGCGGCCTGATTCTTTCGAATGCAGGCGATCCTGATCTCTACAAGAAGCTCAACTCTGCCGTCTTCCCTGGCACGCAGGGCGGGCCGCTCATGCATGTAGTGGCGGCCAAGGCCGTGGCGTTTGCTGAAGCCCTGCAGCCCGAGTTCAAGGACTACCAGGTCAAGGTGCGCGCCAACGCCGCCGCCATGGCCGAGGTCGTGCTGGAGCGCGGCTACGACGTGATTTCCGGTGGCACGGACAATCATCTGATTCTGGTCAGCATGGTCGGTCGCAATGTCACCGGCCACGATGCCGAGGAAACCCTGGGCCAGGCGCATATCACGGTGAACAAGAACTCGGTCCCGAATGATCCGCGCCCGCCGCGCGTGACCAGCGGGCTGCGATTGGGTTCGCCGGCATCCACCACGCGCGGGTTCAACGAAGACGACATGCGCAACGTCGCGCACTGGATTTGCGACGTGCTGGATGCGCTGGACGCGGAAGACACTGCCAAGGTGGACGAAACCGTCGCGACCGTTCGTAGCAAGGTCGAGGCGCTGTGCAGCCGTTACCCGGTGTACACCCAGACGGCTTCGGCCGCCTGAGGCGCGGTCGCCCGTCGTGCTTTGTCCCTTCTGCGGAGCCCGTGACACGCGGGTGGTCGACAGCCGGGTCATGGCCGAAGAGGCGCAGGTCCGTCGCCGTCGTGAGTGTGGCGATTGCGGCGGACGCTTCACCACCTTTGAGGTGGCGGAGCTGAAAATGCCGCGTATCGTCAAGCGCGACGGCAAGCCGGAGCCATTCAGCGAGCCCAAGCTACGTCGCGGGATGGAACGGGCCCTGTACAAGCGCCCGGTTACGGCCGAGCAGATCGAAGCGGCCATTGCCCAGATCAAGCGCAAGCTGGTGGCCATTAGCGACCGCGACATCGACGCCGGCGTGGTCGGCAACCTGGTCATGGACGCGCTACGCGAACTCGACCACGTGGCCTATGTGCGCTTTGCGTCGGTTTATCGCGCATTCGAAGACGTCGAGGCTTTTCGCGCCGAGATCGAGCGCCTGCAATCCGAGCCTGATCCCGCCGAGGTGCGACGCCAGCAGCTGTCGCTCATCGCCGGGGAACGCTGATCCGCGGCCATCCGTCGGTGGGGCAGTTTACGGCGCAGGACGAGCACTGGATGGCGCAAGCCATTCAGCAGGCGGAGGTCGGGCGGTACACCGCGCACCCCAATCCGCGCGTGGGTTGCGTCCTGGTCCAGGGCGATCAATGCGTAGGCGCGGGTGGGCACCGCGCGGCAGGCGAGCCCCATGCCGAGCGTGTGGCTCTGGCTGCGGCGGGGGCGCAGGCCCAGGGGGCTACGGCCTATGTCACCCTGGAGCCCTGCAGCCATTTTGGCCGGACACCGCCCTGTGTGGACGGTCTGATCGAGGCCGGGATTGCACGCGTGGTCTATGCCTCTGACGATCCGAACCCCCGGACACGGGGTCGGGCGCGGGGGCGGCTGGAAGAAGCGGGGATTACCGTTTTGTCTGGCGTGTTGGCCGATGCAGCGCAGCGGTTGAATCCGGGGTTTTTCCAGCGCTTCGATCAGGGGCGGCCCTGGGTTCGGCTCAAGCTGGCCATGAGTTTGGACGGCCGGACGGCCATGGCCAGCGGGGAGAGTCAGTGGATTACCGGCGAGGCCGCACGCAGGGATGTGCACCGCATGCGCGCTGAAGCCAGCGCAATCGCGACCGGCGTGGAGACCGTGCTGGCGGATAACCCGCGCTTGACCGCGCGGGGTATCGACACCGATCGCCCGCCGACGCGGGTGGTGTTTGATAGCCGCTACCGGACGCCCGTTGATGCCGCCGTCTGCGCCGACGATGCACCCGTGCTGTTGCTGGGTGCGGCGGCCGCCACCCCCAGCTGCGAGTATCCGGAGCATGTCGAATGCGTGGCCGTGCCCGGCGCCGGCGAGCAGGTGGATTTGCGTCATGCCTTACAGGCACTGGCCAGCCGGGACATCCATGAGCTGTACGTTGAGTGTGGGGCGACCCTGGCCGGTGCGCTGGTGGCCGCTAATCTTGTCGACGAACTGGTGATTTACATGGCGCCGCGCCTGCTGGGCCACGCCGCGCGGGGGTTGGTCGCGCTGCCGGGGGTGGAGCATCTGGCCCAGACGCCCATGCTCGATATCGTCGATGTTCGCAAGCTGGGCGCCGACTGGCGTATGATCGCGCGCCCTGTCATGCCTGCACAGGCACATCCGAAAGCATGTTCACCGGTTTGATCGAGGCCACCGGCGAGGTGGTCGACTACACGCGTCACGCGGGCGGCGATGTGCGGATGCGTGTTCGCACGCCAGCGGGCTACACGGAAGGCTTGCGAACGGGTGACAGCGTGGCCTGTTCCGGCGCGTGCATGACGGCGCTGGACATCGACGCCGACGGTTTTGCCGCGGACGTCTCCAATGAATCGCTGCAGGTTACGACGCTGGGCGACTGGGCCGTGGGTGTGCCCCTGAACCTGGAACGCTCGCTGACCCTGACCAAGCCGCTGGGAGGGCACCTGGTGCAGGGGCATGTCGACGGTGTCGCCCGCATTGTCGGGCTGACCGGAGATGCCAGCAGTCGCCGCGTGCGATTGCAAGCACCGCAGGCGTTGGCCCGGTTTATCGCGGCCAAGGGCTCCGTCGCGCTGGATGGTGTCAGCCTCACCGTGAACGAGGTGGATGGCGACTGTTTTGGCGTGAACCTGATTCCCCACACCTGGGAGGTCACGACGCTGGAGCACTGGCAGGTGGGTGCAGCGGTGAACCTCGAAGTGGATTTAATGGCGCGCTATGCGCAGCGCCTGCTCGAAACGACTGGACAATCGGCATGACTGATTCGATCGAAGACATCATTGACGAGATCCGCGCCGGCCGCATGGTCGTGATGATGGATGACGAGGACCGCGAGAATGAGGGTGATCTCATCGTCGCGGCAGAGAGCATTACTCCGGAGCAGGTCGCATTTATCGTGCGCCACTCCAGCGGCATCATCTGCACCCCGATGTCCTCGGACCGGGTAGAGGCCTTGCGATTGCCGCAGATGGTTCCTGAGAACACCGAGTCGCACCGGACGGCGTTTACGGTGTCGGTCGACTACCGGCACGGGACGACGACGGGCATCTCCGCGGCGGACCGCGCCACGACGATTCGCGCGCTGGCCGATCCGGAATCCCATGAGCGGGACTTCAACCGGCCAGGCCACATTTTCCCGCTGCGTGCGGACAAGGGCGGCGTGCTCAGCCGGGCCGGGCACACCGAGGCGACGGTGGATTTGATGCGCCTGGCCGGCAAGCGGCCCTGTGGAGTAATCTGCGAAATCGTCAACGACGACGGCACCATGAAACGGGCGCCTGAGCTGCACGCCTTTGCCAAGGAGCATGGCCTCAAGATCGGTACCATCGCGGACTTGATCCGCTACCGTCTGGCCAATGAGCGGACGATTTCTCGCGTGGCCTCGCAGCAGGTGGAAACACCGCACGGCCCCTTTAATCTGGTTGTGTACGAAGACCAGATCGACAACTGCCTGCATCTGGCGATGGTGCGCGGCACACCGTCGGCGGATCGGCCCACGCTGGTCCGCGTGCATGTGCGCAACACCCTGGCGGATCTGCTCAAGATCCAGCACGCCAGCTTTGGCTGGCCGCTGGACAGTGCGCTCAAGCGCATCGCTGAGGAAGGCGAGGGCGTGGTCGTGATTCTGCGCACGCCCGAAACGCCGGCCGAAATGGTGTCGAGGATTGCCGGCCTGGCGCATCCCGAACCCCAGGGCGAACACGAGGCAACAGACCAGGAACTGCGGACCTACGGGCTGGGCGCGCAAATTCTGTCCAATCTCGGCGTCCGCAAGATGCGCGTGCTCTCGGCACCCAAGCGGTTGTCGGCCATTTCAGGATTCGACTTAGAGGTCATCGACTATGTCCAGTGATCATCGCGCCCGCAGCAAGACCACGCGTGCGGATTTTGGCGTTCCCGTTATCACGCTGGATCAGGACGTCTCTGATGCCCGGATCGGCATCATCGCCACCAGCTGGGCCGTGGACATCATCGACAAGCTGGTCGAGGGCGCCATCGAGGCCCTGCACGAGGCCGGTATCTCATCGTCAGCCATGCGCTTTGTGCGTGTGCCCGGGGCGTTTGAAGTCCCGCATGCAGCAGACGGGATGGCCGGAACGGGGCGCTTTCACGGGCTGATTGCGCTGGGCGCCGTGGTACGTGGCGATACGCCGCATTTCGATTTTGTCGCCGGGGAGTGCGCCCGCGGTGTGCTGGATGTGTCGATCAAGCGCGAGTTGCCGATCGGCTTTGGTGTGTTGACGGTGGACAACATTGAACAGGCCCAGGCGCGCGCCACGCCGGATAACAACAAGGGGCGTGAAGCGGCAGAGGCCATGCTCGACATGATGCGCTTTGACCGGGCGATGCGGCTGTTGTGAGCGATCAGCCGACAAAGCCATCCCGCAAACCGCGTCCCAACCGCCGGCATTGGACGCGGCGCCTGCTGGTGCAGGCGCTGTACCAGTGGCGTCTGGCCGATGCGGAGCTACCGGCCCTGCTGGCCGAGTACCGCATGGCCGAAGACATGCGGAGTGCCGATCCGGAATGGTTCGCCGAAGCACTGCGCGGCATCATCAACGATGCCGGCCCGCTGGCCAGCCAGGTCTCCGAACATCTTGACCGGCCCTGGGGCCAGATCGACCCGGTCGAGCAGGGGATTCTTCTGCTGGGCACCTACGAACTGACGCAGGATTTCGGTACGCCGTATCGGGTCATCATTACGGAAGGCGTTGAACTGGCCCGGCTTTTCGGCGCCCAGGACAGCCATCGCTATATCAACGGCGTACTCGATCGAGTCGCACGCCAGGTCCGTGCGGTGGAGGTCAAGGCAGCGAAGCGGTGACGGGCGAGTTTGAGCTCATCGCCCGGCATTTCGCGCGCCCCGCGCAGTCTGCCCAGGTCAGCATTGGCATTGGTGATGACGCCGCTGCGCTCATTCCCAGCGCCGGCGCCACGCTACTGGTCACCACCGATACGCTGGTGGCAGGGCGTCATTTTCGCTCGGATGTGCCTGCCGAGGCGCTTGGCTGGAAGGCCGCCATGGTCAATCTCAGCGATCTGGCCGCCATGGGGGCGACCCCTTGCTGGCTAACGCTGGCGATGACGCTCCCTGAGGCGGACGACAACTGGGTGGCGGCGTTTGCCGAAGGATTCCGCGCGGCAGCCCAGAGTGTCGGCGCCGAGCTGGTGGGCGGAGACGTGACCCGAGGCCCGCTGACCATTGGCGTAACCGCGCTGGGTGAGACGCTGGACGCGCCTCTGCGGCGCTGTGCCGCGCAGTCCGGCGACGAACTCTGGTTGACGGGCAGTACGGGCGAGGCCGCCGCCGCGTTGGCAGCCGTGTCCCAGGCGCTGCCCGTGGACGAGCGCTTGCTGCAGCGCCTGGACCGACCCACCGCACGCTGCGCCGCAGGCCGGGCCGCACGCGGGCTGGCCCACGCGGCCATCGATGTGTCCGATGGTCTGCTGGCCGATCTGGGGCACATGCTCAAGGCATCGGCAGTAGGCGCGCAGCTGCGGGCGGACGCGCTGAACGCAACACCCGCCATGCAGGTACTGGCCTCGGCCTTGTCGGCCTCCCCAGACCCCTGGATTTGGACGGGCGGCGACGACTACGAATTGCTCGTGGCGGTACCGCCAGCACGGTCAGAAACCCTGATCGCGATCTGGGCCGAGCAAGGGCTGTCGCCGGTGTGTATCGGGCGCGTCGTCGACGGCGAGGGGCTCAGTTGGCAGGGCGACGCACCTGCAGTGGATCCCGTATCCTCCGGCTTCCGCCATTTCTAACCCGGTCCGAGCGCTTTTCATGACTCCACGTCCGCCCCATCGACTCATCCTGACCACCCCCGTGCACTTCTGGGCGTTCGGGTTCGGCAGCGGCCTGTCACCGGTGGCGCCAGGGACGTTCGGCAGTCTGGTGGGGCTGCTGTTGTATGGCGTGATCGGCTGGTTGCCCCGCGAGCTGTATTGGGCCGTGGTGGTGCTGGCGTTTCTATTCGGTCTCTATATCTGCGGTGCCAGCGCGCGCCTGCTCAAGGTGCATGACGAGCCCGGCATCGTCTGGGATGAAATCGTTGGCCTGTGGCTGGCGCTCATCCCGCTGAACATGGCGATTCCACAGATGATTGCGCCGATGCCGGTGTGGGTCTGGGCGGTGATTACCTTTGTCTGGTTCCGATTCTTCGACATCCTCAAGCCCTGGCCGATCCGCTGGGTGGATCGCCATGTCGGTGGCGGCACGGGTATTGTCCTGGACGACGTATTGGCGGGCGTTTACGCAGGCCTGTTCACGGTGCTCACCGGCTGGCCCATTGCCTGGGTCGGCTCACTGCTGGGCTGATCGCGGAGCGAGTCGGCCTCCCAGTCCGGGTGGCCCCAGAGATAGCGCAGGCGCTCGCCCGGGCTGAGCCCGGGGCGCGTGGCCTGGTGCAGCATGTAGCGCCATTCCTGGAAAGTTAACGTGATGGGGTTATGCGTGCGGATCTGCCGCCGGGTGATGCCGTACTCGCAGGGTTCGTCGTCCCGCTCTTCGACAAAACTGCCGAATAGGCGGTCCCAGATGATGAGCACGCCGCCGAAATTTCTGTCCACGTAGTCGGCATTGCGCGCGTGGTGCACGCGATGATGGGAGGGGGTGTTGAACACAAATTCCACCCAGCGCGGGAGTTTGCGCACTGCTTCGGTGTGCACGAAGAACTGGTAGCCCAGGTTGATGCCCACGACCAGCACCACCCACTGCGGTTCGAACCCGACCCAGGCCAGGGGTAGCCAGAACACCCACATGCCCGAGATGGGGTAGGTCAGGCTTTGCCGGAAGGCCGTTGAGAGGTTCAGGCGCTCGGATGAGTGATGCGTGACATGCGAAGCCCACATCCAGCGCATGCCGTGGCTGACACGGTGGAACCAGTAGTAGAAAAAGTCCTGGGCCAGGAACAGGGCAGCTACCGTCCACACGCCTGTCTCCAGGTCGAACAAGCGGAACTGGTAGACCGCGGTGTAAAGGCCCAGAAGCACCAGCCAGGCCAATCCGTCCGCCACCTGATGCATGCCCGCCAGGGTCATGTTCGACAGGGTGTCGCGCCAGGTGTACTGGGCAACGCCGCGACGGCGCCAGTACAGCGCCTCCCACAGCATGCACCCGTAGAAGATGGGGGCCAGGGCCAGCAGGATCAGTGATTCCATGATGTCTCTCCGGATTGCAGCTGTCCGACTGGCCTGGCGGGTCGAGCTAGCTCAGTGACTTCGCGTAGCGGCTCAGACCCTTGCGGATGGCCGAGTCCAGCTGTTTGCGAATCAGCCCCCCGGTGAAGGGCAGGCGTCCGTCGAACAGGATTTCGTAATGCAGGCGGCAGCCGTCGGCGGTGTCTTCGAACAGCATGATGCCGCGGTGGTTTTTGATCGGGGCCTTGGTGGTGACTGTGTATTCCATGCGCGACGGCGGCTCATGGCGGACAACGGTTTCCTCAAAGGACAACGGGCCGATGGACACCTTGCGCACGGAATGCACTCCGTTGGGTGCATCATCGCCATCCTTGATACGCACCATCTTGGCGCCGAGAATCGGGCCAACCTTGTTGTGGTCGGTCAAATGAGCAAACACGGCCTCGCGCGAAGCGGGAAAATCCTGGGTGATGGCGATGCGTTGCTTGGGCATGGTGTCTCCTTGTTGGGTCGGATTGTTGGCTAAACATAGCCCGAACGTCTTGACCGTGCGCGCCGCAGGCTTTGCCGGCGATGCCAGGCGTTTGGCGTGGGCCACAGGCGTCGTCGGCTGATGGCCTCGGTTGCGGTGAGTTATGTCCAGTCCGTGCTGGATTATGTCGCACAGGTCGGCGGCAATCCGGATGCTGTGCTGGATGCGGCAGGCGTGTCACCCGACGCATTGGCGAATAGTGCAGGCCGCGTTGAGGCGGGACTGTTTGCGCGCCTGTTCGATGTGGCTGCCGAGTGGCTGGACACGCCGGATCTCGGGCTGGCAGTGGGCTCGGCAATCCGGCCTGGACACTACGGCGTACTGGGTTACGTGGTGATGAGCTGCGAGACGCTGGGTGAGGCCTTGACGCGGCACTTGCGCTACCAGCGTTTGGTGGCGGACATCGGCGAGGCGCAGCTGCAGGGGCTGCCGGATGGCCAGCTCCGCCTGATGTGGGTCACGTCCAAGCCACCGACACGCCAACTGGCTGAGCATAATCTGGCTGGCTGGGTCAGTTATGCGCGGTGGATCACCGGTCAGGCCTTGTCGCCCACGCGCGTGCTGTTACCGCATTGTGCTCCGGCAGACCGGCGCGCGCACGACGCCTTGTTTGCGTGTCCGGTCTGTTTTGATGCGGGCATGACGGCCTTGGAGTTTCCCGCTGGCTATCTTGGTTTGCGGATGACCCAGGCCGACCCCGGCCTGCGGGAGCAGATGGATCGCTACGCCCGACGTCTGCTCACCGAATATGCGCAGTCCCGTGGCGCTGCAGGTCAACTCAGACACTGGCTGCGGCGCCATCTCACAGCCGGCGATGCGCAGTTGGCCACCGCCGCCGCCGCGCTGGAGGTCGCGCCGCGCACGTTACAGCGCCGTTTGGCGGGCGAGGGGTGGACGTTTAACCGACTGGTGGACGACACACGCCGCCAGCTTGCGCTTGAATTGTTTACTGAACCTGGGATGACAGGCGCCGAGTTGGCGTTCATGCTTGGGTTTTCGGACCAGACCGCATTCAACCGTGCGTTTCGCCGCTGGTTCGACATGACGCCGGGTGAGGCAAGGAGCCAGCCTGAACGCCTGCTGGCGTCCCGTGGATAGATTCGATTCGACTGAGATCGCGCGCCTGCGCAGCGCCGACCGCCGATGGCGAGAGATATTTGAGCAACGACGTGACAGCGTTTGAGACGACATCCGGCGACGAGCCCATGCGGCTGCTGCTGGTTGAGGACTCCAAATTCGATGCCCGCCTGATCGAGACATTTCTTTCGATGGCGGAGTTTCCCCGTGGCCTGGACATGAGCCATGTCGTGCGGCTATCCGAAGCCCGGGACTATCTGGCCCGGCAGCGCGTGGACTGCGTGTTGCTCGACCTCGGCCTGCCCGACGGCGAGGGACTGGCCAATATTTCGGCCATCACCGAGGTTGCGCCGGAGACGGCCATCATCGTGCTCACCGGCCTCAAGAACGACACCATTGCCACGACGGCCCTGCAGCAGGGTGCGCAGGATTACATCGTTAAGGGCGACTACGAAGATGGCGACGCACTGCTGCGGACCATTCGCTACGCCATCGAGCGTCGCGCCAAGGAGGTCAAAGAATCGCAGGCCGTGCGCCGTGCCTCCGAAGACCTTGTCCGCAGCATTGTCGCAGCAGTCCCCGACGGTCTGGTGACCGTGCGCGACGGTGGCCTGATCGAAACCGTCAACCCGGCCATGGTGCGCATGTTTGGCTACGAGGCCAGCGAGCTGGTCGGCATGAATATTGTCGACCTCAGCGCAGAACATCGCCGGGCCATTGTGCGCAGCCGGATCGAGGGCATGCTCGCCGGCAATACAGGTGACGCAGACCAGGGTGACCGCGAGGGTGTCGGCCTGCGCAAGACCGGCGAGGAGTTTCCGCTTGAGGTGTCCATCGGCCGGATGCTGTCAGACGGTGAGCCCATGCTGGTCTGCGCGATCCGCGACATCACCGAGCGCAAGCGCGCCGAGGAGAGCCTGGAGGCTGCCCGCGAGCAGTTGCTGGTCTCCGAAAAGCTCGCCTCGCTGGGGGGGCTGGTGGCCGGTGTTGCCCATGAAATCAATACGCCCATCGGCATCGGGGTGACAGCGGCCAGTCATCTGCAGGAGCAGACCTCGTCGCTGTCCGAAGCCATGGTTGGCGGGCAGCTGCGCCGCTCACAGCTGGAGGCCTACCTCAAGACTGCCAGCGACAGCGCGGGTATTCTGCTGAGCAATCTGCGCCGGGCGGCTGAACTGATTCAAGGTTTCAAACAGGTCGCCGTTGACCAGTCCAGCGATGAATTGCGCAGCTTCGAGGTCAAGCCCTATCTTGAGGATGTGCTGCTGTCACTTGCCCCCAATCTGCGAAAGACACCGCATACGCTGGAGTTCGAATGCGAGGAGGCACTGATCCTGTCCGGTCATCCTGGCAACTGGTCGCAGATTGTGACGAATCTGGTCATGAATGCGCTGTTGCATGCGTTTGACGAAGATACGCCGGGACGAATGACCTTGACTGTGCAGCGAAAGGGAGAGCGCGTTTTAATGACATTTACCGATGATGGGCGCGGAATTCCGCCGGATCACGTCAAACAGATCTTCGACCCATTCTTCACCACGCGTCGCGGCCAGGGAGGCAGCGGACTTGGACTGCATATTGTTTATAACCTTGCCACGCAGGCCATGGATGGACGTGTGAGTTGCGACAGCACCCCCGGAGAGGGGACACGCTTCGCCTTTGATTTTCCATACGTTCCTGGGGCGCCGTGATGAACGACGATCTGGTTTTTGCAGACGACGAAGAAACGCTGGATGGCAATGGCGAGGCCCTGCGGTGGCCCCTGCTCATCGTCGACGACGAAGAAGAAGTGCATGCGGTTACCAAGCTTGCGCTGAGCGGCTTCGAGTTTGCCGGGCGCGGGTTGGAGTTTGTATCCGCGCATTCTGCTGCCGAGGCCCGTGAAGTTCTCCGCGAGCGGCGCGATATTGCGGTCATTCTTCTCGACGTGGTCATGGAGACGGATCACGCCGGTCTGGAGGTGGCGGACTTTGTCCGCAACGTGATCGAAAATCGCTTTGCGCGCATCGTGCTGCGGACTGGCCAGCCCGGCCAGGCGCCCGAACGTGAGGTGATCCGCCGCTACGACATCAACGACTACAAGGAAAAAACCGAGCTCACGGCGAAGAAGCTGTTCACGGTGGTCTACACCGCGCTGCGCTCGTACCGCGATTTGTTGGCACTGGAGGCCAACCGGCGCGGTCTGCTGCAGGTTGTACAGGCCTCAGCCAACCTGTTCCGGACCGAGTCGGTCGAGCAGTTTGTGCAGGGGGTGCTGGAGCAGGTGGCGGCGCTCATCTACGAATCCGCCGATATGCTGTACGTCAGTTCGAGTATCGCAACGGTGCGCGAGGGCACGCACGAGCGCATCGTGGCGGCCACCGGCCGATTTACCGACATGGTCGGGCAGAATCCGCGCGAGGCGCTGGCGCATTTCGATTACCACAACCTCACGCTGGCGTTGCGTAAGCAACGCAACATCGTCACACCGGATCATTTCTCCGGCTATTTCGAGTCCACCGGGGGCGGGCAGCACCTGCTTTACGTATCGGGGCCGGCCACCATGTCGCGGCCGGATCAGGAACTGATCGATATGTTCCTGCGCAGCGTGGCACTGGCTTATGAGGCCATGCTCAATCGCATCAAGACGGAAAAGGGCATCGACACGGACGCCGGCGCGTCGTCAGCGCAGGATTAGCGACTGCGCTGCTGCATGTCGAATGCGGTGAGCGTGTTGGCCATGAGCATGGCAACCGTCATCGGGCCTACACCGCCCGGCACCGGCGTAATCCAGGCGGCCCGCTGACGGGCCACGTCGAATTCGACGTCGCCGACCAGCTTGCCATCGTCACGGCGGTTGATGCCGACGTCGATGACCACGGCGCCCGGCTTGATCCACTCGCCACGCACCAAGCCCGGCTTGCCGGCTGCGGCAATCACCAGGTCGCCGCGTGCGACTTCCTCATCCAGTCGTTCGGTAAACCGGTGTGTGACGGTGACGGTTGCGCCCGCAAGTAGTAGTTCCATCGCCATCGGACGGCCAACAATGTTGGATGCGCCGACAATCACGGCACGCTGGCCGCGTACCGACAGGCCGCTTTCCTCCAGTAGCGTCATCACCCCCAGCGGGGTGCAGGGGCGCAGTGCGGGAATCCGCTGGGCCAGGCGGCCGATGTTGTAGGGATGAAAACCGTCAACATCCTTGATCGGGTCGATGCGCTCGATGATGGCTGTGGGGTCGATGTGCGCGGGCAGGGGCAGTTGCACCAGGATGCCGTGTACCGAGGCATCTGCATTGAGCCTGTCGATGTGGGCGAGCAGTTCTTCCTGCGTGGTCTCGGCAGGCAGATCCAGGCCGACCGACCCGAAGTTGAGCTTTTCGCAGGTGCGGCGCTTGGAGCCCACATAGGTTTGCGAGGCGGGGTCGGCGCCTACCAGCACGACGGCCAGGCAGGGGCGGGCGCCCGCTGCGCGGGCCTCCAGCGCGCTTCGAACGCGATCCAGCACGCGGTCGGCAATCGCGCGTCCGTCAATTAATTGGGCTGTCATGCAGTCGGCGGGGGCTGATGGTGCAGACAAAATTGTCGCATGTCGGCGGTGGCCCCGGCTATCTGCATCGCCAGGTTTCCGGCTCTGCCGCGGCTAACTGACCGATGGCCGGATGAACCTGCTACAATCCGCCGCCCGCGACGCCGGTCGGATATCAATCCAGCCGCCGCGGGGCCGGAGCCCGATCTGCATGGTCAGGCTCTGGACTGTTCACGAACGCATGCGTCGCGTGTCGTTTGTGGTCACCGTCGGGGCGTAGCGCAGCCTGGTAGCGCATCTGCTTTGGGAGCAGAGGGTCGGGGGTTCAAATCCCTCCGCCCCGACCATTTTTTCTCCTGTGATTCATCGACGCACGGATCTTCAGTGCCGGCTTAGGATCGATTCACGGTCTGTGTGCCGGCGGTCTTACGGTCCTATGGTCCATCGGGACTGTAAGGCGGACGGAGACCGTATCAGCCTGACTGCTGTCCTGCGTCCCGCATGCGGGGCCATTGTGGAGTCGGTGATCTTCGGACTGATCTTGCCCGCGCTCGGTGCGCAAAACGTCGGTCTGCTCAATGCGATGATCCACGAAGGCTTCGGCGCATAAAGTTTGACGCTATTAAATTAACGCCGTTAATCTTGGGTGCAGCAGCCCGATCAAGGGTTGATGATGTCCGCTCCTTGCAGCGGACGACGGCGCTGCAGGGACTGTGGTCCCGACGACCGGGAAGCCCCTTCGGGCCGACGGGCGCGACCGGCGTCATGGCGAATGTGCAGGAGACACGCATGACAACAACGACAACCGGAGGCCAGGCATGCTCCGCAGAGACCATCCCAAAGCCTCGCAAGATTCCCTTTCAGTTTCCTGAGGATCTGGACCCCCAATGGATACCGGGGGAGCCCGAACTGGTGGCCATGCTCAATGGGGCATCCCTGACCATGCCGTATCTGGAGCCGTTTCTGATTCGGACTATGCGAGCCGCCGTCGATCAGCTGCGCGAGGGTGACTTGAAGGAGCAAGGGCGGGCGTTCAATACCCAGGAGCAGCATCATTTTCAGGCGCACCGGCGCTTCAACGCTTTACTCAAGCGCAAACGGTATCCCGAACTGGAGGCCATCGAGGAACAGATGAAAGCCTCCTATGCACGGCTCTCCCGGCGGTCGTTGCGCGTGCGCATGGCCTATACCGCGGGCTTTGAATCGATGACCCTGGGCGTAACCAAGTGGTTGATCGAGGAGCGCGTCAAGTTGTTCGCAGGCGCCGATAGTCGTGCCGTGTCGTTTGTGCTGTGGCACATGGTCGAGGAAACCGAGCACAAGCGCGTTGCCTACGATGTGTACTGCGCGCTCTACAAGCCCTCGTTCACGAACGGGCTGGCTCGCATGCTGGGCGTCTTTCACGGCTCCTTTGATGTCATGCGGTTCGCCATGCGTGGGTACCGGGTGATTCTCAGGAAGGAAGGGCTCTGGCGCAGTTTCCGTTCGCGTATGCGACTGGCCGGGTGGATGTGGGCCTTTGTCAGCTACGTGTTTCCTTTTCTGTTCCGCGCAGCGTTGCCGGGGCATAACCCGCGCCGGGAGCGCGATCCCCAGTGGGTCACCGACTGGTTGGAGGGCTACGCCTTGGCAGACCCCGATGTGCCGCCGCTGGTGGACACCCACCATCCCAAGATGCCCGTACCATTTCCGACTGCTGCCAAGGCCTCGCGGCTTGCCTCATAAGCCGCCGTGCCCGTGCCCGGTCGAGCGGGCTGTGGGATTCGAAGCGGACAGCGCCTCTCGTCACGGGGCGAATGGCGCCGCCTGATGTTTCCCTAGCGCAGGATTCTGGGGAAGAATCGCGGCGTCCTGGCGGCGTACGCGCGGTAACTGTCACCAAATTCACGGTACAGGCCACGCTCCTCGTGCTGTGTGCCCAAACCGATATAGACCGTGAAGCCGGCCGCCAGCACGGCCTGGCTGGTGCTCATGTCCGGCATGACCCAGAACGCGATCAGAAATCCGGTCATCATCGGGTGCCGCACCCATTGGTAGAGCCACGGCACCATGAACGGCGAATCCTCTGTTGCCGGCCGGCCCCGTAGATGCCCCCAGACCTGACGTAGTCCGAACAGGCTGAAGTGGTCGAACTGAAAGGTGCTGATCAGCGCCAGGCCCCAGCCGAACGCGCAGCCGGCCCACATCAGTCTCCGTAGCCATGGCTGCTCAACAGACCACAGCGTGCCAGGCAGGGGGGACCAGAGCAGGAAGATCAGGATCAAGACCAAACTGGAGGCGAGGACAAACGTGGCGCGTTCGCAGGCCGCAGGCAGCAGGCGATGCATGAATCGCTTGAAGCTGGGTTGGACCATGATCGTGTGCTGTACCGCGAACAAGGCAATGAGCAGCAGGTCCACGGCGAGGGCCATCGCCCACGGTCTGGAGAGGCCATCGTTCACAGATTTCGGCACCAGCCAGCCCGTCGCAAAGCCCATCAAATACGCCACCGCGACGATAAAGGTCGCGTAACAGGCCAGTCCATAGCCAACCACAGCAATGCGAGACATCGGGCGACTCCTTGGCACGCGCAACCCTGCTCAGGGTTGGCGGCAGATTCCGCGATCGGCGGCCGGCCGGCGGGCGGTTGCGCTGACCAGGCCATGACTCCAGCGCAAAAGCATCACCTGCGGACAAACGCCCAGCGAATGACGATGACCGTCGCTGCAATCAATACGAAGGCCACAACGAGGGCCGGGACCAAGCCCAGAACACTGAAGAGATTGCTCTCGCCCAGGCGGTTATCCCCCAAGGTCAAAGCCCGGTTCGGTGACAACAGGCCGCCCCAGTAAAACGCCGTGTTGCCGTAGCCGGTCGCCACCAGCATCCAGCGCAGTTGACCGGCCTGGCGGTCGGGTAGCTGTGCGGCGTGGATGAAGAGCGCAAACAGAATGACCAGCATGCCGTTGGTCAGCCCGCCGAGATGCGCGCGGGCCCAGGCATCGGACTCTCCGGGAATCTCGAAGCGCAAGATCGTGCCGGGGAAGACCTCGAAGCCCCCAATCAGACTCATCACCAGCCCGAACCCTGCAATCAGGCCGATTAACATCACGATGGCCCCATGGCCGATCATTTGTTGGACACGTGTATCCATGGTCACTGCTCCACCCACTGGGTTTGTGCTCATTGTGAGAAGCGGGGCATCGGACTAAACCCCCAATCTGTTCTGCTTGCCCGGCAGGTCCGAGAATTCGGCAGGACGCTTTTCCGTGCGAGCAGAGATGGCTTCCTGAATGTCTCGCCAGCTCAGCGAGCCGGCATTCCACAGCGCAATCTGCTGCAGTCCGTCGTCCGTTGAATGGTCTCGGCCCCAGGTGATCGCCTTTTTGCTTCCGACGATGGCCAGCGGTGCCTTGCGGGCAATTTCGGCGGCCACGTCCAGCGTGTGTGCGACCACCGCGTCGTGGTCGGGCAGCACCGCGTTGACAAAGCCCAGGCGCTCGGCACGTTCGGCACCCAATCGCGTGCCGGTATAAGCCAGTTCGCGGACCACGGCTTCTGGCAGCAGTTTCAAAATGCGTGGAAACGTCCCGACATCCGCCGTCATGCCTACATTGATCTCCTCAATGGAGAAAAAGGCATCCGTGGTGCAGTAACGCAGGTCGCACGCGGTCACCAGATCCACCGCGCCGCCGATAGCACCGCCCTGGATTGCGGCGAGCACAGGAAGCCTGCACTGCTCCAGGGCGCTGAGACTTTTCTGCATCAGCCGGATCTTTTCGTAGAGCGCGAAGGCACCGCCTTGCTCGCTGTCCGACTGGATCTGCTGGAACACGGCCAAGTCGATACCGGCACAGAAATGCGGGCCGGTCGATGAGAGCACGATGACCCGGACGCTGCCATCCGACTCGATCTGCTCGATCAGTGCCGGTAGCTCGTCCCAGAAGGCCGTGGTCATGGCGTTGCGACGCTCGGGGCGACTCAGTTGGATATGCGCCACGTGGTCGGTGACGGCATAGGTGAAGCAGGTGTCCTGAGGGGTGTTCGGGGTGGGTGCCATGATGCGCTCGGAACTAAATTCAGGTGGTTTCGCAGTGTAAGCCCCGCGCGCAGGCTGTCACCTGTCAATCGATAGGGGCGGCGTCGATCCCGCAAGCCCCGAGTCAATATCTCGGCGCACTTGACCTCGCTTTAACATTCACTGGAGTAGCGTCCTTGGCGTCACCTACAAATGCAAAGGATCGTCAGCGATGCCCTGGGGAAAGGCTTGCTTGATCTGCGGAATGCTCCTGTTTTCGTTATCTGTCGACGACGTGTCGGCCGCGGAGCAGACGGGGGCAGGCGGTGACATCGCATCATCAGCTGTGGACGCCGACCCCGACGGGCCCGCGATCGTCGAGCGCCAATTGCAGGACGCTGACGAGCAGCTGATCCGCTCCGAGCCCTATCTGCATTTGCTGGGCACCTACCAGGCCTGGTCTCCGATCACGTCCGGCGTGTCCATTCAGCGTGCCATCGCGCTGGCCCTCAAGCGTGACGTCTCGCTGGCCGCCGCACGGGAGCAGGTGGTCGAGGCGGACTACGCCAAGAAAAATGCGGTCTGGAGCTACCTGCCACGTATCACCGCATCCACCGAGTTTGCGCAGGTGGATCAGTCGGTGATCAACACCGACAACCAGGTGTTTCAGGAGGGTGACGCAACCTTCAAGACGCTGGTCGCGCAGCTGGAGTTGGTGCAACCCATTTTCGACCTGGCCCGAATTCGCGGGCTAAAGATGGCAGAAGGCGAGCGCGCGGCGTCTCGCGCAGCACTGGTGGCCGAGTCACATGAGGTGGTTTACACGCTGGTGACGGCGTACCTGCGTGCCTTGGAGAAGAAAGCACAGCTTGATGGCGTCGGGCAGCGACTGCAGCTGCTGGGTGAGCAGGAGCAGAACGAACAGAAGCTGGAGAACACCGGTTTTGCGACCGGAGACGCCAGCGACCTCATCGCCCTGGAAATCGGTGCGGCCCAGTCCGAACAGATCAGCCTGTCCTCCCAGTACTCGATGGCGCTGGTCGAATTGAGCCGAATGGCCGGCCACCCCAT
The DNA here is from genome assembly GCA_036156195.1 of Pseudomonadota bacterium. GTDB lineage: Bacteria > Pseudomonadota > Gammaproteobacteria > Nevskiales > OUC007 > Abyssibacter. Next base: position 253,876 of record JAYZUZ010000018.1, on the reverse strand, counting down.
CGACCAGCTGGTCCCGGTGCAGGTCAGTGAAGAGGTGCATCGCCTGGTCGATAGCGGCTCGGTCCAATCGCTGATCCGGCAAGCACTGACCGACAATCCCCGGGTCAATCTGCAGCGCCTGGAGACACTGGGCGCATTGCGCAGCTTTAAACAGCAACGCGCCAGCGAACGGGTGCCTACGCTGGATGGTTTCTTCCGTGGTGAGTACGAGGATCGTGAGGCCAGCCGTTTCGGAGGTGGCTCGGAGACGTTCGACAATACGATCGGACTGCGGCTTTCGATTCCACTGCTCAATGCAAGTGGCCGCGGCTACACGAGTCGGGAGGCCCGAAGCCAGTATCACCAGGCCGTGCTGCGTGAGGCCAACCTGCTCCGCGAGATCGAGGTTGAGGTGGCCACGCTAATGCCCAGGTTGGCCGCGGAGCATGCCGTGCTCACCCAGGCTGACGCCGTGATCCAAGCCAGCGAGGCGTTGGTCGAGCGCGCCGAGAAAGCAGCCGGAACCGGCTTCGGAACTGAGATGCTGGTGCTGCGGCATTCGCTGCAGCTGGAGCTGGCCAAGGCCCGCGCAGAGCAGGCTCGCTATGCGTTTCTCAGCACCTGGGTCCGGCTGGCCTATCTCATCGGAGAGCCCATTGAGGTGATGTTCTAGCCATGACGAGAGCAGGCAGGTGGACAGGTATCGGTGGGCTGCTGCTCGCATGGGGCGCCGTGACCGGCTCCGCGCAGGGTTCAGAACCGGCGGGTCAAGGCATGGATTGCGCCATCCATCCGTCCAAAACCATCCAGCTGGCGTCGCCCATAGACGGCGTGCTCGCCGAGGTGCTGGTCAAGCCGGGCCAGTATGTCGAGCAGGGCGAGCTGATTGCGCGAATCGATGCCGATATTGCATCGGCTGATCTGGATTCGGCCCGCGTCAAGGCGCGTGCACGCGGGGCGCTGGAGGCGGCGGTGGCCCGGGTGGAGGCAGCGGACACCAAGTTCCAGCGTGCCACCAACGCGTTTCAGCAGGGCGTGATTTCGCCTGTCGAGTATGAACAGGCCGAGGCGGAGTTGCGGATCGCCCGTCAGGAACTCAAGCGAGAGCGGGAATCCCTGCAACTGGCCGAGTCCGAGGCCAGTCGCATGTCGCTGGTCGTACAGAAAAGCGAAATTCGTGCGCCGGCCGCAGGCATGATCAGCGAGGCGCTACTCCATGCGGGAGAGGCGGTCGAGGGTGCGCCGGTGGCCGAGCTCATTGTCGTCGAGCCCATGCGTGTTGAGGTGTATGCGCCGGTCGCGATGGTCGAACAGCTGCGTCGTCAGCCGCAACAGTACGTGGTGCTCGCCGGTTCGCGTCATCCCGCCATTGTTGAGCCCAGCTTCGACTACATCTCCCCCGTGGCCGACACCTCTTCGGACACCATGCGGGTGTACTACGAACTCAGTGGGCCGGATGTTTTCCCGGGGATGCGATGCCGCATGATCGCGCGTGATGCCATCGCCGAGCCTGTGGCGCATGCGGTCTCGGATGAGGCCTTGGCCGGTCGCTTTTCCCGATGAGTGGGGTGGGTCGAGGATGGCAGGCCGGGCGTAGAGGGGGCGGGGCATGAGCGTGACGAAGGCCGGCGCAGCCACGGCTGCAGCAGAAGATGGACTGGTGGCGATGGAGCCCCGCATTCTGCTGGATGCGGTCATCGATCTGGGGTCGGGGGGGCTGGGCTTCGACCACGTCATTCCCGATGCGCCCGACCCGGAAACAGAGGACCAGGCGTTCGACTGGGCATGGTCACAATCGGACGAGCTCACAGCCACGGATGCCACGCAGTCGGCTCGCCTGACGGACGCGCAGGCCACGGAGTCAATGAATGCATTCCTGGCGGACTCGGCTGAAATGGGACAAGCCGGCCAATGGCTGGCGTCGTTCGAAGCCGCCACGGTGGTGTTCGAATCTGAACTGGATGCTTTTGTCTTGCAGCAGTTGCAAGACACGGCGTTCCGCAACAATGACGCCATTGCGCTGGAGCTGATGGCCGCTCTGGGCGGAGACGAGAAGCCGGGAACCACCGGGCATTCCGCACCGGTCACCTCCGAGCCGATCTCCCTGGGGGCGTTGGATCCGGTGGTCGACGTGCTGACCGCCGATCAGGGGTCTCAATCGACCGATGACATCGCGGCTGCCCCGGAAAGCGAGGCGACGCAGCCCCCCGGCTCGCCGGGCAAGCCTGTGTCGCTCACGCTGGCACCGGTGTCAGATGGGTTGACCGGCGCCCAGCTCAGCAATGCATCGCCGTCGGAGCAGGCCTCAAGCGACAAGCCGGCAGCGGCGCAGTTGACGCTGGCGCCTGTCGCCGATTCGTTCGGCGCGCTCGAGACGGCGACGGGCGCATCGACCGCGCCCATCGAATGGTCCGACGCGCCCCTGGTCGCCGACACCTTCACGGTGGACTCGGAGCTGGATGCGACGACAGCCGAGGCAACCGATGGGGCCGGCGATCTCGACCATGCCTTGCTGGACGGCTTCGACGCCAGCGAGGTCATCGACGTCCTGGTGGCCATGGCCGACGTGCTGGAGGCGGTGACCGATCACCTCGCGGAAGACCTGGGGTTTCTGGCCACTGACCTGCCGATTCTCGGATTCAACCTGCTGGATCTGCTGGATTTCAGCAGCGGGTTCGTCAGTGCACTGGATCAGCTGGATGCCGGCGAGCAGGTGACGCTGCAAAGCCTGGAGGCCGCTCTGGGCAGCGTGTTCGGCGACACCGCGGTCGGGCTCGCATTCGATGCCCAGACCTCGATTCTGGCGGTTGATCTGGATCTCAGCTTTATCAGCGAGAGCCTGAGTGTGCCTTTGTCGGTGGACTTGGTGTCGCTGCTCGGGGGCGCGCTGGAGAGCACGCTGGGCGAGGGCGTGGCGGATTTCATCTCCAACATGACGGACACGCGGGGCGAGGCTGCGCTGGCGGTGGACGCCACCGTGGCGCTGGACTTGTCGTTCGGTCTGGATCTGAGCGGACTGCTGGCGCCGGAGCCGGCACCGGCCACCGAGGAGGCGCTACTTGTGAGTAGCGCAGTTGCAGCAGGAGGCGCGGCCGCTGCCGGTGGTCGGACAAACGGATCCTCGATGGAGGCGGTCAGCGGCGAGGACAGCGCGGCGGAGGAGGCCGAATCGCCGATCCGGGCATTCATCGACACCGAGCAGACCAGCCTGTCGGTGGAGTTCTCTGCGGGGGTGCCCGATCTGAACATCCTGCTGGGTCTGGGCCCGCTGGAAGCCGCTGTGGTCGATGGCCACGCGCTAATTGGGGCGGGTGACGGCTCGGGCGCCCCGGCGCGCATCGCGGTGAGTTTTGGCGATATGGATGGCGACGCATTCTCAGGACAGCTTGACCTGGATGCCTTGCTCACCGGAGAGGGTGCCGTCATCTCCGAATTGACCGACTTGCTGCAGATGGAGGCCAGTGTCGGCATTGATGCCGCCATCCCGCTGGCCGACAGCCTCGGGCTGTTCGATGCGGCCGAGCATGGCTTGTTTGTTGCGGCCGAATTGATCGCGACCGATGGCGCACAAAGCCTCGCGGGATTGGCCTCGGCCGACTTGTCGGACATTTTCGGAGGTGTGCTGGTCGACCTGGCCCAGGGTCAGGGGCTGGGCGAAGACAGCCTGTCGTTCAACCTGCCGGATCTCAGCGAGTTCTTCAGCGATTTCAACCTGCTGGAGGTGCTCAACAATCCCCGTACGATTCTCGACGGCGTCGATTCATTGCTGGGTTCGGTGGAGGCCGCGATCAGCGGTTTTCTTGGCGACCTCAGCTTGCCGATCGTGGGTGGCAACCTGGCATCAGCCGTCACGATTTTTGACGACATCCGTGCGGCGATTCTGGACCCGGCAATCGCCTTGGCCACCATGCCGGATGCCGACGGCAACCTGCCGACGACGGTCGACCTGCTCACCGGCTTTATGAACGACCAGTTCAACAGCTTGCTGGGGACGCAGGATGTCGAATACATCCAGGCCTTTCTGGACACCAGCGGCGGCACGGCCGACTCGTTCATCTACGGTGCGTTCAGCTTCTCGGGCGAGCTGTTTAACGAAGCCCTGGATATCGGGTTCGATTTCGGCATTCCCGGATTCGAGATCGAGCTGGAAGAGGGGTCGGCGATCAACCTGGCGGCAAGCTTTGATGCCTACATCGGTTTCGGCATCGACAGCCAGGGCTTCTTCCTGCTGAACGATACGGATCAGGAAGAGCTATCCGTCACCTTCTCGGTGGACGCCAATACCTTCCAGGGCTCGTTCACGCTGGCCGAAGTCCTGGGATTGAGCGCGGTTGCCGTGCCAAGCCAGGACCAGCTTGCTGAGGGAGAGCTGGTGCTACCGCCAGACTTCGAGAACGGCGAAGAAGGTGTGGTTCAACTGGTGGCTGCGATGGAGGTCGACCTGTTCGGCTCCGCAGGTACCGTCGAGGAGCGCGACTTCGGCGGTATCGAGATCATCCGGGCCGCCGGTACGGTGAATGAATCGGTAGTCGGCTTCGAGAACACGGTCCGCGTCCACGAAATCATTGTCAGCGAGCTGGTGGATATCGATTTCTCGGCCGAGGTCGATGTCAATCTGCAGCTGGGTGCGCAGATACTGAACCCGCTGACCGGAGACTCCGTGCAACTCGGGGGCGTGTCGATTCTGCCGGAGATTGTGACCGAGCTGATCTTTCAGGCGACCTTTGACACAGGCGCCGAGGACTTGTTCGTCATCGATGCCCTGGAATTCAGTGATGTGCGCATCAACCTGGACGACCTGTACGAGACCCTCGTCGCGCCGGTCATCGACCCCATCATCGACTATCTCGAACCCTTGGCCGGCCTGCTGGAACTGATCAACGTACCGCCGATCAGTTTTGCAATCGACGCGCTCGGTGCGGCCTTCCCAATCATCCGCACACCGCTCACCGTGGCCGGGATTGCCGCCGACATCGGACAACTGGCGATCGAGTTTGCGGCCGACGGCGGCAACTTCGTGTTTGGCGACTTTGATTTGCTGCCCAGTGGTGAGGCACTGGCCGAGGGGTCCGTCACGACCTCGAGTCTGGGCCTGTCGGACGGCATTCTGACGAGCCGCTCCGAGAACACTTTTGGCGAGTTCGGTGAAGCCAACGGCGGTGTTCTACTGACGATTCCGCTATTGGCAGACCCCAGCAACGCCTTGGCGCTGCTGCTGGGCAATTTCGAAGAGGTTGCGCTGGTCGATGTGCAATTCTCGTTGATCGATGCCGCGATTGACTGGGATCCGGGGCCGCAGGTTGCCGAGCTGATCTCGGATCTGCTGCCGCTGGGGCTGGGCAGTCTGGCGGGCGACTTGATCGAGGTGGTGGCCGACAGTCCCAGTGTGTTCTCGCTGCTGGGCTTCTTCGGGTTTAACGTCGGTTACGACCTGCAGGGCGTCAGCGGCTTTCTCGAAAGCTTCAATCCCGTGCGCCTGCTGGATGGCCTGTTCATTAACAGTGGGGATGGCAGTCTGCTTGATCTGGCGTTTTCCGGTGATTACGTGATCCCGGCATTCGGGACGCCACTGGCCGGCATTTTTGGTGGCATCGAGGGCGAGCTGGCACTTTCTGCCGGCCTGAACGACCCCAACAACGATGGCCGTCTGCGGATTCCCGAAATACTGGCGCTGGCGGAGTACGTGCTCGAATCCTCGCCCGACCTGCTCGATTTCCTGGAGGCGGCTTTCATCGGTGACTTGCTCATCGACATTGATGCGGTCTACGAGGCCACGCTTGGCCTGCTGACAGCGTCAGGGCCCATCTTCTCCGTGCCGACGATTGACGAGGCCTTTGGTGGCGTCGATCTGCCTGAGCGCTTTGCCACGTTCGCCGGAGATGGCTCCAGCGGGCAGGTCAATCTCAATGTCGGGACCAGTACGGCTTCCGCCTTGTCCGAGATCAGCAGCGACGGGGATGAGTCGATCGTGGTCAACGGCTCGCAGGTCAGCTACGACAACAATGGTGAAACCCGTCGTTTCGCCTTGCCAGACAACACCCAGTCGCTGTTCATTCCAGCGGGCCAGGGCAATAACCTGATCGACCTGTCCGGGGCTTCCGGCTTGTCGACGCTGGTCGCGACCGGTGAGGGCACGGACACGCTCGTCCTGCCCAGCGATGGATTCCATGTGGTGTTCGCGGGCGACGGGAGCGACCGCATCAGCATCCCCGAGGGTGCGACTGGCACCTACTGGATTTTTGGTGGCGACGGCGCGGACATCATCAATGCCAGCGGCGGCAATACCGTCATCTTCGGGGCGGACGACTACCAGCTGCGTGACGCATTTCTCGCCAACTTTGCCAGCGGCGGTTTCTCGCAGTCGGCAGCCGAGCAGTTGATCAACGACGTGATGGCCGATACCGGGACCCGCTCGGGTGCGGCTCTACGCCAGGGTGCCGACAACACGGATGCGATGGCCGCCTTCATGGCGGGCTTCACCGTGCAGTCCCAGAACACGGCTGGGGCCGCAGCCGATGAGATCACCCTTGGTAGCGGATCGCACACGGTCTTCGCCGGCGGCGGCGCCGACCGGATTACGTCGACGGCGCAGGCTCAATCGCTGCAAATCTTTGCCGGTGCAGGGGACGATGTGATTCGCGCGGCGGCTGATCAGGTGCTCATCGAGGGTGGCGCGGGTGCGGATCTCATCGTGCTGGGCGATGGCACAAATACCGTCTACGGCTATGCTGAGGCGCTGGGTGACAGCGGTGAAACCGCGGATCGTGCGCTGAACACCATGGCCCGCGCCGATGGCGATGACGTCATTCTGGGCGGCAGCGGGGTTGACCACCTCTATGGTCAGCGGGGAGACAACCTGTTGATGGGGGGCATGGGCGATGACCGGGTCCATGGTGGTACCGGTGATGACATCCTCACCGGCGGGGTGTTCGACATCATCGATCGCTCGGGCGAGCACATTGCCGCCGAGCAGCTCATCGGCGGCTTTGGCACGGCCTTGACGGTGCAACTGGCCGAGGTGGATGACGGCGCCGACACCCTGATCACGGGCCGCGGGAACAACCTCGCGCTGGGTGGTGCGGGGGCAGACCAGGTCACCGGCGGTGCCTCCGCCAGCCTGCTGATCGGCGACTTCGCCCAGGTGGATGTCACCTCCAGCGGTGCCATCGAGCGCATGCGGGCGGCAGCGGTGGACTCCGACCTCCAGGGTGCTGACAACCTCGTCGGTGGGATGGGGCGAGACATTCTGGTCGGCGGCGGGAGTGCCGATGGGCAGTCCGATACGCTCACCGATCTTCACGGCTCAAATCTGTTGATTGGCGATCATGCCGACGTCGATGGCATCCGGATTCTGGATGCCGTCACCCGCGTGGACTCCATTGCCAGTGCTCAGGGCAATGCCGATCGCATCGAGGCCGGCAGCGGTCATGACATCCTGCTGGGCGGCGAGGCCGCTGATGACATCAGGGCAGCGGGCGGCAACAACATCGTCCTGGGAGACAGCGCTTCGTTGCATTTCGCTGGAGGGCAGTGGCAACAGCTGGAGTCACTCGCCACGACGGCAGGGGGCGCGGACTCGATTCAGACCGGCAATGGCCACGACATCATCATCGCCGGTGAGCGGGGCGATGCCGTGAGCAGTGCCGGGGGTGACGACATCATCACCGGCGACCTGGCCCGGCTGGATGCGGCCACGCATGCAGGCGCGGCGACGGTGGCAACGCTGAGCTCCGGGCTGTCGGGTGACGATGTCATCGACGCCGGCGCTGCGAACGACGTCGTGCTGGGCGGGGCTGGCTCGGATCAGATCGAGGTCGGGGCCGGTGAGGACCTCGGTATTGGTGATGACGCCCGGGTGGGCTTTGTGAACCGCACCGACGCCGTGTTCTTTGAGAATCTGGCGGCCGACGATGGGGCAGCGGATCGCCTGTCGTCGACCGGGATTGGCGATTCGGTGCTGATGGGTCAGGGCGGCGCCGACCAGATCACCGGCTCCGAATCCGATGACATTCTCATCGGTGACTTGTCCAGCCTCGAGTTCGTACCACCGACCGGCGTTGATGCAAGCGCCAGCCTGGTCGAGCGGGTTCAGGGCCTGGCCGATGTCAGATCCGACCTGGGGTTTGATGATGTGATTCTTGGCGGAAACGGCCGCGACCTGCTGCTGGGTGGATTCGGCGCGGACCGGCTGGACGGCCAGGCCGGTCAGGACCTGCTCGCAGGTGACAGTTTCATCATCAGTCGGGACTACCCAACCAACCGTGCGGGTGAGCCCCAGCAAGAACATCTGTTCTTTGAAAGTCGCTTGCCATTCGATCAGGGCGGCGACGACACCCTGATTGGCGGCGCCGGCAACGACATCATCATTGGTGGGCTCGGGCCGGATCAGTTCTTCGGCAATACCGAGCAGGATTACCTGGCCGGAGATTCCGCCGCGATCTACATGGTTGCGGACTTTGCAGCGGATGATTCGCTGGGTGTGTTCGACGCCGACCGGTTCCTGGAGGTCGTGACCGTGAACTTCCCCGGTCTGGGGGCGCAGGATGTGCTCACCATCAGCCAGGTCAACGATGTGACCGGCGGGGCGCTGGAAGAACGTGAACGCCGCTTCGGTTTCGATCCGGATGCACGCGACCGCTCCGGTGACGATGGCTTTGCCGATTCGCTCACCGAACTGCTGCGCGACCGAACCGCGGCCCTGCTGGACCAGGTCACGGCCCAGGCATCGGGCCAATCGCTGGCACTGCTGCTGGCTGAGCTGGCATCGGTGGACATGTCGGGCGCGCTGATGACCGGGCTGGCGGGCGAAGCGCTGATCGAGCAGATCAAGGCCGCGCTAGCCAGTGATTTATCGGCACTGGACCGCTATCTGCTGGACGCGATGCTGCGGCAGTTGCTCGACGCAACCGGCGCATCGCAGGGCGCCGCGGCGTCGCCGGCCGAGTCCGCTGTGCCGCAGGCGGCTTAGTCCCTGCCAAGCCAATCAAACGCAAGTCAAGGAGTCGATGCGTGACCGAAGAAGCACAAGCCAATCCCGAAGGGGGCGCCAGCGTAGATGGCGTCAAGATCAAGTGGGATGACAGCAGCATTGTCAGCACCTACGCCAACATCGCGACGGCGACGGCCACCCGCGAGGAGTTCTTTCTGCTGTTCGGGCTGCATCAGAATTGGAAAGGCATGCCTCAGGACGGCGAACTGGACGTGACCTTGACGCACCGGATGGTGCTCAACCCGCATGCGGCCAAACGGCTGGCCGCCGTGCTCGCGCGCTCGATTCAAGTCTACGAAGACCGCTTTGGTGCCATCCAGACCTGAACCCGCGCCAACGCTGCCGGTCGATAAAGTGCCGGAAACCGACGCAGCGGTGCCGGAGCGAATCGATGATGCGTTCGTGGCGTTGTATCGCAGCACCGCCGAGGGCGCCTACCAGCCGATTCTTGGCCTGCAGACTGCGGCGGTTGTCGCAGCGTTGAATGGCCTGGCGGGGCGTGAGAGCAAGGCGCGCCCAGAGCTGATCGAATCCGGGGAGTTGTGGCTGCTTCGGGTGCCTGCACCGGGCACTTTGCAACATGTCTGGGTGCTGCGACCCGCCGGCACCGCTGCGGGCAAGATCGAGTTGATCCGACGCTATACCGAGGCCAGCCGCCGGCTTGCTGCCGGGGCGGTGCCAGCGGCACAGGCGCCGCCCGTGGAACCGCCGGCAGACGCACAAGTCGGCGGGCGGGCGGTGATGGATCGTCTGCGCGCGGTCATGCGGCAGACGCCTGGGCGGCCCCGCGCCTGGCTGGGCGAGATGCGGCTGGCGCTTGCGCGTGAGACCGGCTGGCCCGGCGTCGGCCTGCTGCAGGTCCGGGGCGACCGGTTGCTGTGGTGCGAACTCACAGTAGACGATGCCAGCAAGCTCCAGGACAGCCTGCGCGTGTTCATCACGCAGTTGGTGGCTCAAGGCCAGCGATGCCTGCGATCCAGCCAGCCCTGGGGCGAGGCGCCGTCGGAACTCGACAAGCGGTTGCTGCTGGAGGAGCACGGCCTGTCGGGTTTTTCTTTGTTCCTCCCCGCCGGAGCGGGGGTGGCTCTGTACGTGGCCGCTGACGTGGACGAGGCCACGGGCCTGGAACTGGTCGATTTGCTGAGTCTCAGGGCGGCACCGCGCGCCTCGTTGGCCGGTCGCCTGCGGTCACGTCGTGGCCTGACTGCCGTTGTCGCACTCCTGGGCCTTGCATTGCTTTGGCCGATTCCGATGGAAGTGGGTGCGCCTGCGACGTTGGTGCCGGCGGACTCGCAGGTGATTGTTGCCACACAGGCCGGCAAACTGGCAGAGATCCAAGTGGGCGTCGGCGATCAGGTGCGGGCCGGCGACGTGCTGGCGCGCATGACGGCACCTGAACTCATCGAGGCCGATTTGCAGGCCTCGCTGGACGCCATGCTGCAGTCACTCAATGCCAAGGAAGCGCTGTCTCGCGGTGACTACGGGGAGTACCGAATCCTGCAGCAGCGTGAGGCGGTGTCTGCCCTGCAGGTCGAGCAGGGGCAACGCCGACTCCAGGAGCTCGAGATTCGAGCGCCTGCCGACGGGCGCATTGCCGATGTGTTGACGCCCGACCAACTCGGTGCCCTGAAAGCGGCGGGTGACTTCGTGGCCGAACTGCAATTCGGTTCCGACATGCACGTCCTCATTGACCTTGGTGCAGCAGACGCGGCGCAGGTCGAGCCCGGCATGCCGGGTGATCTCGTGGTCCGGGGCGTAATCGGGCAGTCGTTTCCGATTCGCGTTCTGACCCACCCGGTGGCGCGTAGCCAGCCGGACGGTCAGTCGACCACACAGGTGCTGGCAGCGGTCGAACGTCCGGCGCAGTCAGCAGCGGTCGAGGACCTGCTATTCAAGGGCTTGACCGGCTTTGCGCGGCTGGATGGTCCACGACGACCGCGCATCTACGTCTGGACCCGACCGGCGATCGAATACCTGCAATTGGCCGCATGGAAATACCTCGGACTGCCCCTTTAGCCGAGGCCAGGCTGAGCTTGTCGCCGGAGGCCCGGCGGCATCGCTACCTGTTGTGGGACCCGGCGGCCGAGCAGGCGATGGACATGCCGCCGCAGCAGGCCGAGCAGTTCCTGCTGGCGCGGGATGCCCTGCAAGCCGGGCAGCGGCCGCAGGCGCTGGATACAACGGCGGTGGGAACATTGCTGTCGCAAATCGACGCCGCAAGGGCGGCCGCAAACAAGCGTCGCCGGCCCCGGTTCAACCCCTTGTTCTTCAGCCTGCCCTTGCTGCAGGTCGCCCCGTACCAGCCTCGGCTGCGACGCATTGCGGCTCTGGTCTATGGATGGCCGGGGGCGCTGATGCTGGCAAGCCTGTTGTTGCTGTGCGGCGTCATGGCCACGCAGTCCCAGTTCGCCTTGACCGGCAGTTTGGATCAGGTGTTCTCGGTGGATGCGTTGTTGGCGTTCTCGCTGCTGGCGCCGGTGCTCAAACTATTCCATGAACTGGGTCATGTGCTGGCGGCCACGCGCTTCGGGGTGCGGGTGGGTCGGGCGGGCATGATGTTCGTGGCCATTTACCCACTGCCGTTTGTGGACTGTTCCCGCGCCGATGTCACGGCCACCCGGACACAGCGCATCATCATCAGCCTGGGTGGACTGCTGGCTGACGTCACCATCGGGCTCTGTGCCTTTGTGGCCTGGCACCTGACCGACAGTCCCTGGCACAAGCAGCTGTTCGGGCATGTCTTCCTGTTCAACACCCTGTCCACGCTGCTGTTCAATCTCAATCCGCTGATGAAGCTGGACGGCTACTTTGCCCTCAGCGATGGCCTGTACCGGCGCAACTTTCACGCCCAGAGCAGTGTGGCGTTGTCCCGGCTGATGCACGCGCTGGGGCAGGGTGAGTTCAGGGCTGCACAGGTGCTGGCGACCACTCGCTGGCCGCAGCTGTTATTCGCTGTGGCGGCTCTGGTTTACAAGGTCTATATCCTGGCCTTTATCACCTGGATGCTGTTGCCACGGTATTACGGCCTGGGCGCATTGGCCGTGGGCTGGGGGGCGGTACTGATGTTCGTGATCCCGCGGCTGTCGGGAGCGTCCAAGCCGTCGCAGGGCGCGGGCGCCGGGCGGGCAGGGCTGCGTCGGCGCTGGCCATGGCTGATCCTCGCGTCGTTGGGTCTGCTGTGCTTGCCGTTGCCGCATCGGCTGACGCTGCCCGTGAGTCTGGACCTGCAGGGGACTTATGCCGTCAGGGCGCAGGAGGCGGGTGTGCTCACACGCTTGTCACCACCTGGACCGGTCGAGGCGGGCAGCCTGTTGGCGACGCTGCAGAATCCCGAACTGGATCGTGCGGTGACGCTGGCTCGACAAGAGGTGCAGGTCAGCGAGGCCGCGCTGGACGCCTCGCGTGGCGGCGAGCCCCTGGCTGCGCAGGCGGCCAAGGAGCGACGGCGCGCTGCCCGTGACATTGCAGCGGTGGTGGCCGGCAAGCGCGAGGCTTTATCCGTATCCGCCGCGGCTGCGGGCGTGTTCATGCCTGATCCCTCACTGCGCCTTGGCGACTGGCAACACTCGGGTGATCCTCTGGGCAGTTTGCTGCCGACCGGATCGTCCGCCGCGCTGGTGGGACATTTCCCCGAGTTGTATGCCCAGCGCTTTCGCTCGGGTGACTATCGCCTGTCGCTCCGGCTGCCGCGCGGCGGTGCTGTGTTGCATGAAGATCTCAGCGCCACACTGAGCCGTGTTGAAGATCGCGGCGTGCAGGCCGGGCGTCAGCTGCGCATCGAGGTGGTGGCCGGGCTGAACGCCCAGCAGGTCCGTGCGGGAACGGCGCATCTCAAGATTCGCTTTGCGACCGAACCGGTCTGGCGACATCTGGTCTTTCATGCCCGTCGCTTGCGGCTGCAATACTTCCAGGCCCGAGCCTTGGCCCAGTCACCCCGAGGCGGGTGAAGTTGTTTCCAACGGGGGGCTGCAGATCAGTTCTGGATCAGCGATTCTGCCGAATGGCCATGCGATTCCAGCAAGGCCATCACATCCTGCGGTCGGAAGAACACGCGCAACTTCCAGGCATCCCGTGATCGCCCCTGCAATTGCTCGGTGTTGAGCGTGTCGAGGAGTTGCTGAAGCCGGTGCTGGGCGGCCTCGCTGAGATCAGGTGGTGTGGAGGACTGAGCAGCAGACGCCTGGTCCAGCCGGCGGACGATACGCTGCACAGACGCGTGAAAATCAGCCGCGATCGGCTGCTGCAGAAAGCCCGGAATATTCAACTGGAACCGGCGCATGGCCTCGTTGGCCGGCGCTTGGCCCAGTTGCTCGACGGACAGCCCCAGCCGGCTGCGACAAAGCGTCAGCAGATTGTTTACCAGCGTGTTGTCATCATCGGGCCGGCTGCGATTGATGATGAGCCCCGGCTTGAAGCCCTGCGCGATGTCATGGATGACGCCCGTGGCCTCCGGAGCGAGGTCGGCCGCCATCTGGCGCAGCCAGTCGACACCAAACTGGCGCTGATCGTCCGGGGCGGCCAGGTCGAATTCCACGGCATCGGCCAAGGCCGGGTGGTGACGAAACACCGCCTGCAGGCGGCGATGGAATGCGGCCTTGATGAAGCCATAGGCGTTCATGACGGCAGCTGGCTGAGGTTCCGTGACCACCAGCCCGAGATCGGCAGCCCCGAAGAAATCCAGAGTGTTGAAGGCCGTGCCCGCGCCAAGGTCCAAGACCACGACATCGGCGTCGATCGCTCGGATGTGGCGGAGTAGCTTGAGCTTCATCCAGTGCTGGGGATTGGCCAGCCCCGGCACGTCATCGGCCCCTCGCAACAGCTTTAGACCGGATTGACCGGTATCGACCTGCAGACCCTCCAGCGTGTCGGTTTCCCGGCGCAGGAACCGGGCCAGTGTCGGCGTTGCGTGATGAATGCCCAGATAGCTGTGCAGATTCGCCGCACCCAGATCGAGATCCACCAGGACCACCCGTCGGCCTTGGCGAGCCCACTCCACCGCGAGCGCAATCGCCACAACGCTTTTGCCAACGCCACCCTTGCCGCCACCAATGGCAACCAGTTGCTTGGCTTTGGGGTGAAGGCGGGTCATACGCAATGAATCCTGAAGTGGGCGGCGGGCTGTGGATGCCAGCTGAGACGGTGGTGCTGGGCCCGGTCATGCAAGTCCCGTGCGAGCGCCTGCCTGCGGAAAACTGCATGACTTTTTGACGACATCGCCGTTTCAGGGGGGCAGTCGCCATTGCTGCGCCTTGCGGGGTCAACTGTCGTGATTCGACCCCATCATCGGCCTAAAACCGCCGCTGGTCCGGGCTTTTGGTATCCCGGCGCGAGTGCAGGCCTGTCGCTGATTGGAGACAGAACTGAGACACGGAGCAGATTTCATCGATCCGGATGATTGCAACGCGCGGGTCGCTCGCTATGTTTCGTTGACGCATTGAGCTGCACGGGGACTGCGGCTCGGGACATCGGGAGTGGGGGCGAGAATGAGTAAAACGTTCAAGGCTGCGGCGTGCAGCCGGTATCTGCTGGCGGTTTGCGCGTTTGGGCTGACGTCTGCAGCGTCGGCGCAGGAGTATCACTACTGGACCAACCAGTTCGGCACACGCTCGGCATTGATGGGCGGCGCCATGGTGGCCGGTGTTCGGGACACCAGTGCGACGTACTACAACCCGGCGGGTCTGGCCTACGTGCCGGATCTGACCTTGTCGATTAACGCCGACGCCTATCAGGTGCGCTCGATCAGCATCGAGGATGGGGCCGAGACCGGCAAACCGCTGGAATCCTCGCAGCCGGGCTCGGTGCCACTGCTGCTAAGCGGCACGGTGCTGTTCAACGACGTCAAGCTCGGCTATAGCGTGCTGGCCCGCCAATCCGGCGGCTCGCAAATGTCACAGCGCCTGCAGTTCTCCCAGGATCTGCTCTACGGCGGCCGCAATGTCGATATGCCCGGAGGCAACAGCCAGCCCGCCTTCGGCGAGCAGTCCAGCGGGCAGGTCGAGGATTACCGCGGCCAGATGAGTTACAGCAGCAACCTCAGTGAATACTGGGCGGGCCTGTCCTACGGCACGCTGGTATCGGATCGATGGTCCGTCGGGGCCACGGCCTATGCCGCGTATCGCAGCCAGTCGTCACTCATTGCCCAGACGGCCCGCGCCGCCAACCAGGTGACACACGTCGCGGCCACGCAGGCCTACAACCGCTCGGTGGAGTTCCAGAACTTGCGTGCACTGCTCAAGTTGGGCGTCGCGGCTGACTGGGAGTGGATAAAGGCGGGACTGACCCTCACCACGCCCAGCGTGTCGCTGTCAGGCAGCGGGTCCAGTTCGCTGGTGTTTTCCGACATCAACAATCCCATTCAGGCCAATAACGGTGACCAGTTACTGGATGGCCGTCAGGACAACCTGGATGCCGAATACGAAAACCCGCTGTCGGTCGCCTTGGGTCTGGAGTTTCTGCTGGGGCAAACCCGTGTCGCCCTGGCGGCCGAGTGGTTTGACGAGGTGGATCCCTACACGGTGGTCGATGCCCGCTCGGAGAATCTGGTGCTCGGCAATGCCAACACCCCGGTGGATGCCAATGAAGTGCTGGAGGTCCGGGATCGCGCTCGCAGCGTGACCAACTTCGCCATCGGCATTGAGCAGCGCGTTAGCAATCGCTACACGCTGTATCTCAGCGCCCGAACGGACAAGTCGGCCTTTGACCGTGCGCCCAACGATCCCAGTCTGTTCCTCAACAACAACAACTACGACATGGGGATTACGACCTGGGACAACAACAACGTCACCGTCGGGTTCTCGCGCACCTCCGAAAAATCACTGCTGTCGGTGGGCCTGTCCTACACCTTCGCCAGCGAGTCGGACTACCAGCGATTTTCCAGCGTGCAGCCCTTTAACAGAGGGGGTGCGAGCTCGTCGTTCTTCCTCGTGCCCACACCCGGGGAGTTCGGGGGCGATGCTACCGATGTCAGTGCCAGCACCGTCAGCTTTTTGATCGGCTGGACGTACTTCGTCAAGTAACCATTTTGGCCGTCGCATCACGATGCGACGAAGCATGGGGGCGGTCATCGGGGCCGTCTGGGAGGAGCGGGATATGCGTCGCAACCATCTGCAACATCGAGTGAGCGGATTGCTGTCAGGCAATCGTTGGATCCGAAAGCTGGCACTGGCTGCGCTGATCGCGCCGTGTCTGGTGATCGGCGGTGATGAACTGGCGCGCCAGTACATCGTGTTCCAGTACCAGGCCAACGATGCCGCCATCGGCGGTGAACAGTCTGCCCCAGCCGTGGCGACTGCAGGTGGGCTGCAGTCGGTCGAGTCCAACGCAGATGGCAGTACGCGGGTTGACCCGCTGGTGACCGTGACGGTCTGGGAAAGTCCCAACCAGGACGGCGATACCGACGGCGATGCGAACATCTACGGCTCGCTGCGTATCACCGATGCGGTGACGGCAAACCCCATTGAGTACAGCGACGGGGACACGACCTTCCCAGGATGGACGCACCAGGAAATCCGATTCTCCGTGAACTCTGAGCTGGTGGGTAACCAGTCGGAGCCGCGTGTGGCGATTACGGCCTCCGATGGCAGCTTCCCCCAGACTTATCAGGTCCTCGTCACCTGGACGGACTCGGGGTCAGGTGTGCCCGTGGTCAAGGGCCGATTGTTCGCGTTTCAGTCCGATGATGCGAGCACGCTTGCGCCGCTGGACGGGCAGGGTGAGTTCACGGTGTTTCCGGGTGCGTTCACGACCACACGTGCGTCGGACGTCGCGTTTGATACCACGGCCGATCCCATTCGGCGTTTTCTGGTGTCTGCCATCTTCACGGCTGACGCAGGCACCGACCGCGGACTCATCGTCCGGCAGATCGCCGCCGATGACGCTGCAGGCACGGGCAATGTCATCACGCTCGTGGCCACGGAAAGCGCTGGAGCAGCTGTTCACCCGCTGACGCAGCGCCTGGCAGCCGGACGCAATGTATTCGGACTCGTATGGGATTTTGATGATGGTGCCGGCCGCCGGGATGTGCGCTGGCAACTCTTTGGCGCAGATGGCAGTGAGTATCTGGCCGCGCAGCGGGTCTCTCAGGTTGACGGCGGTGAATCCTACGCGCGACCAGATATCGCCCTGGGGGATATCTGCCCGGACGACGCGTTTGATGATTGCGCGGATAGTTTCGATAGCTCCCAGTCTTCGACGTCACTCAGTCCGGATCACGTGCTTCTGGTGATGGAGCCCAATCACTATCAGCTCATCCCGAATGAGAACGGGATGACCAGTCCGGCGAGCTACGTGCTGCCGGAAAGCCTGGAGCGCATCGACCCGACTGTTGCGACGGTTCAGGGGCCGCAGGTGGCGACTGTGGGCCGAGCCGAGCGTGAAGGACAGGAGTCTTATTTCAATGATTTCGATGGCTTCGGAGAAGACTCTTACCCTCCAAAAGGCGAAGATTTTGTCCTGACCTGGGCCCGCGATAGTGAGTTGCCGGGCGTCGAAAGCGAGATCATCGGGCGGCGTGTCAGCCAAACAGACAACGTGACACTGACGGCGATCAGCCCGCTACCTGCCGAGCACAATGCCGCGTCCGGGATGGCGGTTGCTGGATTCCCATTCTCTTTGGTGGTTCGGGATTTCTGCTCGGATTTCGGTGATCAGTTTGGAGACGGCAATTACTACTACACCAACTGCCGTTCCCAGTTCATGGACTACGCCCTGGCATGGCAGGCATCCGGGCCAAATGACGATGGCGACATCTTTGTGTCCCTGGTCGGGGATCCGGGCGGGGTCGATCTTGATCTGAGCGTCTACGACGGGCCTTCGGAGGCCGAGGAAAACGAGGCGGGCCTCGCATTTACAGCCACGGTCAAGAACGCAAACAACCTGCCGGCGGGGCCTGGGTTTACGGTCCGGTTCGAGACGCCGTTCTCGGGCTTTACGCGCACCGACTTTAATCGCTGGGCCTGTAATACAGAGTCCGGTAGCGAGACCAATCGGGTCTGCACATACATCGGCAATCAGCTCAACCCGGGCTTTGAAGTCCAGCTCAACTACGTGGCGACGGCGCCGGCCAGTGGCGGGGCCCTGAATTCGGTTGCCACCGTACATGCCGATGAAGGCGGTCAGGTGTATGACGGTACCGGCAGTTCGATGTCCAGCGGCGGTGGCTTTGGTGGGACGGGTGACAATCCGGGCGAAGACAAGAACCCGGATACGACCCGGCAGAGCAAGACCGTCCAGACCAGCGTGAACAGCACCCCGCCGGTCGTCTCCCTGCCCGAAACCACCAGCGAGGTCCTGGAGGACGCCGGCACGCTAACGGTGACGGTGGCATTGGACAAGAACGCCGAGGATGAGGTCTCGATCCCCTACAGCCTGTCGGGGACGGCAACCGCCGGTGACGATTATTCCAACTTCACTGCATCGCCCATCGTCATCCCCGCCGGCAGCCGCGAGGCGACGATTCAGGGCACGGTCGTCGACGACAATCTGGATGAGGGGCGCGAAACCGTGGTTATCACGCTGGGGACGCCCACCAACGCAACGCTGGGTGCGAATGACACCCACACGCTGACGATCCAGGACGATGATCCACTGCCGACGTTGAGTGTGGCCGATGTCACGGTCGATGAAGGCGATAGCGGCACGGTCGATGCCGTGTTCACCGTGACCTTGTCGGCAGCATCCGGCCGTGCGGTGACGGTGGCGTATGCCACCAGTGATGGCACTGCGCGCACCGCGGATGGGGATTACCAGGCCCGCAGCGGGACGCTCAGCTTTGCGGCGGGTGAGACCACGAAAACAGTCACGGTGCCGGTCCAGGGGGACACCCGTGATGAGGCCAACGAGACCTTCGAGCTGGGGCTTAGCGATCCGTCCAATGCGACGGTGACGACGAACTCGGCCACGGGCACCATCACCGACGATGATCCGTTACCGGCGCTGTCAATTGCGGACGCAAGCCAGGCCGAGGGCGACAGCGGCACACGCAATCTGCAGTTCAGCGTGCAGCTGTCAGCGGCCAGCGGACGAGACATCACGGTGGCCTATGCCACCTCCGATGGAACCGCCACCACCGCAGACTCGGATTACAACGCGGCCAGCGGAACCCTGACCTTCGCAGCCGGCGAAACGCAGAAAACCATTGATGTGGCGATTGTCGGCGACACGCGCAATGAGGCCGACGAGACCTTCGAGGTCACACTGAGCAACCCGGCGCAGGCGACATTGGACCAGGCCACTGCAACCGGCACGATTCAGAACGACGAAGGCCTGCCGACGCTCAGCGTTGCTGACGTGAGCGTGGCCGAGGGGAATAGCGGGACGACGACCATGACGTTTACGGTGGAATTGTCTGCCGTCAGCGGTCAGACGGTCACGGCCGATTATGCGACCGTGGAAGCGACGGCCACCGACGCGGATTTCGTCGCAGCCACCGGCCAGATCAGTATCCCGGCAGGCCAGAGTACGGCCACTATCGAAATCAGCGTGCAGGGCGACCGCCTGGACGAGGTCGACGAGACATTCGATCTGGTGCTGAGCAACCCGGGTAACGCGGCACTGGAGGATGGTCGGGCCACGGGCACCATCGTAGATGACGATGCGACGCCCAGCCTGGCCATCGCCGCTGCCACGGTGACGGAAGGTGATAGCGGTCAGCAGACGCTCACCCTGGCCGTCACGCTGTCTGCGGCCAGTGGTCGTACGGTCACCGTTCGCTATGCGACCCAGGACGGCTCGGCCACGACGGCCGACGGTGACTACCAGGCCCGCAGCGGGCAGCTGAGCTTTGCGCCTTCTGAAACCAGCCAGTCGATCCAGGTGGCCGTCAACGGTGACACCCGCCACGAGCCCGATGAGCAGTTCTCCGTCCGTCTCAGCGAGGCCACCAACGCCAGCATCCAGACCGCATCGGCCATTGGCACCATTACCAACGACGATGCCGTGCCCGCACTGCGGGTGAGCAATGCACAGGTCGACGAAGGCAACAGCGGCACAGTCGCGCTGAACTTCACTGTGAGCCTGTCGGCTGCCAGTGGGCAGGCCGTGTCCATGCAGTTCACGACGCGCGACGATTCGGCGACGACTGCTGATTCCGACTACTCGGCGGCCAGCGGCTCGCTGACGATTCCAGCGGGCGAGACCAGTCGCCGCGTGGCCGTTACGGTTGCCGGCGATACACGCAACGAGGCTGACGAAACCCTGCAACTGGTGATTAGTGAGGCGCAGAACGCGCAGATCGCTGATGCGACAGGCGTGGGGACCATCGTCAATGACGATCCATTGCCGGCGCTGCGCATCGAGGATCGCTCGATCGCCGAGGGCAATTCGGGCACCTCACGCCTCGTGCTCCCCGTCAGTCTCTCCGCCGCCAGCGGGCGCACGGTGACGGTGAATTACCAGACCGCCGATGGCACGGCCACGACGGCAGATAGTGACTACGTGGCCGCCAGCGGTTCCCTGACGTTTGCACCGGGTGAGACGGCCAAGACCATCGAAGTGCAGATCACCGGTGACACGGTGCGCGAGGAGGACGAGTCCTTCTCGGTCACGCTGGCTGCTCCGGCGAATGCCAGTCTGGAACGCGCGACTGCCGCGGGCACGATCGTCAATGACGAAGGGGTGCCCACCGTGACGGTTGCCGACGTGGAGATCACCGAAGGCGATAGCGGACTGAGTCCGGTGGTGTTCGAGGTTCGGCTGTCGGCGGAAAGCGCCAGCGCGGTCACTCTGGACTACGCGACGCGTGACGGCTCTGCGACAACCGTCGATAACGACTACGAGAGCACGTCGGGCACGCTGACGTTCGCGCCGGGCGAGACGGCCCAGTCGGTTACCGTGAATGTGCGCGGCGACGCGCTGGATGAGGCGAACGAGCAATTCCAGCTGCGGTTGAGCAATGCCAGCGGTGCGGCCATTGGTGACTCCTCCGCGACCGCGACCATTGCCGATGACGATCCGCTGCCCAGCGTGAGCATTGCCGATGTCACCTACGGCGAAGGCAATAGCGGGAGTCGGGTGGTCGAGATGACGGTGAGCCTGTCTAGCGTCAGTGGCCGCGATGTCTCGCTGAACTGGGCCAGCGCCGACGGTACGGCGACGACAGCGGACGGCGATTACCAGGCCGGCTCCGGCAGTCTGACCATTCCGGCGGGCTCGGCGACGGCCACCATCGGCCTGCAGCTTGGGGGGGACACGCGTCACGAGGCCGACGAGCACCTGACGGTGACGCTCAGCAGCCCCACCCATGCCACCCTGGCCGATGACACCGGTCGCTTGACCATTCGCAACGATGACGCGGCCCCTGCGCTGAGCGTGAGCGATGTGTCGATCACCGAGGGTAATAGCGGCGATCGCAATGCCGCGTTTGTGGTCCGGCTCAGCGCGGCCAGTGGGCGCACCGCCAGCGTGCGATTCGCCACTGCAGACGGTTCCGCTACGGCCAGTTCGGGTGACTACGTGGCACGGTCTGGCACGCTGACTTTCCAGGCCGGCGAAACCGAAAAGACCGTGGGCGTGACCGTACGTGGAGACACGCGGGACGAGCCGGACGAGACCTTTACCCTGGCCCTGAGCCAGCCCAGCGGTGCCAGCCTTGGAACGTCGACCGCCACGGGTACCATTCGGGATGACGATGCCGTTCCCAGTCTGAGCGCCACCGGGGCATCCGTCTCGGAGGGTCATTCGGGTACGTCCTCACTGGTCTTCCAGCTGGACCTGTCGGCAGCCAGCGGCAAGACGGTTGCCGTGTCTGTGGCGACGGCCGATGGCTCGGCCTCGCAGGCTGCGGGTGACTACGAATCCGTGGCCACTCGCGTGAGCTTTGCACCAGGCGAGACGCGCAAGCAGGTTGCGGTTCCGGTGCGGGGTGATCGACTCAACGAGTCGGATGAGACGCTGGCATTGACCTTGAGCGCTGCAAGCAACGCCACCTTGGCCACGACCTCAGTGACCGGCACGATCGTCAACGATGACCCCTTGCCAGCGCTGTCGATTGGCGACACCACCCTGGCCGAAGGGGATAGCGGCAATACACAGGCCCAGTTCACGGTCCAGCTGTCGGCTGCCAGCGGCCGCGAGGTGCAGGTCAGCTACCAGACCGGTGACGACAGCGCGTCGGCCAGTGCCGGTGACTACGTCAGCAGCAGCGGCACGCTGACACTGGCACCCGGTGAAACCTCAGCCACGGTGACAGTGCCGGTCAGTGGCGATGTGCTGGATGAGGCCAATGAGCGCTTTGTCGTTACCTTGAGTGCACCGGTTCGGGCGACCTTGGCGGACGCCGAGGCAGTGGGTCTGATCGAG
This sequence comes from Pseudomonadota bacterium, assembly GCA_036156195.1. GTDB lineage: Bacteria > Pseudomonadota > Gammaproteobacteria > Nevskiales > OUC007 > Abyssibacter. The sequence continues at coordinate 231,612 of JAYZUZ010000018.1, read as the reverse complement.
GATGATGATCCGACACCAGAGCTGTCCATCGCATCGGCCGGCGTTCTGGAAGGTGATAGCGGCACGGTGGGCCTGCAGTTCGATGTGAGCCTGTCCGCGCCGAGCGGCCGGGCCGTCTCGGTTCGCTACGCCACTGCGGATGGAACAGCGACCACAGCCGACGGGGACTACGACGCCACCAGTGGCCAGCTCAATTTTGCGGCGGGTCAGACCATACGATCGATTTCGGTCACGGTGCGCGGGGACACCACCGTAGAGGCCGATGAGCAGTTCACGGTGACCCTGACGGATCCAGTGAATGCCACCCTGGGCGCGGCCAGTGCGACAGGCGGTATCGGCAACGACGATGAGGCCGGCGGTGGCGGCGGCGGGTCGGGCAGTCTGGGGCTGTTGTGGCTTTGGGGCTGTTTGCTGGCGGGCTGGATGCGCCGCCGGGCCCTGGCCGAGCTGGGGAGGTCCCGACTGCCGGGCTGACCATGAATTGGGTACAGTCCCGGCGGGTCTGGCTGGTCGCCGCCTTGCTGCTGATCGGCCTGGAGTTCCATGTGATGGAGCTGGGGCGCGGGATGGATCAGCAGCTGTCGGATCAGCTGACGCGCCACGCGGCCCATCAGCACCCGGCCGATCCGGACATTGTGTTGGTGACCATTGACGATGCGTCGCTGAACCGGCTCGCGCCGGTGCTGGGACGGTTTCCCTGGCCGAGGGGGGTGTACGCAGAGCTCATCGAACTGCTGAGCCAGTTTGACCCCAAGGCCATCGTGCTCGACGTGTTGCTCACCGAGCCCGACGCATTGCGGCCTGCGCAGGACCGGGCGCTGGCCCAGACCCTGGCGGGCTGCCCATCGTGTTACCTGCCGTTGTTGTTGCTACGCAACGAACGGGAGCAGGTGACGGCGGGGTTTGATCTGGCAGCACTGGCGCCGCAACTCGGTTTGGAGGCTGCAGGTGCTCAGGCGAGCCATCCGCCCATGTTGCTGCCTGTGCGGGAGTTGATCCGGCCGGGGCAGGTGGGGGCGGTCAACGTGCCATTGGACCCGGATGGTCTGCTGCGACAGTACCGACGGCGCTGGCAAGCCGGGGCCTGGTGGGTGCCCTCGTTGCCCTGGCAGGTGGTCAAGGACTGGCGGCCTGCAACGGCTTCGGCGGCACGCGCAGATGATCTCGTGCGCCTGCGCTGGAGCGCTGGGACGCCGGGCTGGTCGAGCTACGGATTCGCCACTGTGTATGAGGGGTTGATCAATGCGCAGGACGAATGGTCATCGCGCCTGACGAACAAACTCATCATCGTGGGTGCCACTGCGTCCGGGTTGAATGATTTTCATCACACGCCTCTGGGGCATCACACCCCGGGTATGGACGTGCTGGCCACGGCAGCACGCGGATGGTGGCGGGATGATTTTTATCGCGCGCTGGAGGCACCGATGCTCTGGAGCCTGAACTGGGCTCTGGTGCTCAGCGCGCTGGCCTGCGCCGTGCTCGCTCGCCGCTGGCTGGTCAGCGTGCTGCTAACCGCTGGACTGATTGCAGTGACCCTGATCGTCATGCGCCAGGCTTTCGTCGGCGGCTGGTATCTGCCGCTGGGTCATGCAGTGCTGCTGTGTTGCTGCGTGCTGGTCGTCGACTTGATGCGCCGCTACCTAGTGACGCGACAGCAACGCCAGGCGATTCGCCAGCACTTCGGCCGCTTCGTGCATCCGGAGGTCGTCAGCCAACTCATGGGAATGCCCGATGTCCGGGCCGATGCCCGGGTTGGGCGGAGAATGCCGGTCACCGTGATGTTCTCGGACATTCGCGGGTTTACGACCTTTTCGGAAACCCGCTCGGCGCAGGTGGTCTTCAATGCTCTGAACGGCTATCTGGAACGCCAGACCGCGGTGATTCTTCGCCACGGTGGGACCATCGACAAGTTCATCGGTGACGGCATCATGGCGTTCTGGGGCGCGCCACTTCCCGATGCGCAGCAATGCGAGGCAGCGGTTGCTGCGGCCTGCGAAATGCTGGCCGAGGCCGAGCGGTTTTCCCAGGAATGGGCCGATGAGTTGGGAGAGCCTTTCCGCATCGGCGTGGGGCTGCACCAAGGGGAAGCCATCGTCGGTTTTCTGGGGTCTGCAGATCGGCTGGATTACACAGCCATCGGCGATGTGGTCAATCTGGCCAGTCGGATCGAGGGGCTGACGAAGGGGCTGGCGCCGGTGCTGGTCTCTGATGCCGTTCGCAGGCAATGCGACCCCACGCGCCGCTTCACGCCCATGGGGGCACATGCGGTCAAGGGGCGGGCCGAAGCGGTGGAACTCTATGCGCCGGACTGAGATGCAGGAGGGTGGGAACGTGATGCGACGAATAGGGATTCTGCTCATGCTGGCTGCGGCGAGTCCGCTTTCAGCGCTCGCCGGCGAGGGGCGAATCATCCAGCCGGACGTGCTGCGCGCTGATCCGGGCTTTCGGGCGGAGCGACTGGGGCCCGTGCCCATTGGCACAGTGGTGGAAATTCTCGAACAAGACGGAAACTGGGTGCAGGTGACCTTGCCCGAACCGGCGACGGGTACGACGGAGGTCACCGGCTGGGTGCGCTTGCTCAATGTCCATGTCTTTGAACAGGACGATCACCTGAGCGTCGTGTCCGATAGCGCCTACGGGGCCGACTCCGAGCTGACGGTGGCGACCGCGGTGCGGGGGATCGATGTGGAACGCATCGGCCGTGCGAATGCCGACTACAACGCCTTGGCTGCGGTGTCGGGCTATGCGGCCTCCGGTGAAGACGCCCGGCGGTTTGCCGCAGACGGAGGTCTGACCCATGAACCGGAATAACCTGTGGCCGGCCCGGTTCGTGTCAGCGGTCGCTGGTCGCCTGCTGCCATTGATCGCGCTGTTGCTGGCCGCTTGTGCCGGTCAGCATTTCGACCCGGATTCGCGCCTGGGCGCGGCAGCCACGGCGCTGGGGCTGAGTGATGAGGTCGACGAGTCGCGAGAAATCGAATTGGGCGAGCGCGCAGCAGCTCACCTGTTAGGCGCTTACCCGCCGGTCGAGGATACCCGGCGTCAGCGCTACATCAATCTGGTTGGCCGCTGGGTGGCGCAGCAATCCCAGCGGCCAGGCTTGCCCTGGCGCTTCGCGTTGATTGACGACCCCGCCATTAATGCACTGGCGGTACCGGGCGGCATCGTCCTGCTGTCCACCGGGCTCTGGGATTTGCTGGAAACCGAGGCCGAACTGGCGGCTGTGCTGGCCCACGAAATTGCGCACATCGAGCAGCAGCATCACATGCGCGCGCTGGTCCATCAGGGCGTGTGGGGGCGTTTGCTCAGCCACAAGCTGGAGTTTGCCAATCGCTCGGGTGAGCGGGTCGTCATCACCTCGTCCGGCCTCTACAAGCTGCTGGCCACCAAACTGACGCGGGAGGACGAACTGGCATCCGATCTCCGGGCCCACGCGCTGCTGCATGCAGCGGGCTATGACAGTCACGCCTTGTCCAGCGTCTTGCAGCGGATGGCGCAGGTGAACGCATCGGATGTGAGCCGTTTGAGCTACTTGTTGAGCACGCATCCGCCCATGTCAGACCGGTTGGAGAGCCTGCAGTCAGATGCAGCACCAGAGCACGGCGGCGGGTCGCAGGGGCGCGACCGATTCCTGGCGATAGCGCAGGGGCGGCAGAGCTTCGAAGCGGACGCCACGGAAGACTCTGGCCCGGATCTGATACCCACACTGCTGGATCTGTACTTCTAACCCGCCGTACGGGCGTCAGGCGTCTCCGTGCGGGCCCGGTCCGTCCGGCTGCCGGGGCGGGGCACCGGCTTATTGCGCGGTGGGCTGATCGTGTAGTCGGGCCAGTCGCAGGTGTGCGGCCAGGCGGTACTCACGCAGCCTGGCTTCGGTGGCAGCGAGCGTGGTGATGGCGTCCTCGGTGAGCCGGGCGAGCAGTTCCTCCTGGAGTTGCCGCACCGCGGTTTGTGAAACATCGCCAGCGGGCGGGTTCAACAACGCTTCCAGCTGGCGGACCATGGTCATGCCGTGATGGACCGCGTCGCTAGCGGCCCACTCGGTGAGCATGGGGGCGAGTATCGGGTCGTTGTTGGCAATTCGTCGGACCCACTGCGGGGTGAGTGTCATCGGTAGTGCTGTCGCCAGCGAGCTGCGGACGGCGTCTCCGGCAGCACCTGCCTGATCCAGCTGCGCCAGGGCGGATGCCAGTTCGGCTTGTGCGTCGGCGGTGTGCCCCAGCTGGCTGAGTACATCGGCACGGGCGATCCGGGCTTCTACGCCTGCAAGTCCGGCGCCTGGCTGTTCGGCGACGGTGGCCCAGAGCGCCGCTGCGCGAAGACGGCGGTCGTCTGCGCCTTGGTCTGGCCACACGCGTGGCAGTGTCTGTGGCACGGCGCAGGGTGTCGCGGCCTCCGATAACAGTGCGCGTGCCTGCTCACAGGCCAGCGCGCCGGACTGCTGCATGGCGACGAGCACGGTTTGTGTCGGAGCGGCCGTCACCTGGGTGGCATCGACGGGCAGCGGTGGCCGTGCCTGGCTGGGACCGGGTTCTGCGCTCAGGGCCCAGCCCAGGCCGAGCAGGCCCATGACGCCGGATGGGCTGCGCGTGTACATCCGGTCAAAGGCGGCGACGGCATGTGCTGCCTGGCCCCGGCGCAGCAGCGTCCACCCAAGCAAGCCGTTGGCTTGGTCGCGCAGCGCCAGGGCCTCGCCGTCGTGGGGGACGCGTTGGCCCAGGTCATCCAGCAGGGTCAGTCCGAGGTCGACATCGCCGGATTGCATGAGCGCGATGGCGTAGTTCAGACGCATATAACCATGCAGACGTTCGTCGCCCTGACCGGAGGCCCATTGCACCAGTGGGCCCAGATGCGGCCCGGTGGACAGTAGCGCCACCGCCCGCTCCGGCTGGCCGATGCGGAGCAAGGCCAGTGATTGCAGATGGCGCCACAGGGCGTCGCTCTCAGATGGAATCTGCGGCCGGATTCGGTCCAGCGTGGCCAGGGCGCGGTCGAGTCGGTGGCGGTCCAGGTCGGCACGCGCCAGTTCCAGGCCCAGGCGAGCAAGGGCGTCGTCCAGCCGGTTCTGTTCGGCTGCCAGCCGCAGCAGCTCCGCAGCCCGGGCGCGGTGATCCGACGACACGGCGCAGGCCACGCGCCAGGCGAGAATGGCGGGGTGTTGCCGAGCCGCCGCAGACAGCGTGCTGTCGACCTCCGCCAGGGTATCGGCGGATTCGCTGCAACGCGGTTGGGTCCAGGTCAGGCGACGCGGCCACGCCTGCGCGGTCGGGGTGCGGATGACGGTATCGCGAAAACCAGGCAGCGTCGGCAGCCAGCGGCTCAGCCACGGCCGGGGGTCTTCCAGGTACCAGGCCTGCAACTGGGCGGAGTCGTGATCGGTGGTCAGGGTCCAGTCCGCGGCCAATAGGCTCGGGCCCGTCGGCAGCCGGCGGTCGAACTGCACCCATTGGGCACCTTCGACGTTTTCCAGTTTCAGGGTTAGTCGGAGTGCTGCAATGCCGGCGGGTAACGGCGGAAGCCAACCCTGTAGGCCCGACTGTGCGGGCGCCGCCAAGAGTGCTGTGGGTAACCAGGCCCGGCCGGCGCCGTCGATGAGTTCGACATAGCCCTGTGCAATTGCATCGTCTGCCCATCCGCTGACCGTGACGCTGACGGAGGGTGCGGGTGGCCGGGGCTCGTCGGTCTCGATGAGGGTTTCGATGCGCGCGTCAAAGTGCGCAAGATCAAGCGTCGGGCCGGCCGCTGCGGCGCCGGAGGCCCACAAGACCGCCAGCAGGCAGATCGCGCCTGATTTCACTGCATCCATGCAGCCTCCTACCCGGTGCCGTCACCCCGTCCCCAGGGACAGGGTGACGATGCTGTCGCGTTCGTCACCGGCCATGCACTACCCGTCCGGGTGGTGAAGCGGACGCGCCGGCTGGTCACCGTGTTCGGCACGATCGAGCCATCCGCCGCGCAGGGATGCAGCGGTGAAGGAGACTGCGGGATGCACCTGCGACGCTACGGGCGGGATTACAGCCGACGGGAGTTCCTACGCCGCACACTCCAGGGCGTGGGGGGTGCCGGTTTACTCATGCCGCTGTGGACGGCGATTGCGGAACAGGGCGACGTGACGCCGGCCTATCCGGACGAGTTGCTGTCCATCGACGAGTACACCGGCGGGCAACTGAGCCCGGGCGACACCATTGATGCCGGCAATGTCGATCGGGTGAAGGACTTGCTGGAGCCGATTCGCTATCAGCAGATCAAGACCCAGGGACGGCGGCTGCAACTGGTGCCCACGACCACGGATCCCATGCGCCTGTCCCCCTGGGAATATGTCGAGGCCACGCTACGCAATGCAGGCCGAGCGCGCTTCGATGCCAAGGGCAATGTAGTGACCGAGACCGGGGAGCCGTGGATTGGCGGCAATCCGTTTCCGAACCCGCAGAAGGCGGTCGAGCTGTACGCCGCGCAGGTGCTCAGCTGGGGGCGGCACGACGCCAGCTTCTACGCCATCAAGATGACGTCGCTGAATGCCGAGGGTCGGGTCAAGTTTCGCTATACCGGGGGCTGGGCGGAACTGAACACCGTGGCCCGGGTCGCCATGGAACCCAAGCCGTATTGGTCCAAATACAAGGACAAGCTGCGCTTTCAGTCGGTGTTCTTCCTGGAACCCCAGCAGTTTCGCGGCACCTCGTTCCTGAATGTCTGGGACTACGACCAGAATGTGTTCCCCGAACTGCACGGCTACGTGGCCGAGTTCCGGCGCGTGCGTCGGTTTCCGACCGATCAGCGCTTCGAGCCGCTGCTGCCGGGCACGTCGTTGTATCTGTCGGATGCCTGGGGGACGGGGGATCCGCTCCGCACCTGGGGCGATTTCAAGATCGTGCATCGCGGACCGTTTCTTGCCGGGCTATCGGATAACTGGAATGCCGACCACGAAAACTGGGAACACGGCACGCATGGCGGCGGGCGGGACCTGTCGTTCTGGAATACCAAGGTGGAGCTGGTGCCCGAGGCGATCGTGGTCGAGGCTCGCCCCACGGGTTTTCCGCGGGCGCCGGTGTCGAAAAAGCACCTGTGGTTCGATGCCCGTAATCAGGCGTTGATCGGCATGGTGACCTATGACCGTCGGGGCCAGCCCTACCGTTCGTTCGATGGCGCCTACAGCCTGTATGAGCAGGGCGATCGCAAAGTGATGGACGGCCAGCACCCCTACTGGAGTTGGGCGCACGTGACAGCCTCCGATATCCAGACGGGCGACGTCACGCGACTGGAGCAGGTCCGTCAGGTCGAGGGCGTCCACAAGAGTGGAGCCAACGACCCGGAGATGTTCGACCGGTATCTCACCCAACTGGCCCTGATCAAGCTGGGCAAGACATGAGCGGGGCGCGCGTGTGAGCGGAACGCGCCGGGCCCGTCTTGCGGCCTGGATGGTTGCCCATCGCAGGTGGTGTCTGCTGGCCTTTGCGCTGGTGACGCTGTTCTTTGCCCTGGGCCTGCCGCGGGTACAGCTCAAGACTGTGTTCTCGGATCTGCTGCCGCGGGACGATCCCTTCGTGCAGGTCTTTAAGGACCACCCGAACTTCGGCAACCCGCTGACCTTAATGCTGATGGTCCAGCACCGCCACGGCAGCATCTACAACGCCGAGACCATCGATCTGGTCTGGCAGCTGACCCGGGACATCGATCTTGCGCCCGCGGTGGACCATGCGCAGGTGATTTCCATCACCACTGAAAAGGCCCGCTATTCGGAGGCAACGCCTTACGGTGTGGACATGCGGCCCTTGATGAACGACACGCCGCCGCGAACGGCACAGGAGATCGCGCAGTTCCGGGCCCGGGTCGACAAATCGCCCAACACCAAGACCTTTCTGATCTCCCGGGATGAAACCGCCACGCTGGTCATGGCGACTTTCATCGAACACCAGCTGGACTACGCCGAGACCTTTGAATACGTGCAGGGTCTCGTCGAAGCGGCACGCAGCGACCAGCACGCCGTGTACCTCACTGGTCAGCCGGCGCTGGTGGGCTGGGTTTACCGGCATCAGGTGGAGTTGATGTGGATTTTTGCGCTGACGATCGGCGTGCTCATCCTCGCACTGGCGGTCTACCTGCGCAGCGCGGTCGGCGTCATCATTCCGACTGTGACCAGCGCCACGGCGGCGATCTGGGGTTTCGGGTTCGTCGGCTGGCTGGATATCGAGGTCGAGCCGCTGCTCATGGTCGTGCCGCTGTTGCTGGTTGCGCGCTCGTTTTCGCATAGCGTGCAGTTCATCGAACGCTACAGCGAGTTGCTGGCCGAGCAGGGCGATCGCGAGCTGGCTGCTGCCGAGACGATGGCGCGCATGGCCAAACCTTCGGTGCTGTCGATTCTGACCGATGCCATGGGTATTGCCGTGGTCATCGCCGCGCCGATTCCGGCCATGGTGCGGCATGCGATTTTTTGCGGTGTCTGGGCATTGTGGCTCATCCCCACCGGTGTCGGGCTCATCACGTTGCTGCTGGCGAGCACCCCGGCTCCAGCACGGCGGCAGTCAGCCGGTCCGGGGCTGCATCGACACTGGCTCGACGCCTTTCTGCAGCTGGCTGCCAGGGCCAGCCAACGGCCGCGTGTATACGGCACGGCAACCGTCATGGTGGTCGTGGCTTTGTTGATCGGCTGGCAGGCGTCGATGATTCGGATCGGCAACCCCGTGGAAGGCAGCAGCCTGCTGTGGGCGGATTCGGAGTTCAACACCGCGGTGCGAGCGATTAACGACCACTTCCCCGGGACCAATACGCTGGAGATCGTGCTCGAAGCCAAGGATGCCGAGACGAGCAACTGGACCAGTCAGCAACAGGCAACGGTGGAGACCATGCAAGCGTTGCAGCGGGCGTTGGAATCGGCGCCCGCGCCGCCACGTGCCACTCTGTCCTTTGCCGACTATCTCACCGAGGTCAATCGGCTGTTCTCGGGCGGGCATCCCAAGTGGCTGCCGCTGGATCCCCGGCAATCTGCCGTCAGTGCCGCGACGATGGGCGCGATGATGGGGGCGTCGTCCACGGCCTACAGCCACGTCGTGTCCGAAAATCTGCAGCATGCGACAGTGTCCATGTGGTACCCCGACAACACGCAGGCCACGGTGGATGCCGCACTGGCCACCGCCCGGCAGGCCGTGGCTCAGGTGGGTGTCGATCATCCAGGATTCCGGGTGCGTCTGGGCACCGGCGTCATCGCCTTGCAAGAGGCGGTGAATCGCGTGATCGAGCGCTACCACCACATCGTGGTCGGTTTGCTCAATCTGTTCATCCTGCTGGTGTTTTCGCTGGCTTACCGCTCGCTGGTGGCGGGGCTGATTCTGCTGGTTCCGGTCAATCTGGCGCATCTGGCCATGATTGCCACCATGCATTGGTTGGGCGTCGGTCTGGACGTTAACTCGATGATTGTCGCGGCCATCGGCCTGGGTGTGGGCATCGATTACGGGATTTACCTGCTGTCCCGCATCTGCGAGGAGGCCGGCCAACGCAACGGGCAGTGGGATGCGGCGATGCACGCCGCATTGGTCACCACCGGGCATGCCATTGCGTTCACCGCCCTGATCATGGCGGTGGCGATACTGCCGTTGTACTGGCTGTCCGGGCTGCGTTTTGTCGCCGACATGGGCTTGCTCATCATCTGCATCATGGCCATCAACATGGTCACAGCCCTGTTCGTCCTACCCACCCTGGTCAATCTCATCCGCCCAAAGTTCGTTCTGAACAAATAGGTGGATCGGTAAGTTATTGAAATAAAAAGAAACAATCCGCCTACACAGCAGAACTACCCGATGGTGTAGTACCGAGTAGGCGGCCCTGCGGCCTAATCAAATCCAGACAAAAAGATTGGACAGGTTCACCGACGCTTCAGAGTCGGCGCCTGAATCCATACGGCAACACACAATGGAGGAGACAGGGGTGCGCAGGGTCTGGCCAGTCAGGTTGGTGGTCTGACCATCGGCGCTCCAGGATGCAATGGATAGCTTGCGCTTTGGACTCGCCAGGTGGGTCATGGCCCACCGCATGATGGTCTCGATTCTCTTCGCGATCGTGACCATCATCTTCGCCTTCGGTCTTCCCAACGTGAAGCTGGAGACGATCTTCTCCGATCTGCTGCCGGCAGATGACCCGTATGTGCAGGTGTTCAAGGATCACCCGAACTTCGGGAACCCGCTGACCATGACGGTCATGATCCAGCGCAAGGACGGGGATATCTACAACCCCGACACCTTACAGAAGGTGTGGCAGATGACCCGGGACATCGACCTGACACCGGGTGTCGACCACGACCAGATTCTTTCGATCTCTACCGAAAAAGCCCGCTACGCCGAGGCCACGCCCTACGGCATCGACATGCGCCCGCTCATGGGCGATGCCGTGCCGAAAACCGATCAGGAGATCACGGAGTTCAAGGCGCGGGTCCGCAAGTCGCCCGGCGTGGCGGATTTTCTGATCTCGCGCGATGAGAGTGCCACGCTGATCAATGCGACCTTCATCGAGCACAAGCTGGACTACGGCGTGGCCTTCGAGTTCGTCCAGGAGCTCGTCGAGAATGCCCGGGATGATCAGCACGATGTCTATCTTGCTGGCCAGCCTGCGCTTACGGGCTGGGTATACCGCTACGAAGCCGAGATGTTCTGGATTTTTGGCATCACCCTGGGTGGTTTGCTGCTGTTCCTGATTCTCTACATGCGCAACGTGGTCGGTGTGGTGACGCCGATTATCGTCAGCGCCGTGGCAGCGGTGTGGGGCTTTGGTCTAACCGGCCTGGTGGACAGTCCCATCGAGCCGCTCTTGATGATCGTGCCGCTGCTCCTCGTGGCACGCAGCTTCTCGCACTGCGTGCAGTTCACCGAGCGCTTCTACGAGATTTACGCCGAGGTGCCGGATCGGAAAAAGGCGGCTGAGCTGACCATGGGCGTGATGATGGCGCCCTCGCTGCTGGGCATGATCACCGACACCGCCGGCCTGTTCATCATCGCGATCGCGCCGATTCCGGCGATGGAGCGTTTCGCCCTGTTCTGTGGCTTCTGGGCCCTGTTCCTGATTCCGACGGGCGTCTTCTTGATCTCGCTGTTGCTGTCCGTGTTGCCCGAGCCGGGCAATGTGGATCGTCTGACCGGCAAGGATGGCGAAGAGTCCGGTTTCATGTACCGGTTCCAGGTCTTTCTGGACCGATTGGCCTCGCTTACCCACGGCAACCGGGCCCGGGTGACCACCGCCGTGCTGGTCGTCTTCAGTGGGGTGGCCATCTACACCGCCATGCAAATCCGCATCGGCAACCCGGTCGAGGGCTCGAACCTGCTGTGGTACGAGTCTGAATTCAATGAGGCGGTCCGGGCCATCAACAACAATTTCCCGGGCGTCAACACGCTGGAAATCGTTTTCGAAGCCAAAGACCCCAAGAACCCCAAGCGCGTGGCCCGTCAGTCCGAGACGGTCATGACGGCGTTTCAGTTGCAGAGGCTGCTGGAGCAGGGTGAAGACGCACCCAGGGCCACGCTGTCCTACGGCGACTACCTGGGTGAGGGCAACCGCCTGTTTGCTGGCGGTAATCCCAAGTGGCTGTCGCTGGATCCGAACGACCAGGCCGTGAATGCGGCTGCTACAGCCGTGATGATCGGCACCAGTTCCAAGGCGTTTTCCCACGTCGCCGATTTCAATCTGCAGAACTCGACCGTGTCGCTCTGGTACCCAGACAACAAGCAGGACACGGTTGATTCAGCGCTGGCCAGCGCCCGAGCCGCCGTGGAGAAAATCGGCACGGATTTCGAGGATTTCCGCATCCGGCTCGGCTCCGGGACCATCGCCTTGCAGCAGGCCACCAACCATGTGGTGGAGCGCTACCACTGGGTGGTCATCGGCCTGCTGAATCTGGTGATTCTGGCGCTGGCGACCTTCGCCTATCGCAGCCCCGTCGCGGCGCTGGTGCTAATGATTCCGGTCAACCTGTCCAACATCAGCCTGCAGGCCACGATGCACGCACTGGGCATCGGGCTCGACGTCAACTCGATGATGGTGGCGGCGATCGGCGTCGGCGTCGGGATCGACTACGGCATCTACCTGCTGTCCCGCATCTGCGAGGAATACCACGAGCAGAAGGGCGACTGGGCGCGAGCGCTCACGGTCTCACTCAAGACCACGGGCAAAGCGATCATGTTCACCGCAACGATCATGCTGATCTCGATCGTGCCCTGGTACTTCCTCGCAGAGCTGAAGTTCATGGCCGATATGGGCCTGCTGCTCACCATGGTGATGCTGATCAACATGGTGCTGGCGCTGGTGGTCCTGCCGCTGCTGGTCTGGCTGATCAAACCAAGGTTTGTCACTCGTACCGATCTGATCGTCGGGGAAAGCCTGGACCTTTCCGATTACAAGCATGACAAGGCGACGGGCAATCAGCCCATGGCCATGGGGGCTGTCTGATATGCGTGGATCACTTCCTGTGTTGTTTCTCGTGTCCGCCCTGGCCGCCGCCGGCCCGCTGGCGGCCCTGACGCCTGATGTTCGGTTCAGTGGCATCGCGCACGATGCGTTGTTCGATGTGGACATCACGCCGGACCGGACGCTGGCCGTCGGATTAGCGGGCACGGTGCTGGAGAGTCGTGACGGCGGTGCGGTCTGGACGCGTCTGGATGGCATTCCGACTCCGCTTGCACTGAATGGGGTCGCAGTTCAGGGCAGCCTGGCCGTGGCGGTCGGACAGATGGGTGTCATCGTCCGCCAGACAGCTGACGGCCAGTGGGTCGAGGTCGACAGCCCCACGACAGAGCGGCTGATGCAGGTGGCGTTGCATCCGAGTGGCCACGCGGTGGCCGTGGGCGCTTTTGGCACGTTGCTGCGATCGACGGATGCCGGCGCCAGCTGGTCAGTCGCGGCGCCGGACTGGCAAACCGTGACGGATCAGGGCTTCGAGCCTCATCTCTATGCCGTGGATATTGCAGTCGACGGCACGGTGACGGTCGCCGGTGAGTTCGGGCTGATACTCCGGTCGGGCAAGGCTGGCGACGACTGGGAGGTTCTCCGTAGCGGTGAGGCCTCGCTATTCGGCCTGCACCTGCGGGCCGATGGGCTGGGTTATGCGGTCGGACAGAGCAACACGATTCTGAAGACGACCGACGGCGGGGATAGCTGGAAAGCCGTTACGGAGCCCGGAAAGGTTGTCTGGCTCAACGTCCGTGCGGACGGCCAGGGTCGCGTCTATGTGACCGGCATTCGTGAAATGGCGTCCAGCAGTGACGGCGGCCGTCACTGGACGCGACATACCAACAACGAGCTTGGGGCGCTCTGGCTGGCGGGCTTGGACCAGCCGGAAGGCGCCGATCGGGCAGGCGTACTCGCCGTGGGGCAGGGCGGGTTTGTCCTGAGCATTACACCGGATTAACCGGGCAGACCAGGGAAACAAGCGGACCGCTGGACACAACAGCCCGGCCACCCCGAGCCAGGCACCCAGGCGGCCGAACTTGCGAAGGAGGAGCGACATGTTCGATGCAAACGCACAGGTTTGGCGGCCGCCGAGTTGGGTTGTGGCGGTTTCGGTTCCGCTATGCCTTGGGCTCGCGCCCGTGGCGACGGCGGATGACAGTGTCTGGGATTCCGTCAACTTTTCGTTTGGCGGGTTTCTGCGGACCGAGAGTGCCTTCTCGACGGTGGGTCGTGGCAACGTCAACAATCAGATCAGCAACAGCTTTAACGACAAGGTGGTGGCGCGTCAGGCGTATCTGCCACCGGAGCTGCTGCCGGCACTGACCGGCGGGCTGCTGCCGGCAACCACGGATTGGGGTGATCCCGGCACCGAGTTTCCGCAGGCCCTGGGGAGTGACGCCGATGAGCCCGCCCGACGCGGTGACGAAATACCCAACCGAGAGAGCGATTGGAACCTGAACATGCTGCGAGGCGAGTTCGAAACCAAGATCCGCTTCGGCAATAACTGGAAGATCACCGCTCGGATGCGGGCGGTTTATGACGATGCGCTGGGGTACGAAGAGTTTGACGCCTCGCGACTGACCGAAATCAACGACGGTCAGGGCATCGTGGGCGGCGACCCCGAGCTCTACCAGAATGACGTCAACTACTTCGAGTACCGCGTCGAGGGCGACCGCAATCCCGTGCCGCTGGAATACGCGGGTGAGAACTACCTGATCGACTTCCCGGCGCTGGTGCTGGAATACGCCAACGGCCCGCTATCGCTGCGGTTTGGGAACATGCAGATTGCCTGGGGCCAGGCGCTGTTTTTCCGCGTACTCGATGTGGTCGACGGTCTGGACCTGCGGCGGCACTCGGTCCTGGACTATGCGCAGGAAGAGTTTGCCGACGAGCGCGTCCCTGCGCTTGGCATTCGTCTGGGCTACCAGCTCACCGATTCCATTCTCTTGGACTCGTACGTGAAGCAGTTCCGCCCGACGGTGCTGGGCAATCCGAATACCCAGTACAACGTCATCCCCACCCAGTTCACCGTGCATGATCTGTACAAGCAAGGCGGGTACGACGAGGAGGTGAACTACGGCTTCCGGCTGCGCGGCAACCTGGGCGAATTCGGCTGGCAGGCGGTGTACTCCAAACGCTACAACCCGGATGGGGTGTACCGCTGGACCAAGTCCAATGTGGTGCACGAAATCGCCGGCGGAGATACGGGCTGCGGCACGGTGGCCTGCAGCTTCAACCTGACCTACAACACCGATCCGACACGCACCTACGGCAGCGTCGGCGAGGCCTTGGCCAATACGCCATTGGAAGCTGCGCCGGGCGGCGTCTACTCCGCCGAAGAGTGGTTCACCTACGCTGCGCAGGTCAGGCTCAATGGCGTGACGGGTCTGAACGCCCTGATCACCGAGTTTGACGGTGCCACCGATGCCTATGCCTCGCCGGTGGAGAACATCGAGCAGGGGACGGCTGAGCTGAACACCTTCTTCATTGCAGCCGATGACGCGTTCCGCGGGCATATCGCCCGTGAGTACTTCCAGGAAGAGGTGTTCGGCCTGGGGGGCAGCTATGTGGTCTCTGCATCACCGGGCAGCCTGTTCGACCAGCTGATCATCAATCTGGAAGTCAGCTATACGCCGGATCGCACGTTCACCAACACCTCGTTGTCGCCGCGCGAATACATCGTCGAGGATGCCTGGGTCGGCGCGCTGGTCATGGAAAAGTACTACCGCTTCACCTATCGATTCCCGGCCACCTACTTCGTGCTGCAATGGATGCACCGCGACGTCGATGACCTGTTCGGGCGGCACCTGTCGGGTTATGGCGGCTCGGCGACCTCGCAGCCGGATGGCGTGGATGGGGCGGATTACATCGCGTTTGCCTTCCAGCAACCGTTCCCCCAGGACATCTTCCGGATCGGTTTCGCCACGCTGTATGACACCCGGGGCAGCATCCTGGTCCAGCCCGGTATTCGCTGGAAGCCCAGCGGGCCACTGGCCGTGGAACTGTTCTACAGCTACATCGATGGCTGCACCAGCGCCTGCGACAACCCCAACGACACGTTGCTCTCCACGGCCGACTGGGCGGATGAGGGCGTGCTGCGGCTGACCTACCAGTTTTGATGACACGGACTGCCCAGGCTCCCGAACTACCCGTGCGTGTAGTGCGGGTGCCTGGGGGCACCGCTAGCGTGAGGGAGGTCGGTGGTCACCTGACCTGGGTTGTCCCGGCTCGAGCCCGCTGGCTGCATGGGCCAGAGGCGGGTGGCAGGGGATGAGGCTGTACATGCTTGAAAACAATCCGAGCACCGTCCAGACGCTGGACTGTGATGAACATGCAGAAAGTTCGCAGATAAGACGAGCAGCACTGAACGTATCGAATATTCACCAGCCCCCGTGCGAGTGAGGAGAGACATGAGAATCAGAAAATACGACATCGACTACGGCCGCCGCGAACTGCTGCGCAAGTCCGCACTGGGCGCATCTGCAGGCATTCTGGCGCCCCTGTGGCCGTCCATCGCCCGTAGCGACAACCTGGATATGACCAAGGCCTACCCGGAGGAACTGCTGTCCATCGAGTCCTATACCAAGGGCAAGGTCAGCGTGGGGGACCGCGTCACTGCGGCCAATGTCGAGCATGTCAAAGAATTGCTTGACCCCATTCTTTATACCCAGATCGCCGAAGAAGGCCGCGAAATCGAAATTGTCGCGCCGGCCACCGAGTTCAATCAGCTCGGCAATATGGCCTTTGTCGAAGCGACCATGCAGAACCAGGGCCAGGCCATGCTGGGTGAGGACGGCAACGTCTACACCAAAAATGGTGATCCCTGGGTCGGGGGTATTCCGTTTACGGACCCCAAGAATGGTCGCGAGGCAATTGCGAATCTGACCCTGTCCTGGGGGCGGCACGACTACTGCCAGTACGCGATTCGCCAGTGGGACATGGACCCCGACGGCGATACGACCTACCAGTACGATTTCGTCTGGGCCGAGTTGCAGGTGCAGGCACGGCTGGATGGCCAGGTGTTCAAGAAGAAGGATGACCTGCTGCGCCTGCAGTCGGTCTGGTTCACGGCGCCCAATGACACGGCCGGATCGTCCTTCCTGTCGACCTGGTACTACGATCAGCGCAAGTACCCGGATTTGCATGGTTATCTGCCAGCATTCCGCCGGGTGCGGCAGTTCCCGACCAATCAACGCTTCGAGCCGCTGTTGCCCGGCATCACGTGGTTTTTGTCGGATGCCTGGGCCGCTGGCGACCCGATGCTGACCTGGGGCAATTACAAGATTGTCGGCCGTCAGCCGATGCTGGGTGCAGTGACCGGCAACTGGTGGAGCGAGCAGGACAACTGGATGGCGCCGACCCAGGGCGGCAAGAAGGGCAAGACCTTCATGGAGACCAAGTTCAGCATGTGCCCCGAGTGCATTGTGCTGGAGGCCGAGCCGACGGGTTATCCACGCGCGCCGGTGGGTAAGAAGCGTGTCTGGATCGATGTGCGCAACCACCAGTTCGTCGCCTATGTGACCTACGACCGGCGCGGAGATATCTGGAAATCCTTCGAAGCCGGCTGGAGCATGTATGAAGACGGCAACAACAAGATTACCGACGCCAATGGCCATCCTGAGTGGAGCTGGATGTATGTGCTGACGCATGACGTCCAGGCCAATCGCGTGTCTCGTACGCACCACACGGAAAACTGTGCCGGCGGCTACCGATCGCAGCTGGCCACCGAGGGTGTCGATGTTTACAACAAATATCTGACACCCAATGCCATATCCCGTCTCGGGACTGTCTAAGCGCTATCCCCCAAGCAGGCGCTTTGATGTTGAAAGCCGGCTCCCCCGCCGGCTTTTTTTTTGCCCGGATACCCGACTACCCCGAGAACTACCCGCGTGGGTAGCCTCGGGCTGCAGGGCGGTTCCTAGACTGGAAATCAAGACGCAGTGATTCGCGGAGATACCGACCGAAACACTGTGATCCGGCGCGGCGGCAGACCGCATAACAACAGCCGTGCCCACTTTGACGTGTCATCAAGAGGAGACGCTCGATGGGGACACTCATCAATATCGACAACGGCGGAACACTGACGGATATCTGCGTCATTGACGGGGACCAAGTCACCCGGACAAAAACGCTGACGACACCGTTTGATTTGTCGAAATGTCTGTTCGAAGGTCTAACCAAGGTCTCCGAACAAATTTACGGCCGTCCAAATCTGCGCGATCTGCTGTTGTCAGCGGACCATATTCGCTACTCCACGACCCAGGGCACCAATGCACTGGTGGAACGCAAAGGTCCGCGGCTGGGTTTGCTGGTGGATGCTGGCTTTGATTTGCAGGCTCTGCGGGCAGCGGATGGCAGCGGTGATTTGTTCGCAACGCTGGTGGGTGAGCGCCGGGACGTGGTGCGCAGCCTGGACGAAGACGGCGTCCGCGCTGCCGTCGTCGCCATTAACCGGCTGGTCTCGGAAGGCGCAAACCGATTGGTGGTCGCGTTTTCCGGACCGGATCGCGCGGAGCGAGAGCGCGCATTCAAGAACGCCATGCTGCGCAAGTTTCCGCCCCAGATGTTGGGGGCGGTGCCGATTCTCTACACCCACGAGCTCAGCGACGATGCGCGCGATACGCGCCGGGCGTGGACAGCGCTGCTCAACGCATTTCTGCACCCCGCCATGGAGCGTTTTCTCTATTCGGCCGAGCATCGCCTCAAGGCTCAGAAAGCACAGAATCCGCTGCTGATTTTTCGCAATGACGGCGATTCTGCCCGCGTGGCGCGCACGGCTGCGATCAAGAGTTACAGCTCGGGGCCACGGGGCGGGCTGGAGGGCGCCCGCGCCCTGGCGCGCCATTACGGCTTGCCACGTTTGCTGTCCATGGACATCGGCGGCACGACCACCGACGTCGGCGTGGTCGAGCAGGGCGAGGTTCGGGAAGAGGCCCATGGCGCCATCGAAGGTGTGCGTGTGTCCATGCCACTGTGCGATCTGGCCAGCGCCGGTGTCGGTGGCAGCTCGATTATCCGGGCAGAGGCCGGCGAGATTCAGGTGGGCCCCGAAAGCGTGGGCTCGGAACCCGGGCCGGCCTGCTTCGGCCTGGGTGGGACGCGGGCGACCATCACGGATGCCTTTCTGGCCATGGGGCTGCTGGATCCCCGGTCCTACTTCGGTGGGGATTTGCAGCTGGACACCGACCGGGCGCGGCGGGCGATCGACGAGCACGTTGCCCAGCCGCTGGGCCTGTCGATCGAGCAGGCCGCTGAACGCATGGAGGCTGCTTGGGTGTCCCGGGTGGCGGAGGCCCTGAACAGGACCGGCGAGGCCACGGCTGAGACCACATTGGCGGCCTTCGGCGGAGCAGGCCCCTTTGTGGTCTGCAAGGTCGCCGAGGCTGCCGGCATTCGGCAAGTCCTGATCCCAGGTCTGGCAGCGGTTTTCTCCGCATTCGGCGTGGGTTTTTCCGACATTGCACACGAGTACGAGGTGCGGCTGGACGGAGCCGATCAGGCAGCGCTTGATGCGGCTCGCTCCCAAGCCCTGGAGCAGGCCCGGCGCGGCATGTTCTCCGAGGGCTTCGCGCTGGAGGACTGCGAGTTGCGCACGGAGCTGGTGGTCACCGATGGCGACCAGCAGCGTCAGGTGCCCGTCAACGGCCATTGGCCGGATGGGATCGGCGACAGCGCTCGCATCGCCTTGCGTGTGACGGCCATCCGCACCATTGCCCAGCCCCACCTAAGCGGGCAGTTCAGTGCAGTGGGCACGACGCTAGGGCAGGCCACGAGTGATGCGGTGCGCAGTGTGCTGATCGACGGACAGATCCAGGACGTCCCGGTGTACCGGATCGAATCCCAACGCAGCGGTGTGGGTGCGAGCGGTCCGGCCGTGCTGGAAGAAGCCTTTTTTACCTGCCGGCTCGATCCCGGCTGGACATTCGAGTTCAACGACAGCGGCGACATGCTGCTGCGACAGACCGCGTAAGCGGCGCATCGAGGAGACAGGATCATGAAAGTGCTGGTAACCGAGTACCTGCGGATCGATCTGGAGACCGAGCGCTGGGAGTGTCGCGCCTGTGAGGGCGACCTCATGGACGCGCGCGACAACTACAAGCGCGGCCTGCTGGTCTACAACCGCAACCCGGAGGAGATACACCCTCCGTTGCTGGACAAGTCCAAGTACAGCCGGACCTACTCGCCCAACCCCGGCTGGTGCCGGATTCTGGAGTACTGCTGCCCGCACTGCGGGACGCTGGTCGAGGTCGAGTACCTGCCGCCCGGTCATCCGCCGCTGCGTGATATCGAATTCGATATCGATGCCCTCAAGGCCCAGTGGGCCGAGCGTGAGGAGGTGACGGTGCCGCCGGTGGGCAAGTACACACCGGCCCCACGCCACTCCCATGCCGGTCACGGCCACTAAGGGGGCGCGTCATGAAACGAGTTTCCGTGGATATCGGTGGGACATTCACCGATTGCTTTGTGGCCTGGGAAGACCGCCACGTCCAGGCCAAGGCCCTGACGACTCATCAGAACCTTGCGCTCGGCTTTAACAGCGCGCTGGAGCATGCAGGGCAGGAGCTGGGTATCGATGTCGGCCATTTGCTGTCCGAGGTCGATTCCGTGCGGTATGCGACCACGCTGGGTACCAACGCGCTGATTGAGCGCAAGGGCCCGCGCGTCGGGCTGCTCGTCACCGCGGGCTTCAAGAGCACGGTGCCCTGCTCGCGGGGGCGTGGCTATGGAGTGGGCCTGTCGCAGGAGCGCCAGCAGGATATTCCCAGCGCGCAGCGGCCGGAACCGTTAGTGCCCATTCCGCTGATTCGCGAGGTGCGAGAGCGCATCGACTACGACGGGCGGGTCTTCCTGCATCTGGATGAGGATGATGTCCGCGCCAAGATCCGTGAACTGGTGGACGCCGGGGCCCAGGCCATCGTCGTCGCCTTCACGAACAGCGTGGTCAACAACGAACACGAGCTGCGGGTGCGGGAGATCTTCAATGAGGAGTATCCGGGCCACCTGCTGGGTGCGATTCCCTGTTTGCTCTCGCACCTGGTGGCCGGCCGCAAGGGCGAGTACGCCCGGACCACCTCAGCAATCATGGATGCGTTTCTCCATGCGGTGATGTACCACGGGTTGGGCACCCTGGAGCTCAACCTGCGCAACACCGGGTATACCCGGCCCATGCTGGTGAACCACAACTCGGGTGGCATGGCCCAGCTGAACTCCACGGATGCGCTGCAAACCGTGCATTCCGGCCCGGTGTCGGGCATTGCCGCCAGCGACAACCTGGCGCTTTATTCCGAACTCGGCAACGTGGTCGCCACGGACATGGGGGGCACGAGCTTCGACATCGGCATCGTCACCCAGGGCGGAGTCAAGCACTACGACTTCAACCCGGTGATCGACCGCTGGCAGGTCTCGATTCCGATGGTCGAACTGGTCACTCTCGGCGCTGGTGGGGGCTCCATCGCCAGCTACGATCGCATGTTTGAAACCGTGCAGATCGGCCCCGAATCCGCCGGGTCGGACCCCGGCCCAGCCAGTTATGACAAGGGCGGCATGCAGCCCACCGTCACCGATGCTGATCTGCTGCTCGGCTACCTGGACCCGGACAACTATGCCGATGGGTTCATTACGCTCAACCCCAAGCGGGCCCGGATGGCTATCGAAGAAGACCTCTGTGACGACCTGGACATGGAGGTTGTCGACGTCTGCAAGCTGATCAAGCGCACCGTCGACGCCAACATGGCCAACGGCATTTCCACCGAGTTGCGGACACGCGGCTACGAGCCCCGCGAGTTCACCATGCTCGCCTACGGCGGCAACGGGCCGTTGCACGCCTGCGGCATCGCCGATGTATTGGGTGTGGACCGGGTGCTCGCCCCGCCATTTTCGGCGGTGTTCTCGGCCTGCGGTGCCGGCAGCATGAACCAGATGCATATCCACGAGATGAGCACCTGGACCGTCTTGTTCGATGCCAACCAATCGCGCTTTTTTGCCGACTTCGACAGCTTCAACAGCGCCGTCGAGGAACTGGAGGGGCGCGGCCGTGAGGACCTGATCCGCCAGGGCTTTGACGAGTCGGATGTGCAGCACCGGCTGGAATTGGACATGCGCTACGGCAACCAGCGGGTGCAAACCGCCGTGGTCACGGATTTGCGCCGACTCGAATCGCGTAAGGACGTGCTCAAGCTCATCGAACAATTCCACACGCGCTACGGCGAGCGGTTCGGTCAGGGCAGCCAGTCACCGGAAGCCGGTGTGCGGATCAACACGATCCGCGTCTGCAGCTTTGTCGAGCAAACCGCCGTGCAGTTTGATGGGGTCAAGCTCAATGGGCATGCGCCGACCGACATCGATCCCGTCGAGCAGCGCATGGTCCATTTCGTCGGTATCGACAGCCCCGTACAGACACCGGTTTATGACGAATCCGCGCTGGAGCCCGGTACGCACATCCCGGGTCCGGCCATCGTCACGACCCGTGCCACCACCTATCTCGTCGAACCCGGCTGGTCCTACAGCGCCGCGCGCCATGGCGCCGTGTGGTTCGTCCGCGACAACGCCTGAGCGGCTGGAGACAACATCATGGATAACGCATTGAACGACGACAGCATGACGCCGGAAGAGCGCGCGCTGATCGACCAGTTCCTGGACGACAACAAGCTGTTCCTCGGGCCTGATCCGGAGATCATGCGCAACCACTCGATCCAGCCGCGCACACCCTACGAAGACCGGCTGCTGTCGGAAGAGCAGGATGTGCACCAGCTGAACCACGTTCGTGGCCTGGTCAGCGCTGCGCTGGACGAAGGGTTCCAGATGGTCAACCAGATGGGCGCAGCACCGGGCGCCCGCTGGGGTGATCTGGTCACCGCGATCATGACGCCGACCGGTGATCTATCGATGATCGCCCCCCACGGCATCATCGCCTTCGCCAGCGTCTGCCACTACCCGATCAAGTTCATCAACAAGTACTGGACGGATGACGAGACGGTGGGCGTCAAGGATGGCGATGGGTTCATCCACAACGATGCCCGTTATGGCGGCATCCACAACACCGACCAGTCGATGATGATGCCGATCTTCCATGACGGCGAACTGATCTGCTGGCTGGCCTGCACAATCCACGAAGGCGAGAACGGCGCCACGGAGCCGGGCGGTCTGCCGGCGGCGGCCGAGTCCCGCTACGACGAGGGGCTGAAGATGTCGCCCTTCAAAGTGGCAGAGAATTTCAAGCTCAAGCGCGACCTGGTGACCTTTCTCCAGAACTCCGTGCGCGATCCCAAACTGCAGCTCGAAGACATGAAGGTGAAGCTGCATGTGGTCATGCGCATGCGTGAGCGCGTGTTGGCCATTGTCGAGGAGTTCGGCCGCGATGCACTGGCCGCGATGATGCGCAAGAGCCTGGAAGACGTGGAAGTCGAGGTGCGGCGACGCATCGCCGAGCTGCCGGACGGCACCACGCGCGTCCAGGCTTTCATGGATTCCACCCTACGTGAGAACGCCATCCAGAAGCTGCGGATGGACGTGACCGTCAAGGGCGACCGGATGATCTGGGATTTCTCCGGTTGCTCACCGCAGTTCATGAACCGGTCGGTCAACACCAACATCAGCTCCTGGAAATCAGCGCTGGTCACGGGGCTGCTGCAAAACATCTGGCCGGACCTGCCGCATACCATGGCGCTGCTGTCGCCGATCGAGATCATCAGCCAGCCTGGCACCATCATCGACGCCGATGGTGAAGCGCCGCAGTCCATGAGCCTGATGCCGTTGTTCAAGGCCTGCACCATTCCCACGATTCCGATGGCCAAGCTGGGTTATCAGCTGCCGCATCGTTACACCTCCATCATCGCGCCGCAGTACGACCAGGCGGCGACGTTCATCTACGGCGGGCTGACGCAGCACGGTGAGATCACCGGCAACTTCTGCGGTGACATCAACGGCTGTGGGCAGGGCGCCCGCGCCACGGCAGACGGCGAGGATGCGATCTCCCCGGTGTTCGGATTCATGGCCGATACCGGCGAGCATGAGATCAACGAGGAAGACGTGCCGACCATTCGCCTGGGCGCCCAGGTGCTGGCAAAGGATCGGGTGGGCTGGGGCAAGTACCGAGGCGGGCTGGGCTACGAGCAGGTGGCCACGGTACGCGGCTCAAACATGTTCGGCTTCATGACCGGTTGCGAAGGCTCCATGTTCTCCTCGGCCCAGGGCATGTTCGGCGGGTACTCCTGCCCGGCCTACCAACTGTGCAAGATCAAGGACATCAACGTTTTCGACATCTTCAACGACGGCAAGACCGACCTGTCGGATGTCGAGTTCAACATCATCGACTTGATGAACAACCAGCCGTTCGAGGGTGGCACCTACACCTCCAACGACATGGGCATGACCTTCGAGATCTGCAACGAAGGCGAGGTCTACATGATCTGCCAGGGCTCGGGGGGCGGCTACGGCGACGTGCTGGAACGTGACCCGCTGCTGGTACTCAAGGATGTGGAGGAGGACAAGGTCAGTGCGTCGATTGCCCGCGACCTGTTCAAGGTGGTGTTCGACGAAAAAACGCTGGTGCTGGATGAGGCCGCCACCGAGCAGGCCCGCGCCGCCGAGCGCAAGGCCCGGATCGCACGCAGCAAGCCCTACGATGAGTTCGTGGACGAATGGACACAGGACGAGCCACCCAAAGAGCTGCCGTACTACGGCTCCTGGGATGATCCGCAAACCCTGGTCATCGGCGCCGGTGCGACGCGCATGACCGTGCCGGCAGATCAGATACCGCCGATCATGATGCCCGATCCCAAGGACCTGAAGATCGCGGAGCTTGAGGCCCGACTGGCCGACTGCGAATCGGCGAGGGCTTAGGGGATGCCGCGCTTTGAACCCGCGGGTGGCAGCACGCCTGTGTGGCTGGATCACACGGACTACACAGCGCGATTGTTGGCAGGCGGGCAGCCCCCCTGGTTGGATGCCTTGGCCTGCGCGGCCTGGCTCAAAAAGGGGCAGGGGCTGCTCAGGCCGGATGTCGTCCGGTTCCCGGCCACAGATCTGATCGAGGCCTGGCTGCAGGCCCACGCGGAGCTGGTTTCGGCACTGGGTGAGAAATCCCGCGCGTCCTACCCGGTCAAGCGCCTGCTGGCCGACGAACCCCTGCGTCAGCACCTGGCCGATGTGCTGCAAGCACTGCGGGGCAGCGTGGCCCAGGTACCGATTGCTCTGGCCATCGAAACGCCGGGCGCCTTAGTCCAGCGCGCGAACCGTCATGCGGGTCGCGACGCCGAGGCGCCCGACGAGGACCTGGTGGATACCGCCGCCATGTATCTGGCCGATGCGCTGCGTGAACTGGCCTCGCTGGCCCCGGACTGCATTGACATCGTGCTGCTGGAAAGCGAGGGCGACGATGCCGAGCTGTCGCTGTGTCAGCCCGTCTTCAACGTCGCCGAACACCAGCGCTGGCAAGTGGCCGCGCGCTGCACCGGCCGCCTCAGCCACGCGGCCGTGGATATCGCGGTGGCCCCTGCGCCGACCACGGGCACCCGTGGGATCTGGATTGACGAGGCCACCTGGTCCCGGGATGACGCACCGCCATCAGCCGGTGGTGACTTCTGGTTTGCCCGGGTTCCGGAAGATGCAGACCCGGAGCGGGTGCTGACGCGGCTTGAAGGCCTGCGTCAGGCGCCTGCGCAATGAGGAGAGCAACATGAGCAAACAAGCGGCCGCCCAGTCTCAGGGGGTGATCGAGGGAGCACCGCTGTGGTCCCCACGCCCCGCGTTCGCCGATGCCAGCAATCTGGCTCAATACCTGCGCTGGCTGCAGGCCGAACGCGGCCGCAGCTTTGCCGACTACGAAGCCCTGTGGGAATGGTCGGTACGTGACCTGGAGGGGTTCTGGCAATCCATCTGGGACTACTTCGAGGTGCATTCGATCTCGCCGCCGACCTGCGTGCTGGATTCGACCGACATGCCCGGCGCCCGCTGGTTTCCGGGCGCGCGCTTGAACTATGCCGAACACGTGCTGCGACATGAGGCCAAGGTGTCGGCGGATCAGGTGGCGATTAAACACTTGTCGGAGTGCCGGCCGCTGGCGGAAATGACCTGGCACGAGATGGCCGGCCAGGTGCGCATTCTGGCCACACAGCTACGCCACATGGGGGTCGGCCAGGGCGACCGCGTGGTCAGCTACATGCCCAATGTCCCGGAAACGGCCATTGCCATGCTCGCGACGGTGGCGATTGGTGCTATCTGGTCATCGGCCGCACCGGAGTTCGGCGTCGGCACGGTGATCGATCGCTTCTCGCAGATCGAACCCAAGGTGTTGTTTGCGGCCGATGGCTACCGCTTTGGGGGCAAGGACTTTGACCGCTCAGCCGAGGTGGCAGCGATCTGCGATGCCCTGCCCAGCTTGCAGGAGGTGATCTGGCTGCCGTATCTGCACACCGACGCCACCCCCCCCAAGGCCGCACTGGCCTGGGCAGAGCTCATGGACCATCCGCCGGTGTCCCGTGAAGACTTCGAGTACAGCTACGTCAGCGCCGACCATCCGCTGTGGATTCTATTTTCGTCAGGGACGACAGGTCTGCCCAAGGCCATTGTGCCCGGGCACGGCGGTGTCACGCTGGAACACCTGAAACTGATGCATTTCCATCTGAACATTTCGCCGGCGTCGACGATGTTCTTCTACACGACCACCGGCTGGGTCATGTGGAACATCCTGCTGGCCGCAATGATTGGCGGGGGGACAGTGGTGCTCTACGACGGCCACCCGGCGCATCCGTCGCCGGACCTGCTGTGGAAGCTGGCAGCCGATACCGGCGCCACCTGCTTTGGTGCCAGCCCGACCTTTGTGCAAATGATGGAAAAAGCCGGCCTGGAGCCCGGTAAGACGCATGATTTGTCGGCACTGGAGTCGATTGTCGTCTCGGGTGCGCCCTCCACGCCGGAAACCTTCGACTGGTTTTACCGCTGCGTAAAGCAGGATTTGTGGGTGACATCGCAGTCGGGCGGCACCGAGATTGTCAGCGGGTTCGTGGGCGCAGCGCCGACACTGCCGGTGTACGCCGGCGAGATTCAGTGCCGCATGTTGGGCATGGACGTGCACGCCTGGGATGCCGATGGCATCGAAGTGCCACCGGACACGGTCGGCGAACTGGTGGTGACGAGACCGTTCCCCTCCATGCCCGTGAAATTCTGGAACGATCCGGATAACGCCCGGTACCGCGACGCCTACTTCGACGTTTATCCAGGGGTGTGGCGGCACGGCGATTTCATCAAGATCAATCAGCGGGGTGGTTGTTACATCTACGGCCGTTCCGATTCCACGCTCAACCGCTTCGGGGTGCGGATCGGAACCGCTGAAATCTACCGCATCGTCGAGCAGGTCGAGGGTGTTGCAGACAGTCTGATCGTCTGCTGCGAACTGCCGGGTGGTCGCTACGACATGCCCTTGTTCGTACAGATGAAGCCCGGTGTGCCCTTCGATGACGAGGTGGCCGACACGATCCGGCAGCGACTGCGCAGCGAATGCAGTCCGCGCCATGTGCCCGACTCGATCCACGCCGTGCCGGCGGTGCCCTATACCTTGACCGGCAAAAAAATGGAGATACCGGTTCGCAAGCTGCTGCTCGGTATGCCGCTCAAGGATGTGGCCAGCCCGGATGCCATGCAGGATCCCGATGCCATCGAGTTCTACGTGCGCTTTGCCAAGGCGCATGCGCGCGAGCGTGATGCCGCATGAACACGCCGACGCTCGCCTCCGAGTACCTGTTCAGCTACGAGGCGGATCTGGCGCCGCCGGTGGTGCTGGGGCCTTGTCCTGATGGCATCCGAGTCTTGTTTCAGGTGACGGGTGGCACGGTTTCGGGTCCGCGTCTCAACGGGAAGGTCATGCCGGTGGGCGCCGACTGGCTCACGGTGCGCAGTGACGGCATCGCGGTGGTTGACGTGCGCGCACAGCTGCAGTCCAGCGACGGAGGACTCATCGACCTGCGCTACGGTGGCGTCATCGACTTTGGCGAGAGCGGCTATGCAGATTTTGCCGCAGGCCAGGTCGGGCCCAGCGTGGCCATTCGTGTGGCCCCCCGGGTGCATACAGCCGATCCGGCACTTGCGTGGCTGAACCGTCTTCAACTGGTGGGGATCGGGCAGGGGGACCTGGCGGCCCGCCGTGTTCGGTACGACGTGTTTGCCATCGGCTAACAGGCGTCTTGTGTTGCACGATCGTTCAAGACGTCGTAAACAGTAGGTCAGAGACCGGGATAACCCGGCATGGATCGATCGCAGCGCACGCCCGAAGGTGGCCTGCGGTCCTGGAGGAGACCAGGGTGAATCAGCACGCAGCAAAGCTGGCGAGCGTGCGTCCCGGCGCCGAGCGATTTTTTGCTCCGAAGGCGCATGCGGGCACGATCGAGCGCCGGGCCATCGTGGATGCCTTGTTGGGCGAGTCCGCCGGGGCCACGGTTGTCCTGCAAGGCCCCGCCGGACACGGCAAGACCACCCTGATGCAGCAACTCAACGCACGCCTATCCGACGACGGTGTGCTCACGGCCTGGCTGACGTTCGAGGATGCCGACAACGACGCGCGCCGCTGCTTTGAGTTGCTGGGCGAACTGCTGGATGACCTGGAAGACCGCGCCGCTCCCGGCCGGCGGCTGCAAGAGGACAGCGCGCCGCGTGCCGACCGCTTCGTCCAGCGCCTGGCGATGCTCGGCCAGCAGGGGCATCCGGTTGCCCTGTTCTTTGATGAGTTCCAGGCCTTGGCCGAGAGCAGCATCCACGCCTTTTTCCGTGAGCTCATCGCGCGTGTCCCGGACACCGTGCGCGTCGTGATCGGGTCGCGCACCGTGCCCAAGCTGGGTCTCTCGCGGCTGGTTGTGGGCGGCGATGCCACCTTGCTGCGCGCGGAGGAACTCCGGTTCTCCAGAGAGGAGCTGGCCGAGTTGTTCCAGGACGATTCCCTGAATGCCCTGGATGACGCCCAGGTGGAGACCATTTATCAGCGCACCGACGGCTGGCCGGCAGCCGTACAGCTCTACCGGCTGGCGGTGCGCAGCCAGAGCATTCGCGACAGCCTGTCCGACAGCGACCACTGCCGCCATCCACAGCAGCTCACCGACTATCTGGCCGACAATGTGCTGGGATTGCAGTCGGCCGATCTGCAGCAGTTCCTGCTGCGCACGGCGCTGCTCAAACGCATGTCACCGGCGCTTTGCAACCTGGTCACTGGCCGCAGCGACAGCGCCCGCGTGCTGGCAGATCTCGAACAGGCCGGGCTGTTTGTCCGTGCCCTGGATGCCCAGGGGCAGTGGTTCAAGTACCACACCGTGTTCGCAGATTTTCTGCGCTCGGAACTGGCCCGCAGCGACCCGGAGGCCGTGACCGAGATTCACGCCCAGGCCGCCAGCTGGTTTGATGAACAGGGCCTGCCCGAGTACGCCCTGCATCACCTCATGGCGACCCGGCACTACACGCGGGCGGCGCGGGTGCTGGATCGCTGGGCCAGTGTGCTGCTGCCCAAGGCGCATCTGGTCACCGTCGAGCGCTGGTTGGATCGGATGCCTGCCGAGGTCGTGCAGGGTGATCCATCGCTGTGCGTGAAGGCGGGCTGGGTCTCCACATTCCTGCGCCGGCAGAATCGCATCGGTCCGTTACTCGAGGTGATCGAGCGCAATTGTGCTGCGCAGCAGCCCGCCGACATTCCGCATGGCTCGCATGTGGTCGCATCGATGATCTACATCCTGCAGGACAAGCTGGACCGCGCGGTCGCGGCGTCCGAGCAGGCCGACGTGCGAGAGATTACCCGCGATCCGTTCCGGTCCTTCGAACTGGGCGCCGCGGCCAATCTGCTGGCCTTTGCCGCACAGGCACGGGGCGAGTTCGAGGTGGCCCATGATTACCTCATGCTGGCCCGCGCACAGGGTGAGGCGTCGGGCACGGTGTTCAGCTGGGGTTATTCCGTTGCGCTACTGGGCGTCGGTGCGCTGATGCGCGGGCAGGTCACCGATGCACTGGCCCAGATGCAGGTCGGGGCGCGCGACCAGCGCATGGATGACGAGGGCTCCATGGCATCGGCGGCCCTGTCTGCGGTCATGCTGGATGCGCTGTATGAAGCCAACGACCTGGATGCGTTGGTTGCGCGCTACGAGCATTTCGCGGACATCCAGGACGCGGCATTACCGGACTTTCTCACCGCCGCGCTGATCGCACGGGCACGTTGCCACGATGCGCGCGGCGAACCCGGGCAGGCCGAGGTGTTGCTGGATCGCCTGGCAACATTGGGTTACGCCTCGGGGTGGCATCGCCTCATCCACCTGATTGGTTGGGAACGTGTGCGCCGGGAGCTGGTGGCGGGACATGCCGAACGGGCGCACAGCATTGCAAGTCGCATTGCCCCGGCACATCCCGATGGGGATGGGGATTGGCTGCGTTTCAATGAAGATGCCAGCGACGAGGTGATCGGCCGCATCCGCCTGGCCATACATGATGGTCGCCACCGGGATGCGCTGGACAGGATTCGTGAGGCCCTGCCGTCGGCCCGGCGTACAGGGCGCACGCGACGCGAGATCCGGCTGCTCATCCTCAAGGCGATGGCGCTGGCCGGGGACCATGATCGGGCCGAGGCGCACGGTACGCTGACCCAGGCGCTGGAGCTCGGCCTGGCCGGTGGTTTTGCGCGCAGTTTCATCGACGAGGGCGAGTGCCTGGCACGCCTGCTTAGCGCAGCGGTCAAGAGTGAGGCACCACACTGGTCGGATGCGTTGCTGCACTACGCCCGCGACTTGTTACGCCATATGAAAGGCGCAGCCGATAAGTCCAGCGAGGCCGAGGCTGAGTCACTGGAGCTGGTCGATCCCCTGACCGAGCGTGAGGAAGAGATCGTGACCCTGGTGGCCGGTGGCGCGAGTAACAAGGCCGCGGCACGGCAACTCTTCGTGTCCGAGAACACGATTAAATTCCACCTGAAAAACATCTACTCCAAGCTGGGTGTGACCAGCCGCCTGCAGGCTGTGCAGGCCGCGCGTTCACTGCATCTCATCGAGTAACCCCCCAGGCGCCTTTCGCGCTATCCGATCGGCCTACCCGGCGGGGTGGGGCCGAAGCCGGTGTCCAGACCTAGCCTCCGTTAAAAAGGAGGCGACACATGACGGATTACACGACGCTGTTCCGCTTGGATGGGCGGGCTGCCCATGTCACCGGCGGGGCCAATGGTATCGGGGCGGCCATCGCCGAAGCCTTGTCTCAATGCGGGGCCCAGGTCTTGATTAGCGATCGCGACGCGACGGCAGGCGAGGCCACGGCCCGTCGATTGAGCGACGCCGGGGGGCAGGTGGTGTTCGAGCCGCTCGACGTCACCGATGAAGCCGGCTGGGAGCGCGTCAGTGCGGCAGTCGTCAGCCACTTCGGTCACTACGACATTCTGGTCAACAACGCCGGCATCGAAACCTCCGCCTTGCTGGCCCAGTGCGAGCAAGCTGACTTTGAGCAGGTGATGCGCATCAACGTCACCGGCGTGTTCCTGGGCATGAAGCACGCCATGCGCAGCATGCCGGAATCCGGCGGCAGCATCGTCAACCTGTCATCGGTTGCCGGACTGATTGGCACGGCGGCGCATGCGGCCTACCACGCGTCCAAGGGGGCCGTGCGGTCCATGACCAAGGCGGCGGCTATCGAGTCCGCGCAGCTGGGTCGCAATATCCGCGTCAACTCGGTCCACCCAGCGGTGGTCGAGACCCAGATGGGCGATCAGTTCCTCCAGGACTTTGTCGATCTGGGTGTTGTTCCGGACATGGATGCTGCGCGTGAGGCGTTTGGCGCGGCGCATCCCATCGGGTTTGGGCGGGTGGAAGATATTGCCTGCGCCGCGGTGTACCTGGCTTCGGATGCCGCGCGCTGGATGACCGGCTCCGAACTGGTCATCGATGGCGGCTACACGGCGGCCTAGGGGGCGGGATGACACAGGTACAGGGCAAGAACTGTCTTGTCACAGGTGGCGCCAGGGGCCTGGGTCTGGCCACTGCGCAGGCGTTGTTGACCGCCGGTGGCCGGGTCATGATCACCGACGTCGATGCGGCCGCCGGGCAGGCGGCATTGGACACGCTGGCACCGTTGGGCGACGTGAACTTCGCGGTGCAGGATGTCACCGATGAGGCCCGGTGGGCGGGGGTCTTCGATCAGCTGGAACAGCGCTTCGGCCCGGCTCAGGTGGTCGTCAACAATGCGGGCGTGGGTGCGCTGGCCTCGGTGGAGGACGAGTCGCTGGCCGGTTGGCACCGGACCCTGTCGGTCAATCTAGATGGCGTTTATCTGGGGACCCAGGCGGCCATCGCCCGGATGCGGACATCCGGGGGCTCTATCATCAATATGGCCTCTATTGAGGGGCTGATCGGCGAACCCCTGCTGCCGGCGTACAACGCCAGCAAGGGGGGCGTACGCCTCTTTACCCGCTCGGCGGCGCTGCATTGCGCGCGTGCCGGGTATCCCATTCGGATCAACAGCGTTTGTCCGGGCTTCGCGGACACCGAAATGGTCTCCGGTGCCCTGAGCCAGCTCCCGGAGGATCAGGCCGCCGCCTTTGCCGAACGCACCCTGGCGCGCATTCCGATGGGGCGCTTCGCACGTCCGGACGAGATTGCCCAGGCGGTGTTGTTCCTGGCGTCTGACGCGGCCAGTTACATGACCGGCTCGGATCTGGTCGTCGACGGCGGCATGACCGCCTGAATGCCATGCACCCGGGTTTAGCTGGCGCCCTGTTGTCTGACCTGGGTCGGGCTGCGTCCGAACCAGCGGCGGCAGTTGCGACACAGCACGGTTTGATCGGCGAGACCGAGCTGGCCGGCGACCTGGGCCAGGGGTTCGTCGGTTTCGGTGAGCCATTGCAGCGCTTGTTCTCTGCGCACCGAATCCAGAATGTCCTGGTAGCGCTGGCCTTCTGCCGCCAGCCGGCGTTGCAGCGTCCGGGGGTGGGTTTCCAGCAGGCGGGCAATGACGTCCCGGCGGCCCAGGCTGGTCGACAGCGTTCGTCGCAGCACCGAGGTCACCTGCTCCGTGAGTGTTTGCTGGTCGGGATGAAAGGCCAGCTGCAGGTACTCCAGGCTCAGGCGTTGCATCTCTTCAGAGGCGCCTTGCAATGTGGTCTGCAGAAACTCGGTGGGCAGCACCAACTCGGCATGCGCCGCATCGAAGTCAACCGTCCGGCCAAAGACTGCGATGTAGCGCTCCGACGCGGCCGCCGGGGCGTGGGGCAGTTGTACGCGCACCAGCGGGACCGGGGTTCGCGCGAGCCACTGGATAAAGTGCAGCAGGTCCGCCAGACACTGCTCCATGACCTGCCGATGGGGCAGCCAGGATGGCGCGACCAGCATCAGACGCAGGGCCATCATCTCCGAACTCGGTACACCCGGATGCATGCTCAGCCGGATGGCCGGGCTATGCGTGTGCATGTACCCGATACAGATACGCAGTGCATCGCCCATGGTGCTGGCGTTCTGCATGGCGATGGCCAGCGGTCCGAGAATGCCGATGTCCTGGCGTTCGGCCATGCGCAGCCCCAGATCAGGGCAGGCCGTGGCCTGGGCAACATGCTCCAGCAGCTGCGCGTAGGCCACCAGCGAGATGCGCAGGTCATCGTTGTCCAGCGCCGCCAGCGGGATGCCGAAGCGCTGCATCAGCGGTTCGACCGGCTGGTTCAGCTCGGCGAGCAGTTCGGCCAGACCGCGCATGCCCGCGGCTCGGAAAAGAGTCGACATGTCTCCAAATACAAAATAATCGTCTTCAAATGTCAATCCACACGCCGGGTCCAGCGCGATCATGGCGTCAAGGGCCCGTGTAAAGCCCAACAGAGAGGAGAACCCCATGAGTGAAGTACTCGATGTCTTGATTATTGGTGCCGGCGTGTCCGGCATTGGCGCGGCCAGCCGCCTGCGCTCCGAGCATCCGGATAAGCAATTCGTGCTGCTGGAGCGTCGCGAGCGCATCGGGGGGACCTGGGACTTGTTCCGCTACCCGGGCGTGCGATCGGATTCCGACATGTTCACCTATGGCTTTTCGTTCAAGCCCTGGCGGGAGTACCAGACGCTGGCCGATGGCACGAGCATTCGCCAGTACCTCGACCGCACGGCCAAGGAGTTCGATGTCACCGACTACATCGAGTTCGGCATGCACTGCCGGTCGGCCACATGGGATTCCTCCACCCAGTGCTGGACGGTGACGGCCGTGCACGAGCCCACCGGGCAGACGCGACAGTGGCGGGCCCGTTTTCTGGTCAGCTGCCAGGGCTACTACAACCACGATGCCGGCTACCGGCCCCAGTTTGAGGGTGAGGAGTCCTTCAAGGGGCAGATGATCCACCCGCAGCAATGGCCCAAGGATCTGGATTACGCCGACAAGAACGTGGTCGTGATCGGCAGCGGTGCCACGGCCGTGACCGTGGTCCCCGCCATGGCCGAAAAGGCGAAGAAGG
This sequence comes from Pseudomonadota bacterium, assembly GCA_036156195.1. Lineage (GTDB taxonomy): Bacteria > Pseudomonadota > Gammaproteobacteria > Nevskiales > OUC007 > Abyssibacter. The sequence goes on along the minus strand of JAYZUZ010000018.1, from coordinate 197,756 downwards.
TCACCATGCTGCAGCGCTCCCCGACCTACATCTTTGCGCTACCGGGCTGGGATCGGATGACCGAATTGCTGGACAAGGTGCTGCCGCAGCGCTGGAGCTACGCCATCGCGCGGCGCCGGAACCTGTTCATCTGGCAGGGGACGTACAAAATCTGCCAGCGGTTCCCGAAGCTGATGCGCAAGTTCTTCGTCGGGCAGGCGCGCCGGCATGTGGGTGAGCGTTTCCGGCTTGAGGATTTCAATCCCAAGTACGACCCCTGGGACCAACGCCTCTGCGCGGTGCCGGATGCCGACCTCTACAACGCCATCCGCGATGACAAGGCCGAAGTGGTGACCGATCACATCGATCGCATTACGGCCGACGGCATTCAGCTCAAATCCGGCCGGCATCTGGATGCGGACATCATCGTCACCGCCACCGGCCTGCAGGTGCAGATGTTCGGCGGTATGGAGATCTCGGTGGACGACCAGCCCTACAACGTCGCCGAAAAGATGATCTACAAGAGCGTGCTGCTGCAGGATCTGCCCAACTTCGCCTGGGTCTTCGGCTACATCAACCTGTCCTGGACGATGAAGGCGGACATGTCGGCGCAGTACATCTGCAAGCTGCTGTCCTATATGGATGAACAGGGCATTGCCGAGGTGATTCCTCGCGATCACGATGGCCTGATGATGGAGGACAGCGTGCTCGACCAGTTGACGGCAGGCTACGTGCAGCGGGCCAAGCACAGCTTGCCGCGTCAGGGGCGTGCCATTCCCTGGGTGGTTCGGCATGACTACAAGGAAGACCGCCGCATGATGCTGCAGACACCGATTGCCGATCCGCGTCTGGAAACCAAGCCGGCACGCAGCGAGCCGGCGGCAGACCGCCTGTCACATGCGGCCTGATCAAGCCCCCACGCTGCTGCTCGTCCATGGCGCCTGGCATGGCGCCTGGTGCTGGGAGGAGAAGTTCGCCCCCCGTTTGCGCGAACTGGGCCACACGGTCGCCACCATGGATCTGCCAGGGCACGGCGGGTCCGGTGGCGCCCGGATCCCTTGGTTTTCAGTGCGGCAGTATGTGGATGCGGTGCAGGCTGAAATGGCACGGCTTGGTGGCCCCTGCGTCGTGGTCGGTCATTCCATGGGCGGTTTCGTTGTACAGAAGCTGATGGAGCGGCGACCCGCTAACCTGGCGGGTGCCGGGCTGGTGGCGGCTGCGCCGCCATTTGGTGTCAACGGCGTGGTCCGTCACCTGCTCGTTCAGCGCCCGTGGGACCTGCTGCGGGCGAGTCTGACCGCCAACCTGTACCACCTGGTGCGTGAGCCAGAAATGGCGCGGGCGTTGTTTTACAGCCACACCATGACCGACGAGGAAGCAGCCGACTACTGGGCGCGTCTGCAGAACGAGTCGTTCCGGGCCTTTCTGGACATGTTGGTGCTGGACCTGCCCAAGCCGCGCAAGGTGGCCGCCGGGTTGCCGCGTTGGGTGGTCGGCGGTGGCCAGGACCAGATCTTTCCGCCGCAGGTGGTCCAGCGTACGGCGGCGGCCTACCGCACCAAGGCGAGGATTTATCCCGACATGGCGCATAACCTGATGCTGGATCATGGCTGGGCTCGGGTGGCCGAAGACTTGTCTCGCTGGGTGAGCACAACGCCCATGGAGCCTCATCTGCCAGCCCGCGAAACGGCCTGACCCTGCGGTTCGCGTCAACACAGCCCACGCTTGTCGTGGGCTGTTTGCGTTATGGCGGCCTGCGCCCGGTTTCTGGCATGGGATGTTGATCCCACGCGCATCCCAACTGTGAGGCGATGTCCGTTTTGCGTCCCGCTTTGCGCATAGCCTGCTGAGACACGAAGTCGGGTGTGGATGAGCCGCTGCGGCTGCGACCGCCAGCCTCCATCCGTCAGCCGCTGTTCCAGGGATTCGGGAAGGGGAGATCAGTATGCAGGGCGCTCGATGCGGTGATGTCGGACGATGGGTCCGGCGGATCGGTTCGGTGGCGGGCAGCATTGCCATCGCGATCGGCGTCTCGGCCTGTGACTCAGATCCGGCCAGTATCGACCTGACCGGTGTCTCTGAACCCCCGTCCACCGTCGTGCTGAGCGGTGTGGTCGAGAAAGGGGCTTTTGTCGAACTCCAGGTCCTGGCCCACCAGCAGGACGCAAGCGGCCAGCCGCTGCCGGTGGTCGAGGCCCGCACCGGGCCTCAGGGTCAGTACGAGGTGGAGGTGCAGCGTGATGCCGTCGTGCGTCTGGAGGCGCGCGGGCAGTTCATCGACGAGCTCTCGGGGCAGCGCATTCAGGTCGATGAGCCGCTCATGGCGATTCAGCACGCGCGGATATCCGGCCAGCAGAACATCAATTTGCTGACCCATCTCGGGGCTGTCCGGGCCCAGGGCCAGTCGGGTCGCGCCTTTCCAGGTCGCGAGCAACTGGCCAGTGCGCAGCAAGAGGTGAACCGTGCGCTCGGATTTGCGCCATCCACGAACCCAGCCGAGCTGTCCTTCGACCGGATTGCCGAAGGTGCGGGGCCCGACGACCCCAATCTGCGTCTGCTGCTGTTCTCGGCCGGCCTCATGGACCTGCCGAGAGACGGCGGGCGGCTACCGTTGGAATGGTCGGGGCTGAACGGGGTGGTGATGGGTGCTCCGTCCGTCGACGGCCTGGCGGCGGCCTTTGCCCTGTTCAACGGCCTGGATGTCGCCCGAATCATCGCGCGACTCAATGAAAGTCCCCAGATCGAGCTTCCGCCGTTGGCGATGGCCGACGGTTTGCAGTGGACCTGCGCAATCGTCTGCGATTTTGTGGCGTTTCCCTCCGATGGCGTACACGTCGTGGGGACCTCGGCCTATGAGTCATCGGGTGAGGTGACGGTCATCATCCGCCGCGACGGCGATCTGAGCGCGCCCGTGGATATCGCACTGCAGCTCAGCTCCGGAACGGCCACCGCCGACATCGACTTTGTCGCCGTGGACCGTCAGGTCACCATCGAGGCCGGTCAGTCGCGGGTGCTGGTGCGTGTTCCTGTGCTCATTGATGCCGTGGCTGAGGGGCTGGAAACCCTGACCGCTCAAATCTCGGCGGTCGACGCCTCCACCCCCATCCTTACGGCATCGGCCAGCCTGTCGATTACGGACGATGCTTACCCTGGGGCAAGCCGGCCGGTGACGGCTCCCATTGCGCTGGAGTCGGCCTGCTTCGTCGCGGTCGGAGCGGCGGCCGAACTGGAGCCGGCAGCCTGTCTTGATCCTGTCCCTGTGCTGCAGGGGCTGGTGGGCGCGGACCCCGAACTGGCCATGCGCGTCGGCACGGTGCTGCGCAGTGATTGTTCAATGGCTACGGGCTGCCCGCAGCGACTGCGCGAGTATGCGGTGGATTATGCGCTGGTCGCGCACGCATCCACAGGCGCGGAAACCGGCCGGACGGCCCTGGGTCGATACGCGTTTCCGGGGCGGGATGTCTTAACCGCTACCGCCGTGGCTGAACCTTCCCAACTGCTGATCAGCCTTGCCGCACCGGATGTGGCGGGCCTGGTCGAGACAGCGGCGGCCCAGAACTGGACGCTGACGCTGGACGCTCGCCTGAGCCTGCCACCGGATGTGGATCAGCGGCAGCAGGCCGCGGTGCCCGGATTGCTGCGCTTGGCAGACACCATCCAGTTCGGTGACCGGTTGCTACCGCTGCTGCCCGGCTCGGTGACGCTGGATGCCGCGGGTTGCGGCGCCGATGAGCTGGCCCTGACCGGTTCAATGCTCACCGATGTGCTCGACGCCAGCGTTGATCTCAGTGAGATTGATCCAGCCGCGCCGCCGCAGGGCTATGCGCTTAGCGGCAGCGTTTGCGTGGAATTGGCGGGCGCGTCGTCGGAGCAGCCGCCGATGGCCGTTGTCGCGTCGGGGCAGGTCGATGCCACCGGGAGCCTTTGGCGTGTGCCCGGAGCAATCGGTGTCCAGATTCCCGGCCTGCCCACGGGGGCGGTGCCGGGACTCGCCGTGCTCGGCTCACGCAGTACGGCAGCACCCACTGTTCTGGTCTCCGAGCACTGGCCGTTCGCCCTGTCCGTGACAGGTGGCCGGCTGGATGCTCAAGGGCTGCAACTGGACTTCAATGGTCTGGTCGACCCGGCAGCACGCAGCTATGCGGCCACCGATGCACGGGTTGATCCGGCTGAGCGCGCCGAGAATCGCGGTTTGTTCAGGGCGGCTGCCGCTGGCAGCCTGCGGCTGTCCGCCACCGGCCTGAACGGCACACTGCAGATGCAGCCGGGGGCCGGGCGAGTGGCCTATCCGCTGGGCGAAGTGGATTGGCAGGGGTTTACGCTTGAGCTGGTCGACAGCGAACTCACCAGCGCATCGGCAATGGCGTTGGACTACCAGTTCCAGCAGTCCATGACCTGTCGCCAGGCAGGCTGCGCCGCCGCTGCGCCGGCGGCCTACACAGTGAGCGGAACGCTTGCACTGGGTCCGACCGGCACGGCGGTGGGCGTGGTCACGCTCAACGCGGCGGCCGAGCCAGGATTTGGGACTGGCGCTGATGCAGCGCCTGCCTACAGCCGGCCGTCCGATCTACCCATGGGCGCCGAGGCCACGCTGGCCTTGCCGGGCTACCGCTTTGCGGCAGTATCAGGACTCGCGGCCGCTTTGCCGGGTCATGTGGAGACGCCGATTTCGGCGACGGATCATCCAGCGCTGCACCCGCTGGGCAGCCAAGCCGCCACCCTGGGCAATTTCGCGCCCACCGGCCTGAGCGTCGGGCCGGAGTACTACGTCAGCAACCAGGGGCAACCCGATCAGGGGCGGGGGCAGGATGTGTCCGGTGATCCGCTGGAGATCGGTGCCGTCGGCGGGCGGGCATCGCTGGGGACACAACTGGCCACGAAGTACGTGCTGCGCCCGGACGGGATGACCGGCGTCTTTAATGTCGACCCGGCTGCATTGGCCCAGCCGGTGACATTCTCGGGTTACGACCTCCGGTTTAGCCGGTTTGCCATCCGGGTCGTGAACAACGCCGTAGATCCCTACAACTGGGTGGACGGCGCGTTTGATCTGCCGGGTGATGCCGGGTTGACCGATCTGGCCTTCGAGAATCTGCAGATCGACTGCGCGGCCCGGCTGGGGCAGGGGCGGCTGGTTCGCGAGCGCTGTGATGCGTTGGACGATAACGGTAACGGGCTGGTCGATGAGAACTGCCCGGCCAATCTACTGACCTGGAGCCTGCCAACCGAACTCTTTGGGATGCGCTTCACGGGGCCGGACGGCGAATCCGACGCGTTCTGCGATGCCAGCCCGCAGCGGTTGGCGCTGGAGCAAAGCGTTGCCCCGCTGGCATTGGATCGGCCGCTGCCGATGACCATCGGCTGGTCTCCCGATGGCCATATCGCCTTCCAGCAGACGCGCGGGCTGGGTGATTTTCTGTTCGAGGCTGGGCAGGACGCCGCAGGACAGGCGCCCGGCTTCGGGATGGCGGTTAGCGACGCCAGCCTGGATTGTGCGGATAGCCAGACGCAGGACGCGCTGCTGATCTGCCAACCGCTGGGGGCAGATCGCTACGGCTGGGTGGCCGGTAGCAGCACCGTGGCCTTGCCATTCTGGGAGGCCCTGGACGCGGACTATCGCCTGGCCAATGTCATCGATCTCGGTCAGCCGGGCGGCCCTGCCGTGGCGGACGGGTCCGTGCTGTTGCCGCCGGGCCGCCTCGATCAGATCGATGGCGCAAGAACCAACGCCCAGATCATGGCCGGGGCGGATGAGCGCAGCGACGATCAGTTCCAGGTGCGCTACCAGTGGGGCGGCACGGGCTTCGGGTTTGAGTTGCCGGCCTATTTTCGGCCGGCAGTGGCCAACGAGACCGGGATTCCGAGCCTGATTGGCGTCAGGCGTTCCGCCGATCTCATCGTGCTGGAAGCCGGGGCCGGGATTAACTTTGTCGAGCCTATCCGGACCAAGTTCTCGTTCGGCGCCAGCGCCGACATCCAGGCGCTGACCGAGCTGGAATTCCAGGTCAACCTGCAGGATGGCGAGAGCCTGCGCAAGGTGGATGCGCTGCTGGTGGAGGCGGGTATTCTGGATGCGCCCGTACTGACTCCCGTGCTGGATTCGGTGAGCGAGCGGCTCAACCTGTTCAATCGCTTTGCGGGGCGCGGTCTGGACTATGCCATCGAGGAAGCGCTGGTGCTGGCACTGGAACGCAGTGGCGCCGCAGCCGCCAATGTCTCACCGCTGCGGGAAGATCCGCTGGTCTCGGTGAGCCGTGGGCTGAGCCAGCTCGACACGCTGCCGGACCAGGTGCTCGGGCAGCTGCGATCCCGCGTGACCCAGCCCATCGAGCAGCAGCTTGCGCAGGTGGAACAGGGCATTCGCGCACCGTTTCTGTCGCTTCGGCAGCAATTGGAGGCCCAGCCTGCCGGCACGCCCGCCGGCGCGGACGTCGCCGCCCGGCTCGATGAGTTGGCCGCCCGCGTGGGTGGCATCCGAGACGCGCTGACGGCCACGTCGGAACCGCTGGATGACGCGCTGGCCGAGGCGACAGCCCTGCTGGCCGAGGCGGATCAGGCGGTGGCGCGGGTCCAGACCAGCCTGGCCCAGCTGCGGCTGGGACTGGAGCAGGCCACCACCGTGTTCTCCGAGTTCTGCGGCACGCCCGGATCGGTGGCCGGGGAGGCCGGCAGTTATCTCACGGAACTGTTCGACAACGTGGCATCGGTCCGCGCGCTGCTCAGCCTTGTGCAGGGCAGTGAGGTCCTGGTCCCGTTGATCGAGATCGTCGCCGATGACCCGGAGGTGGCGCAGGCACTGCGCGATGGACAGGCCGGTTTGCAGAACGCGGCCGAGTCTCTGCTCACCCGCGTTGCGACGGCCGAGATGCGCTTACAGGCTGCCGTGTGTCCGGGCGGCACGACGCAGGCGAGTCGAACCGCCGAGATTCTGATGGACGCCGAGGGGCTGCTGGATGACATGCTTGCGCATACCAGTGCCATCGACGCTGCCCTGGCGGGCATCGAGCAGCAAGTGGCCGGCCTGGCGTCGCTTAAGCAGCGCATCGAGGCCGAAGTGACGCTGCCGTTTGACACGGTGGCATCGACGCTCACAGATGTGGCGTCGCAGCTCCGAGTCGCCACTACGCCGCCTGCCGGTACCGAGGTCTTGCAGTTGCTGGACAGCCTGGTTGCGGATGCCGCGACCCAGCTCGGCTTTCCCGAGGTGAATGTGGCGATCGGGCACCCCGACAACCTGGGTGAGATTGATCTGCTGCGCGTGGCGTCCAGCCGTTTGCAGGAGACGCTGGACGACCGCTTTGATCAGGTTGAGCAGGTGATCCGCGCCGAGCTGGATAACCGTCTGCCTACGGCGAGCTACACGCCAGACCAGTTGCGCCGAATGCTGGTCCAGGCGCTGATGGATACAGACCCCATCCAGCAACTACGCATGGAGGCAGATGCCCAGCTAAGGGAATTGCAGTACCGCGTGAACAGCCTGGTCACCGAGCTGACGGATCAGGTCAACATGACGGTGAAAGCATCGCTGGCTCGTGTCGAGAGCGAGGTCAATGCTGCGCTGGACGTGGCCACTGCGCCGCTGAAGCGGATTCCGCTGCAGTCGGCCGGTCTGGATGGATTCGCGATCATTGCCGGTGACGAGCTGGAACGCGTGCATATCGGTGCCGAGTGGACCATGGCGCCCAGCTCTGACGGTCAGGATGCCAACCGCTTCGGCGCCGCCCTGGATGCCGTGAGCTGGTCGGCCAGCAACAAGACCGCAGGCTGCAGCATCCCCGATGGGCAAAGCCGGCTGGATGTCACCTTGTCGGCCTTTAACCTGCCTGCGGCGTTCGGTCCCTCGAAGATCACCATGAAGAAGATCTACATGGGCTTCACGCTGGATCAGGCAGCGGATTCCTTCGCACCCAAGGGCGTCTTTGGCGGATTGCAGACCAAGGGCGACATCGGTTTTTCGGAGTTCACCGTCTACGACCCGGCATTTGCGGCCGGCATTGGTGATCGGGAGACCTACCTCGGCGCGTCGGCAGGTGTGCTGTTCAGCACGATCAATGCCGAAGCGGCTTTTCTGGTGGGCCGGACCTGCAACCAGGACATTCTCAGTGAGCTGGACCCACGGGTGGCGGAGTTCATACCCATTCCGGACACCGGCTTTGCCGGTGCCTATGTCCGGGGCTCGGCCAGTATTCCGGTGTACTCCAATGGCTGTCCGCTCACGGTCGGCGTGGCCGCCGATTTCGGCGCCTGGGTGCTGGCCGGGCCACCGCTCACGCTGGGGGGGCTCGTCGGAGGCGGTGCCTTCGGCAAGGTGGGATGTGTAGGAGCGCTACGCGGGCAGCTGCGTGCCTTCGGCACCGTGAATACCGATGGCGACATGCTATTTGCCGGTGAGGGCTTTGCCGTGGCCGGTGCCGGGCTTTGTGAACCGGCCGGGTGGACCTCGCGTGAGCGCAGTCGTGAGGACGGCTTCTGCGGCACGGTGGATGCCGGCTTCCTCGGCCAGTACGACGGCAGCTGGTCGCTGCTGGATCTCAGCGTCGATGCGCTGTTCTAAGGGACGCAACATGAACAAGACCCTGACTGTCCTGCGCCTGTTGTGCGCGATCCTGGCCGCCCAGCTTGTGGTGGGTGCCGCTGCCGCACAGTCCATTGGCTCAGGCGCGTTTTACTTCGTGGGCAAGGTGGGCCCGGCCGGTTCCCTGTCCTCCACGGGGCAGCAATCCCCGGTGATTTACCTGCGCTGGGACGTGGTAGAGGGCGAGCTGCCCGCTGATATTGCCGGCTTCGTGCTCTACAAGGACGGTGACCGTCTGGAGGAGTTTCCCGCCAGCGGCATCATGCCCGTGGACGCAATCGAATCGCTCTACGCGCAGCCGAGCCAGCAGCGGCGTCGCCTGGAGACACTGACCACGCTGAAGAATCTGGCGTTGCAAGATGCCTCCGTGCCGGATTTCGATGCCTCGGATCTACCCCTGGCGCTGGCTCGGCAACTGGCAGCAGATCCCGCATTCGCAAGCCTGGCGCCACGGGCCGACATCAACATCGCCCGTGCCCGCTACCGCGCCTACGTGGACAGCCAGATCACCGCGCCAACGCATGACTACGAACTCAAGGCCCGCCACATCGACGGGCGCGAGGCACGGGTGGGGCGGCTCACCGTCGACACCACCGCATCGGTCGATGTGCTGCCGGCACGGGATTTTCGGCAAGTCAGCCAGGGGCAATGCGACGAACTGGAACAGCAGCGGGATCACCACAGTGTCGCGCTGAGTTGGCGCCCGCCGGGTGGGGCCGCTGCGGCCGACGCGCTGGCTGCCAGCGTCATGATTGCGGGCTACGACCTCTATCGGACCACCGCGAACCTGCCAGCCGCCGTGACGCAGGCGCCGGAGCGTGCGTTGGCATTGGAGGCCCGCAGTCTGCCGCATGACGCCGCGGGTGTGGTTCAGTTCCAGGGCCTGGAGAAGGTCAACGATGTGCTGCTGACCATTGACGGCGCGCAAGGCGACGAGCCGGTTTTTCTGGAGACGCAGAACGAGTTGCTGGCTGCCGATGTTCGCGCAGGGGATCGGCGTGCCTACTACCTGGTGGCGCGGGATTTTGCCGGTCACTACGGTCCCACCCAAGGCGCCGTTGTGCAGGTCTCGGACCTTGCGCGCCCACCCGCACCCTGGGATGTCCGTGGCTACGCCGATACGGGTGCGACAACAGCTGCGATGGAACTGGTCTGGGATGACATCAACTACGACAGCTATGTCGAGACCTTTCTCGGCGGGGATCAGATTTGCAATCCGCTGGAGGCGCGGCTGACCAACCGTCTGGAACTGGTCGGCCCGACCGGCAACTGCAATACCGATCCCCGGCGGTCGGTGTCGGTGGATGTGGCGGACTACCGCGTGTATCGCTTCGAGACTTTCGAACAGGCTGCGGGGTTCAGGGACTCGGACGGAGACGGGTACAGCGATGCCGAGGAGCGTGCACGCATTGCCGCCGGACAACTGCCCGCCGGTGCGCAGTGCGACGCCACTCGCCCCGCGTTTGGTCCGGGGTCGGCCCTGGCCAAGGACGCCCGTCTGGATCGCGTGTCTGTCGGGGCTGCGCAGCGGACAGAGATTCGTCTGGTCGATGAAACACCCGCCGCTGACCCGGGCGTGGTGTACTGGTATCGCGTGGCCAGTGTCACCACCGGATCCCGCGCCAGCCTGCTGTCGCCACCCGTGCGAGCCATCACGCCGGAGCGGACGCCGCCTGCAGCACCGGAGGTGACGTTTGAGGCCGGGGGTGATGCCCAGTGCGGGTGCCGACTGGAGATGGTTAACGCAACCACGACCTGGCAGCTGCGCGACGGCATTCAGACCGGCCGGCGTGTCGGCGTGGCCTGTGGCCAGCAAGCCACCTTGCCGGACCCCACCCAGACCTTTGCGGTGCGCGAGCTGGATGAGGCGACCGACACCTTGTGCCGGCTGGTCGCGCAGCAGGGTCTTTGCGACGGCCGATTCAGTCTGCAATATCAGATCGAACCGGCAGACAAGGGCGTTGACGCACGCTACTGCACGGTCCCTGTCGAGGATCCGGCCCGTTTCTGCCAATCCGGCGATGTCGCGCTGGTCCGCGATGCCTGTGAGCGCCAACCGGTTGCGGCGGGAGACACCTTGCCGGGTTCGGTGTACGTGGATGTTGCCTTCCCACCCGGCACCTGCGGCTCGCTGTTCCGTCGGATTGCCGGGCGTAACACGCGCGTGGCGAGTTCATGCGGCACGGCGACCCCGGAACGGATCGAGGATTTCGAACTGGCTGCGGGCGTGGGCTGCTTCCATGCCACCACGCAGGATGCGCAGAACAATCAGTCGGCCACGCGTTACGCGGGTTGCATTGCGGCCGGTGGTCAGCAGTTTGCGCCGCCATCGCCGCCCCAGCCGGTGGCTTTGGAGTTTTCTGGACGCCGCGCTACCGCGCGGTGGGCGCAGTCGCCGGAGCCCGTCACCGTCACGATGATCGAATTGATGCGGGAGCGTGGCCAGACAGCGGACAGCACGGTTCTCCAGGCTGTACCGAGCGCGGGCGCCAGCATCAGCACCGAGATTCAGGCGCAGGGTGTTCCGCTGCCGGATGAACTCGCGGATGCGGCGGCGTTGGGGGAGCGCTGGTGTCTGCGCCTGCGCGCAATCGGTCCTGCCGGTGCCGGGGTGGACGCGCCGGTGTCGGACTGGAGTGCGCCGCTTTGTGCAGAGCGCTCGGATCAGTACGTACCGCCCGACTATCTACCGTGGCCTGTTGTTGCGCAGGCGCCGGAGGGTGAGGCGCTCACCGTGCTGCGTGGTGATCAACTCATGCCTGCGAATCTCGAGGAGCAGACGGCGTGGCTGATCCCGCTGGCACCGGCGTTTAGTCGGGTCAGCATCTCTGCCTGCAATCTCGCCGATCTGCTGGGATTCGATGGCAAGCCGCGCTCCGCGGGCAGCTTTATTCAGCCGACCTGCAGCCTGGCCGAGAGCCGCCAGCTGCGGGCGTCGCTGGGCGAGGTGCTGGACTTCATCGTCTATCGGCAGGCGCGCAGCCCGGACGGGGTGATCAGCGACTGGATGGAGGTCTCGCCGTTGATCGACCGGCTGCATTTCGAGCGCATCGGCGGATTGCGCGGCGAGCCCTTCGACCGGCTGGCAGACCCCTTCATCAAGTTGATCGAAGACCCCGATTTGCCGGGTGGATTCCAGCTGGCCTATCACGACCGGCGTACGCGTCTGGTCGGCTACGACTACCGGTATCAGCTGGTCTTCTTGACGGCCGATCACGGTATCCGGCGATGGCGTCAGACGCCCTGGGTGGAATCCGGTAGCGCGGCGGTTGCCACGACGGGAGGTGCGTCATGAAGGCCTTGAAATGGGCAGCCTTGGCGGGTGCGCTGGCCACGACAGGTGGTCATGCGCAGACCAGCGCCGTGTTCGACGGCAGCAACCCCGATCTCTGGGTGGTGGATCCGGTCTCCGGCGCCGCGTTTGGCGCCGATGCTGGTGGCTGGGTGCCTGCCTATATCGGTGCGCAGGGGCCGGTTTTTGCGACCACCGGTTCGCAGCAAGTCCTGGTCAATGAACTGGCGTCCAGCTCGGTACCCATGACGCCGGGGCAGCCGGCGATCTCGCTGGCTGGCCTGCAGATCACCGATCGTAGTGCCCAGACCGCCGGGCCCGAGCCACGGCTCCGGCTGGCCCCGGCTGCGGGTCGTTATCGCGGGACGATTGCGGTGTCTGTGGGCCTGTCTGCCGAACTGCTGGCCGAGCCGCAGTTGCGGGTGCTGATCCGGGTCAACGGTGAGTTGGAACGAGACCTGCGCCTGTGCGGAAGTCAGAACAGCGCAGGCTGTGAGCCGCCACGCCCCCTGGGGGATGGTTATGCGGGTCTTTCGCTGCCGTTGATTCGCGATGGTCGATACAGCCTGCGTGTGGATGTCGAAGACGCGACGGGTACGCCGCTGGCATCCATGCAGCGCCAGTTCGAGATCGCGACGGACCATCCGCTGGGCGAGCGTCGCGATACGGACAACGACGGTGTGCCCGATCTGGTGGAGGCGGCCATCGGGAGTGATCCGCTGCAGGACGATCGTTTCGCGGACAGCGACGGCGACGGCTGGAGCGATTTTGACGAGTGGCTGCGCGCTGATGAGATGGATCCGGCGACGGGCCAGCCCCGCGACACGGACCGTGATGGCTGGAGTGATTTCGATGAGCGTCTGCGCGGCACGCCACCGGATGATCCGGCCGATCCTCAGCTCCGTCCCCTGGCGGGCGAGAATACGGCAACCGATCCGGCCACCGGTGAGCCGCTGATCAGCGAAACGTATGCGCAGCGCAGCCGGCGCTACAAGTTATTTCCGAATGCGCGGCGGCTCTACGAGGTGGAATACCGCGTCAAGAGCCAGCTGGTGGCCCGGCGTGGGCAGGTCGGCGAATGGACATTGGCGGCGGGGCATGCCCTGGACGGGGAGCGTCGCTGGCAGCTGGAAGATCTGCTGGATGAAGAGGACCTGAACGCCGCAGGCCTTGCGTCCGACCGTTTTGCCCCGGCATTGCTGCGCGACCACGCGGAGACGGCACTGGCGCAGTCCCAGTTTCCAGAGGCCCGACTGCCTGCGGGTAGCGGAGCCATGCTTGAGGCCTGGCTGCGCAGTCCCGAAGACATCTGGGTGTATCAGCAGCCCCTGGCGCCGCAGCCCGATGCGACGCTGGAGCGCTTTCTTGCCACGGCGCCGGATTGGCAGGACGCCGAGGATTGGAAGAAACAACTCATCGCCTGGCTGGAGCAGGTGCTGGTGGTCGATACCCGGCAGGCGGTGGACTGGTCCAGCACACGTGTGGCCTACGTCCTGGAAAAACTGCTCAGTGATGAGGCGAGGGTGAATGCAGGACCCACGCCGATCCTCTTTAACAGCCGCGTGCCGACCCAGCCCCGCGAGTGGCTGACTGCATTCGTGGATCGGCTGCGAGCCGGCCCTCTGCCGGGCGGCCTGGGTGAGCTCATTCAGCGCCTGACCGAGGCACTGCGCGCCGAGACCGAGGCCCTGGCCGCCTACGCGGAGCTGGGCGCTTTTATTGACGAGGCGACCACAGCCGAGGCCTTGCCGGATGCCGAGTTCAGTGATGTCTGGGTGGCTCGCCGTCTGGCCGACAGCTTTGACCGGCCGCCAGAGGGGTGCCTGGTGGCAGATGCCTATCTCGCCAGTCTCGATGCGGCGGCGCGGCAGGCATTTGACCAGCGCTGCCCGGTGTTTGCCACCGAGGGAGATGTGGTGGCGGCGTTGGCGCGTGATCGCGCGCGGAGCTATCTCGCCCGGCTGCTGCTGATTGTAGATCTCGACACGCTGGAGGCCGATCCCAGCCTGCTGATCGCGGACGCCGACTCGGATGGTGATGGCGTGAGCAACCGGGATGAACTGGCCTTGTCGCCCATTCTCACCGCCGGTGATCCGCGTCTCGCGGATACGGATGGTGACGGTCTTTCGGATCAGAATGATCTTTGTCCCAACGACGTCTCCGATCGCTGCCTGGGTGTGCCCAATACACCCGCCCTGCAGGCAGACAGCCGTGCGCGCGTGGTGGAGGGGCCAGTCGGCACGACGGCGGTTCTGAGTTTCACGCTGGATCGCGCCGTGGATTTCGATGTGTCCATTCGCGTCGAGACGGCATTGCTCGACGGCGATACGGCGACCGAGGGCCTGGACTTCAGTCCGGTTCAGGAGACGCTGCGTATCCCGGCGGGTCAACGCCTGGTGCTGCTGCGTCTGCCGGTCTTGCCTGACCAGGAGACAGAACCGACCGAGCAGTTCAGTGTGGTGATCACCGCAGTGGACGGTGCGCGCAGCCTCGTGCCGGAGCAGCGCATTTTGGTCGAGATTCTCGACGCACCGCCCGTGGATGCTGAGCCCGATGCACCGACCGCTGTCGCGTCTGCGCCCGATCGTGTGGCGGCTGGCGTCGAGGTCTCATTGGATGGGTCGGGCAGCCAGGATCCTGCGGGCGGTGGACTCCGCTATCGCTGGGTGCAGAGCAGTGGACCGACCGTCACGCTGCAGGGTGCGGAGCAGGCGGTGGCGCGCTGGACTGCGCCCGAGCAGGCGTCGGATACGACCTATGGCTTCGAGCTGCAGGTGACCGACCGCCTGGACCGGATGGCCACCACGGCCGTTGTGGTGGTCGTGACCGCTGCCGATCTGCCGCCCGAGGTCGTGGCCACCGCGGCATTTGCCGTGGAGCAGGGGGGCAGGCTGGATGTGACGAACAGTGATTTGTTCCGTTTTGTTCGGGAGCCGAACGGGGAAGCGCTCACACGCGGCGCATTCACAGGAACCCCTGAGGGCGGGCGCTTTGTAGCCGATGCGGAGGGATTCCGCTTCCACGCCTTTAACGGCGAGCAAGCCGTGACCGAGCGGGGCGTTCAGGATATTGCAGCGGTCGGCAGAACCCGGGTGGCGTTTATTCGATCTGGGACCGACGATGCGGCCTCTGACCTGGTCATCTTCGACGGCCTGACCGAGACACGGGAGGTGATTCCGGTCTCCGATATCGGCGAGTTGCTTTCGGCGGGTGAGCAGCCGGTGCTGTACCTCAGCGGTGGGCTCAGCAGCGAACTGTTCGTCTACGACCCGATGCGGGGGCTGCGTTCCACGGGAGGCAGCGGCCCGTTTGCGCTGAGTCTGGACGGACGTGTCGAGGCGTCGACCGGCGACTTGTACTTCTGCGACGGCTCCGTCTGGGTATCGGTGGATGCCGAGACCGCCACAACCCAGCGGTCCTCCACGGCCTGCCTAGGCTTTTCCACCAGCCAGATTCTGGCCCAGCGGGGAGAGCGGCTCTGTGTCGCCGAGGACAGCCAGTTGTTCTGCGCCGACGGTCTGGGTGGCATGCGGCTGGTCCACAGCCTGCCCAATCGCGTGGCTGCGCTGTTTGCCCTGGGGCAGGAGCTGCTGGTTGCGGTGGATGACTTTGAGACGCTGAACGGCTACCGCTGGTGGCGTGTTGACGCGCAGGATGCGCTGTCGACCGTAGGCGAGTTGCCGAACTCCTTCGTGCCGCCGGTGGGCATTGTCAGCGAGCAGGACGGCTTGCTGCTCGGCGTGCAGGTGGATGGTCAGGTTCAGGTCCACCGCTGGCTGGGTGGCAACCAGCCGGTCGAGGCTGTGTCGGTCGCGGATTACCCGGAGTTTGATCGCTTCGACCTCGGCACGCTGGCAACCGCAGGGCGACAGCTGTTCTGGAACACGCCGTTGTCGCAATCGCGCGAGGGCTTGCTGCGCATCGATCTCGAGGCCTATGTGCCGGCGGCCGGGGGCGCTGCGCCACGGCTCGCACCGCTGGTTGTCCTGAATGAGCAGCCGACCGAGTTTGCCGGCCGACCACTGCCGATACGGATCGCCACCGACCAGGGCGTGACCGGTGTCGAGTTGCCGCTGGTGTCGAGCGACGACGGTGTCCATTGTCGTCTGGTCCTTGTGGACGACACCGGCGATCAGAT
Organism: Pseudomonadota bacterium; assembly: GCA_036156195.1. Lineage (GTDB taxonomy): Bacteria > Pseudomonadota > Gammaproteobacteria > Nevskiales > OUC007 > Abyssibacter. The sequence goes on along the minus strand of JAYZUZ010000018.1, from coordinate 181,775 downwards.
CGAGCGGCTGGGCGATCTGCGCTGCGATCCGCCTGTGCTGCCACTCGCGCTGCCAGGCGGGGAGATGCTCGTCTATGTCCGGCAGGGCGGCGAGCCGGACTTCCTGCGGCGGGTGTTCCGGACCGACGGCCGCCCCCTGAGCGGCACGACATCCTTTGCGGTCGACATCGCGGACCCTGGCGGGGCCACGGTCCAGCTGCCTATTGAGATCGAGGTGACCGAACCATGATGCAGCAGAGACGATTGTCCGGACCGACTCGGGTGGCCATGCTGGCGGCGCTATTTCTCACAGCGTGCTCCGGCGGTCATCAGGACACGGGGGCCGTGACCGTTGACGAGACGGACCCGTTGACCGGCCAGCCATCAGACGACGAATCCGTCGGCGTGATTCCGCTCGGCGCTCCCGGCTCTCCGTATTTCTACACGGATGGTGTGGCCGTTTTGCCACCGTCTCCCGGAAGCCAGCCGGATGCGGCCTCAGCCGACCGCGATGGTGACGGTCTGCCCGATCGCATGGATGTGGCGCCGGATCTGCCCGCCACCGTGGCGCTGGATGAGCAGCGGCTGGGCCTCGTCCGGGCGGGAATTCGCGTGCAGGGGCGGTTGATCGACCGGGTACTGCACCCCGATGGTGAAATCGAGCTGGAGATCGTCGGGGACGCGTTGCTGGATGAGCATCCCCATGCGCTGTTGCTGGGCGGTGATGCCTCGCGTCTGGCTGAGTTGGTCGAGGTAGCGCCAGGTCGGTACCAGTTGCGTGAGGCGGGCGCGTTGCAGGGCATCCAGGCGATCGCAGTGGCCACTGCTGCCTGGCAGACGCAGGCAATGCCCATGCAGGTGTACGCCTCTGGCAGTGCTTGGGTGGTCGAGCCCGCCGCGGCGCAACAGGACCGGGTGCTGGCCCTGCGCGGATTGAATCTGCGCGATGCATCGCTGTGGCTGGCGGATGAGCCGCTGCCGGTGCTCAGTGCAGCCGACGATCGACTGGAACTGCGGCTGCCCTCGGATGCCGTGTCCGGCCCCGTGGCGCTGAAACAGAATGACCGGATCGTTCAGCAGTTCCCGCTGCAGGTCCAGCGTGCTGTGACGGTGCAGATTTCACCCGACTGGGCCGCGCGGTTCGGTCCGCTGGTCTATGCCGATGAGCGGGGTATGTCGACGTTGGACGATCGGAATCCGGGCCGGTTCTGGGTCGCCACGGACGCGCCGCAGACCATCCGCCTTCAGGTGCTGGAGGCCGCCAGCGAAAAGGCCCTGCTCGGTCGTTCTCTGACGATCTGGCCGGACGAGGACACCGCCCATCTCAATGCGCAGACCGTTGTGTTGTCGCAGGCCTGGCAAGGTCGTCGTGCCTGGTCATTGCCCGCGCTGGACTGGGGAGATTTTCGCCATGAGCTCTTAATGGCCATGGCCGCCGATCCAACGGCCGAACGGGCGGTGGAGCAGGCCGTAGAGAGCGGGCAGGCGGCAGACAGCCTGATCGCAGTGGACGCGATTCGTGAACTGGCACGAACGACCTTCAGCCAGGAACAGCCACGGAAGAATGTGGCCTCGCCGGGCATTTCTCAGGGCGAGGCGCTGGGTCAGCGCGTGAACTATGTAACGCCTGACGGCAGTCTGGGGCCGAACAGCGAGTACGCCTTGTTCAGCGTGGGCAGCGTACTGGACTTGTGCCGGACGTTGGGCGGGCGGCCCCGATCGTTCCGGCCATCGGATCTCTGCATGGTCAGCAGTAACGAGCTGGCTTCCAGCGTAGCCGTGCGCCGGGGCGGCAAGCTGCTGCGCAATCACATCGCGGTGTCGCGCGGGATATTCGGCGCCGACATTGTTGGCGGGACCGGGGGCTTCTTCAATCTCGAGTTTGGCTCGGATCAGGGCGCCATTGCCTTTAAGCGGCCATTCGCCTACCTGGAAGCATCGGACGCCACCAAGACGCCGTTGTGCGGCATCGAACCCTGTCAGGTCGAGATCATCACGGGCGGTTTCGGGGTCGGCCAGGCCAGCCCGGCAATGACGCCAGCAGAAAAGCGTGTATTTGAGCTGCTGCGCAAGCGGGCGCTGGTGGACCTCATCGTCTTACCGGTGCTGAGCGAACTGTCGGGGGCGCTGATTGATGACAACAACATCGCCTGTGTGTCCAATGTGGCCTTCGAGGTGTTTGGCGGGACACAAAGCCTCGCGGAGTTCTATCAGAAGGCGAGTGGCGCCACGAAGCCCGACGGCAGTCTGGATGCAGAGGCCCTGGCCAAGGAGATCCGGACCTACTTCACCGGCCTGTTCGTCCAGTTGCTCAAGTTCAGAACCTTGGGATCCTGTTATCCATCCCGACCACAGGATGTGATCGAAAACCTGCTGGACCGGGCGGCCGACGAGGCCAGCCAGCGCCTGCTCTCGGTGATCACGTTTGCGGTGAATACGTCGATTTCCGCCGTGCAGTTCGCCACCACGCCGCGCAAGATCGTGTTCAAGGCCGAGCCGGTGCTGGAGATTGCCGCCCTGCGTGGCCAGTTTGACGCCACGGCTGCCGATTCCGCGAACACGTTGGAGATTCAGGGCAGTGCCATTGCCGAGGATCAGTCACCGGCCACCGCCTTTTATCCCAGCCTGCGCCTGGGAGGGCGAACCGGTGCCAACGCCTATGCCGAAGTCGATGTCCCGCTGGATGCATCGAACTACAGTGGTGGCGTGCCTGCCGAGAATCGATTCCTGCGGCTGTCCGGCGCCGCTCTGCGCAGCGTCATCGAGGTGGATGGCGCGTTTCTGCCGGGTACGCTGGATGTCAGTCTGGTCTACACCCTCGAGAACCCCGAAAACTTTGATTCGGCCGAGGTGGTCATCGAGGTGGGTGAATACGAAATTCTTGGCGCGCCGCGCGTCGACGGGTTTGCGGGAGGGACATCGCCAGCCACCGGAGGCAGCCGGGTCTTTGTAGTGGGCTACAGGCTGGATGCGCTGGATCTGACCGGTGCCTCGGTGGAGTATGCGTCCAGCGCCCAAGGTGAGATTCTGCGTGACCTGGAGCTGATCCGGTACGACGAGCCCGATGTGCCGACGACCCGCCAGCATGAGATCAGCTTTGGCGTACCCCAGCTATCGGCTGGGCGCAGTGCAACCGAGTTCGATGTCACGCTGGTGACGGCTGCGGGGCGTATTCCCCTGGGTTCATTGCTGGTGGTCAGGCCACAGGTGTTCGGTACGGCCACGGTCAGTGATTCCGGTGCCTGCCAGGACGATCAGGCCACCGTACGCCTGGTGACCGCCAGTGGTGCCTACGTCACGGTGGACGCCGCCAATGCACCCGAGGTCATGGCGCCGGTGTCAGGGCCGGATGACGAGGCAGCCTCGCTGCTCTGGAACAACAGCCAGCTCGCCGCGGACCGCCGTGTGGCGGCTGTGGAGGTCACCTGCACGGACGTCGGCGACGATTGTCGGAACGACGAGGCCAACGAGAGTGCGGGCGTTTGCACGCTGGGCATTGTCTTCGACAGCGATACCAGCGTACCGGGGTCGCAGACCCGCTTCGTCAGCCTGCGCAAGGATGAGCGCCGCGTCTTTCCCTAGGGAAACACTGATCTATTCGCGCCGCCAAGTTGCTGCCCGAAAGCAGGCCAGGCAAGGCGCGAGGAGCGAAGTTTGGTCATTCCAAATGAGCGACGAGTAACGTGGTCTGGCCTGTTTTCAGGCGCAATCCAGACGGAACGGGCCGGTTTTCCCGCGATCCTGCGTTGTCGTTCGCTGACTTGGAACAACCAAGCAGCACTCTCTCCGCCTGGGCTCGCGCGAAAACCGGCTCCGTCTTGGTGGTGCGAATAGATCAGTGTTTCCCTAGCCGCTGACCACTCGCCGCATGGCTTGCGGTGAGTGGCTCCCGGCCCCGGGCGACCGCTTGCACGAGGGCGGTGTGTCGCGCCCTGCCCATGCCAGCTACCCCCTTGGGTGGTCGGCCCGTCTGTGCGGTCGCCCTAGGCTGCCTTTCGCTGCCTGCTGTGAATCGACCGCGGTGCGGCGAATCTTTCCATGGGAGGCAGGGGCATGAGCAAGAAGCCAGTCGTGATTTATGGCGTCACCGGTTACACCGGGCGCCTGGTGGCCGAGTATCTGCGTGAGTATGGCGTGCCATTCATCGCCGCAGGGCGGGATGCTGCGCGGATTCAATCAGTGATGGACAAGGTGCCGGGCATTGAAACGGCCGATTACGAGGTGGTGGAGGTCGAGCACAGCACCGAGGCACTGACCGAACTGCTGACCGGCACCCAGGTGCTTTGCAACATGGTGGGTCCGTTCATGCAGCTGGGCGCCGAGGCTGTCGAGGCCTGCCTCGCGGCCGGTGTGCACTACACCGATACCAACGGTGAGCAAAACTGGATGATGGACTGCGAGCAGCGCTGGGGCGCCGCCTTTGCGGACAAGGGGCTGCTGCTGTCGCCGGGAACCGCGCAGATGTACACCACCGGCGAGATCGCCGCGAACATCTGTCTGGAAACGCCGGGGCTCGATACGCTGGACATCCTGGTGTTGTGGAAGGGAATGCCGACCTACGCCTCCACCCAGACCATCTTCAGCATTCTGACTTCCGACTTCTTCTACCTGGAAAACAACAGCTACACGGCCTGGCCGGCCAACAGCTCGGCGGAGGTCTGCGTACCGGGTCAGCACGCCACCGCACTGGCCTTACCCTGGGGTGGCACCGCGCATCCGGTGTGGTTCCGTCAGGACCCGCGGGTTGCCAACGTCAAGGCCATGGGAGGCGTCTTTGATCGAACCGTCATGGAAGGCGTGGCAGCGATGACCGCCCAGGTCGAGGAAGAGATCAAACCCTTGCCGCCGGAGGCCCAGCGCAAGGCCTTGTCGGAGATGGCGGCGTCGGTGCAGGCGGGTATGCCACCCCGTGAGAACCCCCGGGTGAACACCTCCATGGATTCGGTGCACGCCAGCGGCCCGCTGGGACGCGCCCACTGCGTGATCCACGGCAATTGCAACTACAAGCAGACAGGGCTGTTACAGGCCTACACGGCCTATCACCTGCTGCAGCAACCCCCGGCGCGGGTGGGCTTTGCCTCGGCCTGCCAGGCCTTTGGTCATCGCCAGCTCCTCGGGGTGCTGCAAAGCTTCGGCCTGGTGCAGGCGCCGCGGCTGGAGGTCAGCCGCTAGAGACACAGCAACCATTTTGCGCCACCCCGAGGGAGCCGGTATTCCGGCAGCGACCGGGTGGCGCGCATCGCTCCGCGTTCGCCTAGGCGACTGTCCACCGGCGTCGCAGCGCGCCCACAGCGAGTAAGATCAGCAGGCTACCGCCCAGGGCTCCGCTGGAACCCGTGGGTGGCTGGACACCGGGCGCGGGTGTGTCCGGGGTGCCGGGTTGGGGGAGTGCATCGGCTTTGCAGGCGGTTTTCCAGTCTTCCGTGGCGATTGGCTGGTGGCTGTCCGGGGCGGTAATGGCCAGCCGTGAATTGAAGTAGAACGACATGCGATCACAGACGGACAGGCCCGCAATGCGATAGGGCTGGTTGCCTTCGACCGGGTCGTAGTAGCCGGCGCCCAGATTGTGGCGATCGGCCGAGTCATCAAACTGTGTGGCCAAGAGGCGGCGGTAACCGTCAGCGGCGGTGTCGGGTTCGCTCAGCCCCTTCAGATAGCGGTCAAACCAGGCCAGTGTGAGGTACAGGGCGTAGGGTTCGCCGTAGCGGCTGCCGGCGCCCGCCATGAGTGGGGTGAAGTCCAGATGCGTACCCGCACGCAGAATGACCAGCGCCGTATCGACGCCGGCGGCCCGCAGCTCTTGATAGCCCAGGTCCTTGGGGTGTGCAGACACCCCCCGGCCACGCCCGCCTTCGCCATTCGAGGGGGGAGGCTCGGGGTGGTCGGTGTACGGCTCCGGGGTGAAATAGTAATCCGCACCAATGCCCAGTGCCGGCGTAGTCACCGTCAGTCCTGCCGGGGGCTCCACGCCGATATCATCCGCCCAGAGCATGGGGTCGACGGCGGTGAGATTGTCCCAGGCGACAATGGCCCGCAGGCGTTCGTCCAGCTGGCCGACGAGGCTGGCTGTGCTGCCACCCTGAGAATGCCCGGTAATCCCCACGCGGTCCCGGTCCAGCTCATCCGCAAACGGAAACTCGCTCGAGAACAACCATTCGACCATGTCCTGGGCGTCGCTCCCGTGGTTGCCGGAGGCGACATCGAAGCTCACCGCGATATAGCCGGCCTCCGCCAGAGGCTGGGCGGCCCAGCGGTGCAGTTCTTTCTGGCTGCCGCCCCCATGGACGATAAGCACGGCAGGGTACGGTGGTTCGGCAACCACCAGCCCCGCCGGGACATCGGTGCAGCTGCTCGGGCTGCACGGCCGATAGATCTCTGCGGCCAGAGCTTCGTCGTCACGGTTGGTGACCGTGGCCGTTGCGAACCGGAAACGCTGGCCATCGTGCTTGGCAGGGGCGCGATAGGGATCGCGGACGGGGCTGGGGAGTTCATCCGGGCCCAGTCCCAGGCTCCAGCTCAGGGGCACCTCCTGCGCCCGAGCTTCGGCGCAGGCCTGATTCTGCAGGTCGCGCTCGGTCCAGGCTGCGGTCATGGGCTCGGCCTCAGGTGCCGGCAGCACACAGGGGTCGGAGGTCGGATCGGGTCCGGTTTGGGCCGATACGGGGCCTGTGCCAAGGGCCAGGATGAGGCTGGTCACACCGGCACAGGCCAAGTGGAATACGGCCGATGAGGCTGGCATCTGGGTCGTGTTCATTCGGGGTCTCCTCCCGGCCGCTGGGGCCGTGGTATTGCGAGCGTCTGGCCACAGCATCTGACGGCTGCAGTCCACAAACCCGGCGCTGCCGGGCGGTTGGTGTGATGGCTTAGCCGTACACTTTTTCCAGCAGCAGCATGGCTGCAGGTTCCAGATCGAGAATTTCGTCGGTGCGGCCGTCACAGACGTAGGTCGCTGCCATTTCCTCGATGGCCGCGACCACGCCGCGGAAGATCGGTGCCGGCAGGTCGGGCAGTCCGGGCTCCTCGGTTTGCCGCAAGGCGTACAGCCGGCGCTGCATTTCGGCGAAGTGTTGATGGCCCCAGTCGCGTTTGGCGCGCGCGCGGGGTCCGGCGGCGTGGATTTCCACAAGCAGCGTGCGTGACAGGGCGGGGTGGTCCTGCTTGAAGGCCAGATACACGCGCAGCGTGGTCCGCAATCGTTCGCGCCAGGACATCTCGGGTGTCTGAGCCTGACGGATGCGTTCGACCACATCGACATGCGCAGCCTCGTAGGCAGCGATGAAACAGGCTTCCTTGTCCTTGAAGTTGGCGTAGAAGGCGCTGCGGGAAACGCGTGCGATCCGGGTGATGTCGGCCACGGTCGTTGCGACATAGCCCTTTTGCGCCACCGATTCGTTCATGGCGAACAGCAGGCGGGCGCGTTGCGAAGCGGCGATCTCGCTGGAGTGTTCATTGGCCTGACGTCCCCGTGGCAGACGCCAGGCGTCGATCACGGCCTCGGAAGGCGCGCCATAGCGCGCCAGGCCACTGCTGGGTCGATCGGACTGTGCGTCATCGTCCATGTGCGGAGCGCTCCAGGGTACTGAGGAAAGGGCTGACTATACAAAGTACTGCATCGTACCTTATTCGCGCGGCCCACTCCCAGCAGCTATGGGCACACCGTCCAACACCTCCAGCCACGCCGCGTTCATCCGGCTTGATTTAAAAAGTACGTGCGCGTACTTTGTGCTCCAAGAGCGATCACATGAATCGCCGTCGTCCGTCCCGAACGGGCTTTAACTGGAGGAGTCCATGTACACATCCATCCCTTCAACGCTGCTGCGGATAACCGCAGGGGCCGGCGCCCTGGCGGCCGGGGTCAGTTTGTCTGCCTGTAGTGGCGACTCCGGTGCGCCCGGTCCCGGTGCTGCGTCGGGGCCCGCCATCGTGCTGACATCGGCGGACCGTTACCTCGCCTCGGTGGGCGGCAATGGACCGGCCCACGGCGGGGTCGCCGCAGGGGATATGAATGCCGATGGCTATCCCGATGTCGTGGTCACCGACTCCATCGGCAATGCGGTGGCCATCTTGCTCAATGGTGGCGATGGCAGCTTGTTGGCCGCCGAGCGTTATGTGGCGGGCCTGCAGCCTGTTGCGGTGATCGTCGAGGACCTGAGCGGCGACGGCGTGCTGGATGTGGCGGTGACCAACGCCCGCTCGGATGACGTGCAGGTGTATCACGGGCAGGGCGACGGCACGATCGCGCAGGTCGAGTCCCATGCAGCGGGCCTAGGCCCCACGGATCTCGCCGCAGCCGATGTCGACGGCGACGGCGATCTGGATCTGCTCAGTTACTGGGGCGACGTGACCATCCTGATCAACGATGGCCAGGGGCGGTTTAGCCCGGGCGCGCCCTTGGTCACGGGCGAGGTGCTGGGTGCGATTGCCATTGGCATGGATGTCGCGGACTTCGATGGCGACGGGGCGGTGGATGTTGCGATCACCGACTGGCCTAGAGGACCGGTGCGTTCACGGGTGGAGATTTTCTACGGTGCCGGTGACGGCAGCTTTACCTCGGGTGCCGGGCCGTTTGAGCTATCGGGTGCGACCGAGGCCATGCGCACGGCCGACATGAACTGTGACGGCCGCCAGGATCTGCTGATTCCCATTGCGGGCGGCAGTCTTGCCGTGGCCTACGGGCAAGCGGATGGCCGCCTGGCCGAGCCCGTCGAGTTCGAGACCGATTCCGGCAGCAACGCGGTGCTGTTCAGCGACTTTGATCGTGACGGGCGCCTGGATCTGGCGGTGTCTTACTTCAACGGCTACGCCGGGCTGTTCTACGACGTGTGCAGCCAGGACTTCACCAGCTTCGTCGAGTACGACACCGTCGAGACCTCCGAGGCCATGGTGGCACCCGATCTCAATCTCGACGGCTTTCCCGATCTGGTGGTTGGCACTTGGTACCAGCCACAAATCGCGGTGTTGCTCAGCGGCCCCAGCGATGACGATTCCTGAACCTGCACCATCGGAGGATGCAACCCATGCGGACCACCATTTTGTGCACGCTGCTCAGCGCCAGCCTGGCGCTGGTTGGCTGCAACAGCAATCACTCCCCGGAGACCACCCCAAGCAGCGAGGCGCCCATGACGTTTAAGACCCTGATCAGGAGCGGCGAGGCTGTCGCTGAAGACCGGCTGATGTCGCTGTACGACGAATTGGAGCCTGTTGATCTGGATTTCATGCTGGGCCAGTGGTCGGGTGGAAAATTCGACGGCGGTGCCGAGCCTGACCCGATCAACTGGTATGGCAAGCGCTTCGACTCACGCGACCATGTCGAGCCCCTGCTGGCATACGCGCCAGACGGCAGCATTTACGCCTTCGACAAACTGGGCGCAGCGCGCATGCGGATGATCGAATTTCGCGGGGCGGTCACGGCCAGCCTGATTTACGACAAACAGCCGATCATGGACTACTTCCGCAAGGTGGATGACAACACCGTCATCGGCGCAGGCGAGGTCAAGGGCAAGCCCGGCTACATGTTCTTTTACCTGCAGCGTGAGACGCCACGCGAATAAGGTGAGGCGGCTTAGCAGCACAGCCCGTGCTGCGGGCTGCGCTCGCGGTTAATGATGGCGCTCGTAGAGGCTCACCACACAGGCGCCACCCAGGCCCAGGTTGTGCTGCAGGCCGATGCGGGCGCCATCAACCTGGCGATCACCGGCCTGGCCGCGTAGCTGGCGAACCAGTTCCGTGCACTGCGCCAAGCCTGTTGCACCCAAGGGGTGTCCTTTGGACAGCAGACCTCCGGACGGGTTGGTGACCACCTGGCCTCCGTAGGTGTTGTCGCCATTGAGGACGAAACGCTCAGCCTCGCCGCGCGGACACAGGCCCAGTGATTCGTAGCTGAGCAATTCGTTCTGGGCGAAGCAGTCATGCAGTTCCACGACATCGACGTCGTCCGGTGAGACGCCGGCAGCCTCATAGACGTGGGCCGCTGCACTGGCAGCCATGCTGTAGCCCACGACTTCGCGCATGTCCCGGGCCTCGAAGGTTGTCGTCTGATCGGTGGTCATGGCCTGGGCGCGCAGCTGCACACGGTCGTCGAGTCCATGACGCCGGGCGTAGGCGGCGCTGCACAGTACCGCTGCCGCTGCACCACAGGTCGGCGGACAGGCCATGAGCCGGGTCATGATGCCGGGCCAGAGCGTGGGTGAGCCCATCACTTCTTCCTCGGTGACTATCCTGCGGAACAAGGCCAGTGGATTATTCGCCGCGTGCCGGCTGGCCTTCGCACGGATCTTGGCGAATGTGCTGAGCTGCGTGCCGTATTCGTCCATGTGGGCCTTGCCGGCGCCGCCGAAGTAGCGAATGGCCAGCGGTATCTCATCCTGGCCGACCAGTTCGGCAGCCGTGTCGTCAAAGCGGGCGAAGGGGCTGGGGCGATCATTGAACTGGGTGCCGATGGCGCCCGGCTGCATTTGTTCAAAGCCCAGCGCCAGCACGCAGTCGGCCGCGCCGCCTTCGATGGCCTGGCGCGCCATGAACAAGGCCGATGAGCCCGTGGAACAGTTGTTGTTGACGTTGAATATCGGCAGGCCGGTCATGCCGACCTCGTACAAGGCGCGCTGGCCGCAGGTCGAATCGCCGTAGACGTAACCGGCGTAGGCCTGGTGCAGGTCCTGGTAGCGCAGGCCGGCATCCTCAAGCGCCAGCCGGGTCGCCTGGGCGGCCATTTCCACGTAGGGCTCTGACTGGCCGGGCTTGGCGAATTTGATCATGCCGACACCGGCAATAACGACGTTCTGAGGCATGGTATTTCCTGGTGGTCATGGCCGGTTTCCGACCGGTTCGGATCCGCTGACTAGCCGACGGCGCGCTCGCGGCCGGTCCAGAACTGGTCGCGGACTGCCCGCTTGAGCAGCTTGCCGACGTTGCTGCGTGGCAGTTCGGGCCAGACATCCACGCTCTTGGGGGTCTTGACGCTGCCGAGCCGGTCCTTGCACAGGGCGATGATCTCGTCCGGGTCCACCGACTGGCCGGATTTGGGTTCGATCACCGCTTTGACGGCCTCGCCCCATTTGTCGTCCGGTACGCCGATGACCGCGCAGTCCTGTACGGCCGGGTGGCTGAGAATCACCTTTTCCACCTCCGCCGAGTACACGTTGAAGCCGCCGGTGATGATCATGTCTTTCTTGCGGTCCACATGAAACACATAGCCGTCCTCGTCGGCATAGCCGATGTCGCCGGTGTGATGCCAGCCATGGGCGCTGGCTTCCGCAGTGGCCTCGGGATTCTTGTAATAGCCGGCCATGATCATGCTGCCGTTGACGACGATTTCGCCGGGCTGGCCGGGCGGGAGTAGCTGTCCCTGGTCATCCATGATGCCCAGCCGGGTCAGCATGGTGGTCCGGCCGCAACTCCACAAGCGTTTGCGCAGGGCCGGATCGGTGGCCGCCTCGACATGTTCCTGGGCGCTCAGCATGGTGCAGAACATCGGTGCTTCGGCCTGGCCGTAGCTTTGCACCATGACCGGCCCGAATACCTCCAGCGCCTCGGCCAGCTTGTCCGCGGCCATCGGTGCTGCCGCATAGAGAAAGCAGCGCAGCGAGCTGTAGTCGAATTCCCGTACCCGGGGATGCGACAGCATCATGTAAATCGCGGTCGGAGGCAGGAACAGATGGGTGACCTGATGTGCCTCGATCGCCTGCATGACCTCCACCGGGTCAAAGTGGTCCAGAACAACGGTGGTCGCGCCCGCTGGAATAAGCGTCATGGCCAGCACCCCGGCGGCATGGGTCATGGGCGCACTGACCAGATGAACTGGAGGGGTGCTCGGATCCTGATGAATCCAGAACGTCGCGATCATCGTCTCCCACACCCGGTGCGTCCACACCACACCCTTGGGACGGCCAGTGGTCCCGCCGGTCGAGAGTATCGAGACCTGGCGGTCGGGGTCGTCGGGAATCTCAGGCACCGTTCCGTCGCCGGCCCGTATGAATTCGTCCAGCGGGCAGATGCCGGCCTGGCCCTGATCGATGCCGATGACCTCCGCGAGCGACGGCACGTGTGTTTGAAAGGTCGGTACGTCATCGCATAGCGCTGAATGAACAAAAAGCCCCTCGCAGTCGGTGTTGTCGAGGATGTAGGCATTCTCTTCGACGGCGTTGCGTGCATTGAGCGGCACCCAGGTCCGACCGGCAGCGAAGACTGCCAGTACGCAAAGAAACGCCTCCACATTGTTCGGGCTGTAGACAGCGATATGGGCGTTCTCGGAGAACCGGGCATCGATGGCCGATGCGATCTCGGTGACACGGCGTCGGGCCTCCTCAAAGCTGTACTGCTGGGTCTGCGACAGGAAGGCCGTTCGCGTTGGAAAGCGTTCAGCCGCACGTAGAAATCCGTCGTAAATCCGCATGGTCATCTGTCTCCTGGCTGGTCGCAGGGCTTGTCAGTCGTCCCGTGCGCTGCACAGTATTCGTGGATAGCGAACCGCAACCCATACCAACGGGTGGGGCGGCTGGACTGGCTGATACGCAGTCTGAGACGGACCCAGGGTCGACAGAACAACAGGCCCGGGCCAAACAACGAGGAGACAATGGGATGGCGCACACTGCCCGACGCTGGTATCTGGCCAAGCATGCGAATACCGAAATTCAGCCCGACACTTTTGAGTTCCGGGAGGAACCCATCCCGGATCTGGAGGCGGGCGAGCTGCTGGTTCGGACGATTTATCTATCGCTCGATGCCACCAACCGCGTCTGGATCAGCACCTGGGATCAGTACATGGACCCGGTCAATCCCGGCGAGCCCATGCGCGGCTTCGTTTGTGGCGAGGTGATCGAATCCAGGAATCCTGCGTTCCAGGCAGGCGAGATTGTCGCCGGCATGCACAGCTGGTCTGACTATTTCGTCACCGACGGCACCAGCTTTTCGGTTTTTCCAGAGTTACCCGGCGTGGATCTGAGCGAGGCATTCGGCACGCTGGCCATCGCAGGCCCCACCGCCCACGTGGGGCTTCTGGAGGTTGGCCAGGCCAAGTCCGGTGACACGGTGGTCGTTTCGGCCGCAGCCGGAGCGGTGGGCATGCTGGTCGGTCAGATCGCCCGGCTCAAGGGCTGCCACACCATCGGTATCGCCGGTGGCGCGGATAAATGCGCACGCCTGACCGAGCAGTTCGGCTACGACGCCGCCATTGATTACCGTCGGGAAGACGTGGGTCAGCGGCTCAAAGCGCTGGCGCCGGAGGGGATCGACCTGCTGTTCGAGAACGTCGGGGGTGACATTCTCGACGCGGGACTGGCGGCGATGAAGAACTTCGGCCGCGTGGTGATCTGCGGTCTGATTTCGACCTACAACCAATCGGGAGAGCCTGTGCCCGGACCGTATATGTTCCGCAATGTGATCATGCGCCGGCTCACCATCAAGGGGTTCGTCATTCTCGACTACGTGGACGAACTGCCGGGTGTTGTGCAGGAGCTGGCCGGCTGGATGCTGGAAGGCAAGCTGCGCTTCCGGGTGCACGTGGTCGACGGGCTGGAGCAGGCAGTGGACGCGCTGAAGCTGCTCTATACCGGCGGCAATCACGGCAAGTTGATGGTGAAGATCGGCGAAGAGCGTCGCTGACATGTTGGGTGCAGCGGGTGACCGACGCGACCGGCACGTGCAGGCGGTCATCGAGGCAGATCATCGCCCAGCCGGGCTGATTTCGCGTCGTCGCCCCCTGGACCGGCTGCTGCGATCGGGGGCACGCATTCTCGTGGTTCAGGCACCGGCCGGTTTCGGCAAGACCGTATTGCTGCAGCAGTATGCCGATACCTGCAAAAGCCGAGGGGATCGCGTGGCCTGGGTGCGGGTCGATGCACAAGCCTACGATCCGGGGCCGTTTCTGGAGATGCTGGCCAGTACGCTGGCGGGGGGTGATTTTCCTGCCCGCGAGCGGACGGGCCCTCGGTCCGTGCCCGAGCTGATCGAACTGCTGAATGCGCCGGGGCGTAGGACCTTGTTGGTCCTCGACAACTTTGAGCATGCCATGTCTCCGGCGATCGACAGCCTGTTCGCGCAGCTGCTCAGGGAACTCCCTCGCAGCGTGCAGTTGTGCATCGGCACGCGTGTGCTCCCCAGCCGCCGCTTGGTTGCCTTGCAGGTGACAGGGGATACCGAGGTCATCGACGAGGCCGCGTTGGCATTCTCGCCGGGCGAAACCTTCGAATTCTTCCAGGGTTCGCCTGGGTTGCAGCCCGCGCAGGTGGCCGAGATCCATGCCTGGACCAACGGCTGGCCAGTTGCGTTGCAATGCGTGCGATTGTGCCTGAGCCGGGGCCGCATGCGCCGGGCGGAGGCGGTGGCGGATCGCGGCATCACCCGCGAACTCATCGACTTTCTGACCACGGAAGTGCTGGAGAACCTCGACCCGGCGTTGCGGGACTTCCTGCTGGAAATTTGCTTGCCAGAGCGACTGAACGCAGAGCTGGTCGAGCACCTCACCGGGCGACCGGATAGTGCCGAAGCCCTGCAGGCCATCGAGAACGCCGGCTTGTTCCTGAGCCCCCTGGGGCCTCGGTCTGACTGGGTGCGGTTTCACAATCTATTCCGCCGGTGCCTGTTGGCCCGATTGCAGCGGGACTTGTCAGATCGCGAGATCGCTCAACGCCATGTCGATGTGGCCAACTGGCTCATTGAACAGGGACGGCAGGAGGATGCGGTGGAGCACCTGCTGGCGGCCGGGCGCAGCGAAGCGGCGGCGGCGCTGCTCGACGGCATCATCAATCAGTTTGTCGTGCGTGAGCAGCTGGAATTGATCGAGCGTTTTGTGGATCGCATACCGGATGACGTGCTGCTGCGCTTCCGGTCGCTAACGGCAGCCGCCATCATCGCCTACGGGTTTCGGCGCTACTTCGAACGTGCGAACTCGCTGGTCGAGCAGTTGCATGCAGTCGTGGGCGGGGATCCAGAGAGTCCCGAACAGGCCGAGCTGAATTTCGCGCATTTATTCATGCTGGCTGCACAGGACCGGTTTGAGGAGTTGAACGAGCTGGCGGAACGGACCTGGGCGCAGACGACAGATGAAGATGCCTTCAAACGGGGGGTGTGCCTGAACGCCCAGTCGATCTGGCTGGCCGGGCAGGGTCGCTTCGAGGAAGTCCAGCAACGGCTCGAGCTGGCGCGATCGCTGCACGAAAAGTCCGGCCATTACATGGGCTTGGCGTATTGCGAGGCCATCCACAGCATGGTGCTGTCGTCCCAGGGGCGCATACCCGAAGCCGGTCATCGGCTGGCCAATGCCATGCAGGTGATTGAACGAGGGGCCGTGGGTGGGGTGTCCGGTGGCTCGGTGCTGGCGGCCTACCTCGCGGAACACGCTTACGAGAACAATGATCTCGATCAGGCTGCGCAATTGTTGGACGACTTCGGCGCACTGATCGAACAACACGGGGTGGTGGACCCGTTGGCAACCAGTTTGTTGGTCGGGGCGCGGATCGCCAGGGCGCAGGGCGATTTTGCCGAGATGGAATCCATCATCGACCGCATGGCCTACCTCGGCTTTCGCCATTCCACACCCAGGCTGGTGGGCTATGCCCGTGCCGAGTCCATTCGCCATGCCACGCTGGTTGGCGACCTGGACCTGGCCCAGGAGCGCCTTGATCGCTGGCGTGCCGAGCAGCCCGCCTTCTTCAGTGACAAGCTGATGTTCCATGCAGGCGAGGCCGAAGCCTGTCACGTCACCGAATGGCGGTTGATGATCGCCCAGGGTGACCACGTACACGCACGTGGACGGCTGGCACCGGCCAGTCGGGAGGCGCGCTCGGCTCGGCGTATTCGACGCCTGCTTAAACTGCGTGTGCTCACCGCCATGTCACTCAACGCATCGGGGCGGGTTCCGGAGGCGCAGCGGGCGCTACTTGAGGCGCTGGATCTGGGGCTTGCAGGGGGCATGCTGCGGAGTCTGCTGGACGAGCAACAGCCGCTGATCCGCCTACTGCGTGAGTTATATAACAACCTGCTGTCGCAGCCCGAGCTCCCTGAGCAGGATGGTCTCAAGCCCTATCTGGTGCGATTGCTCCGGGCAGCTGGCGAATCGCTGGACCTGCCACAGGCCAGCGTCCTTCCCCAGGGGCCCGACGAAGTGGTCATGCCGCTGGAGCCCTTGACCGAGAAAGAGCGGCGGGTACTCACCTGTGTTGCCCGCGGGTTGTCGAACCGGGATGCCGCAGACCGGCTTTGCGTGTCGACCAACACCATCAAATGGCATCTCCGCAACGTCTTTGAAAAGCTGGGCATCACCAACCGGGTACAGGCCGTGGCAGTGGCGCGGCACCTGGGTCTGATCGAATAACCCACCGCTCGCCGGTCCAGCCCGCCTTTCGGGTGGGGTGGGCGGCCACGTGACCACGGACCATTCAGTCTCGAGCAGGGTGCAAGAACACCCGCCAACACGAGCTGGAGGAGCCTGTGGGACTACTCGTCAATATCGATAACGGCGGGACGCTGACCGACATCTGTGTCGCTGACGGCCCTAATGTCTACCGCACCAAAACCCTGACCACGCCTTTTGATCTGTCCAAGTGCTTCTTTGACGGACTGGTCAAAGTGTCTCGGGAAATTTACGGCCAGGAGGACATCGTCGGACTGCTGTCCAGCACCGACCATATCCGCTACTCGACCACCCAGGGCACGAATGCCCTGGTAGAGCGCAAGGGGCCACGGCTGGGCTTGCTGACCAGCGGCAATCTCGATGCCGAGGCGCTGCGGTCACCGGCAGACCATGGGGCGCTTTTCGATGCGCTTGTGGGGGAGCGCATTGCCCGGGTTGCCGTCGATCAGCCACCGAATGCATTGGCTGCGGAACTCACGCAGGCGGTCAATCGCCTCGCTTCTGCGGGTGCGAATCGCATTATCGTGGCGCATGGCGGATCGGACTGTGCCGAGGTCGAAAAGCGGCTCAAGTCGGTGTTGTTGCGCAAGTTTCCGCAGCATCTGCTGGGCGCGGTGCCGATTCTCTATTCCCACGAGGTGGTCGAGGATCGAAACGATGCGCGGCGCAGCTGGACGGCCGTGCTCAACGCCTTTCTGCATCCGGCGATGGAGCGTTTCCTCTACAACGCCGAGCACAAGCTGCGCAGCAACAAGTCGGGCAACCCACTGCTCATCTTTCGCAACGACGGGCACTCGGCACGCGTGGCCAAGACCATCGCCATCAAGACCTATAGCTCGGGACCGCGCGGCGGCATGGAAGGCGCGCGGGCCATGGCCGAGCATTTCGGGTTCGAGCATTTGGTGTCGGTGGATATCGGCGGCACAACCACCGACATCTGTGAGGTCGACGGCGGCCAGGTTCGCGAGGACAGGCATGGCCGGGTGGAGGGGATCGAAGTGTCCTTCCCTCTGCCCAATGTCGTCAGCGTGGGGGTGGGTGGTAGCTCGATCATCCGCGTCGAAGACGGAGCCATTCGCATCGGTCCGGAGAGCGTTGGTAGCGAGCCGGGCCCGGCCTGCTTTGGTCTCGGCGGCACTGCGGCCACGATTACCGACGCCTTTCTGCTCACAGGTCTGCTTGATCCCGCGTCGTACTTCGGCGGAGAACTGTCCATCGATGTTGAGCGAGCCCGCAAGGCCATCCGGACCCATATTGCCGACCCGCTTGGGATTGATGAGATCACCGCGGCCAGCCGGATGGAGGCGGCTTGGGCGCAGACAGTGGCTGAGGGCATTTGCTCGTTCACCGAGATCACACCCCAGACGACGCTGGCCGCCTTTGGCGGCGCCGGTCCCATGGTGATTTGCAAGGTGGCCGAAGCGGCAGGCGTGCGTCGCGTCGTGATTCCGGGGCTTGCGGCCGTGTTCTCGGCGTTCGGCCTCGGGTTCTCCGACATTGCCCATCAGTACGAAGCCCGCCTGAGCCGTGCCGCCGACATTCCGGAAGCGCTGGACCGGCTCATGGCGCGGGCGCGTCGTGGGATGTATGCCGAGGGATTTGCGCTGGAAGACTGCGACATTGCTCGCAGCGTCTGCATCAATCAGGAGAACGGCGAGCAGGTGCTGCCTTACACGGATGATCTGCCTGTCTCCCAGCTTGGCGACAACTTCACGCTTCGGCTCGACGTGTCCAAGGCCATGCCCCAGCCCCGGATTGACGGGAGCTTCGGTGCCGGCGACAGCGTCGCCGACAGTCGGGACACGCGAAAACTCCTCGCGGCGGGCCAGTGGGACGCCGTGCCGGTGTACCGCGTGGAGGATCAACGCGGTGGTGCGCTGGCCGAAGGGCCGGCCGTCCTGGAGGAGAAGTTCTTTACTGCACGCATTGAACCCGGCTGGGCCATCACCTTCAGCGAGAACCGGGATGTGCTGCTGACGCGTGACGGCGCGTAGCCGTCCGCATCACGAGGAGACAGTCATGAAAGTCATGATGACGGAAAATCTGCGTATTGATCTGGGCACGGAACAGTGGGAGTGCCGCCACTGCCAGAACGAGTTGATCAGTGCGCGCGACAACTACAAGCGAGCGTTGCTGGTTTACAACCGCGACCCGCGCGAGATTCACAAGCCGCTGCTGGACCCGACGAAATACAAGCGGACCTATTCGCCCGACCCCGAGTGGTGCCGGATTCTCGAGTACTACTGTCCTCACTGCGGGACGATGATCGAGACCGAATACCTGCCGCCGGGCCACCCGCCGGTTCACGATATCGAACTCGACATCGACAAGCTCAAGACGCAGTGGGCGGATCGGGATGAAGTCACCGAGGTGCCGGTGGGGACGGAGCCCGAGCGTCATGTGCACTCCCACCACAATGGAGGCCAGCAATGAAACGCGTGTCCGTTGATATTGGTGGCACCTTCACCGACTGTTTTGTTGCCTGGGGGGACAACTATGTCGAATCCAAGGCGCTGACCACGCACCAGAACTTGTCCCTGGGCTTTAACGAGGCCTTGGACAATGCCTGCAAGTCACTGGGGCTGACCGGCCATGAGCTGCTGACCCAGGTCGACTCGGTCCGCTACGCGACGACCTTGGGGACCAATGCGCTCATCGAACGCAAGGGACCGCGCCTGGGGTTGTTGACCACCGCCGGTTTCAAATCCTCGGTGCCGCTGACCCGCGCCAAGGGTTACGCCACGGGGCTGCCGCACAAACAGCAAATGGACGTGCCCAATGCTCAGCGGCCCGATCCGATTATTCCAATCCCGATGATCATGGAAGTCCGCGAGCGTGTGGATTATCTCGGCGAGGTCGTTCTGGAACTGGATGAGGACGACGTGCTGGAACAACTGCGCAACCTCGTCGACAAGGGCGCGCAGGCGATCATCGTGAATCTGGCCAACTCGGTGGTGAACCCCGCGCATGAACTGCGTATTCGCGAGCTGTTCCTGGAGGAATACCCGGGCCATATGCTGGGGGCGATTCCGATCCTGTTGTCGCATCAGGTCGCCGGCCGGAAAGGCGAGTATGTGCGGTCGATGTCGACCATCATCGACGGCTTTTTGCACGAGGTGATGTACCACGGCCTGGGCACGCTGGAACTGAACCTGCGCACTGCGGGCTACAGCAAGCCGATGTTGTGCAACCACAACTCGGGCGGCATGGCGCAGCTCAATTCCACGGATGCCCTGCAGACCGTGCACTCCGGGCCGGTGTCCGGCATTGCGGCCGGCGAGCATCTGGCGAGCCAGACCGACCTGGGCAACATTGTCGCCACCGACATGGGTGGCACGAGCTTCGATATCGGCATCGTCACCAAGGGCGGGGTTAAGCACTACGACTTCAACCCCATTATCGAGCGCTGGATGGTCAGCGTGCCGATGGTGCATCTGGTCACGCTGGGTGCCGGGGGCGGGTCGATCTGCTCCTACGACCGCATGTTCAAGACCGTGCAGGTGGGGCCGGCATCGGCGGGTTCGGACCCGGGGCCGGCGTGTTACGACCGGGGCGGCATGCAGCCCACCGTGACTGACGCAGACCTCATCCTCGGCTACCTGGACCCAGGCAATTACGCCGGTGGCTACATCACGCTCAACCCGCGCCGGGCGCGGCACGCCATCGACGAAGAACTGGCTGAAGACCTGGACCTGTCTGTTATCGAGACCGCCAAGCTCATGAAGGCGACGGTGGACGGCAACATGGCCAACGGCATCGCCACCGAGCTGCGCACACGCGGCTACGAGCCAGAGAACTTCACCATCCTGGCCTATGGCGGGAACGGGCCATTGCATGCCTGTGGGATCGCCCGTGCACTGGGCGTCAAGAAGGTGTTGGCGCCGCCTTTTGCCTCGGTGTTTTCGGCCTGTGGCGCCGGCAACATGAGTCAGCTGCACATCCACGAAATGAGCACCTGGACCGTGTTGTTCGATGCGAATCAGTCCAAGTTCTTTGACAACTATGACTATTTCAACGGGATCGTCGAAGAGCTGGAAGAACGGGGTCGCGAGGATTTGCTGCGACAGGGCTTCACCGCCGAGCAGGTCAGCTATCGGCTGGAGTTGGATATGCGTTATGGCAATCAGCGCGTGGAGACCGCGGTGGTCACCGACCTGAACCGGATCAACGGCCCGGAAGACGTCCTCAAGCTGATCGAGCAGTTTTTCACCCGTTACGGCGAGCGTTTTGGGTCTGGCAGCCAGACGCCGGAGGCCGGCGTACGCATCAACACCATTCGCGTGTGTTCCTACGTTGATCTGCCGGGCATCGCCTTCCACGGCATCAAGCCCAACGGTCACCGGACACCCGCGCCGCCGCCGGTCGCTCATCGCGCATGTCATTTCGTCGGCCACGAGGACGCAATCGATACACCGATTTACGACGAGCAGGCATTGGCCGCCGGCACCCAGATTGAAGGTCCCGCGATTGTCGTCACCCGCGCGACGACCTATCTGGTCGAACCGGGCTGGCATTACACGGCTGCTGAGCAAAACGCGGTCTGGTTTACCCGTGCGGACTGATCCACCTGATTCGAGGAGACACCCAATGAACGAACACGTGAAGCTGACGCCGGAGCAGCAGGAACTGCTCAATCGGTTCGTCCAGGACAACAAGATGTTCTACGCGCCGGATCCGGCGATCATGGAAAACCACCGAATCGAGCCGCGCTCGGACATCGAGGAGCAGTTGTTGTCGGGCGATGTCGATCCGCACAAGACCAACGAGGTGCGCGGGCTGATTATTGCGGCGTTGGACGAAACGCACACCATGATCGAGCAGATGGGCGCGGCGCCGGGGGCGAAGTGGGGCGACATGACCACCGCTGTCTTCACCGCCGCCGGAGATCTGTCACTCATCGCCCCGCATGGCGTCGGTGGGTTTGCGGCTGCGGCCTTCTACCCGATCAAGTTCATTAACAAGTACTGGACCGACGAGCCGACCGTGGGCGTCAAGGAAGGCGATGCGTTCATCCACAACGATGCGCGTTACGGCGGCATCCACAACACCGATCAGTCGATGATGATGCCGGTGTTCTGGAAGGGAAAACTGGTCTGCTGGATCTCGGCCACCATCCATGAGGGAGAGAACGGCTCCTGCGAGCCCGGCGGCATGCCGGCGGCGGCCGAGAGCAAGTATGACGAGGGGCTTAAGATGCCGCCGTTTCGATGTGCTGAGAACTTCGAACTCAAGCGCGACATCGTGACCTTTCTGCAGAACTCGGTGCGCGATCCCAAGTTGCAGCTGGAGGACATGAAGGTCCGCCTGTACTCGGTGATTCGCTTGCGCGAGCGCATCATGGCGATTCTGGAGGAGCACGGCGAAGAAGCCTTGATCATCATGCTCCGAAAGCAGTTGGAGGATGTGGTCGAGGAGGTCCGGCGCCGCATTGCTGAGCTGCCCGATGGCACGACCCGTACGGTGTCCTTCGCGGATTCAACCCTGCGCGAGAACGCCATGCTCAAGCTGAACATGGCGATTACCGTGGATGGGGACAGGATGATCGTGGACCTGCGCGGCTCGTCACCGGAGTTGCTGAACCGGTCGATCAACGCCTGTCAGGCGTCATTCAAGACCATGCTGTTCACAGGCTACATGCAGAACATCTGGCCGGACCTGCCATTCACCATGGCCGTGTTCACGCCGTTTGATTTCATCTTCGACGACAACAGCCTGATCAACGGTTCCTTCGAGACACCGCAGGCCATGAGTCTGATCCCCTTGTTCAAGACCATGACCATCGCCTGTATTCCAATGGCCAAGCTGAACTACAGCCTGCCGCATCGCTACACCGCCATGGTGGCGCCGCAGTACGACCAGCCGGCCACGCTGATCTACGGCGGGCTGACCCAGCACGGCGACTATGTGGGCAACTTCTGCGCTGACATTAACGGCATGGGGCAGGGCGGTCGCAGCCATTGGGACGGTGAGCATTCCGTTTCGCCCCCATTTGCCGCCCACTGCGATCTGGGCGAGATCGAGCTGATGGAAGAAGACCTGCCCATGGTTCGGCTGGGTGCCTTCACCCTGGCCAAAGACCGGGTGGGGTTTGGCAAGCAGCGGTCCGGACTGGGCTACGAGCAAATCCACACCTACCGGCGCTCCGGGCTCTGGGGCTTCATGACGGGTTGCTCGGGCTCGCTGTTTTCATCTGCACAGCCGTTGTTCGGTGGCTACGCCTCGCCAACCTATCCGCTGTGCAAGATCAAGGGCGTCGACATCTTCGAAGAGCTGAAAAAGGATCCATCAAAGATCAAATTCGACATCTGCTACCTGATGAACGAGCAGCCCATCGAGGGCGCCACTTATTCCACGCATGACCTGGGCATGACCTTCGAACTGGCCCAGCCTGGTGAGCTCTACATGATGTGCCAGGGCGCCGGTGGCGGATACGGGGACGTGCTGCAGCGTGATCCCCAGCTTGTGGCCAAAGATCTGGAGGAAGACCTGATCTCACACGACACCGCCCGGGAGATCTACCACGTGGTCTACGACGAGGAAAACCTGCTCGTCGACGAAGAGGCCACCCGGCAGGCACGCGAAGCCGAGCGCAAGTCCCGTCTGGCACGCGGGGTGCCCTACGACGAATTCGTCAAAACATGGACCACGCCGGAGCCACCCGAACATCTGCCATTCATGGGCTGCTGGGACCAGCAGGATGAAATCTACGGCGTGATGATGGGCCAGCGCGTGAAGATGGATGGCAAGGCACCGCTGCAAAGCCAGTTCATGCTCAATCCCAAAGACGTCGAAATCGCAGGGCTGAAGGCTGAAGTCGCGGCGCTCAAGGCCGCTGCTTCACAGAGCGATGCGTAGTCGCCGGAGGGCGGGGCCACCTTATCGCTGATCAGCGCGACGGCAGGATTCAACCGGTTCGCCGGGAGCGAATCGACGCGAGCGCAGCGAGTCCGAAGGACCCGGCGCATGGATGCGTCGGGCAACCTGCGACCGCTGTCGCCTGGAATGCGGGGAGGTTTCTACAGAAGTGGCGCGCCCGGCAGGATTCGACCGGTTCGCCGGGAGCGAACCGACGCGAGCGCAGCGAGTCCGAGGGACCCGGCGCATGGATGCGTCGGGCAACCTGCGACCGCTGTCGCCAGGAATGCGGGAGGTTTCTACGGAAGTGGCGCGCCCGGCAGGATTCGAACCTGCGACCGCCGGCTTAGAAGGCCGATGCTCTATCCAGCTGAGCTACAGGCGCGGAGTGTGGTGGCGCATAGTGTAACGCCAACAGCGGCAGCCAGCGGCAGTTCCTGCTGGTCTATGGAGCAGATGCGTCGCGGACAAGTTTGTGGACAATGCGTGCGACGGCTTCTGCGTCCAGGGGCTTGTCCAGCCAGGCATTGGGTAGCCGCTGGGCGGCTGGCTGGATGGATTCGGCAGCGATCACGCTTGTGGCCCGCAGCATCACCACCGTGCTCGTTGCCAGCAAGCCGTGGTCGCTGGCTTGGTCCAGAAACTCCCAGCCATCCATGACCGGCATGTTGACGTCGAGTAGGACGAGTTCGGGCAGCCGTGCGGACTGCTCACGGCGCTCACGTAGCACCGAAATGGCCGCCTGCCCATGCTCTGCATCGGTGAGCCGCTCAGCAACCCCCAGGCCTTGCAGGACTTCGCGATGCAGAAAGGCGTCCGCCGGATTGTCATCAACAATCAGAATTTCACGCAGTGGCCTGCTCACGGGACATCCTCCAGTTCCACGGCGAAGACTGTGCCTTCGGGGGAGGAAGCGTCAATCCAGATGCGGCCGTGGTGCAGGTCGACGATCTTTCTACAGTGGGCGAGTCCGATGCCGGTGCCCTCGAAATCCTCCCGTCCAACAGCCCGCTGGAAGATGGTGAAAATCCGATCTTGCTGGTTGGCAGGAATCCCCATGCCGTTGTCACGAATCAGCACACGGTACACGCCGTCGGAGATTTGCACGGCCGACAGCTGGATGTGGGGGCTGCGCTCCTGCGGGCAGAACTTGATCGCGTTGGAGATCAGGTGCCGGACCAGGAGGCGGATTTCGGCGTCGTACAGCCGCATGGTCGGCAATGCGCTGGTGACGTGAATCCTGGCCTTGCGGTCGAGTATGGTGGCCGAGAGACCGAGCAGAACATCATCGACCACAGCCTGGAGGCTGACGTCCGTGGCATCGGCGTGATGACCGATCCGGCTGTACTCCAGCAGGCCCTGGATCAGGGTGCGCATGCGATCACAGGCCACCAACATGTAATGCAGGCCTTTTTCACTGCGCGGCGTGAGTTGATTTCCGGTCTCCTTCCGCAGCATTTCGGCAAAACTGGTGACCGTGCGAACGGGTTCCTGCAGGTCATGCGAGGCGATGTAAGCGAACTGGTCGAGCTCCCGGTTTGTGGCCTCGAGTTCGCGGTTCCGATGCGTGAGCGAGGTGAAGACTTGCTCGAGCACGATGGCAAGCGTTCGCGCCTCGCCGTAGCTGTCCTCTGGTAGCGGGGGGACATCATCGCCCGGCGTCCAGGTCTCCATGGTCGATGACAGCTGATTAATGGGCCGGGCAATCAGGTGCGCGACCGCCAGCGCGAAGGCGATACAGATCAGGCAGATCGCGAGCAATGCCACCGCAATGTGTTGGGCGACGCCCAGACTGAAATCCGAGACGGCATCCGTGGACACGCTCATGATCAGCCCCAGCGACTGCTCACTGCCGTAGCTGATCCGGCGCAGGTCGACGAAACGCCTTTCGTCGTGATCACGCAGTGTGGCCGGGGTCCCTGAGGCCATCACCGCGGCCAGGGCCGGGTAGTCATCGATAGCGCTGTGCGAGCGGCCGTGTTCGAAGGCGAAGGTTTCCATGTCATGGGGATGGATCAGGTACTCACCATCCGAATTGGTCAGCGCCAGCCACATGGATTCGGACTTCATCGACTGCATGGCGTCAAAGAAGTAGTCGGCCTGTAGGTTCACGACCAGCACGCCAAAGGGGCGGCCTGACTGCTGGTCATAAATCGGCACGGCGGCGCGCAGCACCGGCGTCAGGGGTTGCTGGATCTCACCGTACTCCCGGTTCAGATCAATGGGGCTGAGGTAAAGCTGTCCCGGGCGCAGGGCGGCGGTCGCGGAGACGTAGTGTTGGGTGCCCTTGCGCTGCAGCGGTGGGTCGATCGCGATGTGGTTGTTGATGCGGTCGCGCTCCACGCGCACCAGTTCCATGCCGCCGTTTTCGAGTCCGATGTAGCGGACCTGCAGGTAATGCGGTTTGGCCAGCAGGATGCCCCGGAAGATGGCCTGGAGCCGCGATTGCCACAATGCGCTGGAGGAGCCATCCAGCGGATCGATCCCCTGGTGCGCAGCCGCACGGATCAGGCCCTGGATCGGGGGCACTTCGGATAGCAGACGAACATCGCCCCGCAGCTCTGCCAGCAGCGCGCTGAAGTGCTCGGAGCGCCGCTGTGACTGCACAGCCAGGCGGTCCTGCACCGTCTGGCTCAGGGATTCCTGAGCGGCTGTGACACTGACGATGGCCGTGGCCAGCACGCTGAAAATGCCGGTGCACACGGTTGTAATGGCGATGAGCGTACGCAGCCCCAGCCTGCGAGGGGCCGGCGTGCTGCGTTGCTCACGGGCCACGTGTCGCATGGCGGCAGCCGTCGGACGCGTGAAGTATCCCGGCGCTGCCGTGTCAGACATCGCGCGGCCCAGGCCCCGCGCGTCGATCGCGATGATGTGCGCGCTTGCGCTGGTACATGGCCGTGTCTGCAGCGTGCGTCAGGGCCTCCGCGTTGTCGCCATCGCGCGGGTAAATGGCCATCCCGACACTGGCGCTGCACTGCAACGAGATACCGCTGGGTAGCCAATGCGGGTGCGCCAGTGCTTGGTGAATACGCTCGCAGACGTCGGAGGCCTCATGGGCGGACTGGCAATGGTCCAGAATCAGGGTGAACTCGTCGCCACCCATGCGATACACGGCGTCTTCGGTGCGCACGGCGCCGCGCAGCCGCTTTACGGTTTCGATGAGGATGACATCACCGGCCGCGTGCCCATATTCGTCGTTAATGGGTTTGAACTGGTCCAGGTCGATGAGCAGCACCGCAAAGCAGGACCCATGGCGCTCAGCCAGGGACAGCTTGCGCTCCAGTGTCTGGGTAAAGGCGAGGCGGTTGCCGGCCCGGGTCAGGCTGTCGGTGGTGGCCAGCTCCCGCAGGTGTTGCTGTTCGGCGGCCTCTGCCTGACGCAGTCGCTGTTCGGCGAGGGCGTCGGTGACGGCGGCTTCCAGGTTTGCGGGTGTCATGTCGTTTTTGCTGAGGTAGTCAGCGCCGCCCAGTTTGAGGGCGCGCACGGCTACCGCTTCGTTGCCTTCTCCCGTGAGCATGATGACCGGCGGGCGCGCGGTGCTGTGCCTCAGGCTGCTGGAAAAGCTGCGGAGCAGGGCCAGGCCATCGCTGCCTCGGAGGCGGTAGTCCAGGAGGATGCAGTCGGGGCGGTGTTGCTGCGCCAGTGCGCACAGGTCGTCTGTGTCTTCGCACTGGACCAGCTCGCCTTGCGGGAACGCAGCCTGGAAGGTTTGCTCAAAGAGCGCCCGATCCAGCTCGTCGTCATCAATGAGAAGAATTTTCATCACAGCGCTCATGCATTGTCATCCCGGCGCAAGCCCCGCGACTCACGCGTGATGCACCGCGCGTTCCGGCTTGCAACGGGAAGATCGGCCGCGCTGCGGGTTTCTTCTGTTTTGTGATCGGGCGGCCGACGAACGGTCGGCGCTTGCCCGCGAGCGGATCAGGCGGTGGCGCTGCGCCGGCGCGACAGCAAGCGTTGCAACGGGCGTTGCGAGGCCTGCTCCAGGGCTCGGTGGCCCTGAGCGGTGAGGCTCATTTCGTACATGCCCTGACCGGATTGTTCTGCCAGGCCTTCGTCGAGCAGCGCACCACTGGCTGCGATGGCGTCGATTTCTCGGACGGTCAGCTCCGACTGCAGGCTTTTCCAGAGTGGCTCCAGTCGAAACGGGCGGCTTGGGTCCTGCGGGCTGTCGCGGAGTTGCACCAGCAGCGCCTCGGCGAGGGCTGAACAGAAGTCATCAGGAACGCGGTCATGGTGCGTCCTGCGGTCAGCCTGCACGCGCTTGGATTGTCGTCGGTCAAATAGCTTGGGTGCGCGCACGAAGGGGTCCCTGTTTCGAGCCAAGTTGCAACCGGCGGCGGCAGGCCGACGATGGCGCCTACTTTACGGAAAATTCACTCACGTGCGGCGGCTCCGACGAATGGTCACCGGCCCATATTGCACTGCAGCATCTTCGCCCCCAGTATGTTGCTTGTGTTGTCTTACTAATAGGTAAGTAAAATGTTTGCTGACGCGTTTTCGACCCTGGCCTGGAGTGTTGTGTTGTTGCTCGGCATGACGGCGGCTCTCGCCGCGGGGCTGCCCTCGGTCTTGGATTGGCGGGATCGAAAGCGCCGCGAGCGATTCGTCGTGGATGTGACGGCAACGGATCTGGAGCGCAGCATCGGCGAACAACTGCATGCCGACCTCGGGCAGGCACGAGTGGCCAAGGTCAGCTAGTCGCGCCAGCGGGCCGAACCGTCAGCTTGCGGGCTGGTAGAGGTCTACGTACTGATGGACCGGCATGGCTTCCAACCGGGCCGGGTCGCATGAGGCCGACCAGGCGGCCTCTGCCGCCTCGGGCGTGAGAACGCGCTGCAGATTGCGTTGAAACTTGGCTTCGAGCAGCGGGACGCCCTCTGATCTACGGCGCCGGTGGCCCAAGGGGTATTCGATGACGCGTTCGTCGAGCTGCTCGCCGTCGTGCAACTCCACGTGCACGGCGTTGGCAATGCTGCGTTTCTCCGGGTCCAGGTAGTCGCGGGTGAACTGCGGGTCCTCGACACAGCGGATGCGCTCACGCAGGGCGTCAATCCGGGGGTCGGCGGCGATGTCGTCTTCGTAATCTGCTGAGGTCAATCGTCCGAAGAGCAGAGCGACGGCCACCATGTACTGCACGCAATGGTCCCGGTCAGCCGGATTGTTCAGCGGCCCCTGCTTGTCGATGATCCGTATGCAGGATTCATGGGTGCGGATGCGCACCTGGGCGATGTCGTCGGTGCTGTAACCCTGATCCTTTAACTGCTGGTGCAGGGCAATCGCGGCTTCTGCGGCGGTCTGGCCGTGGAATTCGGCGGGGTAGCTGATCTTGAACAGGATGTTCTGCATTACATAGTCCCCGTAGGGCCGCTGAAACGCGAAGGGCTGTCCACCGAAGCTGACGTCGTAAAACCCCCAGGTCTCAGCGGTCAGCGCTGTGGGATAACCCATTTCACCGGTTTGCGCGATCAGCGCCAGACGCACGCCGCGGCTGGTGGCGTCTCCGGCGGCCCAGCTCTTGCGGCTGCCGGTGTTGGGCGCATGGCGGTAGGTCCGCAGGCTTTGTCCATCGACCCAGGCGAGCGAGAGCGCGGCCAGTTGTTGTTCACGGTTGAGACCCAACAGGCGGGACACCACGGCCGTGGTCGCGACTTTGACCAGCACCACGTGATCGAGTCCGACCCGGTTGAAGCTGTTCTCCAGTGCCAGGCAACCTTGGATTTCGTGCGCCTGAATCATGGCGGTGAGCACGTCGCGCAGGGTCAGGCTCTGCTGCCCAGTGGAATCGGCCTGCCGTGAGAGCCAGTCCGAGACCGCAAGAATGCCGCCGAGATTGTCGGAGGGGTGGCCCCATTCCGCAGCCAGCCAGGTGTCGTTGAAATCCAGCCAGCGGACCATGGTGCCGATGTCGAAGGCGGCCTTGACCGGGTCGAGCTGATCGCCGGTGCCAGGCACCTTGGCCCCGCGAGCAAGCGTGGCGCCGGGCACCACCGGACCCAGCAGCTTGCGGCAAGCAGGGTACTCCAGCGCTTCCAGTCCACAGCCCAGGGTGTCCATGAGGCAGTGCCGGGCGGTGGTGTAGCTCGGCTCGGAGAAGTCGGGATCGGCGTTCACATAGTCGACAATGTCGACCAGCACTTGATCCCAGGGTGGCTGCGTTGTGTGCTTGTCCATGCCTTATGCGACTGCCACGCAACCAGCATGTTCCGCAGTGTATGGATGCTGACGCAGTGTGATGGCTGCGTCAGCATCCAGCGATCGCTCAGGCGGGGAGGGTGTCCCCCGGTACGCGGACCGTGCCTTCCATGAGCACCCGTGCGCTGCGGCTCATGATGGCCTTGGTCACTTGCCACTGGTTGTCGACACGTTTGGCTTCAGCACCGACGCGCAGCGTGCCCGAGGGGTGACCAAATCGCACGGCCGTGCGGTCGCCGCCACCGGCCGCCAGATTGACCAGCGTGC
This sequence comes from Pseudomonadota bacterium, assembly GCA_036156195.1. Taxonomy (GTDB): domain Bacteria; phylum Pseudomonadota; class Gammaproteobacteria; order Nevskiales; family OUC007; genus Abyssibacter. The sequence goes on along the minus strand of JAYZUZ010000018.1, from coordinate 152,131 downwards.
CGGGAATCGCAGCTGCCGTGCCGATGGCCACGGCGGCCGTCCCCATCATGGCGTGATGCAGCTTGCCCATGGACAGGGCGCGGACCAACAAATCGATCTCGCCGGCCACGACAGGCTTTCCGCTGGAGGCTACGTAGTCGCGGGGCGGCGCCACAAAGGCCACCTTGGGCGTGTGCTGCCGGCTGGCGGCCTCGCTGATGTCGTTGATCAGGCCCATCTTGAGTGCGCCGTGGGCCCGGATCGTCTCGAAGCGGTCCAGTGCCGTGGCATCTTCATTGATATCGCCTTGCAACTCGGCTCCTGTGTAACCGATGGCGTCGGCATTGACGAAGATGGTCGGGATGCCCGAGTTGATCAGGGTGGCCTTGAGCGTGCCGATGCCCGGCACGTCCAATTCATCGACCAGATTTCCCGTGGGGAAGATCGCGCCTTCGCCATCGGCCGGGTCCATGAATTCGATTTCGACTTCTGCGGCCGGAAAGGTCACTCCGTCCAGCTCGAAATCGCCGGTTTCCTGGACTTCGCCTTGGGTGATGGGCACCTGGGCGATGATGGTCTTGCCGATGTTCGCCTGCCAGATACGCACCGTAGCGATGCCATCCAGTGGGATGCGAGCCGGGTCGACGAGGCCATTGCTAATTGCAAAAGGCCCCACAGCCGCCGACAGATTGCCGCAATTGCCACTCCAGTCGACAAAGGGCTTATCGATGGACACCTGACCGAAGAGGTAGTCGACGTCGTGGTCCGGCTGCGTGCTCTTCGACAGGATCACCGTCTTGCTGGTACTGGACGTGGCGCCGCCCATGCCATCGGTCTGCTTGCCGTAAGGATCGGGGCTGCCAATCACTCGCAGCAGCAGGCGATCACGGGCCTCGCCCGGCTGCTGCGCGGCCAGGGGTAGGTCGTCTAACTTGAAGAACACGCCCTTGGACGTGCCGCCGCGCATGTACGTGGCCGGGACTTTGATTTGGGCTGCGTGCGACATGGATTAGGCGGCCTGCGTCGATTCGAGGAAGTCCTGCGCAAAACGCTGCAAGACGCCACCGGCTTCGTAGATCGACACCTCCTCGCCGGTGTCCAGGCGGCAGGTGACGGGCACTTCGAGGGTCTCTCCGTTCTTGCGATGGACGACCAGCGTCAGCGTGGCGCCGGGGGCGCGTTCGCCGACGACGTCGTAGGTTTCGCTGCCGTCCAGCCCCAGCGTCTTGCGGGTGGTGCCGTCCTGGAATTGCAGGGGCAGCACGCCCATGCCGACGAGGTTGGTGCGGTGAATGCGCTCGAAGCCTTCGGCGACGATGGCCTCGACGCCGGCCAGGCGCACGCCCTTGGCGGCCCAGTCGCGGCTGGAGCCCTGACCGTAGTCGGCACCGGCGACGATGATTAGCGGCTGCTTGCGGGTCATGTAGGTCTCGATGCCTTCCCACATGCGAACCACTTCACCTTCGGGTTCGAGCCGCGTCAGCGAGCCTTGAATCACCTCGCCGTTGTCGTCGCGCACCATTTCATTAAACAACTTGGGATTGGCGAAGGTGGCCCGTTGAGCCGTGAGGTGATCGCCACGATGAGTCGCGTAGGAGTTGAAGTCCTCTTCGGGCAGGCCCATCTTCGCCAGATACTCGCCGGCGGCGCTGGTCGGCAGAATGGCGTTTGACGGCGACAGATGATCGGTGGTGATGTTATCTCCGCAGATGGCCAGCGGCCGCATGCCGGTGAGCGTGCGTTCGGCGGCCAGGGCGCCCTCCCAATAGGGCGGGCGGCGGATGTAGGTGCTTTGCGGGCGCCAGTCATAAAGCGGGCTGATGTTCTCGTCCTTGATGACCTTGAAGTTGAACATCGGCTCGTAGACCTTCGTGAAGTGCTCCGGCTTCACGCTCTTGGCGATGATGGCGTCGATTTCCTCGTCGCTGGGCCACAGATCCTTGAGGGTGACCGCGTTGCCCTGCTTATCCACGCCCAGCACATCCTTCTCGATATCGAAGCGAATCGTGCCGGCGATCGCATAGGCCACGACCAGCGGCGGTGACGCCAGGAAGGCCTGCTTGGCGTAGGGGTGGATGCGGCCATCGAAGTTGCGGTTGCCGGACAGCACGGCCACCGAGTACAGATCCCGGTCGATGATCTCTTGCTGAATCTTGGGATCCAGTGCGCCGCTCATGCCGTTACAGGTCGTGCAGGCAAACGCGACAATGCCAAAGCCCAGCTGATCGAGCTCGGATTGCAGGCCGGCTTCCTCCATGTACAGCTGCACGGCCTTGGAGCCGGGCGCGAACGAGGACTTCACCCAGGGCTTGCGGGTCAGCCCGGCTTCGTTGGCTTTCTTGGCCAGCAGACCGGCCGCCACCACGTTGCGCGGGTTGGAGGTGTTGGTGCAGCTGGTGATCGCGGCAATGATCACGGCGCCGTCGGGCATGGAGCCATCGGCCGGCATTTCCCAGGGCGCGGCGATGTCGCGCGCCGCCAGGTCCGAGGTGGGCAGACGGCGATGGGGGTTGGAGGGGCCCGCGAGGTTGCGGGTGACGCTGGACAGGTCAAATGTCAGCACACGCTCGTACTCGGCGGCCTCCAGGGCATCGGCCCACAGGCCGGTGGTCTTGGCGTAGTGCTCGACCAGTTCGACCTGCTCGGGCGTGCGACCGGTCAGCTTGAGGTAGTCGATGGTCTGCTCATCGATGTAGAACATCGCCGCCGTGGCGCCGTACTCCGGCGTCATGTTGGAGATGGTGGCGCGGTCGCCCAGCGTCAGTGCACGGGCCCCTTCGCCATAGAATTCCAGGTAAGCGCCGACGACTTTTTCGCGGCGCAGGAACTCGGTGATGGCCAGCACAATATCGGTACCGGTGATGCCGGGCTGCGGCTTGCCGGTGAGCTCGACACCGACGATATCGGGCAGGCGCATGTAGCTAGCGCGCCCCAGCATGACCGACTCGGCTTCCAGCCCGCCGACGCCAATCGCGATCACGCCCAAGGCATCGACGTGGGGTGTGTGGCTGTCGGTGCCGACCAGGGTGTCGGGGAAGGCGATGCCGTCGCGGGCGTGTATCACCGGCGACATCCGCTCCAGGTTGATCTGGTGCATGATGCCGTTGCCGGGTGGGACAACATCAATGTTTTCAAAGGCTTTCTTGGTCCAGTTGATAAAATGGAACCGGTCTTCGTTGCGCCGGTCCTCAATCGCCCGGTTCTTGTCGAAAGCGTCTTTCTCGAAGCCTGCATGCTCCACCGCCAGGGAATGGTCGACGATGAGCTGCGTGGGCACCACCGGATTGACCAGCGAGGGGTCACCGCCCTTGGCCGCAATGGCGTCACGTAGGCCGGCCAGGTCGACCAGCGCGGTCTGACCCAGGATGTCGTGACAGACGACGCGCGCCGGAAACCAGGGGAAGTCCAACTCCCGCTTGCGCTCGATGATCTGCTTGAGCGAGTCGGTCAGCGTGGCCGGGCTGCAGCGGCGCACCAGGTTTTCGGCCAGTACGCGCGAGGTGTAGGGCAGGGTGTCGTAGGCACCCGGCTGGATGGCCTCCACGGCCTCGCGGGTGTCGTAGTAGTCCAGTTGGGTGCCGGGAAGCGGCTTGCGATAGGCGGTGTTGGTCATGGTCGTCTGTCTCTCGGCTGGCTGTCGGTGGCATGCCACGGACGTGCTGTGAATGCGTCCGTGTACGCTCCACGGCGGCATCCCTGCCGCGGTGGGTCTGTGGCACGCCACCGCCAGCCGATATGGGCGGTGGGTTGGGGTTTAGCTGCGCTTTTCGATGGGCACAAACTCCAGATTCTCCGGCCCGGTGTAGTTGGCGCTGGGGCGGATGATCTTGCCGTCGATGCGCTGCTCGATGACGTGGGCGCTCCAGCCGGCGGTGCGGGCGATGACGAACAGCGGCGTGAACATATTCGTGGGCACGCCCATCATGTGGTAGCTCACGGCGCTGAACCAGTCGAGGTTGGGGAACATCTTCTTGATGTCCCACATCACGGTTTCGAGACGCTCGGCGATGTCGAACATCTTCATCGAACCCTGTTCCTGCGACAGTTCCTTGGCCACTTTCTTGATCACGACATTGCGTGGATCGGAGATGGTGTAGACCGGGTGGCCAAAGCCGATGATGACCTCCTTGCGACCGACGCGCTCGCGGATATCGGCTTCGGCCTCGTCCGGATTGTCGTAGCGCTTCTGGATTTCGAAGGCGACTTCGTTGGCGCCGCCGTGCTTGGGCCCGCGCAGGGCGCCAATGCCACCGGCAATGCAGGAGTAGAAGTCCGAACCCGTGCCGGCGACCACGCGGGATGTAAAGGTCGAGGCATTGAACTCATGCTCGGCGTACAACACCAGCGAGGTGTGCATGGCGCGCACCCAGGATTCGCTCGGCGCCTCACCGTGCAGCAGGTGCAGGAAATGCCCGCCGATGGAGTCGTCATCGGTTTCGACATCGATGACCTTGCCGTTGACGGCATATTGATACCAGTACATCAGCATCGAACCGAGGCTGGCGATCAGCCGGTCGGCGATGTCGCGGGCATCGGCGTGATTGTGGTCTTCCTTCTCCGGCAACACGCAGCCCAGCACCGAGACGCCCGTGCGCATCACGTCCATCGGGTGCGAATTGGCCGGCAGTTCCTCCAGTGCGCCCTTCACGGCGGCGGGCAGACCGCGGTAGGCCTTGAGCTTGGTCTTGTAGGCGCGCAGCTCGGCTTCCGTCGGTAGCTTGCCGTGGATCAGCAGGTGGGCGATTTCCTCGAACTCGCAGGTTTCCGCGATATCCAGAATGTCGTAGCCGCGGTAGTGCAGGTCGTTACCGCTGCGGCCCACGGTGCAAAGGGCGGTGTTGCCGGCGGCGGTGCCGGACAGCGCCACGGATTTCTTCGGCTTGAATCCGCCAGCGCTCTTGTTCGTCTCACTCATCGGTGTTCTCCCGTGTCTTCCATAGTCTGAGATGTAGGTGACGTGGACTGCTCAGCCTTTCTTTCCTTGTGCAAACAGCCCGTCGAGCTTCTGCTCATAGTCGTGGTAGCCAATCGAATCGTAGAGCTCCATCCGGGTCTGCATGGTGTCCAGCACATTGGCCTGCGTGCCCTGTTCGCGGACCGCAGTGTAGACCGCCTCGGCCGCCTTGTTGGCCGCGCGGAAGGCGGATAGAGGGTAGAGCACCAGGCCGACATTCGCCGACGCCAGCTCGCCCACAGTGAACAGCGGCGTGGACCCGAACTCGGTGATATTGGCCAGAATCGGCACCCCGACGGCATCGGCGAACTGCTTGTACATACCGAGTTCGGTCATGGCTTCGGGGAAGATCATGTCTGCGCCCGCTTCTACACAGGCGCAGGCACGGTCGATCGCCGATTGCAGGCCCTCGACCGCGAGGGCATCGGTGCGCGCCATGATGACAAAATCATCGTCGGTGCGGGCATCGACGGCCGCCTTGATGCGATCAACCATCTCCTGCTGGGTGACGATTTCCTTGTTCGGTCGATGACCGCAGCGTTTGGCGCCCACCTGGTCTTCGATGTGCATGGCCGCTGCACCGGCCTTGATCAGGCTCTTGGTGGTTCTTGCCACGTTGAACGCGCTGGGACCGAAGCCGGTGTCCACATCCACCAGCAGCGGCAGCTCGCAAACATCGGTGATGCGGCGTACGTCTATCAGGACATCTTCCAGCCCGCTGATGCCCAGATCGGGCAGCCCGAGCGATCCGGCCGCGACGCCGCCGCCCGAAAGGTAGATGGCTTTAAAGCCTGCGCGCTGAGCGAGCAGGGCGTGGTTGGCGTTGATTGCGCCGATGACCTGTAACGGTGTTTCGTCGGCCTGTGCCTGTCTGAACAGCTGGCCCTTGGATGTGGTTGTCACCCGACTACGCTCCGGTTTGGTGAAAGGTGGCTGTTCTACTCAAGCACTGTGCCAGCGGCGACGGGGTGTGAATCGGGATGTGAAATAGATTCTATCTTTATGAATTAAAAAGAAATATATGCATGGCCAGGAGGGTGGGGATGGCGGATTCTTGGCCCCGTATGTCGCATGAAACGTTTCTCCGTGTTTCAATGCGACATCGATGCAACGTTCCCGGTCCACCTGTGCCTGCAACCAGTTCGGCTGACCCCAGCCAATCACGACCCGCCATCTGGACAGTGTCGGTGACCCGTCTGGCCCGCTTGTTCAGCGAGGTGAGTCCGGAGTTTGATGCCCAGGCATCGATCCAGTCGATCAATCTGGGCTTTGAAGAGGCGTTGGAAGCCATCCGCCTGAAGCTGCAGCATGAACGCTGCGATGCGGTGATTGCGGCAGGCTCCAATGGGGCCTATTTGAAGAGCCGCTTGCCGGTGCCGGTGGTGCTGGTTCGGCCCACCGGCTTTGAACTGATGGCCGCATTGGCGCGGGCCAAGCGCATGGCACGGCGCGTTGCTGTCGTGACGTACCAGCACGAGTACGAAGCATTCAACGCCTTCGCCAGTAGCTTCGGCCTGGAGATCGAGCAACGAAGTTTTGTGACCAGCGAAGATGCGCGGGACGCCGTGTCCGAGCTGGCTGCTGCCGGCGTGGGAGCCATTGTCGGCACAGGGATGGTGGCTGATTACGCGGATGCTGCGGGGTTGCGCGGCGTATTGCTTTACTCCGCGGCCAGTGCCCGTGCGGCCTTTGAAACTGCGCTGGACATCAGTTCCGCGGGGCGCACGCTGGGCCGCCGGCTCGCCGGCCGAGCCGCTGAGGTCCACGGCAGAACCCGCCCGCCGGGGTGTCAGCCTCTACTGGTGGGTGAGAGTGCGGCGATTAAAGCCGTGCGGGCCCAGATCAGCCAGTACGCAGCGACCCCTGCCTGCGTGTTGATCACAGGTGAGACGGGGACGGGCAAGGAGCTGGTAGCGCGAGGCCTACATCTGACCAGCGCACGGGCGCAGCGCCCGCTGGTGGCGGTCAATTGTGGCGCCCTGGCTGAATCCCTCTTTGAGGCGGAGTTGTTCGGCTACGAGGACGGGGCGTTCACCGGGGCGCGGCGGGGCGGTCGGGTGGGTCTGATCGAATCGGCACATGGCGGCACCCTGTTTCTGGATGAGATCGGGGATTTGCCGCTGGCCATGCAATCCCGGTTGCTACGGGTGCTGGAAGGTCGGGAGGTCCTGCGGGTCGGTGCCAATCGTCCGGTGGAGGTCGATGTGCGGGTCGTGGCGGCCACCCATCGTGACCTGGCGGCCATGGTCGAAGCCGGCGAATTCAGAGCAGACCTGTATTTTCGTCTCAACGTGCTGCGCGTGTCCCTGCCGCCTCTAAGGGACCGGCCTGGCGATGTCGCGCCCCTGGCGGCGCATCTGCTGTCGCAGCTGGCGGCAGGAGCGGCTCCTCGGCTGGGAGGCGGCGCACTCAAGCTGCTGCAGGCTTACCGCTGGCCGGGCAATGTACGCGAACTGCGCAATGTGCTGGAGCGGGGGTTCCACCTATCTTCGGCAGTGGGCGCTGCGCTGGACGCCGATTGTCTGCGCAACAGCGCGCCGGAACTTGTGGCCGCCGGGGCAAGCGCGTCCGCGGGCGTCGCCACCCCAGGCGGGGCGGGGAGCGCACGACCCGGGCCGCCGTCGCAAGAGGAACTGCGGGCGCTGCTCCAGCAAACGCAGGGGCACCGTGGCCAAGCGGCGTCCGCACTGGGTGTCTCGCGTTCGACACTCTGGCGGTGGATGCAGCAGGCCGGGGTGTCCTAGCGCCCTGGATTGTCAGCCGTACTTGGTCAGCAGGTTGCTGATCTTCTCGAGCTGGGCTTGAGCGCCCGCGTCGGCGGGTGTTCCCGTATCCAACTCCTGTTGCAGGGCGCAGGCCAGCGTCTCGTAGAACACCTTGTCCAAAGCCCGTCTGGCTGCCGTGAGCTGCTGGACGGTGGACTCGCAGTCGGCGTCGCGCTCCATCATGCCCTGGATGCCGCGAATCTGACCTTCCACGCGTCGCAGCCGCTTGATCAGCGCGAGCTTGCGCGCCTCATGTTCCGCTGTCATGCCGTCATCCAAGGTGTTTGGGCCCGCCATTTTGCCGTGTTGATTGATGGTGTACTATACCCCCTATGGTATTAGAGGCTTTATTCATTGCGCTGCTGCTCGGCCTGCCGGTCGGGCTTGCCTTGGGCCTGACCGGAGGCGGGGGCTCATTGCTGGCGGTGCCGTTGTTAATGGGGGTGATGCGCTATGCCCCCGATCAGGCGGTGCCGCTGTCGTTGCTGGTGGTTGCGCTGTCCAGCGCACTGGGTTCGGTCTGGGTTCTTCGGGCACGACAAGTCGCGGTGCGGCCGGTGCTGGTGTTCGCAGCGTTTGGGCTGGCGACAGCCCCGCTGGGGCTGCAACTCGGTACGTGGCTCCCGGCCTCTCTCTTTGTCCTCGTCTTCGGTTTGGTGTCACTGCTCGTTGCTGCACTGATGTGGCGGCAGGCCGGCGGCGCCGAAGTCGTGCCGCCGCGCGCAAGCGCCGGCCTGGACACAAGCGCCGCGGTTTGCCGCCTGCGAGATGACGGTCAACTGCGTTTCACGGCCCCCTGTGCTGCGGTGTTGGCTCTGGCGGGCGCTGCCACAGGGCTGCTAACCGGCGTACTCGGCGTCGGCGGTGGCTTTGTCATCGTGCCGATGCTGGTCGCCGTGACGCAGCTCGGCATTCACCGCGCAGTGGCGAGCTCACTTTTGATCATCACGGTGATCGGCTTCGGCGGGGCCGTGTCGGCAGCGATCACGGGCCAGCTCGCGCTGGAGCCGATGACAGTCGGGTTCATCGCAGGCGGTCTGGGCGGCATGGTCGGGGGACGACTGCTTGCGCCACGCCTGCCGGGCCCATGGCTTCAGCGAGGATTCGCCGTCGCCATCGGCATCGTCGGTGTCTACATGATCTGGCAACGCCTGAACGGAGGTTTCGCATGATATTTCGACAATTATTCGACTCGACGTCGGGGACCTACAGCTATCTGCTCGCAAGCCGCGCGGGCGGCGAGGCCTTGCTCGTCGATCCTGTGCTTGAACAGATGCCCGCTTATTTGCAGTTGCTGGACGAGTTGGACGTTCGGCTGGTACATGCGCTGGACACGCATACGCATGCGGATCACGTCACGGCGCTGGGCGCATTGCGAGATGCCACGCAGTGCACGACGGTCATGGGTGCCTACAGTCAGGCGGACTGCGTCAACCAGTTGCTGTCGGACGACGAAACCTTGAACGTCGATGGCATCGAGCTGCGCGCGCTCTACACGCCCGGCCACACCAACGAATCCTTTAGCTACTGGATCGGCGGCGCGGAGCCGGCTGTGCTGACAGGCGATGTCTTGCTGATCCGTGGCACCGGGCGCACCGATTTTCAGGGCGGCGACGCCGGTGCGAGCTGGGATTCCATCACGCAGCGGCTGTTCCCGCTGGGCGACCAGACGCTGGTCTACCCGGGGCATGACTACAAGGGCTGGACACGCTCCACCATCGGAGAGGAGCGGCGCTTCAATCCGCGGCTTGCGGGGCGCAGCCGCGAGGAATACATCGACATCATGGCCGGGCTGAATCTGCCGGATCCCAAGATGATGGATATTGCTGTCCCCGCAAATCTGGCCTGTGGGCAGCCGCCAGGAGGCCCCTGAATATGGTGGAGCAACCCAACATGGTCGGAGGCCTGATCGGCGGATTGCTAATCGGGCTCGCCAGCCTCCTGTTACTGATGACGACCGGCCGGATTGCCGGCATTAGCGGAATCGTGGGCGGCGCGCTGCGCGGCCCGGACCGTGGCTGGCGGTTGACCTTCGTGGCGGGGCTGCTGCTCGCCGGCGGCATCGGTTTTCAGCTGTTGCAGGATGTGGAACTGCGCATGCAGGCCAGCGGTGCCTGGCTGGTGGCAGCCGGTTTGCTGGTGGGGCTGGGGACCCGGATCGGCTCGGGCTGCACCTCAGGGCACGGCGTCTGCGGGTTGGGGCGCCGGTCTCCGCGCTCGCTGGCCGCAACGGGCGTCTTCATGGGTGTGGGTGTGCTCACCGTGTTGGTGACTCGCCACGTGCTGGAGGTTCTATGAACAGCCTGCTTACCGGGCTCGCCGGCCTGCTGTTTGGCGCCGGCCTGCTGATCTCGGAAATGGTCGATCCCGCGCGGGTGCTGGGATTTCTCGATGTGGCTGGCGAGTGGGACCCGACGCTGATGTTCGTGATGGGTGGCGCGCTGGCCGTGACCGTGCCGGGATTCTGGTGGGCGGCGCGGCTACGCAAACCGCTGGTCGCGGCCGAGTTTCACTGGCCCCGGGCCACGGATATCGATGGTCGACTCATCCTGGGGGCGGTGCTATTCGGCGTGGGTTGGGGCCTGGCCGGCTTGTGCCCCGGGCCGGCCGTGGTGGCAGCGGCAAGCCTGCGCGGTGATGTGTGGCTATTTGTTGCCGCCATGCTAATCGGCCTGGTTATGGGGCCAAGGCATCGCGGTTGAGCCCCCACCACCTACCCGCCAAAGGGGTTGCGCGCTGAGCCCAGCTGCGCTTCGCTTGCGTCTCCATAATCACAACAGGGGAGACACCATGCCATTGGACGCACAGATCGCAGGTTTTCTGCAGCAGCTCGAGGCGGCCGGAGCCCAGCCGTTTCATGCCTTGCCACCCGTGCAGGCGCGCGAAGCCTTCAGCAAGCTGAACGCCATGTTGCCCGGCTCGACCGCGCCGGTCGCCAGCATCGACAATCGGAGTGCGCCCGGGCCTGGCGGCGACATTCCGCTGCGGGTTTACACACCGGAGGGCGACGGTCCGTTCCCCGTGTTGGTCTACATCCATGGGGGTGGGTTCGTGATCGGGTCGCTCGATGATTACGAGCCGGTTTGCCAGGAGCTGTGCAGCCGTGTTGGTTGCGTGGTCGTGTCCGTGGATTACCGGCTGGCGCCGGAGCACCCGTTCCCTGCAGCACCCGATGATGCCTTTGCCGCAACGCAGTGGGTGGCCGATCACGCGTCGGAGTTGAATGCAGACGCCCGCCGAATCGCCGTGGGCGGCGACAGCGCCGGGGGTAATTTGGCTGCCGTGGTGGCCCTCAGAGCGCGCGCCGCGGGGGCGCCTGCGCTGGTCGGGCAGTTGCTCGTGTATCCGACGGTGCAAGCCGGGGAAATCACAGCCTCCATTGAGGAAAACGCCGAAGGCTACCTGCTGACTCGCGCGGACATGGAGTACTTCTTTAATCACTACGCCGGCCAGGAAACCGACCTGGACAACCCCGACCTGGCGCCGCTGCGGGCCGATGATTTGTCCGGGCTGGCACCGGCCTGGGTGCGGACCTGTGAGTTCGATCCATTGCGGGACGAGGGTGAAGCCTATGCAAAGGCCCTGGACGCGGCGGGCGTGCCGGTCTCGGTACGACGCATCGACGGCTCGATTCACGGTTCGTGGAGCTTCTTCACCGTACTCGCGTTAGGCAGCGTGATGATGGACGAAGCGGTGGACTGGCTCAGGGCGCGATTCGCGGATTAGTGGCGCGTCAGGCGCCGGCGCTGGCGACGTTCAGCGGCCGGCGGTCCTGACATTGTCAGGACCGGTCATCCGGCGAGTGGTCCGTCGCAATCTCGTATACTGCCCCCATCATCATTGAATCGAGCGTGATGACTCGTGACAGGGTCACGCGCTGGTGGAGACAACATGGGCAAGAGTACGGATTACACCGCTCGCCAGCCCGACGCATTCGGTGTGGTGCGCTACACCGAGGAAGAAAACGAAACCTGGGCCATTTTGCTGAATCGGCAGATGGCGGCGATCGAAGGCAAGGCCTGCGACGCGTACATGGATGGGCTGGAGCGGCTGCAGTTTCCTGCGGATCGCATCCCCCAGCTCGACGACGTATCTCGTGTGCTGCAAGCTTGCACGGGGTGGTCTGTGGCCAGGGTTCCCGCGCTGATTCCGTTCAGCGAGTTCTTCCAGTTGCTGGCGAATCGACAGTTTCCTGCGGCGACGTTTATTCGCAAGCGGTCGGAGCTGGATTACCTGAAAGAGCCGGATATCTTTCACGAGCTGTTCGGCCACACGCCGTTGCTGACCAATCAGCACTTTGCGGATTTCACGGAGACCTATGGCCGGTTGGGTCTTGCCGCCAGCAAGGAAGAGCGCGTGTATCTGGCACGCCTGTACTGGTTCACCGTCGAATTCGGCTTGATCGACACGCCCCAGGGCATGCGCATTTATGGGGGCGGTATCCTGTCCTCAATTGGGGAGACCGAGCATGCCTTGTCGGATGTGCCGCAGCGGCAGCCGTTTGAGTTGATGAATGCGCTGCGTACGCCTTATCGCATCGACATCATGCAGCCGCTGTACTACGTCATCGACTCGCTGTCGCGCTTGTCCGAGCTGACGCGCATGGACCTGATGGCCTGCGTCCACGACGCCCAGCGCCAAGGCCTGTTCGAACCTCTTTTTCCGCCCAAGGCCGCCACGGCCTGACCTGACTCGGCAGCCGCAGACCGCTGCGCTGCCGCATGTGGAGACCACACAAATGAATGCAACTGCACAACAGCAGATGAGCGAAGCCGCAGATTCCATCAACCCGCTGGGCACCGATGGTTTCGAGTTTGTCGAATACACCGCACCCACTCCGGAGGGGATCGAGCAGCTGCACGCGCTGTTCCGCTCGCTGGGCTTCAAGGCGATCGCCAAGCATCGCAGCAAGGATGTGACGCTTTATCGCCAGGGTGATATCAATTTTCTGGTGAATGCCACGCCCTACACGCATTTCGCGGCGTTTGCCCGCGCTCATGGGCCTTGTGCCTGCGCCATGGCGTTCCGGGTCAAGGACGCCAAGGCTGCATTCGAGCATGCCGTGGCGCAGGGCGCCGTGCCCTTTGAGGCGCCGACAGGCTTTATGGAGCTGAAGATCCCGGCGGTCTACGGCATCGGTGACTCGATTCTGTACTTCGTCGACCGCTACGGCAGTCACACGATTTATGACGTGGACTTTCAGCCCCTGCCGGGCGTCAAGGATCAGCAGCCGACCGGGGTGGGGCTTAAGCTGCTGGATCACCTGACCCACAACGTCAATCGCGGAAACATGGATGTGTGGTCCGGGTTCTATGAGCGGATCGGCAATTTCCGGGAGATCCGCTACTTCGATATCGAGGGCAAACTGACCGGCTTGTTCTCGCGCGCGATGACCTCACCCTGCGGCAAGATTCGGATTCCGATCAACGAGTCGTCAGACGACAAGTCCCAGATCGAGGAATTCCTGCGTGAATACAATGGCGAGGGCATCCAGCACATTGCCCTGGCCACTGATGACATTTACGCGACGGTTGAGGCGCTCAAGGCGGCCGGTACCGAGTTCATGGACACGCCGGACACCTACTACGAGAAGGTGGACGAACGCGTGGCGGGGCACGGCGAGGATGTCAGTCGCCTGCAGCGGCTGAAGATTCTGATCGATGGCGCACCCACCGAGAACGATGGCATCTTGCTGCAGATCTTCACCCAGACGGTCATCGGTCCGATCTTTTTCGAGATCATTCAGCGCAAGGGCAACGAAGGCTTCGGCGAAGGGAATTTCAAGGCCCTGTTTGAATCGATTGAGGAAGATCAGGTGCGTCGCGGCGTCATCCAGTCGGACGGCTGATTCGCCATGTCGCGTCGCTGGATTCAACACCCCCACCGTGAAGGGACAATCTCGCGTCAGGCGCATGCGGACTTTCCGGAGCAGGCGCCGTATGAACGCGAGGCCGGACGATCCGGCTTTTTCGGCCCGACGGCGCATTTCCACCATCGTCGGCCGCCAACCAGCTGGACGCGCTGGGAGGGCGAGCTGCGGCCCCGGGCCTATGATCTAACCGCCTTGCCGGCCAGCGATCAAAGCCCTTGGTCGGCGCCTACGTTGCTGCATAACGCCGCCGTGCAATACCGGTTATGGCGGCTGGATGCGCCCATGCCCGCGCTGGCCCGTAACGCCGACGGCGACGAACTGCTGTTCGTGCATGCGGGCGGCGGCGCAATGTACTGCGACTACGGCCATCTGGAACTGGAGCAGGGCGACTACGTGGTCATTCCACGCGGCACCATGTGGCGTCTGGAACCCGCGTCTCCAATGACGCTGCTGATGATCGAGGCCACGAACGACAGCTACCAGCTGCCCGAGAAGGGTCTGGTTGGGCCGCAGGCGATCTTCGACCCGGCCATGCTCGATGTGCCGGCCATCGACGAGGCATTCCTGGCGCAGCAAACCGATGAACCCTGGACGGTGGAAATCAAGCGTCTGGGGCAGGTGTCGCGGGTGCACTACGACTACAGCCCGCTTGATGCCATCGGCTGGCATGGGGATCTCGCCGTCGTCCGGATCAACTGGCGGCATATTCGCCCACTGATGAGTCATCGCTATCACCTGCCGCCCTCGGCGCATACCACCTTTGTGGCGGGTCGGTTCGTGATCTGCACCTTCGTGCCGCGTCCGATCGAATCGGATCCGGGGGCGCTGAAGGTGCCGTTTTTCCACAATAACGATGATTTTGACGAGGTCATCTTTTATCACGCGGGAGACTTCTTCTCGCGTGACAATATCGAGCCGGGCACGATCACCTGGCACCCCAGCGGGTTCACGCATGGCCCGCACCCGAAGGCACTGGCCGCAGGGCAGGCCAGCGCCAAGACATTCACTGAAGAGGTTGCGGTGATGCTGGATACACGTGATCCGCTGCAGGCCGGTCCGGCGCTGGACGCCGTAGAACTCAAGGCCTATGCGGATAGCTGGCGCGTCGCTGACGCACGGCCGCCGGCCTAGTCCAGCCCACCCCATCGTGAGCAAGGATTTCGCATGAAACTAGCCAGTCTTCGAGATGGCACCCGAGATGGCCGACTGCTGGTCGTCAACACCGAATTGTCTCAAGCCGTGCTGGCGCCCTACGTGACGCTGCAGGCTGCACTGGATAACTGGGAGGAGGCGCGCCCACAGCTGGAGATGGCCGCCGAGGCGTTGGCCACCCGTCGCATGGACGATGCATTTCCGTTTGATGCGGCAGCCTGTGAATCGCCCCTGCCGCGCGCCTACCAATGGGCTGACGGCAGCGCCTATGTCAATCACGTGGAACTGGTCCGCCGGGCCCGCGGTGCTGAACTTCCGGAGAGTTTCTGGACGGATCCGCTGATGTACCAGGGCGGTTCGGATGGCTTTCTCGGGCCGCGCGACAGCATCGACATTTTTGACCGCAACTGGGGCACGGATTTCGAGGCCGAGGTCGCGGTGGTGACCGATGATGTGCCCATGGGCGCGTCGCCGGAACTCGCCGCCGAGCGCATCCGCTTGATCATGCTGGTCAACGACGTTTCGCTGCGGAATCTCATTCCGGGCGAGCTGGCCAAGGGGTTCGGGTTCTTCCAGAGCAAGCCGGCCAGCGCGTTCTCGCCTGTGGCTGTCACGCCGGATGAGCTGGGCGGTGCCTGGGATGGCCGCAAGCTGTTTGGTGAATTGCGTTCCTCGCTTAATGGCGAGTTGTTTGGCTGCCCGCAGACCGGGCAGGACATGACCTTCGACTTTCCGCAGCTGGTGGCCCATGCCGCCCGGACGCGGAGCCTATGCAGCGGCACGATTATCGGCAGCGGGACGATTTCGAACCGGGGTGAGGACGGTGGGCCCGGCAAGCCGGTGAGCGAGGGCGGGCGTGGCTACAGCTGCATCGCCGAACGCCGGATGCTCGACAAGATCGAGACCGGTGATTTCAAGACACCGTTTCTGAAAGATGGTGACACGGTGCGAATCGAGATGTTCGATGAGGCCGGGCAGAGTATTTTCGGTGCCATTGAGCAGACCGTGGCAGAGGTCGAGCGCCGTTGATGCAGCTGTACAGCTACTGGCGATCTTCATCCAGCTACCGGGTGCGGATCGCCCTTGAACTCAAGGGCATGGCTTATGAGTTGATGCCTGTCCACCTGGTGCGCGACGGTGGACAGCAGCGCCAGGCGGCCTACGCCGCAATAAATCCTCAGGGTTATGTGCCGCTGTTGGTCGACGGGGACCTGCGTCTGAGCCAGTCGCTGGCCATCATCGACTATTTGGAATCGGTGCAAGCCGAGCCTACGCTCATCCCGGTGCATCAACCTGAACGCAGCCGCGTGCTGGCCTTCGCCCAGACCGTGGCCTGTGACATTCAGCCTCTGCAGAACCTGAGCGTGCTGCAGCATCTCACCGATGCCCTGGGCCACCCAGACGAGATGCGCGTGCAGTGGTCGGCGCACTGGATCCGTCGCGGCCTGGCCGCGCTGGAGCAGATGCTGGACCCAGCAGCGGGCGACTACTGCATGGGCGAGGCACCGACACTGGCGGATGTGGTACTGGTGCCACAGATGTACAACGCCGAGCGTTTTGGCATCGCCCTCGACGAGTTTCCCGCACTCGCGCGGGTGACGCGACATTGCCGCAGCTTGCCGGCTTTTCAACGTGCACATCCCAATGCCCAACCGGATGCCGAATGACTGAACCATTGTGGATACCCTCTGCCGAGCGGATCGCCGGCTGCGGCCTGACAAAGTATGTGGACTGGTTGCAGGCTGCCGGCATCCCTGCCCATGCGGACTACGCCGCGTTGCATCAGTGGTCGACCCGGCACCGCGGCGCCTTCTGGCGGAGCATCTGGCAGTTTGCCGATGTCATCGGTGAGCCGGGCTCACGCGACACGACGGTCCCGGAGGACCGGCTGCCGGAAACGCGTTTTTTCCCCGATGCGCGACTGAATTTTGCCGAGAACCTGATCGAACGTGGTCGTGACAGTGATTTGGCGATGATTGCCACGGGTGAGGGTGTCCCCGATCGCGACATGACGCGTGCCGAGCTGCGGATGCGCGTCGATGCGGTTGCCGGCTGGCTCCAGGCCCAAGGGGTTGTCGCCGGGGATCGCGTAGCCGCCGTCATGCCGAATCTGCCAGAAACCGTCATCGCTGCACTGGCAGCAGCCAAGATTGGGGCGGTGTGGTCCTCCTGTTCGCCCGACTTCGGTATGCAGGGGATACTTGATCGCTTCGAACAGATTCGCCCGACCGTATTGTTTGCCGTAGACGGTTACCGGTATGGCGGCAAGCTGTTCGATGTGCGGGACAAATTGGAGGCGGTGCGCGCCGCGCTGACGACGCTGAAGCGTCTGGTCATGGTGTCGTATCTGGGTGAGTCGCCGCCGTCAGGCTGGCTGGCCTGGGATGCGCTGGAGTCTGACGGCTGCGCCTACCAGCCACTGCCGTTTGATCACCCGCTGTATATCCTGTTCTCCAGTGGTACGACCGGTCAGCCCAAGTGCATCGTGCATGGCGCCGGAGGGACTTTGTTGCAGCACCTCAAGGAGCACCAGCTGCACTCCGACATCGCGCCGGGCGATCGGGTGCTTTATTTCACCACCTGCGGTTGGATGATGTGGAACTGGCTGGTCTCCGTGCTGGCCAGCAGCGCCACCATTGTTCTGTACGAGGGCAGCCCTGCGTATCCGCAGACGGACGTACTCTTCGACATCGCGCAGCGCCATCGCGTCAGCTTGTTGGGTGTATCTGCTGGTTGGATTAACGCCGTTCGGAAGAGCGGGATTCGGCCGGCGGATCGCCACGATCTGTCGGCGCTCAAGACGATTTGCTCGACCGGCTCTCCATTGTCGCCCGAGGGTTTTGCCTACGTGTACGAGGCGATTAAGCAGGATGTCCAGCTGGCATCCATCTCCGGCGGCACGGACATTGTTTCCTGCTTTGTGCTCGGCAATCCCACCGCAGCGGTTTATCAGGGGCAGATTCAATGTGCCGGATTGGGCATGGATGTGGATGTCGCCGATGAAAGCGGGGCGTCGTGCCCCCCCGGACACAAGGGGGAGTTGGTTTGCAGGTCACCGTTTCCGTCGATGCCTGTGGCGTTCTGGAACGATCCGGATGGCACCCGGTACCGCGCCGCCTACTTCGAGCATTTCGCCGGCATCTGGCACCACGGTGATTTTGCTGAGAAGACGCCGGAGGGCGGCTACATCATTCACGGCCGGTCGGATGCCACGCTGAATCCGGGAGGGGTTCGAATTGGCACGGCAGAGCTTTATCGCGTGCTGGAGCGGATGCCAAAGATTGCCGAGGCTGCGGCCATAGGCGCCGACGTCGATGGCGAAGTGCGCATCGTGCTGTTCGTGGTGCTGAGTCAGGGGGCGCTGGACGACGCTCTGGCCCAGGACATTCGCCGCCGATTGCGTAGCGAAGCGTCGCCGCGGCATGTGCCACGTGACATTTTTGCCGTGGCCAGCATCCCCAAAACCAGGACGGGTAAAACCGCCGAACTGGCGCTCAAAACCTGGATTGAGGGTGGGGTGGTCCGCAATCGGAATGCGCTGGTCGGCGCCGAGTTGTTCGATACCCGGCCACCAGCATTGTCACGCTAGCGCAATCTCACTATACTTCGCGCCCCACGCCGTTCCGGCTGGCGATGGTGGGCGTAGCTCAGTTGGTAGAGCCCCGGGTTGTGATCCCGGTGGTCGTGGGTTCAAGTCCCATCGTCCACCCCATCTTATGGGCCGTTAGCTCAATTGGTAGAGCAGAAGACTCTTAATCTTTTGGTTCGGGGTTCGAGTCCCTGACGGCCCACCAAATCGATGCCAGTGCCCACACTGGATGCAAACCCGCCATTGGCGGGTTTTTTTGTGGTCCACGCGCAGGTGAGGGCGTCGAGTTGGCGCAGGCGTTGGGGGCACGAATTGGTTAGCATGCACAGGAGCTGTATAGGTCCTGACGACCTTCCTGGTGCTTTACGGGCCATATTCATTCCAGGTTTTTCTAGGTGGTATCGAGCGGATGCGCCTCACACAGATTCGTTGTGAACAAGAGCAGGGTGAACTTGTGCTGCGGGCGCGGCTCCTCTGGGAAGACAACGCGTTTGGCGGCGAGGAGCTCTTCGTGCGCTATCACGGCGGTTTCGATGGCTCATTGCTGGGTGCTGCCAATGCATTTCTGGTTGCTGCGGCCATCCCCAGCATGGTTTTTGGGGAGTCACGGCTCGCGCTGGATCAGCCCGTCTGTCCGACGTTGTTACGTAATCTCCAGACGGCGCTGGCATGGCTTAACTACTGGTTCGAATTCAGAGATCGGCCGATGCTGCTGGAGGTGGATACGGTGGAGACGGCTACATCGACGGCCGCTCCCGTCACTGCCAGCTATTTCTCGGGCGGTGTAGATTCTTGGGGCACGCTCTTGCGCAATCATCAGCAGTACGCGCCTGGCCATCCAGACCGGGTTCGGCGATGCATGAGCGTCTACGGATTGCAGCGTGAAGTCACCCGCGAGAGCTTCGATACGGCCACGCTAGTGTTGCGTGACGTGACCGCTCAGCTCGGCGTCGAATTGCTGACGGCGGAGACCAACATTTATCGCCACTGGATGGACCGGGATCCTGGCTACTATTACTGGACAAGGACCTACAATGGCGCTGCGCTGGCAGCGATTGCTCAGGGTCTGCCCAGTCAAGTGAATCGGGTACTGATCGCGTCTTCCGACCACATGCGTTCCATGGAGCCGTGGGGAACCCATCCGCTGTTGGACCCCTGTTTCAGTAGTCACGATGTGGCTGTCGAACATGACAGCATCGACATGTCTCGACTTGAAAAAACGCGTGAGATCGTTGCCTCTCCGATCGCACTGGCGCACCTGCGTGTTTGTGATGTTCAGCCGCCGCCTGGCTTCTTCAATTGTGGAGCGTGCGAGAAGTGCGTTCGCACGATGATGATGCTTGAGGGGCTGGGGGCGCTACGGGGTTCCCGGCTGTTCCCGGTCGATCGACTGGACGCAGCGACCCTGCTGCGGTTCGGCAACATGGATCTGGAGTACGAGGACTATTTGGAGGCCTTGCCGCTGCTGCTGCAGCAGGGACGTCACGACTTGCGCCGTCCAATAGAAGTCCTGCACCGACGGCAGCGCGAGCTGGACTTTCGCGGATTACTCAAGCGATTGGATCGCAGGTTGCTCGGAGGTCGATTACGTCGACGCATTGGGCAGGTCGGGTATCTTTCTGAGCCACCGCGCCGGGGGCGTGGACGTTGACGATCGACGGCTGTTGCGTATGGCCAGATGTAGCGTGTCCGTGCCGCTTGCTGGTAACTCTCCGCTGATACACCGATGCAACTGACGCGACTTTCCCGCTGGCTGCTCTATCTCGGCGGCGACGCCTTGGGCCGGTTCGTTCTACAGGTCGGTTCCACGATTGTCTTCGCCCGGTTGCTGGAGGAAGAGGCGTTTGGTCGCTCAGCACTGACCATCGCATGGATACAGGTGCTTGCCATCCTGGTATGCGCGCCCTTTGAAGAGGGCTTGGTGCAGCGGCGTTTGGTGCGCAAGGCGCATTTCAATGCTTGTCTGGCTGCCGCAATGACGCTGACGGGAGTCTTTGTCGTTGTACTGACCGCGTTGGTGGTCTTCGTGCCTCGGGGAACTGGTCACTGGGCACAGATTGCGGTCCCGCTTCTGGTGTTTTCGGGCATTCTCTTTGCCGAGGGCCCCGTAGCGATCTATACCGCCGCCGCGCGCCGGACTCGGCGTTTTCGACTCATCGCCAGCGGCAACATCCTTGGTCTGACACTCGGTACCGGGACTGGACTGTGGCTCGCTGTGGAAGGTGCGGGGCTCTGGAGTTTGCTTGCTGTGCGGATGGTGGCGAGGTTCGTGCTGGCTGGCTGGTTGGGGTGGCGATTGCGTATCCGGTTCGTACCCGGTTGGTCGTGGAGACGCTTGAGTGAACTCAGGCATTTTGCGGGATGGCACACGGCTGATCGCGGTCTGACCGTCTTGTCGGATGCGGTGTTCCAATCACTTGTTACCGGGTGGCTGGGGGCCGCAGCGAATGGCTACCTGAACATGGCAACTCGAATCATCGAGCCCATTCGAGGGATGACCGGATCTGCCAGTCACAATATCGCGATGACGCAGTTCTCCCGCTTGCAGAGTGCGCGGGACGAATTGAGATCGGCGATGGGCCAGGCGGTTGCGCTGACCTCGCTGATTCTGGTGCCCGTGTTTCTCGGGCTGGCTGCGACTTCAGACACGCTCGTCCAGATACTCGCTGGGCCTGACTGGGCGCCGGCGGTGTCGATCGCAATGCTTTTCGGTTTGGCGACGGCGATTCAGGCGCCCTTTGAGTTCGTGCACACTGCGGCGGCGGCCCGTGGCCGGGCGGATCTGGGCTTCTACACCAGCGTGTTCAATTTGATCGTGCTAGTGCTGGCTATCTGGTCATTAAGCGGATGGGGTGTGGTCGCGATTGGCTTAGCCCGACTGGCTTACTACTTGGCAGATACAGCCTGTGCCTTACTCATCGCTCGGGGCTTATTCGGTGCCCGGCTCAGTGATTTGGGGCGGGGACTTGCGCCAGCGCTGCTTTGTGGAACCGTCATGGCCGGAATGACCGCTTGGTTGCCCGCCGCGCTCCCACCGGGCCTGCCGTGGGTGGCGGTGCTCGCCGCCCAGGTTGCATTCGGGGCGGGTGTATTCGGGGGGATGATTGTGGTGCTGGCTCGTGCGCAGGTGCGTACAGCGGTTGCTACCTTGATTAATCGCCGCTAACGCCGAGCTGACGGCGGGGAGGAGGCGCTCCCCAGCCCATTCGTCGGCTCTCTGTGTCATCACGACAGCGTCGTCTAGGCCCTCCGCCAATGCGACGCCTCGACCGATTAGCTGGGCTCCGGTCGATGCCAAAGCCAGAGACCAACCCCGGTTAGCAACATCAAGACGACGACCGCGATCAGCCAGTCCCGGGTGACCGCGGTGGTCAGTGCCCAGCTCAAGACCATCATCAGCGTCGCGAGCCGCTTGGCTGAGCGCGGCACGGTTCCGTGCTCGCGCCAGTTCCGAATGGTCGGGCCGAATCGGGGGTGATGTTCGAGCCAGGCCTGCAGTCGGGGTGAGCCGCGCGTTGCAGCCCAGGCGGCTAGCAGGATGAAGACGGTTGTCGGCAGGCCGGGTACGACAATGCCGATGAGGCCCAGTACCAGGCAGGCGTAGGCGAACAGCCACCACAACAGCCGCGGCATAGCGGGTTTGTTCATTTGTGAGTGGGTCGGATTGCCGGCGCTACCAGGGGAGTGTCTCGCCGTTGGCGTGGCGGAAGCGGCCCGTGTTGTCGATCGACAGTTCTTCGATGCGCGCGCGTAAACCGGCGGCGGCCGCTGAGGCTGTGATCTGGCCCTGGCGGCCGGTCATGTCGGTTTGCACAAATCCGGGGTGCAGCAGCCCCACGGCGATGCCGTCGCCGCGCAGATCCTGAGCGAGGGAAACGCCGATGGCATTCAGGGCTGCCTTGCTGCAGCGGTATCCGTACATGCCGCCGGAACTGTTGTCGCTCATCGACCCCATACGTGAGGTGATCAGGACAATCTTGCTGCCGGCCGACAGTCGCGGGCGCAGGGCCGTGGTGACACGGAGTGGTCCCAGTGTGTTGACCTCCAGCTGCCAGCGCATGCGATCAAATGCGGGATCGTCCAGTGACTCGTTGCTGAGCACGCCGGCATTGTTGATCAGCACATCGATGGGCGGCAGGGTTTGCATCGCCTCGCGCAGCGGCGCATCGCAGTCGTCGCGTCCGACGTCGATTCCGCCAATGACGCGGATACCCAGTGTGTCCAGCTCAGCGCTGCTGTTCCGGACCAGGGCAGTCACTTGCGCCCCGTCGGCCTGATATTGCCGAGCGAGTTCGAGGCCGATGCCGCGGTTGGCACCCGTGATGACAACGGAGAGACTCATGGAAGCGGATGACAGTGGGTTAGAGGGCTCACGCTAGGGGGTTGCGGGCGCTGGTGCAATGCCACGGTGGCCGGGTTGTTTACGCAATGCTCAGTTCATCCGGGCTAGATTACGCAACATGGACAACGGCGATCTTCATCACAATGTTCAAGCGGGTGGGCGCTCGCTGGCCGCTTACACCCGCGGTTATGTCGTGGCGTTAAGTCTGTTGGCCGTGCTGGCGACCGCGCATCTGGTGGTGAAACGCTGGTCTGTGGACGCCGCCGCAGCGGGTGCGACCGTTATCAACATCAGTGGTCGTCAGCGCATGCTCAGCCAGCGTGTTGCGCTGCTGGCTGCCCGGCTGCGACAAGAGCGCATTCTTGGTCGCGAGCAGGCCGACAGCGAGCAGGCCCTGCGGGATGCGGCGCGTGAGTTCCTGCAAAGCCACCTTGATCTCACCCGGGGAAACGCGAGCCGGGGGCTTCCCAAGCCCGAAGCAGAGAACGTGCTGTCGGCGTATTTTGCGGGTGAACCCTCATTGGACGCCCAGGTGCGGCAGTACGTCTGGCAGGCCAATCAAGTAGCGGATGATCGCGTGCTGGATGAGGCCGCTCTGCCTATTTTTGCGGATGCGCCAACGCAACTGCTGCATCGGCTCAATGAGGTCGTTGCGTTCAATGAGGCCAATGCGCGTGCGGCTGTGGCGAGAATCGACCGGCTGCAGATCTGGTTCTGGGCGCTGACGCTGGTCACGCTGTTGCTGGAGGGGCTGCTGATTTTTCGACCGATTGTGCGGCGGACACGCGCCAGTCTGGCCGCTTACGAGGCTGAAAGTGCCCGGCTCGCGGAAGCCGGCCACGAAATGCAGGAGTTTGCATACCGGACCTCTCACGATTTGGTCAGTCCCATGACGTCCATCCAGGGCACCGTGGAGGCGGTCGGCCTGTTACTGGATGCTGGCGATATCCAGCGCGCCCGGCATGGTCTGGCCCTGATCGATCAGACAGCACAGCGGGCCAAGCATCTGGTCCGCGACATCGAAGCCCTGTCTGGGGTGGGTGCGCAATCATTGGGGGGGTATTGCAAGGATGTTCGCGCGGTACTGGAAGTGGTGTGTGCAGAGTTGTCGGACGAAGCTACCCAGCGCAGCGTCCGTCTGGTCACCGACCTCAGGGCGGGTGGTCCGTGGCGGGTGCCCGAACTGCTGCTACGGCAGGTGAGTCACAATCTGATTCACAATGCCATTGTTTATGCCGACCCTGATGCGTCCGTCGCCGCCCGCGTGGAAGTGCGGCTGGACGTCCGTGACGGGCAGCTCGTCCTGTCGGTCCAGGACAACGGCGTCGGTATCGATCCTGTGCATACCGGCCGTCTGTTCGGGCTGTTCGAGCGGTTTCGTCCGGATCTGGCCAATGGATCGGGCCTTGGACTCTACCTGGTCCGCAAGCTTGTCCAGCGAGTGGGTGGGCAGGTGCGGTACGAAGCGTGCTCACCGGGCAGCCGGTTCACCGTGCAACTGCCGCAGTCGGAGATGCATGCCGAATGAAGTCGATTCGTTATCTGTTGGTCGAAGATCAGCTCCCGGATCAGTTCTACACCGAGGTGCTGATTCGCAACGACCAGCCCCAGGCCGCGGTTGAGATTGTCGGTGACGGCCAGCAGGCGTTGAACGTGCTGATGGAGGCCAGCGATCTCGCACCGCCGGATGTGGTCCCGGCGCCGGATGTCATCTTGCTCGACATCAACATGCCGAAGATGGACGGCTTCGAGTTTCTCGAAGCGTTTAGCAAAGCGGTGGCACAGGGCGAACTGCGGCAACGGCCCCTCGTTCTGATGCTGACCAGCTCGGATGGTGTGGCGGATCGGGAGCGTGCCAATCGGTATCCGTGTGTGTATGGCTATTTGGTCAAGCCCATTGATATCGAAGCACTGAATCGCGTGCTCAAGCAGGCGTGGGATGCGGACGATTAGGCGCGTTTCCGGTTGCCGGCTGTGGGTGAGTGGTGCATTGCTAATCGCTTGCTTTTCGAGCCCGTTACAGGCCACCAACGCCTATATCTGTCGCGGCGCAGACGGTCATCAGTCCATCCAGGACAAACCCTGTGCCGGCGGAGATGACGCGCGCAGGGTGGTGATCGACCCTCGATCCAGCCCGGCACCGTCCCGGCGCAGCGGAGCCGTTCGTACCGACCCGCCGGGGAGGCGTCCGCCGCCTGCCGTGCAGCGTCAGTGGACCCTGCGCGATGCATCCCGGTGCCGGCAGTATCAACAGGGCAAGTTCCAGGTGCAGTCTCGGATGCGGGCGGGCTACTCCGCTGCAGAGGGGGAGCGATTGCGAGCGGGGTTGGCCAAGCTTGACCGGATGATCGATGAGCGTTGCCGCAGTGTGCCGCAGCAATACTGGGTCCAGGGGAATGCCAGCGACAGGCCCTGACGGGTGAACCCGCGAGGCTAGCCTAGCTCGCGCGGGCAGTCGTCTGTCGAGGGCGGTTCAGGGCGTCTGCGTTTTCTTTTAACCATTCCACCAGAGCCGAGCGCCGGCTGATGCCCAGTTTGTCGTAGACCTTATACAGATGCGTCGACGCGGTGGAGGGCGCCATGTCCAGCTCACGCGCAACTTCCTTGAAGGTCATGCCCGATGCGATGAGTCTGGCCACTTCCAACTCTCGAGGTGACAGGTCTGGCAGACGCCGGTCTGGACGGACGCGCAGCTGAATGTGCGCGGAGTTTGGTTGCACGTAGAAGAACAGGCCTTTCCAGGTCATGCCGTGGCGGAGCACATTGGGGGAGGTGTCCAGAGGCATCGGCAGGCGGCGTCCATCCCAGTCGGGTTCGACGCGCTGGATGAGCTGCTGGAATCGCGCGTTCGCAAACAGCACATGCCCATCCTGGTCCACCGACGCATGCCCGAGGTCCTCTCCACCGGTGCGGGCGTCTGCCAGCAGCATCTCCACCTGGCCGTGCAGTTCAACCGCCATCTTCAAGGTGGAGCAAACCCCCATGATCATGTCGGGATCGACTGCGTTGGCGTGAGTCTCCAACTGCACTGAAAACCGGTGCGCACGTCCAGCCTCGTCGATGGCCACCATGCGCGGCGCAGTTGCGCTGCGGAGGGGCGAGGCGGGCCAGGTGGCGACACGCGCCCATTCATCTGCATCGGCCTGAATGTCCCACGTCAGCTGCGCAATGCCCAGTCGGGGGCAAAACTGCTGAGCCAATTGAGAAAACGTATCGAGCTTGAGGTCCTCCGCCGGTTCACCCGGCGCAGTGGCCTGCTGTAACACGGATCGCTGAATCGCAAAAAACTGTTTCCAGGTGATCGGCTCAGCTACGTGGGTCATGCAAGATGCTCCGGCTGCGAGGTCGTAGTTTCTACGACCGTAGTTCTTACGATCATAGGCCTTACGATACCGACGATCGAATCAAGATGGTGTTATGGCGTCGACTATCCCCAAACCGGAGCGACCCCATGCGCATCCTATCTTTTGCAATTTCAGCCTGTCTGGCCAGCACTGTGGCCCAGGCAGGGCCTGTAGGTAATTTGCTCGGTGCGCTGTCAGGCGGCGATTCCTCCGTCTCGACCTCCCAGCAATCATCGGCGGGTGCCGTGCCGTTATTGGGTGCCACCGTGGCGTCGTTACAGGCTGTCAACAACAGCCTGCTCGGCGGGATGCATGCCTCCGGTGCCGAGACGTCGGGCACGCCCTTGCCGGGACTCGCCCGGGCCGATGGCCCGTCTGACGGGCTGCTGGGCCTGTCCATCTTCGAGGTGGGGCCCGATGGCTCGGGTTATCCCGTACTGCTCCAGCTGGGTGACTCCACGGTGGACCAGCCGCTGGCCGATCTCGTGCTTGGGCAGATGCTGGGCCTGGGTGGCGAGAACAATCTGATTGACGTCGCCTTGCTGGGCGGCAACCAGGTCGGAAATACCGGTGACGACGGACTGCTCGGAGCCGCGGTGCTGTCGGGATCCGACGCAGCCAGTGGCGGCCTGCTGGGTATCGGCATTCTCAATGACAACAACACTGGAACCGGCGAACTGCTGGGTCTGGCAGCCTTAAGCGGTGACAACGCCGGGCAGGGCGGCGCGCTGGGTGTTGGCGTACTCAACGGCGACAACAGCGGCCACGGTGATGCGCTGGCGCTGGGCGTGCTGTCCGGGGAGAACTCGGGCCAGTCGGCCGAGGGGTTGGGCATCGGGCTGCTGAACGACGGTGATGCGCTGCACATCATGTACGACGGCGATGTGTTGCTGTCGCTGGATGCCGTGGGTTCGCAACTGGAAGCGCTGCTTCCAATCGGCGAGGTGTACGACGGCATCTGGATTGGTACCGGCGAGGACGTGACCAGTTCAAATGATCTGATCAACATCGGTGTTCTGGCAGGCGACAACGCCGGCTCCGGTGGTCTGATTGGTGTGGCGGTGCTCTCAGGTGACAACGCCGCACAGGGTTCGCTGATCGGGCTTGGCGTGCTCAATGGCGATAACAGTGGCACCAGCGATGGCATCGGAGTGGCGGCTTTGTCCGGTGACAACAGCGGTCTTGGCACCCTGGGTGTGGGCGTCCTCAACGGTGACAACTCGGGCAACGGGTCGGTCATCGGTGCGGGCATCCTCAACGGCGATGACAGCGGCAATGGTGGCCAGCTGGGTGTCGGTGTTCTCAATGGTGACAATGCCGGTAATGGCGGGACGATTGGCGCGGGTGTGCTCAATGGCGACGGTAGCGGCAACGGCGGGAGCATCGGTGCCGGCGTGCTCAATGGTGACGGCAGCGGCAATGGTGGCGACCTGGGCATTGGCATCGGGAACGGCGATGACTCGGGGCAGGGCGATTCCCTGGGACTCGGGCTGATCAATGACACCGACACCAGCGCCGGTGGCGACGGCAATGGCAATGGCAATGGCGGTGGAGACGGTGGTCAGGGTTCGGATGGCGAACCGCCCATTGATCTCGCAAACAACCCGGATGAAGGTTCAACGGGGGCCGACAGCGCCGTGCGTGAGTCCGGCACCGACCTGTTGTGCGGACTCACCGATGACATCGGTGAGCGCGCGGATCTGAACTGCAGCGATGCAGCGGCAATCTAGGGCGGGGTGGTATGGCGGTTGAAGACTGGATGGAGGTCGAGGAGATCGACCTGGTGGACGGCATCAGTGCGCGACTGGAGAACCTCCGTTGTTTTGCCGACGCGTTACGTGATGACATCGAACGCCAGGCCCAGGGTGGATCCAGCGCTGGGCAGCTCGGCGTGTTGCGTGCCGAGTTGGATCAGGTTCTGGATCTCACCGAAGCACTCAGCCACCGTCTGCTTGATCGTCAACCCCGGCTGACGCCGGTGATCGAGCGCCAAGCTGAGCTCGTCAAGAGCAACTGACTCGATGGCCCGCCGCGGTTCTTGCGGCGGGCCGAATTTCTAGGAAGGAGTGAAACATGGCCATTGATGTGCCTCCGTCATTGCCGCCAGAGCAGGGCAGCACACAAACGATTCAGTCGTCTGCCACCGGGACGGCCTACGCGTTGCAATTCGAGGGCGTGACCATTCGGGTGGTCGATGGGACGGTGCTGGATCAGGCCGCTGCGGAAGCGGCCATTGCAGGCGCGGACAGTCTGTCGGATGCCGTCCGTGCGCTGGGCCGGGCCGCCTACCTGGCGGGATACCCTGCCAGCCAGCTGACCTACGCGCGCCAGGGTGACACGGTCTTTGTCCACCTTTCGCCGGGTCAGATCGATTCGGTTGCAGCGCCAGACGCGTTGATGCCGTATTTCGCGGGCCTGGAGGGTGCCGCGCCGCGTGATACGGACCTTGAGCCGCGCCGGGCACTGGCCAGCCTGCATGCGAACCGAATGGGGCGTGACTTCAGCAGCAGCCTGGAAGATCAGCAGTTCACAGTGGGTGAGCGTGAGACGGAGCGCTCCGCCGGCACGGTTTATCTGGAGCTGGGCAACCCGGGTAACCGGTTCGTGGGTCGTCATTTCCTCGATGTCATGGTCCAAGGTGGGACGGTTGCCGGCGGGGAGTTCACGGGTTTTGGTCGCGCGGCGCTGACCGGGTTGAACGAAGCCGACCAGTCCGAAGATTTTGCCGAGCATCTGCTCTCTTACTCGCATGTCACGCCCTGGGGCGTCTTCGCCATCGCGGGACATCGCGTGGCGTATGACCAGACCGTGCTGTCCACGCCGTTACAGGCCGAGTTGCTCGAAGGCGAGGTCTCCTGGCTGTACCCGGTGTATGCAGACTTTGCCTCGCGCGTCACGACGTTTGTGAAGGCTGAGCGCACCTACAAGACCACGGATATCGAGGCAACCGATCAACGCGTGCAAAGTGAGCTGTATACCTCGGCTGAGCTGTCGTTGGGCTACACGCGAACCTGGCTGCTTGATGCGGGGCAGTTTGAGCTGGAGGCCAACTTGGCTGCCAAGAAAGGCTTCGGAGATGACGACGCGCCACAAACATTTGCCGACCTGGGCTATTTGTTGGCGTGGCCGACACTGCGAGGGCATTACAAACGGGACGGACACACCTACACGCTGGAGTTGTTCGGGCAGTGGACCGAAGATGCCGTGCCTGAACAGCAGCAATGGGTGTTGGGCGGTGTGGGCAGCGTCTATGCCTCGTTGCCGGGGTTGGCTGTCGGCGATAGCGGAGCGGTGGCACGCCTGCAGTGGGAGCCCCCCGTGTACCCGGTTGCCGATCTGCTCCAGTTAGGCCTGCGCAGTTTTGTCGAATACGGGATGGCGCGCTTTGAACAGAACGTGGGTGGACGGGACACCGGAACGCGTAGTCAAAGCGATATCGGTGCCGAGATCACCGGCACCTTGCCATGGGGCCTGGAAGCTGCGGTCGGGACTGCAGTGGAACTGTCCACCTCGGGTGTGAGCGGGGATGTCGAGAACGACGCCGACGCCAATTATTACTTCAGATTGCGACAGACCTTTTAGCCCAGTTGAGCCAGGGTTTCGATCGTGCGGGCTGTGCCCCAATGACAAAGGGCCGATCAGAACGATCGGCCCCTTTGTCATTTGCGAGGTGACGATCAAAGCCTGAGTGCTAGATCCATCTGGACATGCTGGGCTACGTATTTGGGCGGCGCGGAACGGCTAGGCTCGAAGACCGGGCGACCGGCTGAATCGACGACAATCACCCACGGCACCTGATTGACATGAAACTGGTCGGCCAAGGGCTGACCCTCGGCGACGAGCTGCAAGGCATGGCCACCCTTGCGCTTCAATGCCTCCGCCGCGTGACTGGCATCGCCCAGATTCACGGCCTTGACGGTGGCTCCGATCATCGCGCCGCGCGCCTGCAATTCACCCATGTCCTTCAATACGGTGCCGCAGGCTCCGCACCAGCTCGCCCAGAAGACGAGAACCTCATACGTCGGGTCGCCGGACTGAACCGGATCATCCGCCAGCGATGCCGAGCTGAACGACAGCCCGAAACCCAGAATTGCGATGCATGCGACAAATTGCTTCATGCACCGCACAATGGCCTAATCGAAGCACGTCTAATAGGACATAAAAAGCCTAATGGAAGGGTTAATTAATACTGGGTCATTTGTGCAGCTGACAACGCGTCTGTTCGAGGGCGCGTTGTCACAGCCCTCCGGGCGCTTTCGATCATGGATGCTTGAGACGGTTGCGGAAACCTTTGGGGCGGATGGGGCGATGTGGCGCCGTAGCCGTCTACAGGCCTCTGCCCATGCGCTGACGCTCTGGGGTCTGCCGCCGCAGTTTGCGAGGGCTTGGGAAGGCAGTGCGGAAATCAACCCACTCAAGCTGGCTCTGCGGCGCCAACCCGGTCGTGCCAATACGCTGATACTGGCGTCGGCACCGGATCGGGTCTCAGAGACGCGCGTGTATCGCCGGGTCTTGTCCCAGTACCCGGTGAAGGATGCCCTGGGCATACATATCGTCGATCCGGTTCTGGCGCTGGAGACGGAGATCGTGTTGACGCGGTCCGATTCTCCTGGATTCAGCGCAAACATGGTGGCGGCTTTTGAAGCCTTGGCCGCGGCCATGCTGGGTGCAGCCGCGCAGGCGTATTTTTTGGGGCTGAGTCGCCCTGCAGCGGCGCACGCCCATCGACCATCTGCTGTCGTCGATGCCGCCGGTGGTGTTCTTGAGGCCCAGGATGGGTTTCAGCTGTTGATGCGGAAGCACTATCCCGGGTGGACGGGGCGAGCCATGCCATTCGATGTGCCCGACTCGCTCCATAAGCACGAGATGACGGTCGGGCCACTCCAGGTGTACGGGGAGCATCTCGCTGAACTGACGTTGTTGCGTCTCTGGGAACGCGAGCAACTTGAAGTACTCACGGACCGGGAACGCGAGATTGCCGACTGGCTTGTGCAGGGCGCCAGTTACAAATTAATCGCCCAGCAGCTCGGGCTGTCGCCCAGCACAGTGGCGAATCATGTGCACCGAATCTACGGCAAGCTGGAGATCGGCCGCAGACGTGAGCTGGTGCAGCTGATGACCGGCGGGACGTCAGCGACGGACTGACGCCCCGCTACGGCGGATCAAGCGCTTTGCCGGGTCGCTGCTGTCTGGCCGGTGAACACCAGTCCCTCGGCACCCACATCCACATGGATGGAGGCTCCTGGCGGAAAATCACCGCTGAGAATCCGATTGGCCAGCGGGTTTTCGACCAGTTGGGTGAGCGCTCGCTTCAGGGGGCGCGCACCATACACCGGGTCGAAGCCGGCATCTGCCAGGCGGTCTAGCGCGGCCTCGCTGAAAACCAGAGACAGATCACGTTCAGCCAATCGTTTCATCAAGCCCTGCGCCTGGATAAGCGCGATATTGCGAATCTGCGCCTTGGCCAGTGGGTGGAACACCACCGTCTCGTCGATGCGATTGACGAACTCAGGTCGGAATTGCTGGCGGACCACCTCCATCACGGCTGCACGGATAGCCGCATAGTCGGTTGCGTCGTCCCCGGAGGACAAATCCTGAATCAGGTTGCTCCCCAGATTGGATGTCATGACCACCACGGTGTTGCGGAAGTCCACCGTCCGGCCCTGGCCGTCGGTGAGTCGCCCGTCATCCAGCACCTGCAACAGGATGTTGAAGACATCCGGGTGGGCCTTTTCAACCTCGTCGAGCAGCAGCACGGAGTACGGTTTACGGCGCACGGCTTCGGTGAGATACCCCCCTTGGTCATAGCCCACGTAGCCGGGCGGGGCACCGATGAGGCGGCTCACGGAGTGCTTTTCCATGAATTCGCTCATATCGACACGAATCAGATTGTCGGTGGAGTCGAACAAGAAGCCGGCCAGCGTCTTGCACAACTCGGTCTTGCCGACGCCCGTGGGCCCGAGGAATAGAAAGCTGCCGACCGGCTTGGACGGGTCCGACAAGCCGGCCCGAGAGCGCCGGATGGCGTTGGCCACGGCCGCAATAGCCTCGTTCTGGCCGACCACGCGCTCGTGGAGCACAGTCTCCATGTGCAGCAGTTTTTCGCGCTCGCCTTCCATGAGCTTGGCGACAGGGATACCGGTCCATTTGGAGACGATCTCGCCGACTTCTTCGTCGGTGACACGACTCTTGAGCAATTGGAACCTGCGCTGCTCGCCGTCATCGGCTGCTTGTGCCTGGGCAACCTGCCGCTCCAGTTCGGGGATGCGCCCGTATTGCAACTCCGACATGCGGGTCAGGTCTCCCGCGCGTCGGGCGTGTTCCAGGTCGATGCGTGCGCGTTCGAGTTCCTCCTTGGCGGATGAGGCGCCTTGCACACTGGCCTTTTCCGACTTCCAGATTTCTTCCAGGTCGGAGTACTCGCGCTCCAGTTTGGCAATCTCGGTCTTCAGCAACGCCAGTCGCTTCCTCGAAGCCTCGTCCGATTCCTTCTTTAATGCTTCCTGCTCGATCTTGAGCTGGACGATCCGCCGCTCCAGGCGGTCCATGGCCTCAGGCTTGGAGTCGATTTCGATCCGGATGCGACTGGCTGCTTCGTCAATCAGATCGATGGCCTTGTCGGGCAGCTGCCGGTCTGAAATGTAGCGGTGCGACAGGCGTGCGGCCGCAATAATCGCCGGGTCGGTGATCTCGACCCCGTGATGCACCTCGTAGCGCTCTTTGAGTCCGCGCAGGATGGCGATGGTGTCTTCGACCGAGGGCTCATCGACCTGCACTTTCTGGAATCGGCGCTCCAGCGCTGCGTCCTTCTCGATGTTTTCGCGGTACTCGTCCAGCGTGGTGGCACCGATGCAGTGCAGCTCGCCGCGGGCCAGGGCGGGTTTGAGCATGTTGCCGGCATCCATCGCGCCTTCGGCCTTGCCAGCGCCGACCAGGGTGTGGATTTCATCGATGAACAGGATGATCCGGCCTTCCTGCCGGGAGAGATCCTTGAGCACGGCCTTGAGCCGTTCCTCGAACTCGCCGCGGTACTTGGCGCCGGCAATCAAGGCACCCAGATCCAGCGACAATAGACGCTTGTCGCGCAGGCCTTCGGGCACCTCGCCGTCGATGATGCGCTGGGCCAGGCCTTCCGCAATGGCGGTCTTGCCGACGCCAGGGCGGCCGATCAGGGCAGGGTTGTTCTTGGTGCGACGCGACAATACCTGGATGACACGACGTATTTCCTCATCGCGGCCAATGACCGGGTCCAGTTTTCCGGCCTCGGCCCGCGCGGTCAGGTCGATGGTGTACTTCTCCAGCGCCTGGCGCTGGCCCTCGGCTTCGGCGCTGTCCACGCGTTCGCCGCCGCGCACGGCATCAATCGCGCGTTTCAGGGCGTCGGCCGTGCACCCCGCATTACGGAGTTGCTGACCCGCCGCGCACTTGTCGTCGGTCAACGCCAACAGAAAGAGATCCGAGCTGATGAACTCATCTTTCCGCTGCTGGGCCAGACGGTCCGTCAGGTTGAGCACGCGAGCCAGGTCGGCGCTGACCTGGACGTCGCCAGTGGCCTGGCCGACCGTGGGCAGCTGCTCGATGAGGCTCTCCAGCCCCGACCGGAGACTATCGATACGGGTGCCGGCCTGCGCCAGCAGTTGACGGGCACTGCCACCCTCCTGGTCGAGCAGCGTGAGCAGCACATGCGCAGGATCGATCTGCGGGTGATCCCGGCCGACAGCCATGGACTGCGCATCGGCCAGCGCCTGCTGGAAGTGGGTCGTCAGTTTGTCGGTTCTCACAGTGTGACCTCGATCGGCTGGGGTGGGGATGCACGGCACGCGGGGGTCGGTGACTCCGGCGTGCCGTGCAGCGCGTCGCCTTAGCTGACGCGTACGGCGATTTGCCGCGGCTGGCTGGCCTGCTTCTTGGCGATGCGGACAGTGAGTACGCCTTGGGCGTAGTCGGCTTCGATGGCCTCGTCATCGGCGACCTCTGGCAGTCGAAACTGCCGGGCAAACTTGCCCTGGAGCCGTTCCACCCGCGTGAAGCGGCCGGAATCGTCGGCGGGCGCGCTGCGTTCGCCCTGGATGGTCAACACGCTCTTCTCGACGCGGACTTCGATGGCGGACGGGTCGACGCCAGGGACATCCAGTCGCACAAAATAGTTGGCGTCGGTTTCCTCGACGTCTGCGGCCGGGCTCCATGCACGGGTGGCGGCCTGAGCGCTGGTCGCGTCGATCCAGCGATCGAGCTCCTGACTCAGGGCATTGAAGACGCCAGCGGGTTCGTAGTGCTTGATGTTCACGGTGGTCCTCCAACAGGTTCTCTGGGTTTGGGGTCCGCCGGTCAGTGCCGGGGATGACAGCGATTTGGGGGTTGACAAAGTCGGTTCAAGGTCTTGTGAGCGCCGGGCTGTGTCCCCATGGGGGGTCGAATGGAGGTTAGAATCAGGCGCTTGCAGGTGGTCGGACAGATTTCCCGATAGGATGGTGGCTCCGGCCGCCATGCGGTCGCACAGCCAGACAGAAACAGCAGGGATGACGGATCAGGGCATGCAACAACGCTTAGTGTCGACGCTTGCGCGCAGGTTGGGGTTGTTAACCCTGGTGACAACAGCAGGCTGCGTTGCTGGAACGGTCGTCCATGCGCAAATGGTCGAGATTTACGACGACACTTGGTCCGATGCTGCGCCCCTGCGCTCCAGCCAGCCTCTGGTTGTAGAGGGCGAACGTCGCGCGACGCGGCCACCGACCACCGTTTTTATTCCCGATGGCGCATCGCCCCCGCCGGCCCCACAGCGGGTGACGCCCGCTGCGCCATCGACGGGCGGGCAGTGGGCACAGGTGCCGCCGCCGGAGGTTGATCCGACCGCCCGCTGGAGCCGCCCCACCGGCCACGCGGCTGCGGTCCTGCCTCAGCCAGCGCCCGCGCAGTCTTCGTCCGATGCCGGAGTCCGGCTTGCCGTACCCGCGCCGCAGGTGGTGGGTGGGCCTCGGGCACGCCGCAGCGGGGCGAGCAGCATGGAACGCAGCACCAGTGTCCCAGTTGCACCGTCCCCGCGTCAGGCCCCTGTGCAGCCTCCGTGGACGCAGCGTCCCCAAGCCAGTACAGGAAATGTCCAGGCAGACAACGCAGTAACTCGGCTTGCGCCGAGGACGCAGTCTGCGGAACGGGTGATGCCCGAGCCCGACGTCTCAACGGGGCGCGGTCATGTCTCCGCATCCACGCTCCCAACATCGTTCATGCCGGCTGGTGACCAGGGCTTGGGACCCGGTGATGCGGTTCGAGTCACGGTGTTTGGTCAACCTGATCTGGAGACGCAGACTGTTGTCGGTGAAGATGGCAGCATTACGTTACCTCTGATTGATCGTGTGGTCGTCGGCGGCCTGTCGCCCCAAGCAGCTGGAAACCGGATCGCTGCAGCGTACGCTGAAGGGGAATATCTCAAGAATCCGCAGGTCAACCTGACCGTTGAGGCGATTCGCAGTCGTCAGATTTCAGTGCTAGGGGCTGTTGCCTCGCCAGGGCGGTTTCCGCTTGAGTCTTCGACGTCTGTACTTGACGCGCTTGCGATGGCTGGGGGGATCACCGCTCAAGGCGCGCGCACCGTGACGCTGGTCCGGCGTCTGGGCGCGGTCGAGCAGCAGCGCTACAACATTCGGTTGGACGATTTGCTTTCTGGTTCGGGTGCGGTGGGCTTCAACGTCGCTGGAGGCGATACGATTTATGTCCCCGAGGCGCAGAAATTCTACATATACGGGGAAGTTCGCCGTCCAGATGCGTACCCGCTACATGATCCGATTACGGTCATGCAGGCCATCTCGGTGGGGGGCGGTCTCACCGAGCGGGGAAGTGAGAGTCGGGTGCAGTTGCGTCGGACCGACGAGCGCGGACGGACGCGAACCCGCTCGGTCGAATTAACCGAGGTGGTCCGGCCGGACGACGTCATCTTTGTGAAGGAGCGCTTGTTCTGATTGTTCTCACGATGTGCAGGCGCGACGACGCACCTCCGGTGCAACTGTCATGACTAAGACAGAATCCAAGGGGCTTCGGCGCGGCGTCCTGGCTGCCCGTTATGGTGCGACGCGGGTGATCGACGCGGAAGCCAGCGAGCAGGATTCAGATCGGTTGAGGGCCCGGCTAACTCGCCAGACTCGGACATCCGATGTGCGCGTAGCACCGTTCCCTCCGGCCGGTGCGTCGGCTTCAGACCACGCACCCTCCACGCCGAAAGGCCAGGCCACCGAGTCGCGTGAGACGGTGAACAGGTCCCGCAAGCCTGGATCAGAACATGCCGCACAGGCTCACCGCGCTGCAGCGATGGGGCGCCGCCCCGAGCCCGCTAGCGCCACAGCACCTCGATCCACGGGCTCGCCAGGGACTCAGCCACTGGCGAGGTTCGACCAGGTTGCCATCGTTCGGCAGGCAGAAATGCACCCCGATAATGCGGTCAGCGTTGTCACTGCACCCGATTCCCCGGAGGCGCTGCGCTATCGCAGCCTGCTGGCGAGGCTCACGCCGCGACTGGACCGGATGGGCGAGCGCAAGGCACTGGCGGTGATCAGCGTTGGTCGATCCACCCGCCGCAGCGCTGTTGCGGCCAATCTGGCGGTGCTGTTGGCGCGGGCGGGGCGCGCCACCTGTCTTGTTGACGTCGGCCTCCAACGTGGCCTTTCGTCTCGTCTATTCGGCCTGGACAATGTCACCGGGTTGTCCGAATGGCTTGCGGGCGGCCTACAACTCACCGCCCACCAGTTCAATGACCTCGACCAGTTCACCCTGATCGCAGGGGGGCGTTCTAGTGCGAGTCACGAGCGATTGATGCACCCCCGCTTCCGTGACTGGCTGATCAGCGGCTTCGCACAGCCTGGTCTGGTTCTGCTGGACGCGACCCAGCTCGATGGCGGTGCGGATGCCCAGGCGCTTGCGTCGGTCGTGGGTCACGCCATCGTCGTGCTGTGTAAGGACGAGGACCGGCTCACCGATGCTCGCGCTGTTGTGCATGAGCTTCGCGAGCAAGGCGTCGACATCATCGGCGCGGTTTATCTGGAAGAGTACATTGACTGATCAACATCCATCCGCCCCGGTCGCCATCGTGTCGCCTGTGCGAGACGAATCCCGCTATATCCGACGTACGTTGGACGCGATGGTCCAGCAAACGGTGTGGCCCCGGGAGTGGCTGATCGTGGACGATGGTTCGACGGATGACACGCCGGAAATCGTCGCAAGCTATCAGGAAGACTATCCGTTCATTCGCTTGATTCGGCGTCAGAATCGAGGCAAGCGGGTGCTTGGGTCGGGTGTGATCGAGGCCTTCAATTTTGGCCGAGAGCAGCTGCAGTCCGACTACCGCTACATCTGCAAGCTCGATGGGGATATGTCCTTTGACCCGACTTACATCGAAACCATGCTCGCGGCGCTTGAGGCCGATGACAGGCTCGCAGCCGTCTCCGGCAAGGTGTACCGGCCGGAGGACGACGCACTAGTTGAGGAGTACATCATCGATGAGATGGTGGCCGGGCAATTCAAGTTCTACAAGCGTGAGGCCTTTGAAGCCATCGGGGGATTCAGCCAGACCATTCTTTGGGACGGCATCGACATCCAT
The DNA here is from genome assembly GCA_036156195.1 of Pseudomonadota bacterium. Classification (GTDB taxonomy): domain Bacteria; phylum Pseudomonadota; class Gammaproteobacteria; order Nevskiales; family OUC007; genus Abyssibacter. The sequence continues at coordinate 114,547 of JAYZUZ010000018.1, read as the reverse complement.
AAGTGTCGGCTTGAGGGTTGGACCACACAGTCCATTCGCGATCCTGGGGCGCGACTGTTCCATCATCGTTTGATGGGTTCTTCGGACAAGAACGTCTACAAGGGTCGCGTTCGTTTGGGGCGTGGCATCTGGTTCATGGGGTACCACCCGGCTTACGCGACGGCGTCCGGGCTGTTCCGGATGGCGGAAAAGCCCTATGTCATCGGCGGCCTGCTCATGATTGCAGCGTACTGGTACGCGGCTATGCGACGTGAGCCACGCTACGATGATCTAGCTTTTCGCAAAGGGCTTCAGGACTGGCAGTTGAGCCGACTACGTGCAGTAGGTGGGCGATTGCTGGGCCGTTTGACCGGGCGCAGCAAGCAGCGGATCGCCGGATAGTCTGTGGCCAACATGACAGGCACAAACGCCGGTGCTGTGGCCGCGCTAAACCATCAGACGGTCGCGTTGATGGGCTTGGATGTCGCGCGCTGTTCGCAGCAAGCGCTGTTAGATGCGATCAGCCAGGATTTAGCAGCAGGGCGGGGCACATGGCTGGTCACAGCGAACATGGATTTTCTCAGTCGGGCTCGACGTGACCCTCACATTGCCGCGCTATACCGCCAATCTGATCTGATTATTGCCGATGGCATGCCATTGGTGTGGGCCTCGCGCCTAGCCGGGGCACCGATACCTGAGCGCATTGCCGGCTCGAGCCTCATGTTTGAATTGGCGGCTTGTTGTGCTCGTCAGGGCCGTTCAATGTATTTGCTGGGTGGTGTCGACGGCAATGAAGTCCGTGCGGCTGAGGCCTTGTCTCGCATGTATCCCGGCTTGCGGATTGCAGGTCACCATTCGCCCTGGACTGGTGTGCCACCGAGTCCGGTTGAACTGGCGGGGATTGATGCCGCATTGACTGAGTCGGGCGATGTGGATGTCATTCTTGTGGCGATGGGTTCGCCCAAGCAGGAGTACGTGGCGCATGCGTTGCGTCGGCGTCAGCCCCAGGCGCTCATTATCGGTGTGGGTGCCAGTTTCGCGTTTGCTACAGGTGACCTTGCCAGGGCCCCGCAGCTGATGCAGCGATTAGGCCTGGAGTGGGCGCACAGGATGTTGCAGGACCCGCGTCGTTTGATCCGTCGCTATCTGATGGACAATCTACCCGTGGTTATCCGATTGCTGGCTGCTTCGCTCTGGCGTCGGTTTCGTGATTGGGGTGGCCATCGCAACCGCTAAGGCGTTGAGGCCACGATACGCCGGCGGCCAATCGTGGCAATGAGCAGTAGCAGGCACAGCTCGCCGAGTGCGAGTCCAAGCACCGCGCCGCCTGTTCCCCAAATGATCGTGCCAGCGACTGATCCAAGCAGCGAAACCGCAGCGCCGATCAATCCGAAAACAAACAGGTCCTTAAACCGCTCCGCGCCGACCAGAACGGCCGTCCCGACGCCGCGGACGGCGTTGACGCTAAAGAACAGGGCCCAGAGCGGAATGAGAGCGGCCGCAGAGCTGTACCGCTCGCCCAGTAAGAACTGCTCTAGCAGCGGGAACGCCAGCAACAGGACCACGGTGTAGGTGAGGATTAGTGCGAGCAGTGCGACGCAGGAGTAGACGGTGGCTGACCGAATGGTGTCGCGAGCACCCAAGCCCCACCAGCTCGACATCCTGGGTGCGAAGACTTTGGTCCACGCGGTCAAGCACAATCCTGCCGGCATCAGCAGTAGCCGAGCTGCGCTGATATCTGCCGAAGCGGCCAGGCCAATGATGATCGCAACCACAAAGGCGAAGGTGTTGTTCGATACCCAGGAGAGCAACACGCTGGGCAGCGTCCACCGACTGACATGCCATGCGCGCGCCAGCGCCGGTTTTGCGCGACCGTGCATGCCCAATGGTTTGGGGCCGCTAAGCACGAGGCCGATGAGGCCACTGACAATACTGGCTGCACCGAGCGTCAGCAGGACGGTACTGGTACCAAATTGATCAAGAGACGCGATGGTCAATAGCCCGGCAATGACGCCGACCGAGTAGACAGCGTCTGTGGTCAGGGCCATGCCGGGGCGGTAAATACAAAAGTGAAAATTGCGTGCGTATTCGCGCAGCCACTGACCCACCAGTGCTACGGCAAAACTGCAGCCGACCATTGGGGTGAGTTCAGCAATGCTCAGAATGCCGGACAGCAGACTGACCACCGCGATAGCTGCGACGCCTGCAGCAGCCGACACCAGGCTTTGGAATCGGAGCAGATGCGCCGCAAGGCTCCGTTGTCGGCGACCGCGTAGTTTGGGTCCCAGAGAGACGAGTGGCGCGTTGGAGATCGCGTTTTGCAGTGCTTGGGAAAGCATCAGAACGCCGAAGAACTGCGCGTAGAGCCCGTAATCGCTCTTAGACGCCAGCCGGATGAAGAGTAATCCGATGCCGAAGTTGGTGGCGGAGAGCATCGCCTGATCGATCAGGCTGAGCATGGCGCCGGACAGTAATGCCCTTCGGGCGTTGCCGGATGGCTTGACGCGTTGGTCGTGGCTCAATGACGGTTCCGGTCGCTGGTTCAGACGCGTTCTGTGCATGCCGCGGGAGCGCGCAGAACCCATCCCATTGTTCAAAGCCGCAGGTCCGCAGGGGACGCGCACTCGGCGGATGGCATAGAGTATCAGCGCAGCTTCCAAGGCGTCTCCAGTGACTCAATCCCATCCGGCCGACGGGCCGATCATTTCCCAGCCGTGCGCTGGCGTTGTGCACGTGTATCCGCCGCAACCGGATGCCGTGAATGTCTACCAGGATCGAATGGCGGACGCACTGACAGCGATCGGCATGCGGGTCTTGCCGATGACCATGGAGTCGATGATGCGCTCACCCTGGCAGCGTTTTGATCAGGTGATGATCAATTGGCCCGAGCTGCGCGTGCTGAACTCCGCAGGGAGGCTTTCAGTGCCGCGCTGGACGTATGTGAATCTCTGGTTGCGCTGGGTCCGCCTCCGGAGCCGGCGACTGGTGTTCGTACTGCACAACCATTACGCCCACGACACGACAGGGCAAACCCGGCGGGCTACAAAGACGCTGGTGGACCGTACGCGGCGCCTTGCCGATCGCGTGATTGTCCATGCGCCTGTCATTGAGGGGTGGGACGAGCGCCATCATTATGTGCCGCACCCGCTTTATCCCACTGCTGAGCCTGACAATGACGATGCGTTTGCCGCATCGATGGGCGCGCTAGAGGAGAGTTATCTCGTTTTTGGCGTGATCGCTGAATACAAGCAGCTTCATCGCTTGCTTGAGTGCTGGCCACCGGGCCAGCCCTTGCTGCTTGCGGGGGCGGCGCCGGCGCCAGGATACGTCGACCGTCTCAACGCCATTATTGCGCAACGGCGGTTGGGTGCATCAGTACGGGTCAAACCCGGGTTCGTGACCGAATCGCAAGCGGCCTGCCTACTCCAGCGCTGCAAGGCCACGCTGTTGCTGCACGACAGTGCGGAGATGGTTGCTTCGGGCTCCTTTTTCCACGCCATCTCCTACGGTGCAACCGTGTTGGTGCGTGATCGTCCGTGGTACCAACACATTCGCTCTGAGTTCGAACAGTTTCAGGTCTTTGAGGATCTGCCGGCACTGGCCCGACAAGTGGCGGCGGAGCAGGTGAGCCGTCTTGACGCGGTCTCTGTTCGCAGAGCTGCAGTCAGCGCGTTCGGTGGGCGGAGACTGGAGCAGGCTCTGCGTGCCGCTCTGAGCTAGTGGGTAGCGCTGCGCGGTCCCGCTCGGGGTACCAGCTCGTCAAATTGCCGCTGCAATTGCACGCGGGAGAGCGTCAGCGAAGAAAACAGTATGAGGGTGCAAGGTAGGGTGAGTGGTCGGAAAAGTGTCGACTCGGTGATGTTGGCAACCAACGTATAGATCAGCAGGGCTAGGTGAACGGCGGCTGTGGGGCGGTCCACCCACCACAGTTGTGTGACCTGCTTGAGGTGCCACACCACGAAGCCGACGACCAAGGTCAGGCCCACAAAGCCGAGTTCATTGAAAATGTCGATATAGCCGTTGTGAGCTTGGTAGGGAATCCAGTAAAGCTCCTGATGAATCCAGTCCGACGGACCCCCGGGGCCCAGCCAGAATGCGCCGTACCCGCCTCCGAATACGGGATGCTCCCAGGCCTCGCGCAGCACCCGCGACCAGATATCGTCGCGTCCTGTCAGCGAAATATCCTTGCCGAGTGCCTCTGTAACTGGGCCGAGGATGTCGACAACGGTAGGAGGACCCGATAGCAGGGTGGCGGCCAAGTAGGGCAGGCCAAGCACCAGCAGCGCGAAGAGCACCAACGCCAGGGCATTGCCCGCCGGGTCGATCGGCGGCCTGATGGACAACCAGACGATGGTTGCGGCCATGACGCCTGTGATTGTCGCAGTCGTCGAGCTGGCACCCAGAGAGATCACTGCGATCAAAGCCAGCAACCCGCCGAAGTAGCGGCCGCTGATCAAGCCCGTCAGCCATGAAAATGTGCCAAACATGAGCCCGAGGGAGAAGACGATTCCGAGTTCATTCTTGCTGGACATGACCCCTGCCCAGAGGCCTCGCAGTGTGGGGTCATTGTGGACCGCGTAGCGTGGGATCGCGAAGACCATGATCAGCGATGCCACCAATAGCATCGTCAACGCGGTTAGCGTGAGCCGCTCCAGCCGATAGCGTCCCCAGCTTGCTACGCAAAATGCCACGGCGATCATCAGCGAACCGACCAGCTGTACCAAACGGTTGATGGTGCCACCAGGGACATCTGCCCAGGTGAGTGATGCAGCTGCCCAGAGGCAAAAGCCAAGGAGAAACGGGTTGGTTCGCAGCAGCAATGGCACGATGAGCGCCCGTCTACGCAGAATCATCCACCCGGCCAATCCCCAGACAGGCAACCATTGCACTCGGCGCAGTAGCTGGTTGGTTGTCTCACCGTCCGAAAGACCCACCGGCTGCCAGTTGAAACCTGCTGGGATGGCAGCAAAGATGATTGTGATGAGCAACATCCAGCCTGACAGGCGCCAGAAAGCCGAATCAGGCCGGACGTTTTGAGCGGCGGTCTCGAATCGTTGCATGGGCAGAGGGGAGGCTATCCTGGTAAGCGCATGCCCCGGCGTCGCTGAAGCGTCAAATCACCGATCACGACCAGACCGAGATCGCGCTCAAGGTCTGTGCGGCAACGAATCTTGCGGTTCACAAGTTCAAGCAGTAGCGCCAGTGAGACGCCCAGGACGCCGCCCAGGATGCCCCCCACGATTGTATTGAGCTTCGCTTTGGGGCTGTCGGGCTCGAGTGGAGGTTGTGCTGGGCTGGATACGCTGGCGTTGGAATATTCCGTACCGGCGCCTAGCAAGGTCTTATCGTATTCACGCAGAGCCTGCTGGTAGAGCTGTTTGGCTGTATCCAGTTCTCGAAGATACTGCGCAGCATCGTCCTTGGTGGATTGCTCGGAGCGCAGGGCTGCCTTGACAGCCGCGTGCTCAGCGGCGAGCCCACTTTCTTGGCTGCGCGCGATGTTCAATTCAGCGCGTGCGCTCTCCACGTAATGGTCGATCTCAGCATCCAGTCGCATGCGGGCCGACATGAGTTCGCGACTGACTGCGATGTACTCGGGATGGCGTGGTCCCAGCGTGGTGGACAGGTCGGCCAGGCGCGCTTCCAAAGCCGCGACTTCCCGTTTCATGCTTTGAATTAAGTTAGAGCCGAGCACCGATGCGTCTGCATTACGCGCGGAATTGAGGCGTTGCTGTGCTTCCCTGCGTCGCGCTCGGGCTTCGGACAAGCGCCGCTCCAGTTCGATCAGGCGTGTCTGCTCATCACGCAGGTCGCTATCGAGTGCGATGAGGCCAGATTGCTCACGAAATTGAGCCACTTGGGCCTCGGCCGTGCTGACGCGCTCACGCAAGCTGGCGAGTTTGGATTCAGCTTGGTCGACGCGCAGTCGAGCCGGGCCTTGCTGCCGAGCCTGCTGCTCTCGCACGAATGTGCGCGCAACAATATTCGCACCGTCTGCCGATTCCGTCGGTGTTTCTCCGGTAAAACTGACGTAGATGAAGCGGCTGTCGTCTCCTTGATGGATCGATAACTGTTGTGCCAGCTGATTACGTAACCAGTTTCTGCGCAGGTTTGGGTCGCTGGCGTTTGGGATGCCGCTCAGGCGCTCCGGGTCTGACGCCCAACCTAGCGTTTCGAGCGCAGGGATCAGGACTTCAGGGCTGCGCATGAATTCAATCTGCGTAGCCATGTAGCTGGTCGCCAGATGCGCGGGAAAATCGCGGCCGGAGAGGGGATCATTCACCTCGAAATCCACCAGAACGGTCGCTGTGGCGACGTAGGTCTTGGGAAGAACCAACTTGCTCAATAGCGCAGCCAGCACGGCGCAACCCAGCCCAAAGGCAACAATGAGCTTCCAGCGTGCAAGCAGCATGGCCTGAACTTGCATCAAGGCGATGCCAGGGAGCTGGACGCCCTGGGGGACGGCGGCTGGCGTGGGACTTTGCGGGGCGTTCATAGGATGTGGTGCGGAGAAGTCAGCTCAATAGTGACGCAATCTGCGAGAGTCTGCGATGATTGTTAGGCCACGGCGAGCATATTCGGGCGACCGATCGGTTCGGCGATGTCTTCGCGGGGGCTCGAGCAGCATGAACTGAGGTGGGTTGCGGGTGGAACTCCGCAATTCCAGTGCCGGGCCGTGGACCACAAGAAATACGATTAGGAGTTTCAATGGCACAGCGCAGTACTCGCGCCGGTGTGCTGAACGGGTTGTCCTACGCGCTGATCATTTACGGCACGATGATGGCTGCCTGCGCCGCCTTCCAGATCACTTTTGACGGACTTTATCAGGCAGCGGCCCTGTTCTCCGGGATGATCTCTGCGTTTCTCATGCGGGGAGTCTCGCTGACCATCCCGTGGCAACTCGGACGGCCAGGTTCCGTCGGCACGCGTCTGCTATGGCTATGGCTGGCGGTTGTCGTGTCTCTGATCTTGGTGGGCTTTTTCGCCGAGCTGGGAACCGATTTGTCCAGACGTGTACTGGCCGCATGGATTGTCGGTGTGCCGGTAGCTTTCGTGATTGGGCATGTCATTGTCCGCTACGGCCTGATTCGCATTTTTCCAAGCATCGCCAAGAATCGCTCCGCAGTGATCTTGTTTGTCAATGATGCTGCGCGGAACCTCACGCCTCGTGCAGCCACTGCGGGGTATGACCTGATCGGGTATTTCGAGGATCGCGAGCCTTCTCGAACGGGCGGGCCGCTGGAGGGGCTTGTTCACCTGGGTTCCGTGAATAAAGCCGCTGAGTATGTCCGCGATAATGGTGTAGAAGTCGTCTTCATTTGTTTGCCGGAAGGTGCCTTCGAACGTGGCATTGCACTGATCAATGAACTTGGTGATACCACCGCATCGGTTTTCTATGTGCCCGATTGGTACATATTCAACATGATGTCAGCACAGTTTTACGACATACAAGGTGTGCCGGTGCTGGAGGTCATCGAGACACCATTCTATGGCGTAGATGGCATGCTTAAGCGCCTATTCGACATCGTCTTCGCGTCTGTCGTGCTGGTGCTCAGCATTCCACTCATGATTGCAATTGCACTGGCCGTGAAGATTGACTCCCGTGGGCCAATTATCTTCAAGCAGTATCGGTATGGGCTTAACGGGGAGCGCTTCTACGTTCACAAGTTCCGCAGCATGACGGTAATGGAAGAAGGTGAACAGGTTGAACAGGTGAGCAGGGCGGATCCTCGCGTAACCCGGGTAGGTCGCTTCTTGCGCCGGACTTCATTGGACGAATGGCCACAGTTTTGGACCGTACTCAAGGGCGATATGTCCATCGTCGGTCCACGCCCTCACGCGGTTGCCCACAACGAATTTTATCGGCGTGCCATCCAGGGTTATATGACCCGCCACAAGGTGAAGCCTGGGGTGACGGGTTGGGCTCAGGTGAATGGCTACCGCGGAGAGACTCAGACACTGGATCGGATGGAGAAGCGTATTGAGTACGATCTGGAATACATTCGGCAGTGGTCGCCATTGCTGGACATGCGGATCATCTTGATGACCGCGCTGATGATCTCGCGGGACGAGAATGCGTTCTGACGCATGCGCCTAACTCCCGCTGTCGTCTTTGGTCTGGTGCTCCTGGGCGCCTCCGGTTTGGCAACTGCCCAAGTGCTGGATGTGTCGCCCTTTGTGCTGGCAACACTGGAGCACGATTCAAATCTTCTCCGCTCCCGGGCGGATGCTCCAGGCGGCCCTAATCGTCGTAGTGACACCGTCAGTCGGCTGGCGCTGGGTGTGACCGCTGAGTTCAATCCGGGTCTACAGCAGGCGCGGCTTACCGGCATCTACAAGCCCGTCTGGTATCGGCATTTTGATCAATTCGACCACGATGCCTATGAGCTGGATGCGCGCTGGGATTGGGTAGCGGGGCGTCGGTTTGATGGCCGCCTCGGGGTCACGGCCGAGCGGGAGATTGACGATTTCGCAAATCGTTCCGCACCCGAAGCAGGGTTTGTCCGCAGACAGGGCATCGGTGCGCTGGGTGCTTACAACCTCAGCCCCCGCTGGCGCCTGGAAGCTGAGGCGCGCCACGATCGCCGTATGGGGTCGGGTGCCGCAGATCCTGGATTTGACCTGCGTGAGTCCGTCGCTGTGGCAGGCCTGTTCTACCAAGGGCATCGAATCGCTCGGCTCGGGGTGTCGGCGACGCTGACGGAAGGGCGGTTTCCGCAGCGTGTTGCCGGCGCTGGTCTGGCGACCGAATATGAGCAAACAAGCGTTGATGGTCAGATTGTCTGGGCGCCCTCAGCGTTATCAGAGTTGGATGGAACGATTGGGTATACGCAACGTCAACAACAGCCGACCAGTACACGTAATTATGAAGGTCTGACTGGACGCTTGGCGTATCGGCGTCGTGTGTCCGCTAAAACACGGCTATCGTTGCTGGGTTATCGCAGGATCTACTCTGCTGAACTGCAGGATGCCAACCTCACCGTCGACGATGGCCTGCGGCTGGAAATGGACTGGTCCTGGTCCTACAAGACCCAGCTGCGTGGCGCCATCGAGCATCGCGATGTGGAATTTGAGGCTGCCGGAGCGCTGGCAGGCGCGGCCACTCAGCTGCGGGAAGAAATCGACCTTGTCTCCCTTACACTGGCCTGGCAAGCGCTCGAGCGCCTCGGGCTGCGGCTGGTGGCGGAACATGAATCCCGAACCTCATCTGAGCCCAGCCGCGATTACGACGCAGGGGTCGCACGACTGGAAATTCGACTGGGGTTCTAGGCAAGCTAGCTGCATGATAGCCCTACACGCGCTTTACCGATGATTCACCCGAAGACTGGAATACTCGCGTCATCTCCCGCCGAGTAAGACACGCATGCTCAACGCAGACGCCCGCGCCGCACTGACACAGCTCGTTCAGCGCTACCACACCTCGCTGACGAAAAAGCGGGCGGATCTGGTGGCGGCGCATCGTGCTGCGGTCGAGGACAACTGGAGCGAGGAGGGCACGGCGGCCTTCAAGCTGCTGGTGCATCGGATGGCCGGGTCAGCGGCGTCCTACGGGTTTACCGAGCTGGGCGATGCCGCACGCATGCTGGATCAGGTGTTGCAGTTTCGCGAGCACGGTACGGCCCCCGATCATGCCAGCGACTACTTTGACCGCCTGCTTCGTGACCTGGACGCCTGCATTCGCCGGCCACCTCCGGGTGACCCGCATGCCGAGCCGAGCAACCGGGACGAGGCACACCGGCTGACCGAGATGCCAAGAGTCGTGCTCGTGGATGACGATCCGGCCATGGTCGACATCCTCAGTCGGCAGCTCATGGCGGTCGGTTTCGACGTCTCGGGGTTTACCGATCCGTTCGCGTCCATGGAAGCCGTCACCAAGATCCGGCCTGCGGTCATCCTGATGGATTTAATGTTCACCGAGGGTGAGGATTACGGATTTCAGATCGCCGAGGCGATGGTCGCCCGGCTGCGGTATAAGCCAGGGTTGGTGTACTTGTCACAGCGCACGGATGTGCGCGCGCGCCAGTGGGCTGTGGACTCCGGCGCCGATGCATTCTTCACCAAGCCCGTCAATGTCACGGCGCTGGCCCAGTTGCTGGAGCAGTTTTCGGGGCGGGGCGAGCAGAATTACATCGAAAACGGTCGCGTTGCCATTGTCGAAGACGACGTCCAGATCGGCCAGTATTACTCGACCTTGCTGGAAGGTTCGGGGTTTCGCACAGCGCTGATCAGTGAGCCGGTGAGTGCGCTGGAGCGCTTGCTCGATTTTCGTCCCGACCTTGTGCTGATGGACATGCAGATGCCGGATCTTGATGGCATCGAGCTCACCCAGATCCTGCGGCACCACGAAAGCCTGTTTGATATTCCCGTGTTGTTCCTGACCAGCGTCACCGATCCTGGTTTGCTACGGGGGGCGTTACGCGCGGGGGCCGATGCCCTGCTGTCCAAGGGTGATGACCCGGAGCTGATTCTGTCCGTGGTGCAGCGGCGCATCCAGCGGTTCCGGCGGGTGACTTACACACTCACGCGTGATCCGCTCACCCGTCTGTACAACCGCCCGGCCCTGATGGAGCGGGTCAGTTTCGAGTTGCAACGCGCCCAACGCGAGGGTCAGGCGTTCTGCATGGCGGTATTCGATATCGACGGTTTCCGCCAGTTCAACGAGACGCATGGCCGCACAGCGGGCGATCACGTTCTACGCGAGATTACCGAGGGCGTGCGATCGCGGCTGCGACAGGTGGACGTGGTGGGCCGATACGGCGGGGACGAGATCATGATCATCATGCCCTCGACGCGGTTGTGCAGCGGCGATGCTGTGATGCAGGAGCTGACCAGCCGCGTGTCCGAAACGCCGATCGAGATGGGTGGCAAACAGTTTCAGATCACCATCAGCACGGCGGTGATCGAGTGCCAGCTGACCCGGCATGATTCCTCCCATTCCGTGTTGCAGCAGGCGCTTAGCCAGCTCGAAGCACTGCTGAAGGCCGCCAAGCCCGGGCAGGTGCAGTCGGGCGAACTCAAGGCCAGCGCAACCGATGAGTTGCTACACGGCGGAGGTCAACGCCAGCTCGCATGACGGATCAACCGCGCGCCAGGGAGTCGGCGCTGGATCGGGCCGCAGACCTCGCGGCAGTCCTGCCCAGGTGGATTGGACGCAGTGCCGCATGGCTGGCGGTGCTGATGGCTGTGCTGTGTTTTGCCATCGTCGCGTTGCGTTATGGCTGGAGTCTCGGCTGGGTGGCCATGCAGGAGGCGCTGGTGGCGGCCAATGCCAGCCTGTTCATGCTGTCGCTTGCCTGGGTGTTGGGAACTGACGGGCATGTGCGTGTCGATGTCTTTTACAGCCGCTTCGCGCCACGTCGGCAACAGCTCGTCAATCTGCTGGGCACGTTGCTGTTGCTCTGGCCTGTATGTGGCTATCTGCTGGTCGAGAGCCTGGACTACGTTGCAGCGGCCTGGCGGGTGCGCGAGGGCTCGCGCGAGCCGGGTGGACTTCCCGGCGTTTACCTTGTGAAGACGCTCATCCCCGTTGCCGCCGCCTTGCTGATGTTGCAGGGACTGGCATTGGCCCTGCGTGCCTGGGCCGCGGTCAGGCGACCGTCATGAGCTGGATTGCAGTGGCCATGTTTTTCGCCGTCTGCGGGGTGCTGCTTGCAGGCTATCCCGTTGCCCTGAGCTTGGCAGGGGTGGCGCTGGCCTTTGCCGGTGTCGGGACACTTGTCGGCGTCTTTGACCCGGCCTTTCTCCAGGCCGTGCCGAACCGGGTCTTCGGCATCATGATGAATGAGACGCTCATCGCCGTGCCACTGTTTGTGCTGATGGGTGTGGTGCTGGAGCGCTCCCGCGTCGCGGAGCAATTGCTCACCGGCATGGCCAGCCTGTTTGGCGCGGTCCGTGGTGGGCTGGCCGTCAGTGTTGTGCTGGTTGGCGCCCTGCTCGCAGCCTCTACCGGCATTATCGGCGCCACTGTGGTCACCATGGGTCTGCTGTCCTTACCGGTGATGCTGCGGGCCGGCTATGCCCCCAGCGTGGCCACCGGGACGATTTGTGCCTCCGGTACATTGGGTCAGCTGATTCCGCCATCGATTGTGCTGGTGCTACTGGGCGATGTGATGTCGTCGGCGTATCAGCAGGCGCAGATCCGCATGGGGGTGTTCTCGCCCGAGACGGTCTCGGTCGGGGACTTGTTCGTGGGCGCCTTGTTGCCCGGGTTGCTGCTGGTCGGTGCCTACATCACTTGGTTACTGATCCAGGCCTACCGGCGGCCTGCGCTCATGCCAGCGGCCGAGGTCGAGCGGGTGGCGATCTGGCGTGTATTCGCGGGCATCCTGCCGCCCGTATTGCTCATTGGCGCCGTGCTGGGTTCCATTATGCTGGGCATCGCTACGCCGACTGAGGCCGCATCCGTGGGGGCTGTGGGCGCCATGCTGATCGCCGGGCTGCGACGACGTCTGGGCTGGCGTGACCTGCAGGCCTGTGCCGAGTCCACCGCGCAAATCACCGCCATGGTGTTTCTGATCCTGATCGGGGCGTCGATCTTCTCGCTGGTATTCAGGGGCTATGGTGGCGATGAGCTGGTGGCCGAGATGCTCCAGGGCCTGCCGGGCGGAGTAGTGACTGCGGTGATTGCCGTGATGCTGCTGATGTTCCTGCTGGGCTTTATTCTCGATTTCATCGAGATCACCTTTGTCGTCGTGCCCATTGTCGGGCCGATTCTGCTGGCCATGGGTGTCGATCCCATCTGGCTTGGCGTGATGATGGCGCTCAACCTGCAGACCTCGTTCCTGACACCGCCATTTGGCTTCGCCCTGTTCTACCTGCGGGGGGTGGCACCAGAGACGGTCCCGACCACCGCAATTTATCGTGGCGTCTTGCCGTTTATCCTCATTCAGCTGGGGCTGATGGCCGTGCTGGCCGCCTGGCCCGGCTTGGCCACCTGGCTGCCGGAAAAGCTGAATTAGAGGTCTGCGTGCCGGGCGGCTAGATACGCCCCCTCTGCCATGCGCGTCCATGCTGCGGTTTGCTTGGCGTACCTGGAGAACGAATCGTAAATCGCGGCGGCGGCCGGGTTTTCCTGCGCAAGTTCCTGCGCAACTTGTTCAGCCACCACACGGATGCGTGATAAGACGGCTGCTGGCAAGGGGCGCATCTCGACGCCGTGTTCGTCGACAAGTGTCTGGACGGCGCGACCATTACGTGCCGTGAATTCTGCGGTCATGCGTTGACTGGTGACCCGACATGCCACTTCCACAATGGCTTGCAGGTCGGCGGGCAGAGCTTCGTACGCTGATTGGTTGACCATGCACTCGAGGACCGTGCCGGGCTCGTGCCAGCCTGGGTAATAGCAATACTTCGCCGCCTTGTGCAGCCCGAATGCAAGATCGTTGTAGGGCCCAACCCACTCCGTGGCGTCGATCGTGCCCTGGTCTAGTGCCTGGAACAGTTCCCCCCCTGGGATGTTTTGCACGGTCACGCCAAGGCGTTTCAGGACTTCTCCACCCAGGCCGGGAATCCGCATTTTCAATCCCTTGAGATCCTCCACCGTTTTGATCTCTCGGTTGAACCACCCTGCGGTTTGTACTGTCGTGTTGCCGGCATCGAACGGAATCAGGCCATGCGGCGCGTAGACCTCGCGCCAAAGGTCCATGCCGCCACCGAAGTACAGCCAACCCGACATTTCCTGTGCAGTCAGTCCGAACGGGACGGAGGAGAAATACTGCGCCTCGGGAACCTTTCCTTTCCAGTAGTAGGCCGAGCCATGGCCCATCTGCGCCGTGCCGCTTGATACGGCGTCAAAGACCTCAAATGCAGGGACCAGCTCACCGGCTCCGTAAACCTTGATGGTGAGCCGTCCAGCAGAGAGCTGGGTGATCAAATTGCCAAGGTATTTGGCGCCGGTCCCCAGGGCGGGAAAATTGGGGGGCCACGTTGTCACCATTTTCCAGACTACCGGCTTGAATGCTGAAGCCTGTTCGCCCATCGGCTTACGTTCCTGGCTGCACGCGGCCAGCGTACCGGCACCCAACGCGCCCACAACTAATTCACGACGTTTCACGCGGTGTCTCCTCCCTTGGACGCCGGGCAGAATACCAGTGACCGGACATGTTGAGTGTGGGATCTCTGCCCTGCGCGTCGTCGGCCGATGATGTGGTTCCGGTTGGGCTGGGGGGACAGGGCGACATGAACTGCCCTAAGCTTGTCCTGCATCCGAGTCGGGGGTCTCCACGATGTAGTAGGGAGCCACTCACGGACAGCGGCTCTGGTGTCGACTTCGCTGTTCACACGCACCAGACCTCAGAATCGTCGATCTCATCAACACGGGCAGGAGTTCATGCCGAACACGCAACAGCTGCTAATCATTGGAGTCGATGCAGGCAGTCCGGAACTGTTTCAGCAGTGGATGGACACGGGCGATATGCCGAATTTGGCTGCATTGCGGGCTCGCAGTCTATGGGGCGGCGTGCAAAGCCCCTATGCCTTGGAAGCCGGTGCTGTCTGGCCTGTATTTCATAGTGGTCGCCTACCCGGACGGCAGCCGCAGTACGATGGGCGCCGTTACTTTGGTCGGGATGACTATCAGGACCACTGGTACGAACTTGAGGAGACGCCGCCACCGGTTTGGCGTCAGTTATCGGATCAGGGGATTGATTGTCTGCTGATCGATCCGCCCTACCTGCGCCTGGACCCAGCGCTGCGTGGCACGATGGTGGTGGACTGGGGCGGACATGTTCCTGCCAACGGTCGTCGCTTTGAGCTGTCGACCGTGCCGGAGGAGGTTGCCGAAGACATTCTGGCTGCGGTTGGACCCGACCCAACCGGCGGGGTGTCTTGCGACCGCCAGGCTCCGGAGTCCATCGAAGATCTGCGCGCGTTTATCCAGCGTTACCAGACGCGATTGCGGCAAAAGGCGAAGCTGACGGTGCATTTGATGCAGACACGCCAGTGGGACCTGGCGATGTCGGTGTTCACGGACTTGCACTGCACCGGCCACCACGTCTGGCATATCAACGATCGTAGCCACCCCCAGTACGACCCCAAGGTCGAAGCTGAGTTGGGGGAGCCACTGCGGGACTGCTATCGGTTATTCGATGAGGCGCTTGGCCAGATTCTCGACGCGTGCGGAGACCAGACCAACATCATGCTATTCGGCAGTCATGGCATGGGGCCTCAATATTCAGGGACGGGGTTGTTGGACCGGGTCCTTTTGACACTGGACCAGGGGCGCCCCGCTGCGCGCAGCCGGTCGTGGAAGGCGAGTGCGCGCGCGCTCTGGCAGACCTTGCCTGTTGAGTGGCGGGCGCGTATGAAACACCTGCGCAAGCCCTTCGAGGGCAAGCTGCACCCACCCAGGTTCCTCGGGAATCACGCTCAGCGCCGATTCTTCGAAGTCTATGCGAACAACGCCAGCGGAGGGGTGAGAATCAACCTCAAGGGTCGCGAAGCGCAAGGACTTGTCGATCCGGCAGATTATCCTGCGTTAGTTGCGCAGCTACAGCTTCAATTGCGTGAGTTGGTGAATGTCGATACCGGCGAACCCCTCGTCGATGACGTGATCGTGACACGTGATCACTACGACGGTGCTTATCTCGACGCCTTGCCGGACCTGCTGGTCGTCTGGAACCGGAATCACCCGATCCGGGCTGTTCATTCCGAGGCGACGGGCACGATCGTGCAAGAAACGGTTGATGGCCGAACGGGTGATCACACGCCCAACGGGATTTACCTGGTCAGCGGTCCTGCGGTTGCAGGTACAGGCGAGGGTGCGGTAGTGAAAGCTGAGGATTTCGCGCCCTCGCTGGCGGAGTTCTTTGGCTGCCAGCTTGCGGAGACGGATGGCCAGTCCCGAAGCCTGCTCCAGCACGGAGGCGCGTTCTAATCTTGTCCCGAACCGGTGCAACCGCTCCAATCGTGTCGGTCATCATGGCGGCGCGGAATGCGGAATCGTCGATAGACGCAGCCGTGGCGTCGGTTCGTGATCAGACGCTTGGCGACTGGGAACTCATCGTCGTTGACGACGATTCCACGGATGGGACTCCGATGGCCGTCCGTCGTCATGCCGAAGCGGACAAACGCATCTGCCTGCTTAACATGGCAATCCAGAGTGGGCCAGGTGCTGCGCGCAACGCGGCGTTGACGGCTGCCCGGGGGCAGTGGGTCGCCGTATTGGACGCAGACGACCGTTATCATCCGGAACGGCTGGCGCGCATGGTTGAGGCCGCAGAAGCGGCAGGCGCTGACGCCTA
The DNA here is from genome assembly GCA_036156195.1 of Pseudomonadota bacterium. GTDB lineage: Bacteria > Pseudomonadota > Gammaproteobacteria > Nevskiales > OUC007 > Abyssibacter. The sequence goes on along the minus strand of JAYZUZ010000018.1, from coordinate 98,327 downwards.
TGCCGACAACCTCTACCTCGATTGTGCGCCAGGACAGGAAGCCGATAGTCTGTTGGCATTCGATCCGCTGTACCTGGACCGGCTGGGCCAGCTTACGCTCCCGGTTTTTCTCGAAAGTGACCGCCCTCGCAACGGACAATCCAGTCTGGGTTATCTCAAGCCCATCATGCGGCGCGCGTTTCTCTCTCAGCAGGGCCTTCGCTATAACCAGTCCCTGCTGGTATGCGAAGACTCTCACCTGTATGCCCGGATACTGATGACGGGCACTCCGATTCATTGTGGAGGGTGGGGCGGCTATTACTACGCGCGCTCGGAAGGCTCAATTACTCGCGATGCCGATAATCACTTGCGTAATGCCGCCTTTGCATTAGCGAGCAATCATGACTTGCTGCGACTGGCGCGTCGCATGGGTGACCCAGCGCTGATCACTTCATTGCGGCGCCACGGGCGGGAAATCACAGCGGTGTATCAGATTGACAGGCTTAAGCGGGCATTGCGGCAGCGCAGCTTGACCGAATTGCTGGCCTGGACTCCGGGCGGGCTGCGGAATTCACCGTGGATTGCGAAGTTTGCGTGCGCACGCTTGGCCGCGGGGCGGCCTGATAATCCGGTGGGTTTGCCGAGCATGCACCGAAAGGGGCCGACACTGTCGCATGACCGACGTGCTACAGACCGGGTGTAGCCGGGCCTCACGCAATCACAGCCAGATCACAGGCGGGTTTACCCCGCAGATGGGCGGGGGCCTCATCGACGTGGTAGCGTCTTGGTTTCGAATCTCGAGTCCTGCCTTCGCGCGGGCACTCGAATTCCCATTGGTGGTGCGCGTCCAACACGTTTCTGCGTCAGATTGCCACGTACACCTTTAACCGGAGCCTGTGGTCCGCGCATGTCCGATCTCAATCTGCCGAACTTTCTGGTCATCGGCGCGCAGAAGGCTGGCACAACCTGGTTGTCAGCGATGCTGTCGCAACACCCTGATATTGGCGTGGCGGTCAGCAAGGAAGTCCACTTCTTTGATCATCCGGACCGTTTCAGTCGGGGGATTGAGTGGTACGCACAACAGTTTCCGCGTGGGCGCCAACCCTTGCGTGGAGAATTTACGCCCAATTATCTGTGGACGTTTGGGTGCAGCCGCGAAGTCGGTCATGGGGGGCTGCCATTACCGCTCAACATCGTGGAAAGTCTGGATGCCTCCCAACTCAAGTTGATTTGCTTATTGCGTAATCCAGTGGATCGCGCTGTCTCTGCGTACTACCACCACGTCCGCAAGGGGCGTGTATCCGTGCGGACCTCGATACTCGATGTCGCCGATCAATGGGGTATCGAATCCATGGGGCGGTATGACGAACACCTGGAAGCCTGGCTGTGCCACGTTCGTCGCAATCAGCTGTTAGTCCTGATTTACGAGCAGGCACTAAGGGATGACTGCAAACGTCAAACTCTTGAGAGAGTTTGTGATCACCTTGGTGCGAGTCGTTACGCCGACTGGGAAGGCTTGCATGATCAACAGAATGAGGCGGGCAGCCATTTCCGACTGCATTTTTCCAAGGGGCCATTGAAGATCCTGGGCCGCAATCGTGTCGCCAAGCGTTTGCCGCGGCGGCTGACGGAACATCCGCGCTGGCGTCTGGAGATCAGCCCGGCTGCCCGCCAGGAGCTAGCCCGGCGGTTTCAGCCGCACGTCGAACGGCTGGAAACCATGCTCGACATGGATCTTTCCATCTGGAAGGAAGCAGACGGCCGGTTGTCCTCCACGACGCGCAAGCCGACTACCGGGGAGCTGCCGCAGGGCGACTAATACATGTCACGCGCTGGCGCGGCTCACCTGTGCGGTGGGCGCAGGCTCTGAACCAGTTCGGCGAGCACATGGCGTGCGGCCGGCGGTGTCAAATGGCCGTAGTCCGAAGCCGTGATCTCCACGCCACCTGAATACGCCAGCGCAATCAGGCAATTTTTCCCGTCGCAGAGCCGCTGCACCGGGTTGAGTAACCGGACGCCTCGATTGTCTGCGAGTTGTTGTAGTGAGCGGTTGACGCTTGTTGCCGCATCCAGCGCAGGGTTGGGTAACCGGCCTCCGGGTTGAAGTGTCAAATGTCGCTCGGCGCGCACCAGCCTCACGGGTAACTCGCCGGGCCATTGGGGGCTGGCGCCGACCAGCACGATTGTCGCCTGTGGCAGACGCCGGGCCAGCGTGGCCAGTGTGTGATCAAGCGCCTGGTACTCGATTGACTCGCGGCGTGCCATTGCGGCTGGCCACTGCGCGCTGATGATGATGACGTCACCATTGCGCAATGCATCAAAGCGTTGCGGATTGAGTCTGCGGCAGCGTTGCGGTGTGAGCTGGGGGAGTTCCAGTAGCGGCAGGCAGCCTGAAAGGTTGAACTGTGCCACTGTCTCCCCGGGCTCCAGCAGGCTTTGCAGACCGTCGAGATAATGCGCGGAGAATGAGTCGCCTATCAGCACAAAGCGGCGCAACCCGGTTTGACCGTGACACTCGGCGTCGAACTGCAGCTCGCCGACGCCCTCGTGGTCCTCACCAAAAAAGCACTGTCCGAAACGACCATTCTGGATGCTCTGATAGTGCTCATAGCGGTCGATGAATGTTCGCGTTTCGTCAGGTAGGCGTTGTGGTAATCCTTCCGTGTAACTGAATCCGAAGCCAACCACCGCCAGTACGACGAGGCTGGTGGCCGCCGGAATGAGCGGGGCCCGGCTGATGAGTCCCGTGCGACGACGGAACGGAGCCTCGACGAACCGCCATGACAGATAGGCCAACACGAGGCTCAGCGTAGCCAGTGCGCCGGCCAGGATTGGGCCGGGTGCTTCGAGAAGGCGAATCCGGGCGAAGGCAAACAGGGGTTGGTGCCAGAGGTAAGCGCTGTAAGAGATGAGGCCGATGGCCACCAGTGGCCGCAGCGACAACAAGCGGGCGACCGGGTGTGCGGCTGTGGTGCTGGCAACGATAAGCGCCGTACCACCCACGGGAGCCAGCGCATAAACGCTGGGAATGGGCGTGGTGTGGTCGAAGCAAAACAGGCCGTAGAGCACCAGTATCATCCCTGCATACGGGCCCAGTTGTCGCAGGGGGGCTGCAAGCCTGCCCGTTAGCTGCTGTGGAGCAGGCGCAAAGGCCAGCAGTGATCCGCTGAGCAGTTCCCATGCCCGGGTTGGTAGCAGATAGAAATTGGCTTTGGGTTCGTGACGCCAGCCCCACTCAGCAATCAGCAGTGACGCAACGGATCCTCCAAGAATGAGCAGGAATAACCGGTGGCGTCCCAGTGACCAGAGCATCATCAGTACCAGTGGGATGAACAGGTAATACTGCTCTTCCACGGCCAGGCTCCAGGTGTGCAGCATGGGCTGGAGTTCGGCGGCGGGGCCAAAATAGGCCTGGGTCGACCAGAAGAACAGGTTCGCTGAAAAGCTGGCCACAGCAAGCAGACTGTCGCCAAAGCGCTCCAGTTCGGCTGGCAGCATCCAGGCGTAGGCAAAGGGCAGGCAGGCGAGAATGACAAAACACAGTGCCGGAAGAATCCGTCGCGCACGGCGTTCGTAGAACCGCCTGATGGAAAACCGTTCTTGCTCAAGCTCGGCAAGAATGATCGACGTGATGAGGTACCCCGAGATCACGAAGAATATGTCGACGCCGACAAAGCCCCCGGGCACCAGACTGAAACCGCCGTGGAACAGGATGACCGGCAACACAGCCAGTGCGCGCAATCCATCGATCTCCGGCCGGTAGGCAATCGAAGCGTTTTTATATTGCTGCAAGCGAGCTCCCCATCCGGTGGCTACAGGCAGTGAGTGGTCCGCCCCTGGGCGCGAAGAATGGTCGTATGGGTTAGCGCAGTTCGATCTGGTCGATTTCGATGATTGCGCCGGACCGCTGTCCCGAGGCCTTCAGCATCACAGTATCAAAAGACTGCTTTCGTGCGCTGGGTGGCAAAGGTAGGTCGATGACCTGCCAGTCGCCGGCTTCAACGCGCAGATGTTTGCTCCCCTCCAGGCTGCGCTGCTGGTGGGGCAGTGTGGGTGAGGCCAGTTGCACCCGCATTTCGGCTGAGCGGTTGGTGCGCAGGCGAATGCGCAATGTCGAAATGGAGCCGGCGGGTTGTAGGGTGTGCCGAAGCGTGACCAGCGGCGTCCATGCACGGGCGTCATCGGTGATGCGGATCCACGTCTGAGCTGGCTGAACCGTTGCGTCACGATCCAGTCGGGCGTAGTCCGGGTTCATCCGTAATACGGCACTTTGCGCACCACGCTTAAACAACAGAGCCGGAGCAGGGGCAGTAACCGGTTCTGGTGCAGGCCTCGCAGGGGAGGACTGTTCACAGTCCGATCGGTACCCCGCGACGCTCTTGCCCGTACGGGCCTTGAGCTGGGCCTGATAGAGCGAGGCGGGCGTGAGTCCCGCATGTCCGATGCCCTCGTAATAGACATTGCCACTGGCTCGCCCAGGGCCGCGTCCTGCGAGCCCGGGCAGTTGCTGGGGTGCAAGCGCTGTAGGGACGCGGCGCAACGGTGGTTCACCGATCGGGCGACCGTCCTGGAGGACCCAGCGTTCCGGTGCCACTCCAATGACCATGGCCCAGCCTGCTTCGATGGGATCAACGGCCACGCCATGGCCGTACCAGAGCCCACGAGATGTATCGCCACCGGCGTTCCAGACGACGCCGCTGGCAAGTGTTTCGTGTGCCCCGTTGCTTTTTCGGCCTCGGTAGACCATGCGCAGACCGGCGCCGCGCAGCCCCTGATGTTGGTCAAACAACACCTGTTGGATGGGGCCATGATGACTGTCGTCACCGTCCTGGGTACTGCCGATGGACTGATGCCGGGAGACCACGACGTTCGACGTCGGCATGCGCGATAGGGTGACTCCATGTCTCAGCTGCTCGGCGGTGGTGTCGCGCAGCAGGATGTCCTGCGAGGCAAAGAGGTCAAAGCCGTACCCCCAACCACCGCCTCCGCCGTCTTGCATATGTCGGACGGCAGATTGCATCACGGAAATGCGCGCACTGTGCGTTACCCGCACTCCGGTGCGGGGGATATTGCGAATAACCACATCATGTAGCCAGCCATCACGAATACCCTCAAACGCTACGCCAGCCCCCAGAGGGCGACCCGGTCCGCTGCTGTTCTCGAATTCGATGCTCACCCCCGACAAGCCGACCTGCTCCAGCATGGGCGTCGATGCCTGGTCCGGATCGAGGACCCGAATGGGGTTGTCCTGAGGGGCCAGCGACCAGGGGAGCGGGGCGTCCAGGTGGATGCGGAGGCCCTCGATGTCGGAGATGCGGCGCAGATACACGAAGGCAAAGAGGCGCTCAGCGCCGGTGGGGCGTTGCGTCCGGCTAAATGTCGGCCATTGGCCGCCGGTCCACTGTCTCGAGGCGCCGGACCACAGCGCCTGACTGAGTACGATCCACTGACCACGGCGCAAGTTTTTGGAATTGTCGACGTGAACACTGGTGTCGCCTGCGTGCGCCTGTCGGCTCAGTTGGGCCACTTCGGGGGCTTGGCTCCACCAGCCTTGCCGCCATCCAGAGGGCAGCTCGCGTCCGAATGACAGCACGCCTTCGTTCAGCGGATCGTCAGGCTGGTAATCACGTCCGACGTGCAGCCGTGTCTGCTGGCTGCCAGCACCTTCAATGGCGATGTTCGAGGCATTGATCCCGACAGATTGTGAGAGAAGAAAATCGCCACTCGGCAGGCGCAGGATGCCGCCTCCGGCCTGGGCGAGGCGGTGAATAGCTGCCTTCATTGCAGCCGAGATCTCCTCACCGGTTTTTACATCCAGGTTTTCCACACGGCACGCAACGGTGACACCCAGGGGGGCGGTGCCTTGCTGATATCCGGCGTATGAAAAATCGGGGAGGGACCACCGCTGGTCTCCCAGCGTCACTGTCTGGCGCGTCCAGTCATCTTCACCGTTGCCCTTGAGTAATTCGCTTTGCCAAGCGTGGGCCATCATTGTGGTGAACAAGGAGGGCGCGAGCAGTCCGCGGAGTAGCCAGCGACAAGGCGTGCGTGAGCGTATGTGCGTAGTCCGGCTGACAGGGCCTTGCGCAAGCGACGGCGGGCCCTTGAGAGTCGTTCTCAGATTCTTTTTTTCGAGGTCGTCATGCACGTTGCGAACACCCTGTTATCCCTACGAACCCGTGGTGGGGAGTTCAAGGAAGTCACCGCGGAACTCAGGAGCTGGGTAGATCAACAGCCTATCACCCAGGGGCTTTGTACCGTGTGGCTGCGTCACACCAGCGCGGGGCTGTTGATCTGCGAGAACGCCGACCCGGATGTGCTCATTGACCTGCGTCGCTTTCTGTGGGACCTGGCGCCGGATGGTGATCCGCGGTTTGTACACACCGCAGAAGGGCCGGACGATATGCCCGCCCATGTGCGCAGCGTGCTCACTGGCTGCCAGCTGACGATCCCGGTGATCGACGGCCGCCTGCAGCTGGGGACCTGGCAGGGGGTGTTTGTCTGGGAATTCCGCGCGCAGCCACACCGGCGCGAACTGGCTGTATCACTGCTGGGGATGGGCACGCGTGCCGCCGGGGAATGAAGTGTGTCCGTTTATCGCTTGACTGCGGAAGTTTCACGTCGCGTTGATCGGGTGTTGAGTATGAACTGAACAACAACACTTGGACTCTGTGTGGTCACCCATGGCTCCGCCCATTGCAATCAACGAAACCGAGCGGCTTCGCGTCATTGCCGAACTCGACATTCTCCAGCGCGGAAACGATTCACAGCTGGATGCATTGGTGCATACGGCAGCCCTGATCACGGGGCGGCCCATTGCGCTGATTTCTATTGTCGAAGGCCGGCGCCAGCGGTTCATCGCCAATGTAGGTCTGGAAAACACGCAGCAAACCCGGCGCGAAGTGGCGTTTTGCGCACACGCCATATTCAGCGAGCAGCCGCTGGATGTCGCGGACGCGCTGGAGGACCACCGCTTCGAGGGCAATGAACTGGTTCTGGGAGAACCGGGCATTCGGGCCTACACCGGCGTGCCGCTGGTGCTGGGCAACGGCGTGGCGGTGGGCACGCTGTGTGTGATCGACCGCAAGCCCGGCCAGCTGAGCAGTGCGCAATTGGACACGCTCAAGCTACTGGCACAGGCGGCCACGCATCGCATCGAAACCGCAGACTCCGCGCTCTCGCTTGAACACGAGCCACAGGTTGACAGCGTCAATCAGCGGCGATTGCTACGCGCGGTTGACGGCACGCGTACCGGCACCTGGGAATGGGATGTCGATGCTGAGCAAATGCGCGTTAATGGACACTGGGAGGCCATGCTGGGCCTGCCTCGACAGGGCCAGATCTACGTGCACAGCTGGCTGGATCTCCATCATCCGGAAGAGCTCGGCGCCACCGCGGACTTGCTAAGCAAGGTGTCCCGAGGCGAGTGCGCTGAGTACGAGCGGTTGGCACGTATGCGTCGTCGCGATGGCAGCTGGCTGTGGGTACTGGATCGCGCCCATGTGAGCGAGTGGCACGACGACGGTCGTCCGAAGGTGCTGACCGGCGTGCGGATCGATATGGCCGGCGCCATGCGCCAGGAAGCACGGGCCACGGACAGTGAACGACGCTTGAACCGTGTGGGCGACATCGCTTCGATCGGGTGCTGGGAGCTGGAGCTCGGCAACGGCGACCTGCACTGGTCTGATGAAGTGTTCCGCATTCATGGGCTCGAAGTCGGTGTGCTGCCCAGTGTCGAGACGGCCCTGTCTTTTTACCCGGGGCCGGCCCGCAAGACACTGGAAGACGCCATCGAACGCTGCCGCGATCAGGGCGAGCCCTATGATCTGGAGCTGCCCTTTGTTCGCGCCTCCGGCGAGTCGGCATGGATACGTGCGATCGGGCAGCGCGAGCCTTCACCCATTGGCGGCCAGCGCCTGGTCGGGATATTTCAGGACATCACCGAATCGCACCGGCTGCATGCGCGCATTGATGAGGACCAAGCCCGGATGCGGGCGACCCTGGCCGCACTGGATGATGCGGTGATCACCACCGACGCGCGCGGTCTGGTGATCAGCCTGAACCCCGTGGCCGAACGGATGACCGGCTGGACAACGGAAAATGCGCGCGGTGTACCGGCCGCCAGCGTTTTTCGTATTTTCAGTGGCGACAATCGCGAACCGGCGACCAACCCGGTGGCGCTCTGCCTGAACAGCGGCAAAGCCGTCCACGCCCAAAGCAACACGGTGCTGCTGGCCCGCAGCGGCGCCTCGTACGGCATCCAGGAAACCACGACCCCGATTTTCGACCGTGAGCGATTGATTCGTGGCACGGTCATCGTCTTTCGCGATGTCACCGAACAACGTGAGTTGGCGCGGGTGGTGGACCACACGGCCGCCCATGACGAACTCACCGGACTGCGTAATCGACGCGAGTTCGAACAGCGATTGAATCAGATCGTCCCGTTGGCACGGGATGACCGCGCCTCGCACGGTCTGCTCTACATCGATCTCGATGAGTTCAAGATCATCAACGATAGCTGCGGCCACAAGGCCGGTGACCGGCTGATCAAGCAGGTGGCCCGCATGCTCAAGGCCTGCCTGGATAGCGGTGACTTCATCGCGCGGACCGGGGGCGACGAGTTCGCGGTCATTCTGGAGCAGTGCTCGTCCAGCCGGCTGATGGAGGTGGGCTCCGAGATGGTGGCTCAGCTGCGTAAGTTCCGGTTTGTGGAAGAGGGGCAACGGTTGCGTGTCGGCGCCAGTATCGGCGCCGTGATGATCGACCTGGCCTGGGAGTCCGGCGAGCAAGTCCTGCAGGCGGCCGATGCGGCCTGTTACTCGGCCAAGGAAGCGGGGCGCGGTCGCGTCCACCTGTGGGAGCAGGAGGATGCGGCACTCCAGGCTCGCCGGGCGGATATTCGCTGGGCCACCCGGCTGGAGCAGGCTATGGAGTATGACCACTTCGAGTTGTGGGCCCAGCGGATCGATGCACTCTCGACCGACGGAAGCGAAGGCGCGTATGCCGAGGTGCTGATCCGCCTGCGTGAGCCGGATGGTCGCATCGTTTCGCCAGCGCTATTCATGGGCGCGGCCGAGCGTTTTCATCTGGCCACCCGGATCGACCAGCAGGTGCTGTACCGGACCGTGGGCTGGCTGGCTGCACACAGCGAGGACTGGGATGTGGCCACCCTGGCGGTGAATCTGTCCGGCAACTCGGTCAGTGATCCGACATTTCGCGTCTTCGCACTCTCCCTGTTCGAGTCACTGGACGAGAGCGTCTGCAAACGCTTGTGCCTGGAGATCACGGAAACCGTTGCCGTGAGTAATCTGGATGCGGTGGCCGACTTTGTCCGCGTGGTTCGTGCGATGGGCGTGCGCGTGGCGCTGGATGATTTTGGTGCCGGCGCTGCAACATTCGGCTATTTGAAGGCCATCCCTGTCGACATCATCAAAATTGACGGTCAGTTCGTCCGGGACTTGCTGGACGACCCGCTGGATGCGGCAACCGTTCGCTGCTTTGCCGACGTCGCCAAGGTCATCGGGGTCAAGACCGTCGCCGAGTGCGTGGAAACTGAGACCATTGCCGATGCCCTGCGGGAGATTGGCATCGACTACATCCAGGGCTTTTTGCGACACAAGCCGCAGCCGCTCGAAATTGCGCTGCAAGGGCCGATGGAAGCACGGAGCCTTTTCGGCCAGGTGGGCCGAGATCAGGGGGCGGCGGGCTAGCACTGTCGGCTCCAGCGGTGGAGAGCACCGCCAGGCGCGTACAGAAAAGCCCGCATGCCGCGGGCTTTTTTGCGATCCGGCCATTCAGGTGGAGGCCGAAGAGGATTGGTGGAGCGGAGGAGGATCGAACTCCCGACCTTCGCATTGCGAACGCGACGCTCTCCCAGCTGAGCTACCGCCCCATATGAGGCCTGAATTGTCCATCATGCGGGGATCAGAGGCAATGCCGCTGCCGTCGCTCACGCGCGGTGGATGGCGCAATGTCCGACGGCTTGCTAAACCATTCCTCGCCATCACGCGGCCTCGTTCAGCCGTGTAGGCCTCCCCGCGGCATGGTACCGTTCGAGGTACAAGTAGGGGAGAAGACCACGGTGACGGATCCGCTTGAAGTCCAGCCCGACCAAGAGAACTTACCTGACGAAGTACGCATTGTGTTGGCAGACTCCCAGCCGATGCTGGTTGACGGCACACGTGCGCTGCTAAACGACCAGCCCGGGCTTTCCGTGGTGGATGTAGCGCTGTCCGAGCGCGCTCTGTTCCGTGCGATGCGCATGCATCAGCCAGATGTGTTGATCATCGAGCAGCATCTGGGGCAGCGTAGTTGCTTCCAACTGATCGACGTATTACGCGGCGAGCATCCAGACCTTAAGACGGTGGTGTTCACGGCGGAAATGGATGCACGCATGGCCATCGAAGCCGTTCGCAGCCATGTCGATGGCGTCGTCCTCAAGACCATGCCCACCGAACTGTTTCTGGCCTGCGTTCGCAAGGTTTCAGCGGGGGGGCGGTGGATCGAGATGCGCTCATTCGCCGACGCAGTGGAGCAGATCATCGCACGGCAGGATGCCACGTCTTCCCTTGCGGCCGTGCTTTCTCCGCGAGAAATTGAGATGGTTTCCTGGGTGGCCCAGGGCCTGCGCAATAAAGAAATCGCGCGTCAGGCGCACGTTAGCGAAGGCACGGTCAAGACGCACTTGCACAACATTTACGACAAGCTTGGACTTAAGAGTCGTATGGAGCTGCTGCGATTTGCTCAGGAGCAGGGGCTGGATCGCTGACCAGCCCCAGCGCGATCGTGATCAACTGCGGGGCGTCTGCTCATATTGAACCAGCAAGGCTTGGGGAATACCCCCTGGAGCAGGACGCTGGGGGATTGAGGCGTGAGCCGATTCTTTCGGCTGCACAGCCAGAGTGTGCCGTACCAGCTCCACCGAAGGGGCCCACTTGACCGATCCCGGCCTGTCCTTATAAGTCGTTGTTGTGGCGACATAAATGTCCAGCGATAGCTCGTGTTCCGAAGCCCAGTGGCCTTCGATTCGATACGCGTTCGCGTCGAGCCGGCGTTCAAGCGATCCGTCATTCATGTTGGTTGCCGTGATTGGTTGCCCGCGTGTGGCATCGATTTGCACAAGCTGGGAGCCGCCATTGGCAATTGGCAGGGCAATATGCAGCTCAAGATCGTCGCGATGAGCATCCGCCAGCTTGCTGTCCGAAAGCAGGAACAGCACGATGCTGACAAGCAGAGCAATCCCAGTAATTAATTTGGTCATGATCTTCACTCCATGTGGTTGATCGGAATTTGACTACCTAGAGACGGCTGAGCACGGCCAGTGCAGCGTCGGGGTCTTCGAGGTGCATCGAGCCGAGCGTCATGGCAATGACCTGCTGAGAGGCCATGTTCTGCTGACGCAGTACACGACCCATGCAATTCCAGGTTGAGCGACGTGCCTGGTGCCGTAATTGGACTGTCAGCGTCACGGCATCCCCAACCCTGAGTACGTCGCGAACCATCAACTCAACGCGCGCTCCACCCACGCTGAGGTCGACCAGCCGGACCGGCTGGTTATTGACTTCGGCACTCAGATCGAGACTGTGTCGAGCCGTGCTTCGACGTTCCATCAGTAGTTGGTGTTCGCTCAGGTAGTGGTTGACTGTTTATTGTCCGGAACGTCACGGCTGTCGCCATCGCCCGCCGGGTTGATATGCGATAGCCCAGGGGTTGATGTCCGCTCTATCCAAAGTTTGATCGTGGCGGTTTTCTACGGCTGACACAGGTTGTTCAACGCTCCGTAAACGCTGATCTGCGCTACGCTTTTTGTTTTAGCGGGGCCGCAGTCAGGGTCCCGTCTTGACGGCCGGTCGGGTCAACGGGAGGGAGAGGGCTGCCGGTGAGTGAAGAGTCGACAAATAACCCGTCGATCCGGGTCATCGTGGCCGATGCGCAACCGATGTTTCGCCGTGGCCTGCAATTGATGTTGCGCAAGGCCCAGGGGATTGATCTGGTGGCCGAAGCGGACTCATGTGCGTCCTTGCTGGGCCTGCTGGACCGGACCGAGGCGGATGTGCTGCTGCTGGATCAGGACTTGCTCGGCCGTGGGGCTGGCTGGACCCTGCAGCAGTTCAGGGCTCGGCGGCCGCAGCTGCCGTGCGTGCTGATGGGCAGTACATTGGATTCCGACGAGGTGATGGCCGCCATGCGGCAGGGGATACGGGGCATTCTGCTCAAGACCATGCCCGCAGAGGTGATCGAAGCCTGTGTGCGCAAGGTGGCGTCCGGTGGCCGCTGGATCGAGATGAAGTCCTTTGGTGATGCCATCGAGGCCGTGCTGGCCGCCCAGTCCAGCGAATCGTCAACGCTGGCGGCCCTGTCGCCCCGAGAGCAGGAAATCGTGCGCTTGGTCAGTCGCGGATTGCGTAATCGCGAAATCGCCGAGCGCTGCGGCATCCGCGAAGCCACGGTCAAGTCGCACTTGTCACACATCTTTGAGAAGACAGGCGTCGAAAGCCGGCTGGAGCTGGCCCGTCTGGAACTGGAGCTTCGGCCTGCGCCCAAGACCCGCTAGGCAGGCGACAAAACACGGTTTGTTCTGTGCGCCCGGTTTCGCTCAGCGATCCGTTTGGCGGCGCGGTTTGGGCATTCCGGGGCCGGCGGGCAGGGTGAACGCCGTGGTGCCACCGCAGGGCAGATCGAGTCGGCGGGTACCTGGGCGTAGTCTTACGCGGGATGTGTCGGTTGCCAGGAGATCGCAGCGCTCGGTCGCGAAGCGGTCACAAGACGGGGGCTATAACGCTGCCGCGACGGCCGAGCCTGCGGGCCGGCTGGGTGTGGCCGCCTGAGCGAGTAAAGCCGGCGCGATCTGGTCCAGCGGCAGCACCTGCTGAACGCCGCCTCGCTTAATCGCTTCCTTGGGCATGCCAAAGACCACACAGCTTGCCTCATCCTGGGCCAGCGTCACGGCACCGGCGTCGAACAGCTCTTTCATGCCGTCGGCCCCATCGTCACCCATGCCGGTAAGAATGGCGGCCACCACGTTGCTGCCGCCATACATGGCCGCCGAGCGGAACAACACGTTCACCGATGGCCGGTGGCGTGAGACCAGCGGGCCGTCCTTGACCTGGGCGTAGTAGCGGGCCCCGCTGCGTTTAAGCAGGGTGTGACGGCCGCCGGGGGCAATCAGCGCGTGGCCCCGCAGAATCGATTGCCCGTCCTTGGCCTCGGCCACGCGAATGCGGCAGGTCTTGTCCATACGCTGGGCAAAGGCTTCGGTAAACCGTTCCGGCATGTGCTGCACGATCAAGATGCCGGGGCAGTCGATGGGCATGGCCTCCAGCAGCTCGCGTACGGCTTCGGTGCCCCCGGTCGAGGCGCCGACGACGATGATCTTCTCGGTCGATTCCACCAGGGCGGCACCGGCGCCGAGCTTGCGCTGGATGACCGCGTCGGCCGTGAGCTTCTTCTGGATGACACGACGTTCCCTGCGTTGGCTCGGCTTGGCCTTTGCGGCTGCACGGATGGTGTCGGCAATGCGGGTACGGCTTTCGGTCAGGTGTTCGCGCGTCCCGACCTTGGGTTTTTCAATGACCTCGATGGCGCCCATTTCCAGCGCCGCAAACGCCGACTCCGACCCCTTGGTGGTCAGGGACGAGCAGATCACCACGGGAATCGGGTGCTGGGTCATGAGCTTTTCGAGGAAGGTCAGCCCGTCCATCCGCGGCATTTCGATGTCCAGAAGAATGACATCCGGCACGCGGCGACGCAGTTTCTGGGCTGCGACGATCGGGTCCTGTGCCACGTCGCAGACCTCGATATCGGGTTCGGCATCGAGCAGGGCCTTGAGTGTCTGCCGAACGATGGCGGAATCGTCGACGACCATGACTTGTATGGCTGTCATGACGCTATCTCCAACGGACGCTGGTAAATGGTGGGGGCGACATAGCGCAGCGGCGTCCGGATGCCGCTGAGCGATTCGGAATGCCCAACAATCAGGTGGGCACCCGGTGCCATGACGTCGTGCATGCGCGCGATGACTTGCTCGCGCGTGGCGTTCGAGAAGTAAATCATCACGTTGCGACACATGATCAGGTCGAACGGGGCGTCGAACGCATAGGGGTCGGTGACCAGATTGAAGCGCTTGAACTGTAGCGGTGCCCGCAGCTCAGGCCCCATGGCCACGCGGGTGTCGTCGGCGCTGCGGCTGCGCAGCAGGTACTTGCGTCGCAGCGCTTCGGGGACGGGAGCCACATCCACCTGTGAGTAGATGCCGGCCGCCGCGGTGCGCAACACGGTGGTGCAGAGGTCGGTTGCGAGTATCTCGAAGGCCAGGCCAGGCGTGCGCTCGGCAGCCTCGCTCAAGACCATGGCCAGGGTGTAGGGCTCGTGTCCGGCCGAGCAGCCCGCGCTCCAGATTCTGAGCGGGCGTTTCAGACCCGTGAGTTCGCAGGCGTCCGGGAGCCAGTCGGTCTCCAGAAAGCGGAAATGATCGGCTTCGCGGAAGAACGCCGTCTTGTTGGTCGTCAGTGCATCGACCAGTGTGATCAGCGCTGAACCCTGCTGCCTGAGCGCGTGGTCGACATACTGGTCATAGCTGTCGAACCCGCCGGCAACCACGTGTTTGCGTAGACGGGACTGCACCAGCGATTGCTTGTCTTCGTTGAGTTCGATGCCGGCGTGTTGGCGGAGAAAGCCGGCAATCGTGCTGAATCCTGCTGCGGACAGCGGCAGGGGCTGCTGGACGCCTGGCAGGGTAGCGGCTGAAGTGGGCACTGGCGTCAGGCCGTGGCAGCGACGCGTTCGTCCGCGTCGGCAACTGCTGTCCGCGCAACATCCTGTAGTTGCTCCTTGGACAGCACACTGTTCATGTCCAGCACGATCAGGAACTGCTCGTCTACACGTGCGACGTGGGCAATAAAGTCGGTCCGGATGCGATTGCCCATGGGTGGTGCATCGGCTAGCGACTCCACCGGCAGATCCAGCACTTGCTGCACCGAGTCGACCAGTACGCCGATCAGGCTGATCCGCTCTTCACACTGCACCTCGGTAATGATGATGGATGTCGCGATCGTCGGTTCGGCGGAGGGCATGCCGAACTCCAGTCGCAGGTCGATCACCGGAACGACGCTGCCACGGATGTTGATGACGCCGCGCATGAACTCGGGCGTCTTCGGGATACGCGTGATGCTGGTGTACTCCAGCACCTCCCGGACCGAGTCGATGGCGATGCCGTAGGCCTCGTTGCCCAGTTGAAAACTGAGCACCTGCTTGGCCTGGGTCTGTTCGCTGAGATCGTAGGGGTGGGTCATGTTCATGCTCCGGTGGGCGGCCTTGCGGCCGCCGTGCCATCGGCTTAGTAGCGGACGAATTCCTTGAGATGGTCGTGATCGGTGCCGAGATCCAGATCGACGCCGTCACCATCATTTGCCGGTGCGAAGTCGTCGATGCGGGTGGCATCGGGCAGGTCAAGGTCGTCCAGGTCCGGCTCAAAATCGCCGTCCACCTCCGGCTGGTCGGTAATGCCGACCTCCGGCTTGTTCTTGCTGCGCGACAGCTTGTTCATGTTGTCCTGCATGGAGGCTGACTGGTCGGCGAGCACGCTGGCGGTTGCCGCCATTTCCTCGGCAGCAGCGGCGCTTTGTTGGACGACATCGTCCAGTTGCTTGAGGGCCTTGTTGATCTCGTCCGCGCCTGCGTCCTGTTCTGTGGAGGCGACGTTGATCTCCTTGACCAGTTCGGCCGTCTTGCGGATGTCCGGGACCAGGCGGGTGAGTACCTCTCCAGCGCGTTGTGAAATCTCGACGCTGCCGGAAGCTGTTTCGCTGATCTCCTCGGCGGCTTTCTGGCTACGCTCGGCCAGCTTGCGGACTTCGGCGGCAACCACCGCAAAGCCGCGGCCATGCTCCCCGGCGCGGGCTGCCTCGATGGCGGCGTTGAGGGCGAGCAGGTTGGTCTGGCGGGAGATTTCGCCGATGACGGTGATTTTCTCGGCGATCTCGCTCATGGCGATCACCGCCTTCTCGACAGCCTCGCCGCCTTCGCGGGCCCCTTCGGAGGCCTTGAGCGCGATTTGCTCGGTCTGGCTGGCATTGTCCGAGCTTTGCCGGATGTTGGCGGCCATCTCCTCCATGGAGGAGGAGATTTCCTCCAGCGAAGCGGCCTGCTGGGCCGCGCCTTGGGCGATTTGCTGGCTGGTGGAGTTGATCTGCTCACTGCCGGAGGCGACATCATCGACACTGCTGCGAACCGCTTTTGCTGTCACCACCGTGCCGCGAATCACGATCCAGGCCAGGATCAGCCCCAGGAGCAGGCCTGCGCCGGCCACGACGACCAGCAGATTACGTGTCTGCTCGAAGGTCTGCTGCGCCGTGGCAACACCATCGCTGATGGTCTTGAAGCCGACCCGGTTCAGCGAGTCCATGGTCGCCATGGCGCGGTTCAGCTGGTCGCGGCCCTGGAAGGTGGCCAGCTCGAAGGCGACGTTGGTGGCGTTCTCATCCTTGATGTCCAGGACTTCCTGGTGGACTTGCCGCCACGCTTCCAGGGCCGTGGAAAACGCCACGAACTGCGCATTCAGGTCTGCGGGAACCTGCTCGCTGAGTCGTGTCGACAAGTCCTCGACCTGCAGGGTGATGTCTTCCATCGACATGGCGTAGGTGTCCATGTCTTCCAGCCAGCGCGATAGCAGGAAGTTCTTTTCGTCGCGGTGCAACTCGGCCAGTGTGCGCATCAGTCGCTGGGCGGTCACGGCGGCAAAGCCCGCCTCAGGCTCGACCTGCATCCGGGCTTCCAGCTCGGCCGTCAGCCCGTCGAGGCGATCCGCCATCACACCATAGGCATCGCGCCCCTCGTTCTGCGACAACATGCGCGACTTGAGATCGGTGTTCTGACGGGCCAGACGGACCACATTGTTCTTGGTCACTTCGTACTGTTCCCAGTCCCGAATGAACTGATCGATCTGCTGCATTTCCTCTTCGCTGGCCAGGGCCTCGAAACGCGCAAGTTCTTCGCGCATGGCCGCGACGGACTCGTCGATCTCTTTGGCGAAGACCGCCATCTCGTCTTCGGTCTCGGATAGCAGGATGTTTTTCTCGGCGCGGGAGATGACCATGAGTGCGTGGTCGATCTTGGCCGTTTCATTCACCTTTGCCGAAGGCCCGGCCACCGTGACCTGCATGGTGGTGTTGAGCTGCTCAAGGGCAGTCAACGAGTAGAAGGCCGTCACGCCGATCACGGTGATCAGAATGCCGAACCCGACGATCACCTTCGATATCACAGTAGTAGGTTTCATGAGTGTGTCCTCTTGATGCGCCGGGTGACGCCGATCTGGTCAGAAAAATTAGTGAACGGTGGAGCTGTACTGCAGCGAATTGCCTTGGGCATTCGCCTGACGGTGCTGAGCCATGACGCTGGCCAGCTGCGAAATATCGAGAATCAAAGCCACAGAGCCGTCGCCGAGAATGGTGGCGCCGGCGAGGCCTTCGACGTCCTCGTAAACATGGCCCACGGACTTGATGACGGTCTGGTGCTGGCCGATCACGGCATCCACGACAAAGCCCAGCCGATCGTCACCACTGCGTGCGATGACCACCTGATGCGTGTCGGGCCGGGGGCCATCGATCTCGAACCAGTGGCGCAGCGAGACGCGGGGCAGCAGCTGCTCGCGTAGCTCCACCAGCCCGAACAGGTCCTGGGCGTTGGCATCGCTGATCTCCAGACACTCTTCGACAGCCGATAACGGAATGACAAAGCGGTCCGGGCCCAGCTCGACCAGCAGGCCCTCGATGATGGCGAGCGTCAGCGGCAGTTGAATGTGGATGGTTGTCCCCACGCCCAGCTCACTGCTGATGTTCAACGTGCCACGCAGGGCCTCGATCGACCGTTTGACCACATCCATGCCGACGCCGCGGCCGGAGATACTGGAAATGGTCTGGGCGGTGGAGAACCCAGCCTGGAAAATGAGTTCGTAGCACTCCTGATCCGTGAGCTTGGCGTCGGATTTGATCAGGCCGCGTTCCACGGCTTTGGCGCGGAGCTTGTCGGGGTCCAGGCCCTTGCCGTCGTCACGCACTTCGATCAGGACATGGGAGCCCCGGTGCTCAGCGGTCAGGGTGATCTGTCCCGTTCTCGATTTGCCGGCGGCCTCGCGCTCGTCCGGGGCCTCGACGCCGTGATCCAGGCTGTTGCGGATCAGATGCACCAGTGGATCGCCCAGCTTGTCGATGACCGTCTTGTCCAGCTCGGTTTCCGCACCTTCGGTCACCAGCTTGATGTCCTTGCCCAGCTCGGTGGACAGGTCACGGACCAGGCGGCGGAATCGCGCGAAGGTGGAGCCGATGGGCAGCATGCGGATGTTGATGGCCGTATCACGCAGGTCATTGGTGAGACGCTCCAGATCTTCGGCAATGCCGAGCAGCTCTTCGTCGCTGCGCCGAGCCGTCAAGTCCAGTAGCCGGGCCTGGGATATCACCAGCTCGCCCACCACATTGATCAGGTGGTCCAGGCGTTCCGCCGGGACTTTGACGGTTTCCTGTGCGGGCGCGGATGCCGTGGGCTTGGCAGCCTCGGGCTTGCGTTCGGCTGCGGCGGGTGGCGGCGGTGCAGCAGCAGGTGTCTCAACAGCGGGTGCCGGCTTCTCAGCCGGCGTGTCCGCGGGGGCAGGTGTGTCGGACGCCGCCTTGATCGAAATATCGATATCCCAGTCGAAGCTGACGAACAGGAAGACATCATCAATTGCGTTGCGGCTCTGGTCGCTCAGCAGTTCGATGTCCCAGTCAACCAGAAGCTGTTCGGGGTCTAGCTCGTCCAGATCCGGGGTGCGTGCAGTGGAGGTGCGCATGCGCATCTCCCCGAGATCACCCAGCTCGCGAAGCAGGCTGAGTGGGTTCGTGCCGGTCATGAAGGTGTCGGCACTGGGGCGAATCTTGATCTGGTAGCAGGTCTTGGTCGCCGCCGGTTCGGGCGCAGAGGCTTCGACCGGCGCCGCCGATGCCACCGCGCCCGTCTGGGTGACGGCGCTGAGCCGGCTGAGCAGGCCGGCCGTATCGGGGTGCTCGGTATTCGTATCGATCAGAGTGCGGATGTGGTCGCGTGAATCCAGTCCAATGCTGATCAATTCCTGGCTAATCGATAACTCGCCCCGGCGCACCTGGTCGAAGGCGTCTTCCAGGTGGTGGGTAAACGAGGAGACCGCATCGAAGCCGAACATGGCACCGCTGCCCTTAATGGTGTGCATGGCGCGGAATGCGCGATCCACCAGGGACATGTCCTCGGGCGCGTCTTCCATCTCCAGCAGCGCGGCCTCCAGGTCCTCCAGCAGGTCAGCGGTTTCCTGGCGGAATGTCTCCTCAAACGGGGTCATGCCTGGCCCCCAGCGGCGAACAAGTCGACATCCAGGCCGAGTTGCTGGACCTGAGAGGCCACCGCATTCGGCACATCGCAGAACAGGGGGGCATGCTGTGGGTCCGCCAGACTCTTGTGGACGCTGACCAGGAGCTGTACCCCGGCCAGATCGACACGCTCGACACCGCTCAGCGAAATCTGGACCGGCTGGGCCTCGACAATCGATTGCCGCAGGGCCGAGACCCGCTCGATGGTCAGATCACCCTCGAGTTCAATGCGGGATGCGTTGTTTGCAGTCGATGCCACGGTGGCAGCCTCCGGTTCGCAGCCTGTTGTGGAAGCGCTGGCTTCCTGATTGTGTTTGGGATCGGCGACCCTCAGCGAAACTTGAGGCAGAACCGGCAACGACGATCGAATGGCCTGATTCAGCCGGCGACCTGTAGCGGAAAATTCCTACAGGGCTGCGCGTGACCTCTCCATAGAGCCACTGAACAGCGGCTGGATAAGCTGCCATGCAGGTTTGGACCGTATGGCTTGGCAGCCACTGGGGCGTTCGTGTCAGGGAAGACGAAACGGCGCATCCACCTCTGCAGGTGGGTGATCATGGTCGGAGGCTTGATGGGCGCAGCCGGTGCCTGCGCAGATGATCTGGCGCGTGCCTACGCGCATGCGCTGGCCCAAGACCCGACCTGGGTGGAGGCACAGGCCCGGTATGCCGAAGTGCTGGCAGACCAGGACCTGGCCCGGGCGGGTTATCGCCCCGTGTTGTCGATTGCCGGGCGGGCCACTGCGAATCACCGTGAAGTCGACGGCGAGTTCTTCGGGCTGAACAACCTCGATCGTGACGACGACTTTGAGGCCCTGAGTTACGCCATTGCGTTGCGTCAGCCGCTGCTGCGATTGGATCGCTGGCGGGCGCGGGATGTCGCCGCGCTGCGATCAGGGGCGGCGCTGGCACGCCTGCATGCCGCGGAAAGCGATCTCATGCTCCGGGTTGCCGAGGCGTACTTCGCGGCGCTGGATGCAGAGCAGGATCTCGAAGTTTTTCGTGCCGAGTTGCAGGCGATTGCCGAACGATCCGATCAGATCCGCGAACAAACCCGGCTAGAGCTGGCCACAAGGGCCGGGCAATCCGAGGCTGATGCCCAGCGTGAACTGGCCCAGGCGCGGGTGCTGCGGGCCCAGCAGTCTGTGGCAGCGACCCGCGCCGAATTGGCGCTGCTCACCGGCCAGCTGCCCACGGGTTTGGCGACTGTCCCGTTGTCACGTGCGCTCCCGCCCGTGGAGCCGGCGCGCCAGCAGGACTGGGTGGACCAGGCGCGCACAGCCAACCCCCTGCTCATCGCCGCCCGGCTCGAATCCGAGGTAGCAGGTCGTCAGGTTGATGTGCAGCGTGCTGCGCGCTGGCCCACGGTGGATTTAATCGCCCAGCGTGAGTACCTGGATAACTCCGGCGGCGTCACCGGCGCCCGCAAGGATTCTGAAGACCTCATTGGCCTGGAGCTGCGCATGTCGCTGTTCGATGGCGGCGAAACCCGGGCCCGCACCTCGGCGGCTCTGGCGCGCTACCAGCAGGCGCTCGCCCGGCAGGCGCGAGCACTGCGCCAGGCCGAGTTCGATACGCAACGTGCCTACGCCGCGCTGGAACTGGGCCAGGCGCAAATCGAAGCCCTGCGGGCTGCCCGCGCCGCCACCTACGATGCGGTCGAGGCCACCGAGGGTGGGGTGTTTGCCGGAACGCGGACCGGTGTGGAGCTGGTGCAGTCGCTGAGAGAGCGCTTCGATGCCGAGCGTGCACTGTCGCGGGCCATCCATGCCTACCTGCTGAACAGCCTGCGATTGCAGGCCGCGGCGGGCTCCCTCGGCGCGGATGATCTGATGGCCGTCAACCGTCTGCTGAGCGACTAGGGTGGCCGCAGCGCATCCACAACTGGTTTACCGCAGTCAGTCGCGTATTGCCACGCGCTACGCCGAGATCATTCTCCTGACCAGCCCCGTCGATGGGCGCGTGTTTCGATTTGATGAGATGGAGTACCGGCTGGTCAGTCTGTTCGACGGCACCCGGAGTCTGGAGGCAGCCGTCCAGGCTGCTGGCGACCAGGGTTTGATGGTCGATCGCCCCAGCGTGCAGCGACTCTTGGCCGAGCTGGACCGCGCCGGCCTGCTGGAACCGGGAGACGAGGATTGGGGTGAGGCCGCCAATGATGGTGCACCGGTCGCAGCGGATGAGTGGAACGCCGACCGTGCCAACCGCGAAGCCGAGCCCCTGGCACAGTCCCGCCTGGCTCGGCAGCACGCGCTGCGAGAGGCGCGCACGCCCGATATCCATTGGCATCTGCCCACCCGTTCGCTGCTGTGGGCCGGCCGCCTGCTCAATTGGCCCATGCATGCCCGGTGGCGCATGGCGTCGTTGGCCGGGGTGCTGGCGCTCGTCGTGCTGGGCCTGGCCCGCAATCGCGTGGATGTCTGGCTGGACCTGCAACGCTTGGTCGGGCCGCTGGCGCTGTTGCAGATTGCGCTGCTGGGCTTCTTTTCCGTCAACCTGCTGGGGCAGCTGGCCCGGGCCGCCGAGTACCAGCGGCGGATGGGGCGTCTGCCGGCGTTTGGCATCACCTTCATGTTCCGGCTGCTGCCGCGTTTTTACGCCGACGTGTCCCCCGTGCTGAGCAACCAGGATCAGCGCTACGACCATCCGGACCGGCTCGCCATTCTCGCCTCATCACTGGTGGCCATGGCGTCGTTGTTCGTGCTGGCCAGCCTGGGTTGGCTGATCAGCCGGGGCAGCGCTTCGGATCTGCCGCTGCTCTTCGCCGGGGTTGGCGTGCTGTCGGCCTGGGTTTGCTTGCTGCGTCTCAACCCGATGTCGCGGCATGAGGGTTACCAGTTGCTCGCCACGCAACTGGATACGCCGGATCTGCGCGACATCGCCATCGCGGCCATCTTCGGCCGCGGGCGGATCTGGCGGCGGCTCAAGCCCAAGGGCGTGTCGACCTTGGCGATTCGTGTTTACGCCCTGGCCGTGGTGCTGTGGCTGGCCATCGTGGCCTGGGTGTTGTTTCACCTGATCGGGGTCTGGCTGGCGCGGGAGTGGGCCGGGCTGGGTGTTGTTCTATTCCTCGTTGCCTGCGGGGTTGTCATGTGGAATCCAATGAAACGATCGAAAGCGCGCAATCAGCTTGCGCAGGAAATGGAAGCCCGGAACCCGGAACTGGCGGCCCGCCGAAAGCGAACGCGTCGGGCGACGTGGATGCGCTGGGGGATTGGCGGCGCAGTGCTGCTCGTGCTGGCACTGATTCCTTACACCTACGAGCCGACCGGGGACTTCACCGTGCTACCCAATGATCGCTCCGATGTGCGCGCTCTCATCGCCGGCGAAGTGCGCGAAGTGCTGGTGGCCGAAGGCGATCAGGTGGAGCAGGGGCAGTTGCTGGCCCGGCTGTCCGACGACGAGGAGCGGGCGAGGGTGGCCACCAGCGAGGCGCGGCTGGCCCGGCTCAACGCCGAACGGGCCCTGGCGGAACGGGGCGCCGAACCCGAGGAGATTGCCCTGGCCGAACAACGGGTGGCGACGGCGGAGCGACGTTACCAATCCAGTCAACGCGAGGCCGACCGCTTGGCAGCGGCTTACCAGCGGGGGGCGGCGACCGGCCAGGCGGCCAGCCAGGCAGAAGCACAGGCCGCCCTGGACCGCGAGCGGCTGGCTGAGGCCAGGAATGCGCTGGCCGTCGTCCGTGCCGGCATTACCTCTGAGGAGTTGGCGGCCCTGGAAGCGGCCATCGCCGCCGAGCAGGCACAGCTGGATTACGCCCGCCAGCAACTGGCCTACACCGAGCTGCGGGCCCCGCGTGCGGGTCGGGTGGTCTCGGAAGACCTGCGATTCGCACGCGGCACCTATTTGGCGCGTGGCGATCGCCTACTCAGTATTGAGGAGACCGGCCAGGTACTGGCCGAGATCCGCATTCCCGAGAACGATATCGGCGATGTGGCGCTCGGCGCCGAGGCTTCGGCCAAGGCCTGGGCCTATCCCGGCGTGAGCTTCACCGGCACGGTGGCCGGCATTGCGCCCAATGCCGAGACCGGCGATTACGGCCGCGTGGTGCGTGTGCAAATGGCCATCGAAAACGCCGACGGCCGCCTGCGGCCCGAGATGACCGGCCACGCCCGGGTGCAAGGACAGACGCAGCCGGCGGGTCTGGCCTTCACTCGGGGGCTGGCGCGCTTTGTCATGGTCGAGGTCTGGAGCTGGATTCCCTAGGGCCATGGGCGCAAATCAGATGCTCACGCCAACTCCGGACCCGGACCTGATCCTGCCGACCCCGGTCTGGCCGCCAGGGGCCGAGCCGCTGTCTTTGGACCAGCCCGAACCACACGCCCTTGGCGGCGAGCACTTCAAGCTGGTCAGCGAAAACGGATTCGGCGACGGCTACAACAACTATCCCCACAGCATGGCCTGGTTTAAGGGCAAGCTGTACGTCGGCACCACACGGGCGACGTTCCAGATGCTGGCGCATAACGATCCGTTGCCGCCGCTGGACCCCTGGCCGGTCACGCCGCCTGAGGATATTTACGATCTGGACCGGCGCGCCGAAATCTGGTGCTACGACCCTGCAGCGGATGATGGCTGGACCCTGGCCTATCGCGCGCCATGGGTTCGCGCCGATGATGGTCGCGACGTGCCGCGCTTTATCGGGTATCGCGGCATGGCGGTGTTCCAGGGCGACAGCGACGACGAGCCGGTGCTGTACATCGCCACCTGGGCCCCCCGCAAGGCGCCGCGACCCACTGTGATGCGCACCGTCGACGGGGTGCATTTCGAAGAGCTGCCGGGCCCGAACTGGGGCGACAACGTGCGTTCGTTCCGGACCATGCAGATCTTCAACGGCAAGCTCTACACCTCGCCGACCGGCTCCACCACCGGGGACCGGCAGTCGCAGGAATGCGTGGGCGGCCGGCCGGCCATCTTCGAGAGCTCCGACCCGCGCACCGGCCAGTGGCGGGCGGTGTCCAGCCAGGGTTTTGGTGACCCGGCCAATCTCACCGTGTTTGAGATGGCAGCATTCAATAACCACCTGTACGCGGGTACCGTCAATGCCCGCAACGGCTTCGAAATCTGGAAGACCCGCGCCCAGGGCGATCCCCCCTACGACTGGCAGCGGGTGTTGTCGCACGGCGCGGGGCGGGGGCCGCTCAACGAGGTGGCCGTGAGCCTTTGCGAGTTCAAGGGCGCGCTTTATGTCGGCTCGGGCATCGTCAACGGTGGCTACCACCGCAAGCTCAACATCGGCCCGGCGGCGGCCGAGCTGATCCGGCTGCATCCAGATGATTCCTGGGAACTGGTGATGGGCGAATCACGCATCACGCCGCAGGGTGCCCGCTACCCCATTTCCGGCTACCGGCCCGGGTTCAACAAATTCTTCAACGGCTATGTCTGGCGCATGGGCGTGCATGCCGGCCGGCTGTATGTGGGCACCTTCAGCTGGGCCCAGCTATTGCCGTATTGCCCGATTCATCAATGGAGCGAAGTCGCCCAGAAGAAGATCGCCCGCATGGGCGTGGACTGGTTCGTCCGCAACATGGGGGGCTGCGATGTGTGGTCCTCGGACGATGGTGTGCATTGGGACTGCATGACGCGCAACGGGTTTGATAACGAGTGCAACTGGGGCGTGCGCCAGATTCTGTCCACGCCCTATGGTGTGTTCATCGCCACGGCCAATGTCCTGGCGCCGGACCGGGCCATTCAACGCAACGGCCAGTGGGAGTATGTCCACAATCCGCGCGGGGGCTGCGAGGTATGGCGCGGCGCTGATCCCGGCGAGGCGGGGCCGTGAGCGCGGAGCTGGATTTTCCACCCCCGCTGGTGGTGTTATCGCCGCCGCGTTCGTTTTCGTCGCTGACCTCGGCCATGCTCGGTGCCCATCCGCAGTCAGCCGGGCTGCCCGAGCTACAGCTGTTCATGACCGACCACATGGACCCGTTGCTCAAGTTCTTCGCCTTGTCGCCCGGCAACTTGCAGGACGGGCTGCTGCGCTCCGTCGCCCAGCTGTACTTTGGTGAGCAGACCGATGCGACCGTGGACCAGGCCAAGGGCTGGCTGGCCGAGCGCCGCCACCTGTCGACAGCCGCCATGTTCCAGTTGCTGGCCCGCAAGGTCGCACCGCAGGTGCTGGTGGAGAAAAGCATTGCGACTGTCTGGCGGCCCGGTTTTCTGCGGCGCCTGCGGCAGGCGGCGCCTCATGCCCGCTACCTGCATTTGTTGCGGCATCCACGCGGCCAGTGCAGTTCCCTGGTCAACATGATTGGTCATCGCGAGGACAGCGTGGCCGCTGATCTCAAGGATCATTCCACCGATCCACCGACCTTCGACCCGCAGATTGCCTGGCTGCAGATTCATCAGAACATCCTGCGGGCGTTATCCGACGTACCGGCCGAGCAGGTCATGCGCGTGCGCGGCGAGGACGTGCTGGCCGATCCCGAACGCCATCTGACGGAGATCGTCCGCTGGGCGGGCATGCGCGACGATGCTGAGGCCCTGGACGCCATGCTCCACCCCGAGCGGTCGATCTTTGCCCGCATCGGCCCGCCGTCAGCCCCTTATGGTTCTGACCCGAAATTTCTGGAGAATCCCGTGTTCCGGCCGCAGCAATCCAAACCCCAGACGCTGGACGGTCCGCTGCCCTGGCGGGATGACCTACCGGGCTTCGTGCCTGAGGTGCTGGAGCAGGCGCGGGCGTTCGGGTACCGCTAGGGGCTCGCATACACTACTCGCCGAATTTCGTCGGAAAAGGCTTCTCATGCTTCAGCAACGTCCTGTCTCTTGGCGCCCGCATTGGGCTTGGATGGTCGCGCTGCTCGCGGTGGCCGGGTTGGGGGGCTGTGGCGGTGGCGACAAGGGCGCGGCTGAGGTGCAGGCGGCGGTGCCGGTGATGACGGTATACAAGTCGCCCACCTGCGGCTGCTGCGTGGCCTGGGTGGATCACCTGCGGGCCAACGGCTTGACGGTCGAGGTGGTGGACGAGCCACAGATGAACCCGCTGAAGGGATCCTTGGGTGTGCCGGGTGATCTGCGGTCGTGCCACACGGCGACGATCGGGGATTACGTGGTCGAGGGTCATGTGCCGGCCCAGGATGTCCAGCGCCTGCTGGCCGAACGGCCCGCCGTGCAGGGTCTGGCCGTTCCCGGTATGCCGATAGGCTCGCCCGGCATGGAAATGGGCGACCGGGTGGATCCCTACGAGGTGATCGCATTCCAGGGCGAGCAGCGGACGGTCTTCGCCCAGCACAGTGCGTTGGTCGGTGCTGCGGACAAATCCCATGCCGACCATCTCGATCACAGCGGCCACTGAAGCCACGGATGGCCACCGGGCCGATACGGACTCTCTGAGTGTCGGGATCGGCCATGCCTGTCGATAGCGGTCTTGAGCTCGTGGCGATCGGCTGTGCCGTCTGTTTGAGTTGAAGGCCTTGCTCGCCGAGTGGACCTGGCATTGATGCGTAGCGAGAGATCAACGCCCTGATCTGCGCTTGGGTTGAATTTACGACCCGGCGCTTCCTACGTTGCGTGTTAATTTTCGGTTAAACAAACCAAGCCCCCGAGACGCACAGTGGGGTGTGATCCGTTTGCAGCCGCGGCGGATGACAAGCCGAGGAGACCATCATGAACCTGTCCACTAGGCGCCCACTGCTGGGCGCACTGCTGTCCGTTGTCCTGCTGGCCGCTTGCGGCAGTGCCGAAGAAGAGGCGACCGCGGCATCACAAACCCCGGATGACACGAGCGCCGAGGCGCCGGACGAGGGCGTGATCCTGCTCGAAGAACTCGTGCACATGGTGGAGCGCGCCGGCCTGTACTCGCTGCCGAATGATCCCGATCAGGTCCTGACCGCGTTGGCCACGCTGCCCGATGGCCTGGGTGATGTGCTGGCCATGCATGTAGGCCGCTACTACCCGACGCCCAACGAATTCGCGCCCGCCGTCGGGCCGCTGGTGGACCTGTTACAGGCCCGCGCGGACTTGCTGCTCAGTGGTGGGCAGCCGGTGCGGGTGATCGAGGACACCATGGACGGCGAGTACGCGATTCTGCTGCTGCCGGTCGATGCCACGACGGTGATCGTGATCCTGCCGACGCAAGTGGTTCGTGCGAACCCGGCGGCCGCGGCACTGCCCGAGGCGCCGGTCGACCTGAGCCAGTTGACCTACGAGGTCAATGGCCGCACCCGCACGCTGGAGCAATACATGGACAGCGGGCAGACCAATGCCATCGCCTTCATGCACAACGGGCAGTTCATCTACGAGGACTACCAGAACGGCTACAACCCCAAGACGCGGGCGCATATGTGGTCGGTGACCAAGTCCGTGACCACGGCGCTGGTCGGTATTGCCGTCGCCGAAGGGCGGGTCGACTCGATTCACGACCCCATCAAGCGCTACCTCCCCGAGGCCGCGGATACGGTCTGGGAAGGCGTGAGCATTGAGGATTTGCTGCAGATGGAATCGGGCACTTACTGGGTGGACGTGCCGGTCCACCAGCCCGAGCAGCTGGTGCTGATGGGCGCCGATTTCCACAGCAATGGCTTGTACGGGATGACGCGTGACGAGTACCTGCTGCGCCTGACCCGGGTCTCGGAGCCGGGTGATTTTTATCGCTACAACAGCGGCGATGCCCAGATGCTGGCCTGGCTGTTGGAGCGCGTGTATGCGCGCCCCTACGCCGAAATCCTGTCGGAGAAGATCTGGCAGCCAGCCGGCATGCGCGACGATGCGCTGGTGATGGTGGACCGCTTGGGCAACACCTTTGCGTCGATGGGGCTGATGGCCACGCCGCGCGACATGCTGCGATTCGGCGAACTGTTCCGTAACGGCGGACGCAGCCTAGACGGGCGTCAGATCGTGCCGGAGGCCTGGGTCGAAGCGTCACATAACTACGACAAGGCCAACGGTGGCGGTCCGCGTGGCTACATGTGGCCGCATTGGGGCGGTGTTGACTCCGGCAACTACACGGCCGCGGGCTATGGCCACCAGCGCGTGAGCGTGGGCCCGTCGCTCAACATGGTCGGCGTACGCTTCGGCAACGATCCCGTGGACAGTATTGCGCCCAAGGAGTGGGAAGCCGTGCTGACGGCTGTGGGGCGTTACCTGGAGTTCGGCGAGGTTCGGTAGCCGGGCAGGGCTGCGCGCTTCGATTCGGCGTCTGTACCGGCACGGTTGCGCCCCCGCGGCTGCGTTAGGCTGTGCTTTTGATTCGAGGACGTGACGTGAAGAAGTGGCTGGTGGCGGTCGCGATGATCGGAGGCTTCCACGCACCTGGCGCCTTCGGTGGGGAACGTGAAGCGCTGGCAGAGCTGCTGAATCGCTTTCTTGTGGCTGCCGACCAACGCGCCATGCACGAGCGGTTCTGGGCCGAGGATCTGGTCTACACCAGCTCCGCGGGCCAGCGCTTTGGCAAGGCGGAGATTCTGGCTGGCTTTGATCAGCCTGCCGATGACGCCGATTCGCCGCCTGCGGCGGTTCGCTATGTCGCCGAATCGGTGCAGATTCGGCTGCTTGATGGCGCCGCTGTCATCACGTTTCGCCTAACGGCCGATCAGGACGGGCAGCGGATCGGGGCGTACTTCAATACCGGCGTGTTCCGGCGCCAGCAGGACGGCTGGAAGGCCGTGGCCTGGCAGGCGACGCGGATTCCCGGGTCCGGGGCGGGAGAGGACTAGGGGGCCGTCGGCTCAGGCGGGTCTTCTGGTCCGACCCACATCATCGGGTTGTAGGCGACTTCCCACAGATACCCATCCGGGTCTTTGAAGTACCCACAGTAGCCGCCCCAGAACACCGTTTGAGGTGGCTTGGTTGCTGTGGCGCCTGCCGCCAGCGCCTGTTCGAACACGGCGTGCACCTTTGCCTCGCAATCCACGTTGTGTGAAAGCGAAAAGCCCGGGAAGCCGGAACCCTGTGCAGAGACCTGGGCATCCTCGGCCAGCGCCTCGCGGCCGAACAGGCCCAGCCAGGTGCCGTTCAGCGTGAAAAAGGCCACCGAGGGCGGCGATTCCAGCCTGGGAAAGCCCAGCCCTTGTTCATAAAAGGCAATCGATCGGCCCAGGTCGCGTACACCCAGAGTGATCATGCTGATACGTGGCTGCAGCGCTGTCGTGCTCATGCGTAGGGCTCCAGTTGGCCGATGAGTGCATCCAGTTCACGGCGCATGGGTTCGCCCAGGGGTGCGAACAGCCCATCGGCCACCTCGCGGACGCGGCTGCGCGCGTCTTCCAGCCGGGTGGCACCGGCTGGGCTGAGCCTGACCAGACTGACCCGGGCATCCCGCGCGCTGGCCTGCTTGTGGACCAGGCCGATTTTTTCCATGGGGTTGAGCAGTCGGGTCACGCCCGAGGCCGTCAGGCCGACGGCGTCGGCCAGATCGATGCGTCGCAGGCTTTGATCCGGGGCCGTGGACAGGGCATCCAGGACCTGGAACTCGCTCAAACTGAGCCCGTGCAGGGACAGGGCGCGGTCCAGGCGCTTGCTCATCTGGCTTTGTGCTCGCAGCAGCCGCAGCAATAACGATTGTGTTGTCATCAGGTTCTCCACTAGTACTTGATCGCTCAACTATATACTGAATAGTTGAGTGCGCAAGTAGTTGGGCCGTTTACGGGGCTGATGCGAGCGGCTTTTCCCAGAACAGGGCATGGCCTGCGCTGGGGTCCAGGGCATATCCCTTGAATCCCCAGCGCGTATAGGCGGCCTGGGCGATGTGGTTGTGGCTCAGCACTTCCAGCGTGAGCTTGCAGGCATTGCGCCGATGCGCCTCCTGCTCGATGGTGGCCAGCAACGCCTGGCTGATGCCCCGACCGCGAAACGCCGGCAGGACGGCCAGGTCGTGAATGTTGACCACCGGGCGGGCCGCAAAGGTGGAAAAGCCTTCAAAGCAGTTGGCGAATCCGACCGCCTGTCCGTCGGACCACGCCAATAGCGAGAAGGCCTCGGCGCGAGCAGCCAATGCCGGGACGACACGGTCGAGAACGGCGGTCTCCAGTGCCTTGCCGCCTCCCATCGGATCAGCTGCATAAGCGGCAAGCAGGTCTCGAAGCGCCTGTGCGTGCGTCGGATTCTGGTAGTCCGCTAGGCCAACGCTAGGGGTCATTGATGGAGGTCCGGTGATGCGTGCTCGGGTCTAGTCTGCGGCCGTGTCTGTGAACAGCGGCGCGCCGGTGGCCAGTCGGTGCTCGATCACGGCGCTGCGCAAACGATACCCCGCAGAGGCGGCCTGTGCGCGTTGCCGTGCGTAGGTGGCTTCGGCGTCCAGGACTTCATCCACGGTGGCCCGTCCCGCCTCGTAGCGAGCGACGCGGACCTGGCGACTGGCCTTGCTCGCGGCGACAGCCGATTGCGCCAATTCGGCCAGGCTGATTGCGGTGCGGATCGACGCCTGGGCCTGGGCGATTTCAACCCGGATCGCAGCCTGCAGTTGCTGGATGTCTGCGTCCAGGGCACTGCTGTGTGACTCAGCGGCCTGACGCTGTGCCTGGATGCGGCCGCTGGTAAAGGGCTGCCACTGCAGATTCAAACCCACGCGGACATCGTCCTCCGGGGTGAAGGGGTTGCCCTGGCTGCGAACGACGCTGACCGCAGCGCCCAGCGTGGGCCAGGCGCTTGCCCGCTCGGCGCTGGCCAGGAGGCGCTGGCTGTCGCGTTGCAGACGCAGAGCCTGCAGGTCGCGGCGCTGCGCGAAGACCTCGGCCCAGTCAGGCGTTTGCAGATGGTCGGCGGCATCGTCGGGCGGGCGGGTATCCTGCGGCTGGATCGGGCGGCCGGTCAGCCGTGTCAGATCCTGCCGCAGCACGGTTTGCTGGGCTTCGATTTCGACCAGTTGCTGGCGGGCTTCCGTGACGGCGACATCCATGTCGAGGACATCGGCTTGCAGCGCCCGGCCTGCGGTTGACTGGTTTCGGACCCGCGCTGCGCGCAGTTGCAGGCTGTCCTGTAGGGACAGGATGGCCTGGCGCTGGGCCTCCAACGCCAGCCAGTCTAGATAGTGGCTGGCTGCCGCAGCGGCCTGCACCCGTTGTTGGCGCAGGACCTGCTGATGCTGTGCCTGGGCCACCCGCTGGGACGCCGGGGCGCCATAGGCCTGATTCGACAGATCCAGCAACGGCTGGCGCAGGCTGAGCGTGGCCTCGTAAACGTCGCGGTCACCCAGCGTGAAGGCGCCCGCCGGCGTGTCGATGGTGGAGAGTTGGTCGCGCCGTGCGGCCTG
The DNA here is from genome assembly GCA_036156195.1 of Pseudomonadota bacterium. Lineage (GTDB taxonomy): Bacteria > Pseudomonadota > Gammaproteobacteria > Nevskiales > OUC007 > Abyssibacter. The sequence continues at coordinate 66,789 of JAYZUZ010000018.1, read as the reverse complement.
TGCTTGCAGGTCCAGGCTGGGGGCCCAACTGCCGCGCCAGGCCGCGCGGGCCGTGGCGTCGGCAGCCTGGGCGCGCCACCGGGCCGCCTGGACCCTCGTGTTATCGGCCGCCGCCTGCATGGTGGCGGTCAGGCTTGTCGGGGTGGCGACGGCGTGTGGGCTGGCAGTGCCTGCCAGCAGGCTGGCCAGTAGCAGAGCAGAACTACGCATGGGCGGTCTCCGATTTCAGCCAGAGCGAGCAGGTGGCGGGGACGACGAACAGCGTCAGAAAAGCCGAGGCGGCCAAGCCCGAGATGATGGCCCAGGCCATGGGGGGCCACAGCGTGGTGCCGGAGAAGGCCAGCGGTAGCAAACCCGCGATAGTCGTGGCTGTCGTCAGCAGAATCGGGCGTGTTCTGCGCTCCACAGCGATGCGCACCGCATCCCCCAGTCTGTCACCGCGCCGCAGTTGCTGATCGATGACATCAATGAGGACGATGGCGTTGTTCACCACAATTCCCACCAGCGCAATGATTCCCAGCAGTGGCTGGAACCCGAACGGTGAGTCGGTGAGCACGAGTCCCGGAATCACACCAACGGCGGCCAGCGGCACCGTCATCATGACAATGGCCACCCGCTTGAAGCTGTTGAACTGCAGCAACAGGAAGAACAGCAGCAGCATCAGGCCGAATGGCGCAGTGGTGAGAAGCGCAGTATTGGCTTCGCCGCTGGTCTCACTTTCTCCGCCGTAGGCGATCTCCACACCGGGGGGCAGGTCCAGCGCCTCGATCTTCGGGCGGAGCTGATTCAGGATTTCGGTGTAAACAAACGCCGGGTCCAACTCGGAAGACACGGTGGCCAGGCGGCGACCGTCACGATGCTGGATGGCGGCCGGTTGCCATTGCACACGGGTCTGCACCAGCGCACTGAGCGGGATGGGACCCGCCACCGGGGAGTAGACGTTGACTCCGGCCAACTGGGCCAGTGGGTAGCGCTCGCCTGCGGCCGATCGCACCCGAATCGGCACGGGTTCATCGCCCGCGCGGTAGGCGCCTACCGTCAGCCCGGTGGACCGGCCCAGCAGCGACTGAGCAACATCCGCCCGGCTCAGGCCGTAATCCGAGGCGACGGCGCTCAGAATCTCGAATTCGACACTGGGGACGCCCAGGCCCAAATCATGGCGGGCATCGACTACACCCGGGATGGCTTTCATCGCTTCGTATACCTGCTGGGTGGCGACCGCCAGCGGTTTCGGGTCCGGGTGAAACACCCGAACCTCGATGGGGGCGTTGATCGGCGGGCCCTGGGCCAGCTGCTTGGCGATTAGTTCCACCTCTGGCAACTGCGACAAGGCAAATGCCCGGATGCGTTCGATTACACGCAGATTGCCCGCCAGCCCGGATGTCTCGACAACCAGGCGGCCGCGTCTCGGGTCTCGCGAGGCATCGGGGACGTTGTAGTAGAAACGCGGTCCGCTGCTGCCGACAAAGCCATGCACAGCCTGCACATCGGGATCGGCACGCAGGGCGTCTTCCAGGGCGGTGGCGATGCTGAGGGTATGGGGTAGTACCGTGCCTTCCGGCAGGGTGAAGTCCACGACGATCTGGTTGCGGTCGGCATTCGGGAAGAACTGGGCCTCGACCCATCGCGCCATGAAGAACGACAGCCCGACCAGCGCGGCGCCCAGCAGAAATACGCGGCCAGGGCGACGCGTGGCCAGGCCGCCCGCGAAGCGCCCAAGGGTTTCGGGCCACTGCTGCCGGGAGGAGGTCGACCTGCGCGGCCGGAGGCATCGCGCCGCGATGATGGGCGTGACGGTCATCGCAGCGAGATAGCTCATCGCCAGCGCGGTCATGATGGTGACGGGGATGGCACGGGTGAAATCGCCGGTGCCACCCTTGGCCAGCAGCATGGGAACGAAGGCCGCCAGCGTTGTGCCTGTGGCAGCACCCAGCGGTCCGATCAGTTCGCGTACGGCCTGTGCCGCAGCGTCGCTGCGTGCAGCGCCCTGGTCCAGACGCCACTGGATGTTCTCCACCACGACGATGGCGTTGTCGATCAGGATGCCCAGCGCAATGATCAGGCCGATGACCGCAATCTGATGCAGCACCTGTCCATTCATGGCGTAGATCGCGACCGTGACGGCCGTGACCAGCGGCAGCACCACCGAGACCACCAGGCTGAGTCGCAGGCCCATGAAGCTGCACAAGACCACCAGGATGATGAGCATGGCCAGCGCAAGATCCGCACTGAGATCATTGAGTCGCTCGCGGACGCGGTCCGGCTGAAAGAACACCTCGCTGACCTGCAGCTCTGCGAATGCGGGTCGGGCGTTCTGCATCCGGGGTGTCAGGTCATCCAGCAGTGTTCTGAGCTGTTCGCCAAAGCGGACCTGATTGGTGGCGTCGGGGACGGTGACGATGTCGATACCGACGGCGCGCTGGCCGTTGAAGTAGAAGTGACTCCGGGCGGGCTCAGCCGGTCCGCGCCAGACTCGCGCAAAGCTGCCAAGGGGCAGAAGATCGCCGTCCGGCAGGCGGATCGGTGTGTTGCGAATCTCGTCCAGGGACAGAAACTCACTCTGCGGCCGCAGGACGACAGTGGTGTCGTCGACGCGCAAGGTGCCCCCCGGGATAATCCGGTTGCTGGCGCCCAGTTGATTGGCCAGGGCGCCGGGTGACAGTCCGATCCGCCAGGCTGTGGCCTCGTCGATCGCAATGGTGATTTGTTCGCCGGGATCACCGATCAGGTCGATGGACTGAATGTTCGGCAATGCCAGGAGGCGGCTGCGCATGCGCTCGGCCGCATCGGCCAGCACCATCGGGTCATCCGACCCCGTCACGGCCAGTACGACGGTCGAGGTGGCGATGAGTTCGTCATCGAGTTCTGGGGCGGCGGCTTCTGGCGGAAACTTGAGCGCTGCGCGGTCCATCGCCTGTCGCACCCGCTCCCAGGCGCTCTGGGTGTCGTAGATGGCGTCGCGGAGTTCTACGGTGATCAGGGCGACGTTGGTTCGTGTTGTGGACCGTACGGTGCTGACGGATTCGACCTGTTGGATCTCTTCTTCGAGATGGCGCACAACCAGGCGCTCGATGCGTTCCGGGTCGGCGCCGGGAAACGGGACGGTGATCAGTCCGGCGCGATTGGGGAAGAAGGGGTCTTCCTGCCGGTTCATGGAGCTGAACGCCAATGCGCCGCTGACTGCGAGCAAAACAGCAACCGTGAGGATCAGCCGATGCTGCTCCAGCACGAGGGTGGCAAAACGATGCATGACTCGCCCCCTAGCGCAGCACGTCGACAGTCTGACCATCGATCAGGCGCGTCAGGCCAGCGGTGATCACGGAATCACCGGCTTGCAAGGCGCCGCTGACCACAATGCGCTCTCCCAGCAAATCACCGACCCGCACAGCCACACGTTCGGCGCGATCGCCGGCCAGTCTGTAGACATGGGGCTCATGGCTGCCGGGGTCGACGACGGCGCGCAATGGCACCGTGAGTTCGTCCTGTCGGGCGACCGGAATGACCACCTCTGCGGTCAGGCCTGCGCGCAGTGTTGCCGCGGGCAGGCTGACCACTAGCGGGAACAAGCGGCCTGCACCGGCAGCCGCGTTTGCGATCTCAACGACTCGGCCTTGCACCGTCCGATCCAGCAGGGGAAGCCGTACGGGAATCGACTCACCCGGTTGCCTCGACAGGATGAGCGATTCGGGCAGGACGATTTCGATCTCGAGCTGAGATCCGGAGCCTGCAACAGCCAGTACAGGGGTGCCGGCGGGCACGAATTCGCCCGGGTCCACATAACTGCGGGTGACCGTGCCCGCATACGGTGCGGTCATCCGCGATTCGCCCAGAAGCTGCTCGGCCTCGACCTGCTGCGCACGGGCTGCTGCCTCGGCGGCCTTGAGAGCGGCGAGGCGCGAACGTACCTGTTCCACTTCTTCGGTGGTGGCGGCATTCCGATCGCCCAACGCCTGGACACGTGCCAGATCCCGTTCCGCTTGTCGTCGCTGCTGGAGTAGCTGCTCCACGCGCTGCCTCGCCGCGTCGACCCCTGGTTGCAGACGGGGATTGTCGAGCGTGGCCAGGACGTCGCCTTGTTCGAAGGCTTCGCCGATGTCGAGTCGGCGGGCCAGGCGACCGGCGGTCTGGAAGGCCAGGTCGCCGCCATCGCTGGCGCGTGTCGTACCGGGGAACGCGAGCTGGCTGGCACCGGGCGCGGGCTCCACGGAGGCGATACGCACGCGCTCGGCCGGTGTGGCCCGTGCAGATTCGACGGGTGGTTCAGCCGTGCTGCAGGCCGCGAGCGTGGTTGTGAGGGCAACCGACAGGCCGAAGCCAGCGAGCACCCGACGGGTCTGGATAGGGGCGGGATAGGGCATCAGGAAGTCCCGATCAGCAGTGGGTGTGAGCACTATACGCTCGAAAGTGAGCAGTGCAAACATTGCTGAGTGCAATGTTAACTGCTGTGCTACATTCCTGCGCATGAAGAACGCTCAGGAACCCGAATCCACCCGCCAGCGCTGTCTGGATCAGGCATTGGCCCTACTGCAGGCAGGGAGTGTCGAAGCCCTGAGTCTGCGTGCGGTGGCGCGGCGTGCGGGAGTCTCCGCCACGGCGCCATACCGTCATTTCGAAAGCAAGGAGGCATTGCTCGCAGCTTTGGCGACGCAGGGCTTTCAACAGTTTGAAGCGGCGTTACGGTCGGCCTCCCCCGGCGGTGTGCATCTGATCACCATCGAATCGTTTTGCGAGATGGGTATTCAGTACGTGCGCTTTGCGCAGGAGCAACCTGCCTACTACCGGCTGATGTTCGGGAGCAGCATTGCCGACCCGGCGGCGTACCCGGCACTGGATGAAGCGGCCATGGCGGCGTTTTCAGTACTGCTGCAGAGCATCGAAGTTCTGCAACGGGTCGGGGAGATCCGTCCCGGTCCGGCCCACCCGATTGCTGCCCATGTCTGGTCGGTTTGTCATGGCTTTAGTGCCTTGCTGGGTGCAGGCAAGTTCAGCAAGGTCGAGGGGTTGATCAGCGATGACTGGCCGGCCGCTTTTCGCGGTCAATTGAACATTCTGCTGGACGGTCTGCGCGCAGCTCCGTAGTCCAGCCATCTCACCGCCAGGGAGGCCGTGATGGTTGAATCGCCTATTCCACGCCGCAGCTTTGTACACCGCGGATTCCGCTTGTCCTATCTTGACTCTGCGCCCGATGCGTCGGAGCGGCCCGTCGTAGTGCTTCTGCACGGCTTTCCCGATGAGGCGGTGATGTGGACGCCAGTGATCCGGCGACTGCATGCAGCCGGCTATCGCTGTATCGCGCCGGATACCCTGGGTTGTGGCGCTTCCCAGCTCGGCCAACAGACCCGTGACTACCACGCGCGCCGGATTGCGGACGACCATGCGGCCTTGCTGGATACTCTGGATATCCGGCAGGCGGATGTGGTCGGGCATGACTGGGGTGCGGCTCTGGCGTGGTTGCTGGCGGGTTATCACCCTGAGCGGGTCCGACGGCTCGTGCCGATTTCCGTGGGTCATCCGACGGCCTATGCCCGGGCCGAGTTTCGCCAGAAGCTGGTGGGCTGGTACACCCTGTTCTTTCAGTTGCCGGGCCTGTCCGAGCGACTGCTCTTGGGGGAGGGCCGTTTCAGTCTTCGGCGGGTGTTCGCCAGCCATCCCGAGATGGAGGCGGTGCTGCAGCGGATGCGCGCGCAGCCGGCGCGTCTGACCGCAGCGGTGCGCATCTACCGTGCGTCCATGGTCGACGTGCTGTTCCGCAAGCACCCGCCGGTCGCCTGCGACACCCTGGGTATTTACAGCACCGGAGATCGGTTTCTCGTGGCCTCACAGATGCGTCGCTCATCCCGGTGGGTTCAGGGGCGGTGGCAGTTCGAGCAGTGGCCGGGTGGGCACTGGATTCCGCTGGAGCAACCTGAGCGGTTGTGTGAGGCGCTGCTGGCGTTTCTTTAGAGGGCGGCAGGTCGGTCCAGTCTGAGTTCGACCTGGCGCATGCACTGGCTCAGGCTGCGCCAATCATTGCGGCTCGGCCGGATGCCGAACCCCAAGGTCGAGACCCGGTCGCGGCCGGTGTCCGTCAATCTGACCTGCGGGTTGTCCTGCGCCGTATGAACGGGTTCGAGCGCCCCGGTAGCCAGCAGATGTTCCAGCGCTGTCGCCAGGTCGGAGCGGCGCAGCGGCACGCGGTTGGCGACACGGCTGAGCAGGTCATCCACCACGATGGGGTCGTGCCGCGAGAACAGTTTTTCCCGAAACGCCCGTAGCAACGCGGCCTGGGCGACCAGGGAGAACTCGGGCACGGTGCTACCGCGTCGATCCGTTGATCCACTGTGCGTGGCACTCATCCGCAAGCCCTGCCCAAGCCCATCTGTAAAGTGCGTGTGAACCTACTGAGGGCCGAGTGAAAAATACGTAAACAAGCCGGTGCGGTGGGTTTTTCAACGGCATGGTCACCCGCGTCGCGCGCGGACGCATCGAGGCTAGTCGATGAGGGCTGCGGTCAAGCATTCCTGAACGCGATCCAGCTCCTCGTCCAGGGGGGCTTGCAGGCGCGCCCAGCGCGCAGGCAGCGATTCGCTGGATAGTTCCAGTTCCTCGCAGATGCCGCGCAGGCGGATGGCCTGAACATTGCCGCAAATGCCCTTGAGCTTGTGTGCCTCTCGGGCGAAGGCGTGTCCATCACCCAAGCGTGCCTGCCGCTCCATGGCGGCGCGGGCTTCGATGGACGAGCTCAGGAACAGGCGGCAGATCTCGTGGACGATACGGATGTCACCCAGGAGTTCCTGCAGGCTTTTGAGGTCGCAGGGTGGCGCCGTGTTCATGTCGGGTTCCTGGCCGCTGCTGCGCGGTCGAGTGCCTGCTGGATATCGTCGCGCGAGAAGGGCTTGGCGACAAAGTCATCCATGCCCGCGTCTGCGCAACGCTGCCTGTCGGCTTCGAAGGCATTGGCGGTGAGTGCAATGATGTAAGTCGGCGGCTGTTGCCCATGTGCGCGAATCCGGCGCGTGGCCTCCGTGCCGTCGAGCTCCGGTAGCTGCACATCCATCATGATCAGGTCGTAGGGAGACTGGCGAGCCATGTCCACGCCGGCTGGGCCAGTTGCTGCAACGTCCACCTCCAGCGAGAACTGCTCCAGCACTCGCTGCAGAATCAGCACATTGACAGGCTGATCCTCGACGATGAGCGCGCGCTGCAGGCCGGGAATACGCGTGCAGGCTTTGGGCGCAGCCGGTTCCGGTCGGGCGGGGGGCTTCTCGACGCCGGGCAATCGCAGACTGAATGCGAACTGCGATCCCTGTCCCGGCGCGGAGCTCACCGCGAGCTGGCCCCCCATCAGACGCACCAGCTGTGATGAGATCGACAGGCCGAGCCCCGTGCCGGTGGCCCGTCGCGCTGCCGAACCATCCACCTGAATAAAGGGTTGGAACAATCGCGATTGCTGGACGGCGTCCATGCCGATACCGGTGTCCGTGACGACGAATCGGACATCCAGTCCATCGTCCTGCTGAGCCTCGACGCAGGCTGACAGTGTCACCCGGCCTCGGTCGGTGAACTTGACGGCGTTACTGAGCAGGTTGGAGATGACCTGGCGCAGTCGGTGGCCATCGATGCGAACCCGGCGGGTTCTCAACACCGGATCGATCTCGGCGATGAGTTCTAGCTGTTTGTCGGAGGCCCGTTGGCGGAACAGAGTCAGTGTGGCCGTGACGTCCTTGCTCAGATCGACGTCTCCGGGTTCCAGCGACAACTGGCCCGCTTCCACCTTGGCCAGGTCAAGAATATCGTCGACCAACTGCTTGAGACTGCGCCCGCCGGCATGGAGCAGGCGCGCCCACTCCTGTTGCTCGTCGTTCAGCGGGCTGGCTTTCAGCAGTTCCGACAGGCCGAGCAGAGCATGCAGTGGTGTGCGGATCTCGTGGCTGACTGTCGCGAGAAACTCGCGCTGCGCGCGCGTGGCGCTTTCCGCACGTTCAAGCGCGGATCTCAATTCACGCGTGCGGGCTTCGACCAGCTGATCCAGCCGTTCGGTTTGGGCCTTGAGTGCCAGGTTGGCTGCAAACAGCTCCCGACTCTTGTCCTCCAGCAAGGATTCAGCTGCTTTGCGGGCATTGCGTTCCCGCTCGGCGCGGCGCGCGAGGCGTGAGCTGTCTGCTAGCGCCGACATCGGATGTGGAATGTGACGGCATCGTCGGCATGCGGGGTGCGTTCGATGCTGGCGTCCTGCTCAAAATGAGCCAGGCAGCCTTCAATCAGTCCATGCGCCAGCGTGGCCATCTGGCGGGGGGAGCGATACACCAGCTCCAGCTCATCACGCCCCGGCCGGGTGGACTGAAAGCGCGGCAACTGGGCGTCCGGATACAGCTTGAGCACCTCGGCATGCACCACCCGTTCGACATCCTCGAGCAGATCCAGGCCATCATCAAAGCGGTTGACCAGATCCGGGTAGAGGACCACAAATCGCCCGAACAGGTGTCGTCCATAGGCCTGTTGCAGGGCGTCGGTGCTCAACCCGGTGAGTTCCGACAGGGTGACCACCAGTGACACGATCTCGGCGTGGTCATACGTGCCAACGGCGGTATAAACGCCTCCCGACGGCAAGTCGGAATTTTCGATCATCTGGTCGGCGATATCGGCGGAGAACACCGACTCAACCATTTCGACCAGTTCAGTGAAAACTACGCCTTTCATGTAAATACCTTGGCGAGTGCGGCCGCGGGGATCTGCAACCAGGCGCTGGTCCCATGGATGAGGGCAGGGCCGGCGACCATGAATTGCGCAAAGAATAATCCGCTGATTGCGAGCGAAATGTGAAGAAACGCCCCCGGAGAGGTTGTGCTACCAATGGTGCAGGCCACGCAGGTCCATGCTGGTGGGACGATGGGCGTTCACGTCGAAGCGCACGTCACCCAGGTAAATCCGTGTGCGGCGCTGCGGTGTGGCCATGTTCTGAATCGTCCAGCTGTGCACCACCAGTCGGCCATCTTCCACCGACCGCTGACTCAGGTCTGCTTGCAGCCGCTTGATCAGCGCCCCGTCCTGGCCGTAGAGGTCCAGTTGTACGGGCAGGCAGGTCGCCATATCGATCCGACCTTCCATGCGTGCGTAGCGTGTGGGGCTGCCGTGTGCGGGGCGCAGGTCAAGCACGTACAGGCGGCGTCCGTCCTGAGTGGCGTCCTGGCCTCGCGATACGACGGATCGGGGGATGAGGCCCACGACCTCCTGGAGTTCGTGGAGACTGACATCGGTGCCCCAGAGCGTTGCATCGCGCAGGTCTGCCGGGACCTGGCGTGCACGCCGCCAGTCGGGTTGTAGGACATGCAGCGCAGAGTGGGAAGCGTCGCGCCGCAACAGGTAGCGCTGCGCTGTGCCCGAGTACGGGGCGGCCGTCCTCGTCATCAGTGTGAGCTGGCCTTTGGGGCCCAACTCGCCCAAGACATCCAGCAGGACCCGTTGCGTCAGTGTGTCGCCTTCATACGCCTCCAGCCCGACCTGCAGCGAGAACGCCTGTTGGGGCACGTGGGCGGTCATGCACTGGATGATGTCCTCGGCCGATTCCAGCGCAGCGGAAGCGGGGGGCATCCAGGCGAGACAGAACGCGGTCAGCAGCATGCTGGCACGAGACGACCGGTTCATGGCTGCTCTCCGCCGAGCTGGCGCTGGATGGAGGACGGTGCTTGCACTGCGCTGGACTCGGGCGCGGACTGGGAGGCGCCGGTGGCCAGGACGCCCCAGGACATCAGGCTGAGCAGCATGAAGCCGAGCAGCAGCGATGTCGGACCCCAGGCATCGGATGCCTGCTTGCGCGCATGCTGTCGGCGAAGCCAGGGGCTGGCGTCGAGCACGGCCGCTGAATGGGACGGATCAGTGCGTCGCCGGTTTTGCATCGGGGTGAGGGCGCTGCGATGTGCGGTGGGTTGGGGCATGCCGATTTCTCGAAGTGGGGCTGTTGGCGTACATACTTCAAGAGCTGGGCCAAGTTGAAAAAAGACTTCAATATCAAATAGATGTGCGTATTTACGCGAGTGTTTAGCGACCGTAAATTCGCGATATGCAAACGTAGAATTGCAAATTGCGAATCAATTCGCGAATAATCGGCCCATCGATGCGCTGCATCCCAACCAAGAGTCGCGCGATGTTGACGTTGAATCCCGACGTATTGGAACGCTTATCTGCCGATATTGGTGCGCAGGCCCTGCAGCAGGCGCTGGGCCTGTTCGTCGCCGAGCTTGAGGCGATGGGCAACGCGCTGAACGAGCAGCCTGAAGACCTCCAGCTTGTCGCACGGCAGACGCATGTGCTCAAGAGTTCGGCGGCGACTTTTGGTGCCGACACGCTGCAGGCGCTTGCCGGTCGCATCGAAGCCCAGGCACGTGCAGGGCAACAGCCCGCCGGGGACGATTGGCAGCGGTTGCGCAAGGCGGTCAGTGACACGGTATACGCTGCGCAATCGAGCAGCCGCCTGAGCGGAGAGGTTGGCCATGCTCGCTAAGGCGGCGACGGAGGGCCCGCGCCGAGCACTGCTTATCGAAGACACGCCCTCGCTGGCCTTGGTGTACCAGGGCTACCTGCGGCGCATCGGGTTTGAGGTGCAATGGTGCAAGCTGGGCCGCGAGGGCCTGACTGCGATGGCAACGTCGGTGCCTGACTTGCTGCTGCTGGATCTGCAATTGCCGGATATGCACGGCACCGAAGTGCTCTCAGCGCTGCAGGAACAGGGCGCGCGGTTCCCCCGGGTTGTCATCACTGCACACGGTTCGGTGGAACACGCCGTCGAGGCGATGCGACTCGGGGCGGCGGACTTTCTGGAAAAACCCTTCACGGCCGAGCGTCTGCAGATCACCCTCGATAATGTCCTGGACCGGGTGCAGCTGCACGAGCAGGTGCGTGTCATTCGTGAACAGATTGAGCGCGATGGCTACGCGGGGTTTGTCGGACGCTCGCTGCCCATGCAGGTGGTCTACCGCATCATCGACAGCGCAGCGGTCAGCCGCGCGCCGGTGTTCATCACGGGCGAATCAGGGACCGGGAAGGAACTCTGTGCACAGGCGATACACGAGCGCAGCGATCGGGCCGAGGGCCCGTTTATCGCAGTCAACTGCGGGGCGATTCCACGCGAGCTGTTTGAAAGCGAGATATTCGGGCATCAGAAAGGAGCGTTCAGCGGCGCTACCCGCGATCGGGTTGGTGCTGCCGAGCAGGCTCACGGCGGCACGCTGTTTCTCGATGAAATCGGCGAAATGGACACCGATCTTCAGGTCAAGCTGTTGCGCTTCCTGCAAACGGGCCGGATTCAGCGGGTGGGCGCCACGCGTGATCGCGCGGTCGATGTGAGAGTGGTGTGCGCAACCAACTGCGATCCACTGCACCAGATCTCAGAGGGTCGGTTCCGGGAGGACTTGTACTACCGGCTCAATGTCATCCCGATCGAAATGCCGCCCTTGCGCGATCGGGGTGACGACGTGCTGAGCATTGCAGACCATTTTTTGAGCCTGTTATCGGCGCGCGAAGGGCGGCCACCCAAACAACTGGCACCGGATGTCCGGCAACTGCTGATTGACTATGACTGGCCCGGTAACGTCCGACAGCTTTACAACGTGATCTACAACATCGTGCTGCTACAAAGCGGCCCGGACGTGACGGCAGCGATGCTGCCAGCGGCCTTACTTCGGGTTGCCGGTGACGTTCAGGGTACGACAACCCGTGGCCAGGAGCGCGTCAGGACCGGGACGGAGCGGGGTGGCTCACCGGCGGCAGGCATCCTGCCACTGGCCGTAGTGGAGAAAGAGACCATCCGACGCGCAATTGCTGATTGCGACGGCAATGTCCCCGTTGCAGCCGCGCATCTGGGTGTGAGTCCTTCAACGCTTTATCGCAAGCTGAAGCAGTGGGCGCAATCTCCTGCGGATCAGGGCTAAAAATGTTCTCTACGTGAAGGCGTGGGTAACAAGCGCCAAGCGTTCGCGGCGAGCGCGCATGGCAGCGGTGGGGGGCAGTCCCGCGATCTCAAATATGCGTTCAATGCGGTGAAGCCAGTCATGGTGTTGCGCGGCTTGGCGGACGTTGGTTCGTGATGTCGCCTGGCGGCGCGCGTCATCGGCCTCCATTTCTTCGAGCACTGATAGCGGTTCGTCATAGTCGAATGGCATCGGAATGACGGCTGATGGCCAATCGAATTGTTCTCGAAAACAGGCCGTGTCCGGTGGTTCTCCGATCAGAACCGTACCTGCGGCAATGCCTTCATAAAACCGTGCGGGAATCTCGTGAATATGCCCGACACGCGGATCCGTCAGTTTGGCGCGGTTCGCAACGAAATAGCGGCTGCGCGAGAGCAGGTTTGCATAAAGATTTCGATGATCTGCCGGCGAATTGACTGTAAAACCGACAGAGCCGCGTGGGGTCATGGCAGTGTCGTAGTAATAGAAAATGCCACGCTCGCGGACCAGGGCCTGAAACGCGGCGTGGGTGACCTCCGATCGTCGGCCGATATTACAGACATCAATGCTGCGGGCCTGCATGGGGTGATGGGGGGCGAATCGCAGCACATCGGCGGCCAGCGGTAACCAGCTGCAGGGTTTGCCACAGCGGCGGGCCAGGGGCTCGACAGCATGGCTCAGGCCTACGAAAACGTGATCAAAGGGCTCCAACATCTCAAGCAGATAGTCATCCGGCAGTTCTGATTCCCAGGCTTCGAAGATGTAGCAGGCCGCAAATCCGATCTGGGACTTCCAATCACGAAGCGCTCGTGTCAGGTGCAGATTCCACGCATTGGAGACAGTGGCAACGGCTAGGTCGTACTCACCATCCGGCGCAGGCATGGCCGCCCCTGCTGAAAATCGGTCAGCGAGGGCGGGCGATGCGCGTAGGCGTCGGATCAACTTGTATCGGCGACGATTGGCTTCCAGTGCTGCGCGGTTCTCGGGTGTGACTCGGGTCGAAGGCGCTGACGACGACAGTACGTCCTCGAACTCATAAAGAATCGCGTAGGCCACCAGCGGATCGATGACGCGTGTCGAGAGTTGCAGTACGCGTGGTTCACCGGGTTGATGAATCGGCGGAGTCCGCTGTTCGTTCGCGGACAACCAGGGTGGCAAATGCCAGTTCATCGCCATCATGGCGTGTGCTGTGCGACCGGGTAGTGTGTGTCCTGAGACATACGCAATTCGTCGATTAGCCGTCCTGGGGGACGCGTGATATCGGCCATGCTCAGTACGGTATCGCGGGACAGGTCCCGTGTGAGTCGACACCCCTCGGCCAGCCCCATTGGAAGCAGCTGCTGCTGACGAACGACGTCATGGCGCTCGCATTGACCGTACGTCATGTACCCCCCCAACCCGTCCAACACCTCTCCTGCCTTGAGGTCTCGTTTGGCGGTGGCAACGACATCAATGCTGGGGGCAGCCAATCGTGCCTGCAAAACCGCATCGCCAAACAGAAGGGCGCGCGCTGCTGATAAGGGAACCTCGAAATGGCACAGGTGGTAGGGCGTGTAAAAGGTGTATAGCGGGCCCTCCCCGAGCTTGTAGAGTTGCAGATAGTGCTGCTGAATCGGGTCGTCATGGCTAGCCAGAACAAAGACGCCCGGACCGGGCTGCGCGCCGACGACGTAGTCGACGACACCGCCGCAGGCGCGGAGCTGGTCGATGTCGTAGGCCGAGGTGAGGCTGTCAATATGCCCTGGGTGTGCAGCGCCGCGCATCCCCCTGGATTCGATACTCATGCCAGTGGCATTTGCAACGATGGTCTGTTCGAAACTGATTTTGGTGCCGTCCGCAAAGCTCGTCACCATATGGGCGTTCTGCCCCCATCGTTCAGCGAACGCCTGTTGCGTGGTCGGCGTCCGGTAGGGGTCTTGCAGTCCTTTGATGTTGCCGCAGACCCTTGGCGTCAGTCCGATGGAGCGAACAAACCTCAGCAGGTTCATCTGCACGCCTGGTTGATCGCCGTCTGCAGCAGTGAACAACACGCCGGCCTGGGTTGCCCTACGCTGCAGTTCGGGTCCGACTGTGGCATCGAGCTCGGCATTCATCGAAACCACCGGCTTGCCCTCATCAAAGGCCAGCAGCGTCGTGCGGGCACCGTATTCGATCGCTCCGGTTGCGTCGATGATGACATCGACCTGGGGGCTGGCGCACAGCAGCGCGGGGTCGGCGGTGACTACCCGCCCGTGCTGACGAATGGCCTGCTCGAAACGATCGGCAGTTTCGACGACTGGAGTCGCGATGCCGTCCACTGCAGCCAGCGCGCGTACGGCCCTGTCAACGCTGCGATTGGCCACAGCGACCACGATCATGCCAGGCACAGTCGTCATGATCTGGCGGATGATCCCGCGTGCCATGAAACCCGCACCCAATAGGCCGACTCGGATGGGTTGCCCTGACTGCTCGCGCTGCCGCAGTGCGGTGTCGACCAGAATCATGTGTTTGGCGCCCCGGCCAAGCCTGAGAGCCGATCCAATCGATGAAAGTCAGGGTCATAAGCGGGCCATGCAGCATCCTTGTCAGACAGAACGCGAGGCACTTGGGGCCAGGTAATGCCTAGCCACGGATCGTCATACCTAAAACCTCTTTCTGCGTCCGGGGCGTAGGCAGCTGTCACCCAGTAATGTGCTTCGGTATGCGGCAACAGGGTCAGAAAACCATGGGCTACACCAGGTGGCAGATACAGGGCCACCTGATTCTCGGCAGACAGCGTCGCGGTGACGTGCTGGCGGAAGCTGGGTGAATCCGGTCGCACATCGACGATGACATCAAGCAAGCTGCCCGTTGTGCAGCGGATCAGCTTGCCTTCGGCATGCGGCGCCAGTTGGTAATGCATGCCGCGTAGCGTCCCTGCCTGTACCGATTGCGAGAGGTTGCTCTGGCAAAACTGCGTGGGTAAGCCCGCCGCAGCGAATTCCTTGCTGCAGAAGCTGCGGGCAAATTGTCCACGCTCATCAGCATGCGGCTCTAGCGCTATCCGCATGGCGCCATGGATCGCAGTCGAGAAGAACCTCATGTTGACCACCGGAGTGCTGTGCTCATGCGCCCCTCCGCGACGCTTTCGCGTAGCACGTTCAGGCGCACGTAGCGAGAGCTTCGGAAACAGTCTTGACCTAGGTTCATAGTGCTGACTTGCTCGATCAGGCCTGCCACGCTTGTACTCAGGTCCACGCGGGGCTGGTGGTCGGGGGCCAGATCGCGGAACCGCGAGAAGTCCACGCGGTAGGAGCGCTGATCGGGAGGTGCGGCCTGGTTGATCGACACATGGGACTGGGTGTGACTGGCAACAGCCTGTGCCAGATCACGAACCTGGTAGTTCCAGCAGTCGGAGCCCGCGTTGACGATCAGCATGCTGCCGCCATTCTCGATGGGGCGTTCCACTGCCCACGCCAACGCGCGTGCCATGTCGGCAACATCAATCAGCGGGCGCCAGGGCGAACCGTCGCTAAGCACCTGAATTTCGCCAGAGGTTATCGCAGCGGCGACGAAATCATTGAGGACCAGGTCCAGTCGCAGCCGGGGCGATCGGCCACAGGCGGTGGCGAATCGCAGGCAGGTTGTCACCATCTGCCCGTCGTCACTGCCCGCGAGGATTTGCTCGGTCTCTACCTTGGAGCGCGCGTAGGCTGTCAATGGATCCAAGGCATCGGTCTCCGTGCGCGGGTGCCCGTCCTCCGCAAAGCCGTACACGCTGCAGCTCGAGGCGTAGACGAAATGCCTGACTCGAGCCCTGCGAGCAAGCGCCGCGAGTCTTGCCGCTGCGTCCCGGTTGATAGCCAGGGTGATGTCCTCGAATGACGCCCCCATCGGGTCATTGGAGACGGCCGCTAGGTAGATCACAGCGGTGACTCCACGCAGCTGTTCGAGGGTCAGGTCACGCGCGTCTAAGAACCACTGTTGGTCTAGAACGCGCTCCGGCAACTCCTTTGTGGCCAGGCAATGGGCAAACCAGGCAGCGTCCACCCCGATGAGTTCGGCTTCCGGCCAGCAGGCTCGCAGATGACGACAAAGCACCGGTCCGACATAGCCCATGTTTCCCACGATAAGAATGCGTTTTCGACTCATGTCCAGAGCTTCCAGGGCGCCGACCCATCCGCCCACAGTGACTCCAGCAAGTGGCGGTCGCGCAGCGTGTCCATGGGTTGCCAGAATCCGGTGTGACGGTACATGTTGAGCTGGCCTTCAGCCGCCAGCGCCTGCATCGGCTCGC
Organism: Pseudomonadota bacterium; assembly: GCA_036156195.1. Lineage (GTDB taxonomy): Bacteria > Pseudomonadota > Gammaproteobacteria > Nevskiales > OUC007 > Abyssibacter. The sequence continues at coordinate 50,610 of JAYZUZ010000018.1, read as the reverse complement.
GTTCCCAGACACAGCTGTCACCGTCGAGATAGCGATCGATCTTGGGACTGAGGACGAAGAATCCTCCATTGATCCAACCATCGTCCCCGTTGGGCTTTTCACGCATGCTGATGACGCGGTCGCCGTCTGCACGCAGGGCACCGAACCGTCCGGGAGGTTGAACTGCCGTCACCGTTGCCAAGGCGCCTGACTGTTGGTGCTGGGCGACCAAGGCGGTCAGGTCGATATTCGCGACGCCGTCGCCATAGGTGAGGCAAAAGGCCTCGTCGTTCTCTACCCACGGGAGTATGCGTGCGATCCGGCCGCCGACTTGGGTGTGCTTGCCGGTGTCAACGAGCGTCACTTGCCAGGGTTCCAGAGAGTGGCGGTGAATCGTCTGACTGCTGTCGCGGAAATTGAACGTCACATCAGCCCGATGAAGCGCATATTCGGCGAAGAATTGCTTGATGATGTGGCCCTTGTAACCAAGGCAGATGATGAAGTCATGGATGCCATGATGGCTGTACAGCTTCATGATGTGCCAAAGAATTGGCATGTCACCGATGGTCACCATGGGCTTGGGCCGTGTGCCGGTCTCTTCTGACAAGCGCGTACCCAGTCCGCCGGCAAGAATGACGGCTTTCAATAGTCAGGCTCCTGTCTGGGGATGAGCCGGGTGGCGGCGCATCGAACGTCTGCGGTGGGGCGTCAAGATTCAGTGAGGGTAGCGATCAGATTGCGAAATCTACGTTAAGACGCCCGCCACGCGAGAGGGATTTGTTAGCCTGGACGCGGCAGCCAGGGGCGGTCCGTCACAGAGATACAGCCACTGTGGCGCGTGGAAAAACAGGCCGTCACGCAGGCGATATCGATTTGCGAGGGCAATGTGCCGATGGCGGCTGCACACCTGGGGGTCAGTCCGTCCACGCTGTACCGCAAGCTCAAGCAATGGGCGGCGCCGCCGGAGGCCTGAGCCGCTTATTCAACCGGGCTCGCGACTGGCTCAGCGTCCGGCATCGGGTGCTCATTGGTGCGCCGGTTCGGCTTGTAGACATTGAATGTCCCAACCGCAAAAGCGACGGCCCGGTCGCTGGCCTGGTCGAACGCGGTCCCCGTCACGACCAGTAGCGACTTGCCCTCGGACTGCACCTCGGTCTGTGTGTAGAGCTGACTGCCGACCGGTGCAGGGCGCAGGAAATTCACCTTCATCTCCACGGTGCTGGTCGCGCAGCCGCGTTTGAGCGCGACGTCCAGCGCCTGCATGCCCAGGGCGGTGTCGAGCAGGGCCATGACCGCACCGCCGTGGGCGACACCGGGTCCGCCCTGCATGGCTGATGTGATGGTCATGCGAGTTAAAGGGGCAGATTCCGCTGTGTCGAGCGTGATGCCCAGCGTGGCGAACAGTCCGCCCAGCGACTTGAGCTTCTGATAAACGTTGGTCAGGGTCATCAAAGTGTCCGAGGGGAGGTCATCGGCCTAGAAAATCCAGGCGATGAGCAGCCAGAGCACGAAGAAAAAAGCAAAGAAGCCCAGCAGCATGAACTGCAATTCGCCGATCAGCCCATCGCCGGCAGCGACGGCAAAAACGACAAACAGGATGACGCTGAGCACGAAGGCGGCGATAGCCGCGGACTTGAGGCCCACCCCCGGCGTCAGGTGCTGGGCCGCAAAGTCCGAGATCAGCGGTAACGCGAACAGCGCGCCGGCTGCGATGATCACCAGGAGCACGGCAACCGCGACGGCGATGCGCCAGGCTTCGCGCCGGTCCTGGCGCTCGGTTTCGCCGCTCATGCGTCGGTTTGCTGCTGTTTGATGAGATCCCGGACATCATGCGGCCGGGGAATCCCTGTCACCTCGATTTCCGGCACGTCGCCAGCCGTATAAATCGACAGTCGGCCCACGCCCATCATGCGATCGACGAGTGACTGATACACATTGACCGTGCGCACCGATACGGCACTGAGCTCCGTTCGATTCTTGCTCAATAGGCCGCGTTCGAGGACCAGGTCGCGGCCGATGAAGGACAGCTTGGTCGAGCGGCACTTGAGGTACCACCACAGCAGAATCAGGATGCCGACGGCAGCGGGAATCAACAGAATAGCCAGGACGAAACCAAAGGGGTGGTTACGAAACATCGCCGGATGTTCGGAATAACTGGGCGTCATGCGATACGTCCCTGTCGCGAATCGAGGCTCCGGATTGTGACGCGGATGGGGCTGGCAGGCGAGTGGGCTTGCCGGTAGGTGCGTCCACCGCAATGCTGGGGTCGAATCTGTCTGCGCTGGTGACCATGACCTTGCTTGCACAAACACCCCCGCCGCCTTACTACGCAGTCATCTTCAGCAGTGTGCGCACTGGCAATGATGAGCCGGGTTACGCCGCTGCCGCGCAGCGCATGATGGAGCTGGCCGCCAGCCAGCCGGGGTTTCTCGGTGTGGACTCGGCCCGTGCTGAGATGGGCGTGACCGTGTCCTACTGGACCAGCCTGGAGGCCATCAAGCGCTGGCGGAATCACGTCGAACATCAGCAGGTCCGTCGGCGGGGACGCGAGCAGTGGTACGCCGCGTTTCGGGTGCGGATTGCCCGCGTCGAACGTGACTACGGCGGGCCGGAGCCATCGGATGAGCCAAACGCACCAGAGTGACGCGCGCTGCCGCTGGCGGATGGAGGTCAGTAGGTCATCGTCCGCCGATGCGATCTATCTGAAATGTCCTACAGCCATGCCCGACCGTGCCCCTATGGGGTTCGCAGGCCCGCTGGCTAGACTCGTTGCAACGTCGAGATTGTCTGTCGCGCCATGGGCTGCGGCAATCGAGCGGCCTGTCGCCGCTGGTTGGGACGACCCCGCAAGGGGCGCTGCAACCCGACGGGCCCAGGGACTGGCACGCACGGTTGGGAAGGGAATGACGATTCAGCGAACAGAGGTTGAGCGCACGGTTTTCGCAGTGGTGGACGAGCTGCTGGAGGCCATTGATTCCGACTACGAAGCTGCGGTGTCAGCCGACACCTGGCTGATTGCCGACGGCGGGTTTTCCTCCATCGATTTCGTCCAGATGACGGTGATGATCGAGGAACAGCTAGGCAGCAAGATCGGCTTTCAGGACATGCTGATGCAGCACGGGCAGTACGTCGATGACCTCACCGTCGGGCAGGTGGTGGATTTCACGGTTGAACGTCTGGCCAATCCACAGGCTGCGCAGCCTGCGGCGGCTGCCGTGGTGGCCACACCCCAGGTGACAGCCAGCGGCCCCCGCATTACCGAAGAGGACGTGGCCGCGTTCTCCCGCCTGATCAAACCACGGCGGGTGCTGCCTGCCACGGGGCGCAAGAACAAGCGGGCGGTGTTCATCCTGTCACCGCCGCGATCCGGCTCAACGCTGCTACGCGTGATGCTAGCCGGCAACCCGGCTTTGTTCGCGCCGCCGGAACTGCATCTGTTGTCGTACGCGACCATGGCGGAGCGGCGCGAGGATCTGAGCAACGACCACAGTGCGCACCTGCTCGACGGCACGGTCCGGGCGTTGATGCAGACCCAGGATTGGACAGGCGACCAGGCGCGCGCATTCATTGCGGATTGCGAGCGTGGTGGCATGAGCACGCGGGAGTTTTTCGGCATCATCCAGACCGGGTTGGATGACCGGCTGCTGGTGGACAAGACGCCAACCTATGCGTTTAGCGAGGACATTCTTCGCCAGGCCGAGGACTGCTTCGAGGACGCGCTGTACATTCATTTGACACGACATCCCTGCGGCATGATTCGCTCCTACGAGGAGTCGAATCTGACCCGGATGATGCCGTTGATGATGAAGAACAGTGAGTTCTCCATGACGGCGCTGGCCGAGATGATCTGGCTGGTCAGCAACCGCAACATTCTGTCGTTTGGGCAAACCGTGCCGGCTGAGCGCTGGTTCTCCGTCTCCTACGAGCAGGTCGTGAGCCAGCCCGAGCCCAGCATGCGCCGCTTGTGCCAGTTCCTGGGTGTGGATTACCACCCTGACATGATCAACCCGTACAGCGACAGCAAATCGCGGATGACCGACGGGGTGGATTCGGCCTCCAAGATGAGTGGCGACCTCAAGTTTCATCTCCACAGTCAGATCGACCCCAACGCCGCCACGCGTTGGCAGCAGTTCTGTTCAGAGGACATGCTGGGCGCACAAACCCTGGATCTGGTCGCCAATCTGGACAGCAGCGCGGCCAGCGTTCGGCTCTGAGCCGGCCGGCAGCCGAGGGGCTGTCCACTCAGCGTGCGCTGTAGCCGCCGTCCACCATGAGCAGCTCGCCCGTGACGAAGCTGGATTCGGGGGCGCATAGCCAGCGGACTGCATTGGCGACTTCCGCCGCCGTACCGGGGCGACCGGCCGGGTGCAGTTTGATGAAGGCATCGGCCTTGGCACCGCCCGCCTCGACGGTGCGCGCGCCCAGGCCCGCATCGATGAGACCGGGGCAGACCGCATTGCAACGGATGCCCCGCCCGGAATACGCCACGGCAACAGACTTGGTGAGACCGGCAATCCCGTGCTTGGTCGCGGTATAAGCGGCGCTGGCTCCCCCATTGACGCCCAGGATTGAGCAGTTGGTGACAATGGCACCGCCGTCTGATTCCAGCATCAGGGCAACCGCCTGCTTGAGGCAGTTGTAGGTTCCGTCCAGATTGACGCGCAGGCAGGCATCCCAGATCGCGTCATCGGTGTCGAGCAGCGCCGTGCCACCCCCGCCAATGCCGGCATTGAGAAAGGCGCAGTCCAGCCGGCCATGGCGTTCGCGTATCGCCTGGAACAGTGCCGCCACGGCGCTGCGATTCGACACGTCAGCGGCCTTTGCCCAGGCCCGATCCGCATGGCCGCAGCGATCGCGCAATGCCTGTGCGGTGTGTTCGGCAGCCTCTGCGTTCACGTCACTGACCACCACGGTGTCGCCCGCATCGACAAACTGCTCCGCCGTCACGGTGCCGATGCCGCCGGCTGCGCCAGTGATCAGGACGATGCGTGACATCAGTTGGATGCGTCCTGGTTCTGGAAAAAGCGCCAGATCTGCTCGGTGGCTTTGAACCGGCCGGGATTGGGGCCGAGCTTGTCGACGAGGAATGTCTTGCCGCCCGGCCATTGATGGCCCGTATCGGCAACTGTACAGCGCAAAACCGGGTGACCACTGGCGCAGGCAGCGTAGCGCTGACAATCGGCACCGTGGACGCGCAGTGGGGAGGCCTTGCTGATGTCGCAGCCGTTCCGCTCGATGAGTGACTGCGTCATCTCGTTAAGCGAGGCGCGGTAACTGCCATCGTAGTCTCCCCCCGCCAGGGGAATTCGGGGGTCGTCGGCGCCACGGATGAGCAGGGCGGGTACGGCGCTGGGCTTCGAGCACTGCGCAAGCATCAAGGGGCCCGCAACGGGGGCGATGGCATCAAAGACATCGTCGCGCTCGCAGACGATGCGCTGCAAGAGCATGGCTCCGTTGGAGAAGCCCGTACCAAAGGTTTGGTCATTGGCGATACAGGCGGCACCTTCCAGCTTCCCGGTCAGACGGGCGATAAAGCCCACGTCATCGAACTGCTTGCGGGCGGGGCGGCCACAGCAGCTGCCGGCGTTCCAGGCACGCCAGATGCCGTCTGGCAGCGCCAGTGCAAAGCGCTTGCTGCGCGCCAAGGCCATGAGACCACTTTGTTCGCCAAAGCCCTCCCCGGTGCCCCAGCCACCATGCAGGCCCACAACCAGGGGAACCGGCTGCCCGGCGCTGGCGCCATCCGGGACGTACAGCTGATAGGACCGGCTCCGGCCGTCATGCTCCAGGCTGAGTGTGTGCAGGCCGGGTGTGCACAGTGGGCCTTCCGCTGCCACCGCGCCCGAGGACTGAGCGCCCAGACAGGCTCCCAGCACGGCGAGGGCCGAGAGCAGGATGAGTCGCTGCATTACGAGCATGTGGCGGTGGCCCATCCAGCGAACACGGCAGAGGGCCGCTGCTGAGGTGTGGCCAGGTCCAGCCCCAGCAGTGGGGCCAGTGCCTGCAACACGACCCGGGGGGCACGTGCTGGAAAGAAGTGACCGGCCCTGGGAACCGTGACAGCGCGGGCATTCGGAAGCAGCGCCTTGAGTCGTTCGCCACTGGGCCGGACGCGCGAGTGCTCCCCGTACATGAGCAGCACAGGCAGCGTGAGTTCGGCGATGGCCTCGGGGCTGGCGCCATCGGTGGAGACAAACTCAGCGCGAGCCGTTGTTTCCCGCAGCAGGCGTAACCAGTGTCGCGCATCCCGACCGTTACCACGGCGGTCGGCAAAGGGCACAAAATCGTTGGTGATCTGGCTGTGGATACCGGCCACCCGCCGCTCGGCGACGGTTTCCAGGAACCGAATCCCGATTTGTTCCTCAGCCGCCCAGTCGACGTCGGTAACCTCGCCGATGAGTTCCTGCTCGAAGGGCGTGAGCTGGTCGCAATCGGCCAGTTTCAGTGTGGGTTGGAGACGGTTGATCTTGGCATCGAGCAGGGCGAGCTGCGAGACCCGGTCCGGGTGTTTGACTGCAAACTCCAACGCGACCGCACCCCCGAAGCTGTGGGCGACGATAGGCGCGCGGCGAATGTTCAGGTGGGTCATGAGCGCAGCCAGGTCGTCGGCCTGCTGCACCGCGCTGTACCCGGACGGTGGCGTGGCGCTGTAGCCATGGCCGCGCAGGTCATAAAGCGTGATTCGGAAGTGGTCACGAAGCAGGGGAGCCAAGCCGGTCATCCAGAATGCGCGGTTGGCCGCGAGACCATGGACCATGATCAGGTCCGGACCTTCACCGAATTGCTGATAAGCGATACGCGTGCCGTTGGTTTCGAGACTGGCCATGAGAACCTTCCTGGGTTCAGGTAGCGACAAAATCGACCAGTTGGCCGACGCTTAAATCTTCGACATACCGCCCGTCATGCATGAGCAGCCTCTCGAAGGGAACAGATTGCTGACCGAGGGCCTCTTCGATGGCGACGACCAGCTGGATAATGTCGATGGACTCGAATCCGAGATCGGAAAGTAATCGAGTCTGTCGGGTGATTTCGCCGTCGAAGTCGGTCTCCATGTCCTGGAGAAAGTCTTCGAGAATCGCGACGATGCTGGGCAAGGTGCTATCCGCATCGCGACCCGGGGTCGTCGGCGGCTGTGCGAGTGCCTGATGCATGGTGTCCTCCTGTGATGCCTGCACAGCGGCAGCTGTGCAGGCTTGTTGTTGTCTTGATGGTGTTCACGCCGGCGCGGTAGCGACCGATTCCAGGGTGGTGGGCGTGCTGTGACGGCGGTCGGCGGCCAGACAAACGGCAAGAACGGCCTCTGTGCCCTCGAAGTACAGCGAGACGTCATGGCGGGTGTCGTGGTGGGTCACGGAGGCCCGCGTCGGATGACCGCCCCGGCGGTCGATGGTGATGAGTTCGCAGTCCCAGTCGGCGGGACGGCCTTCGAGCCCGGTCCCAACCGATTTGGCCGCCGCTTCCTTGGCTGCCCAGATGGCCACAGCGATTCTGGCCTGGTCGCTGGGCGGGGCGCTGCGAATGCTCCGGGCCTCACGGTCCGTCATCGCGCCCCGGATCAGTTCCTCCACACGGACTTGTCCGATCCGTTGATAGTCGATGCCCACGGCGACCTCGGCTGCGGTGGCAATGGCATGGCGCCGACTGTGGGCCAACGAAATATGCGGCGCACCCACGGTCTGCAGCGCGGCACATCGAACCGAGGGCGCACCCAGCTCATTGGTCAGTATTTCAACATCCGCAGGTGCCAGGTGGAGACCATGCCGCTGACTGGCCCATTCGCGGACGGCATCCTTGACCGCAATGCGACCCATGAGCCACTCCTCGCGGCGGGGGCCTGTGACCGGCAGGTTGTAGAACATCTGGCGTTCGTGCCGTGACAAGGCCATGTGCGCCAGCATCCGCTTCCAGATGCCCCATCCCTGATCGAGGAAGCCTTCCTCAAAGGGCACGAGCCGGCGCGTGACAATGCCGTCGGAGCGTCCGGCTTCGTGTTCCACCGAGATGAACTCGGATTGTGGCCGCAAGCGGTAATCGTAGTAGCGGTCAGGCACCGAGAATTTGCGATCTTCCCAATGCTCGCAGCGCATAAGGACGCGACCGCTGGCATCCATGAGATCAAACGCGGCTTCCAGGCGCTGCGGATCGGTGAGTTTCAGATCACCCCGGCAGATGACCTGCGTTCCGGCGGGCTGGGGTGGGGCGTACGGGGTGAATCGTCCCAACCGGAATGGAAAGCAGTTGAATCCCCAGCCATGTTTTTCGGTCAGCCAGTAGCCGGCGAGCTGGCCGGCGGCGTCCAGCAGAGCCGGGTCGAGCTGGAAACGCGGCGTCTGCGTGAATGCGAAATAGTTGTGTGTGGGCAGCACGAGCATGTCGGCCTCAATGGCTTCCTCCGCCCAGCGGCGCAGATGCCGTACGCCCTGAAGGCGGGGGCCATGGAACATGCCATGGGCATAAAGCTCGCCGTCGGGATTGCTGCGCGCGCCGTAGGACTGCGCGGCCTTCCACGGCAATGGGGTGGGTGGCGATGCCCAGCGATTGCCGAGGTGGACGATGCCCTCGAAAACCAGCACCTGACCCGTGGGGCGGTCTGGTGCGTCGAGATACAGGCGCCCACGGACCTTGTCCGGCCCCTGGCGCTCTGCCTCGATATTCAGGGTGAGCGTGCCGTCATCCAGGGCCAGCCAGCGATGGCCCCGGACCTCTTCCATGGCAATGACCTGACCACCGGCCAGTCGGACGGCAGCCTCAGCCAGGATTTCCATGCTGAAGGTGAACGGCATCACCGGCAGCGGCAGCAGGCTGTGATCGACGGCCGAGGGTTCTGAACCGATGGTGTGATCCATGAGAAACGGGTCGTTCTCCAGCGTGTAGATGCGCTGGCAGAACAGTCGCTGATCACTGCATTCGATGAGCTCGCCGAGCATCGGAAACGCGGAGCGATCCGGCTGCGCGTCCCGAGACGGCGACGTGGCTGCGGCTTCCACAGCGGCGGGTGTCGCGGACGTCGTCGGTACAGCCTCTGGCACCGGAGCCGCATCGGCTTCGACACCGAAGACACGTGCCTGTGACTGCAGAAACGATTGCATGAGTGCGAAGTGGCCCTGGAGGGCCTGCAGCCTCGGATCTGCATCCGTCCGCGCCTGCGCGGGGGCAGACGTCGCCGGGCTTGCGAGCTGTGGCGCAGGTGCCGGCTGCGGGTCCTGCGCTACAGGCGCCGGCTGCACCGCAGAGGCGGCTGCTGGCGGCGTGTGGCGCTCGGTATCCGGGGTTTTGTTTCTGGCCAGGGGCACGACCTTGTCGACGCCGGGCAAGGCCTCTGGAGGCAGGTCGGTGGAGCGACGGTCCAGGCGCTTGGCAGGTGCCCAGTCCGCGGGCAGCGTCAGGGCAGGCAGGTGCAGGTTCAGCGACTGCCGGGGTTTGGCTGGGGCCGGCACGGTGTCCAGGTCCATGTCGGGAATGTCCCGGTGGCGGTACAAAGCCTCCAAGCGGACGGGCACGCCCTGGGCAAACAGCGTGGCCAGCATCGATTGAAACTGCTTCATCCCGCCCCGGCGTCGCGAGTCGCAGGACACCGAGACACTGGGATGGCGCTTGCCGAGAATGTCACCGACAAATGCGGTGAGGTTGGCGCTGGGTCCGACCTCGACAAATACGCCGACGCCATCGTCTGCGAGACGCTGCACGGTGTCGGAAAAGCGGACTGTGGTGGCCCACTGGGCACAGGCGAGGTCACGGATCGCCTCCGCATCCTCGGGGAAGGGGGCTGCGGTGGCGCAGCTGTAGACGGTTGCCGTGCCGGGCCCCATATCGGTCTCGGCATAGAAGCGGCGGAAGGCCTTGGCCACAGGCTCGAAGCGTTCCGTGTGATAGGCCCGCCCGAACGGCAGCATGGCGCAGACAGCGCCAGCGGCGGTCAGTGCTTGTGCGGCCTCTTCGACGACGCTGCGTTGCCCGTACAGGACGACCTGATTCGGGCAGTTGTCCATGGCGACAATCAGCGCATCGCCGTAGGCCTCCAGTACCTCGGCGCGGCGTTCGGCATTGAGCGCACCGACGGTGAGCAGAGCGCCAGATTCGATTTCGCCCTTGGCGTCGACGTCCTGGTAGATCGCGTTCATGCGACGTATGGCGTCGGCCAGGTCGACACGCGAAGCAGCGCGCAGCATCCGGGACGCCACCAGCGCCGTGTTCTCGCCGGTGGAGTGCCCGACCATGACATCCGGCTGAATGCCCAGGTCACCGAGCAGGCTGTACAAGGCCATGCTGGCTGTAAAAACCGTCTCGGACGCCAGGTCCATGTCATAAATGCGCGCTTCCAACTCACGGCGCGCGAAACCGGGCAGACCGGTCGGCACCGGGAAAATGACTTCACTGGGCTTGATATCCCGGTGATCCGAAGTCGCATCGATAAAGTCGAACCAGTCCCGGACCTGCGGGAAATGCATGGCCAGTTCCGCGAGCATATTGGTGTACTGCGCGCCCTCTCCGGGGAACAGGAAGGCCAGCTTGCCCGGCGCGGAGCCATGACCGTATTGCACGCCCTGGCGGGTCTTGAACGGCTGGCCGTCGGGCAGCTTGTCCAGGGCGATCTGCAGCCGTTCCAGCAATTCTTCGCGGCTGGCGGCGACAATGGCCAGCCGGTGCTCGCCCTGGCTGTCCGCAGTGGCGCGCGCAATGGTGGGCAATGTCAGGTCGGCCTCACCCTCGACGCGGACCTTGAGCTTGCGAGTGGCCTCGATGAGCGCAGGATGAGATGCCGCGGCCAGGACGACGAGTTCCGTCCCTGCGGCGTGCAGGGCGCCTGTGTCGACCCGGGCAGGCGTCGGGCTCGGGATGCGTGCGTCGGTCGGCACGTATTCCTCCAGAATGGCGTGTGCGTTGACGCCACCAAATCCAAAGGAATTCACACCCGCCCGGCGCGGATGCGCCGCACCGTGAATCCACGGCCTGGCCACGTTGTTGATGTAGAACGGCGTTTCTTCCAGGTGAAGCGCGGGGTTGACCTCGTCGCACAGTGTTGGGGGGAGCACCTTGTGGTGCAGGGCCAGCGCGGTCTTGATCATGGCGGCCGCACCTGCGGCCGGAATGCAATGACTGATCATCGACTTCACGGACCCGATGCCTGTGCGTGGCAGGTCAGCCTCGGCGCTGCGGGCACCGAACACCGAACCCAGTGACTGGATCTCGGTCTTGTCGCCCAGAGCGATTCCGGTGCCATGGGCCTCGATCAGGCCGACGGTGGCCGGGTCGATGTCACAGGCCGCATAGGCGCGCTGCAGGGCCAGCACTTCGCCCTCCAGACGCGGAGCCAGCAAGCCCTTGGCCTTGCCATCGGAGGAGGTGCCCAAGCCGCGTATCACAGAGTAAATCCGGTCGTTGTCGCGTTCGGCATCCGACAGGCGCTTGAGCACGAGCATGCCTGCCCCCTCACCAAGCAGGGTGCCCGAGGCGTTGACATCGAAGGGGCGGATATTGCCGCGTGTGAGCGCGCCCAGCTGGCAGAAGATCATCATCAACTGGGGCGGTGTATGGGCCTGGCAGCCGCCGGTGAGCACCATGTCGCAGCGCCCGGTGAACAGTTCTCGGCAAGCGGACTCGATGGCGATCAGCGAGGAGGCGCAGGCAGCGTCGAGAATGTAGTTGGGGCCCATCAGGTCCAGCCGATTCGCGATGATGCCCGTGGTCACATTCGGCACCAGACCGGGTGACATCTCCGTGTTGAAGGCCGGCAGCTGCTTCTTGAGACCCGCACGCAGTTCGGCGATGTCGGACTCAGCCAGGTCAGGTCGTAGCTGACGGACCACGGCCAGGGTTTGATCGACCATCATTCCGTGCTGCATCAACGTGGTGTAACCACGATTGATGTAGGTGCCCCGGCCGAGCACGATGCCGGCCTTTTCACGGTTGAAGCTTCTGTCGATGTAGTCGGCGTCGCGCAGGGCGTCGCGGGCCAGACGCAGGGCCAAGTAATGGTCGGGCTCTCCGCCGTCCACGGCGGCCGGCATGATGCCGAATTCCACCGGATTGAACTCTGCCAGGTCGTTGAGAAAACCGCCTTTCTTGGTGTAGATGCGGTCGTTCTCCTTCGACGCGGGGTCGTAGTAAGGCCCCAGCCATTCATCGTCGGCCTCGCCGACAGCGTCCACGCCGTCGACGATGTTCTGCCAGTACTGACGCAGGTCACGGGCACCGGAGAAGCACCCGGACAGGCCAACGATCGCAATCGGTTCCGGAAAGCGGTCTGCATGCATGGTCTGACTCACTGCTGGGCCCCCGTGAGGCGGTTCAGGGCGCTGGTCATCGTGCCTTCCATGTCCTCGCAGGCCAGTCGGAGTTGGCCCTCGGCATCGTGGAAGTACACGTCGTAAGCGACGGCGGCTGCATGCGGTGCTTCGCGCATGCGCAGGGTGACCTGGACCGGCCCACTGATCGCTCCGGCGCCAAAGCGCCGCACCCGGCCAAAGCGACTGGGCAGGGCGGTGCGGTCATGGGTGACACGGGCCCAGACAATCGCGAGCTGAGGTCCGACATCCAGAAGCCCCGGGTCGAACAGCCATGGGCCTTCGCCCGCGGCCAGCCAGTCTTCTACAGGTGCCGGGCGAGCCAGGGCATCCACGCCCTGATCCGTCACGGCCTTGACGGCATCCACAAGCTGGAAGCGCGCCCGGTGGAACAAGTGCTCCGTGTAAATCGTCGCAGCGTCGTAGGCCGGCCCGGTGAGCGACGCGTGGTTTAGTGACTCAGGCGCCTCCGGGACAGACGGCGCCAGAATGACGGTGGCCTTGTACAAAGCCTGCTTGCGTTCGGGGTCCTGAATTTCCACGGCGATGGCCTGGGAGCCCGGGTCCGAATGCGCCGCGGCCCGTGCCTTCAGGTGCACCTCACGCAGACCGTTGCGCAGGGTGACACCGGCCAGCGCCCGCAGATCGCGGACCTCCGTCACAGTCCAGTCCGGCCAGGCGGCTGCGGTGAACTCTGCCATCCATTCCAGCGCACCGGTGGCGGGCAGAACGGGGGTGTCATCGAGGCGGTGATCGTCGAGGTAGGGGTCGGTGTCCAGCGTGAAGCAATGGTCCAGCGTCATGGACCCGCCAGGTCCCATCCGCAGCTCGTCACGCAGCAGCGGCAGGCTGCTGGCGCGGGCCTGGGTTTCCACGGCAGGTCTTGGCGGGGCCGGCCAGGGGCCTTCGCCGACGATGACTTCGGCGCAGCCGCTGGCCCGACCGGCCAGCAAATCCATGAAATGCTCGCAGCCGTCCGGTAGGGGAATCGGAACAATGCCCTGCTGACGGAACTTGGCCTTGACGGCCTCAGACGCCATGCCGGCATCCCAGGGGCCCCAGGAAACCGCGAGCACGCGAGCCTGCGGCCAGCGGGTGTCGAGCTGGCAGGCGAGGCGGGTCAGGGTCTCGTTGGCTGCGGCGTAGTCGCCCTGGCCCTGGTTGCCGTAGCGGCCCGCGACGCTGGCAAAGAACACACAGAGTTTGAGTGTGTCCTCGCGCAGCGTGCCAGCCAGTGTCAGGGCGGCACCGACCTTGGTGTTAAAGACGCGCCGGAAGGAGGCATCGGACTTATCGCGGAAGAGCTTGTCCTCGATGACGCCGGCACCATGCAAGACGGCGTCGATCCGGCCGAACTCCTCGTATAAGGACTCGATGAGGGCACGGAAGGCGCCTGCATCACCCACATCGCAACTGCGGTAATCGACGACGGCGCCAGCATCGGTCAAGCGCTGCAGATTCCGGCGGATTTCACGGTCCGCCAGCAACCGGCTGACCTGTCGCTGAATGTCGGCCGGTTTGGCCGGCGTGCCTGCCGTCTTGGCTTGGCGGATGACGGCAGCCTGCAGGTCGGCGTCATCAATGGCAGCGAGCGCCGCGTCTTCGGCGGCGGGCAACGGACTGCGCCCCAGCAGGACCAGCCGCATGCCCGGCACCACCAGGCGTTCGACAACGGCAGCAGTGATTCCCCGGGCGCCGCCGGTGACCACCGTCACCCAGTCGGCAGCCGGCTCGACTGCCGCTGACGGTTCGATGTCGTCCGGGGCGGGGAGGGTGCCGAAATCCAGACGTTCACCGGCCTGATAGCCGGCCTCGAACGCCGGGTCGCGGCTGGCGACCTCTGCCAACGCACGGCTGGCCATGGCCTCCGTTGTTGCATTCGCCTCGAAGTCCACCGCACGGGCGATCAAGCCCGTGTATTCCTTGCGCAGACAGTTGAACAGCCCGTTTGCTGCACCTGCCACGGATGAGACAGAGGAGGATGCGGCCGTGCGGCCGAACTGTCCGCCAAACTGGCTGAGTGAGACGATTTGCAGGCCGTTGAGCTGTGATTCCAGCCTGCGTAGCTCATCGACGAATCCAAAAAAGGCGTCGGTGGCGGCCGTGTCATCGTCGAGACAACCGGTGGTATCGACGACCCAGCGAAGCTGCTGATTTGCCGATTCGGCCGATCGGATCACGGCGGCGCCGCGTGCGCCGGCGGCTTCCGTCAGGGCCACCACCAGGTCGCTATCCGGCCCGGTGATCAGCAACTGACCGTCGAGGCGGTCGGGCAGGGCGGGTGCCGTTGTCGGTACCGCGGCCATTGCGTAGACGGGTGCCTGGTCGGACGAGGCAGGGCTGGGGGATGCGGACGCACTGACGGGAGATGCGTCAGCCAGGGGTGCCGCCGCGGGCTGCGCCGGGCCGACCAAGTCGATAATGGCTTGGAGGCTGCGCGCCTGGGTCAGCGATTCCATCTGCTGGGCGAGGCCCTGCGCCAGGGATTGCGGAAGCGCTTCCTGCAGCGCGCCGACAATTTCGACGCGCTTGATCGAATCGATGCCGAGTTCGGCTTCCAGATCCTGATCCAGGCCCAGCATGTCCACTGGATAGCCTGTGCGGTCGGCAACAATGTCGAGCAATCGCCCGGTCAGGTCGAAATCGGCCGGCGCCGTGGTCGCCGTGGGAGCCGGCGCGACCGCTGCGGCGGCGGTGTCGGTCGCCGTCAGCGTGGCTGCTGCATCAAGAATCGCCTGCAGGCTGCGCGCCTGGGTGTAGCGTTCCATGTCGGCCTGCATTTGCGCTGCCGCATCAGCTGGCAGGGTCTGTTGCAGACGCCCCAGGATTTCCACCCGTTTGATTGAGTCGATGCCGAGTTCGGCTTCGAGATCCTGATCGAGTCCGAGCATGTCTTCGGGATAGCCGGTGAGTTCGGCAACAATCGAGACCAGGCTGGACGGCAGATCGATCGCAGTGGCCGGGGGCTGCGCCACCGTTGACGGCGCGGCGGGGACCGCTGCCGCGCTGGACGTCTCGCCACCGGACGTCAGGTCGAGCAGGGGCTGTACCAGCGCGATGAGTGCAGACAACGTACGAGCCTGGGTAAAGGCTTCCATATTCGCCTGCATGGCCTCACCGGCATTTGCCGGCAGCGCCTGCTGAAGCTTTCCGAGGATTTCGACGCGTTTGATGGAGTCGATGCCCAGTTCGGCTTCCATGTCCTGGTCCAGGCCCAGCATGTCCTCCGGATAGCCTGTCAACTCGGCAACCACACCGAGCAATGTGGGCTTCACGGCAACCGGGCTGGGGGCGGCGGTTGCGGTGCCGGCTGCGGGTCCCGCGCTGCCGGTCAGACCGGGGAGCTTTGTCAGTTCGGCGTCGATGGCCGCCAGGCTGCGGGCCTGGGTGAAGCGTTCCATTGCTTCCTGCATGGCCGCGGCCGCCTGGGATGGCAGGGCTTTTTGTACACTGCCGAGCACCTCGACGCGTTTGATGGAATCGATGCCCAGCTCGGCTTCCATATCCTGCTCCAGCCCCAGCATGTCTTCCGGGTAGCCCGTAAGCTCCGCCACGGTCGAAAGCAGCAGCTGGCGGGTATCCAGTGCTGCGCTCGCCACTGCATCGGGGGCGGCGTCGGTCGCCGGCGTCGGCGCCGACGATTGACCCAATTCGGTGCTGGCCCGGTTCAGGATGTCGCGCAAACTGCGGCTTTGGGTATAGGCCTCCATGTTGGCGGCCATGGCATCACCCAGTCCGGCGGGCAGCGATTTCTGCAGCGCGCCGAGTATCTCCACGCGCTTGATCGAGTCCACGCCCAGTTCGGCTTCGAGGTCCTGATCGAGGTCGAGCATGTCTTCCGGGTACCCGGTGCGCTCTGCGACGATACCCAGCAGCAACCGCTGCAGGCCCGCTGCATCCAGCGCAGGCGCGGTGGCAGGTGCAGCCACGGGCGCGGCGATCGGAGATTCGACCGCGCGGACGGTTGGCGAGACGGGCGCGGCAGCAGGCTGTTGTACCGGAACCGCTGGTTGAGCCGGAACCGGAGTAGCCGCGACAGGCGGCAGTTCGGGCGTTAGGGCAGTGCCCTGTGCGGAATCTGCGCTGCCCGCCAGATACTGCTGGATCACGCGTTCCTGCAAGGACAGAAACTCGCGCATGGTTTGTTGATACGCCGTCAGCGCTTCGGTATGACCGGCGTTTGCAGCAACGGACGCGGGTGCGGTAACTGGGGCCGCCACGGGGGCCGGGTGTGGCGAAGTGGTCGGCGCAGTCGGGGCCGGGCGATGGGCGGCCTCTCGCAACGCCTGCATTTCAGCCTGCGCACGTTCGGCATCTTCACGCTGCATGGGCGGTTGTTGCCCCATGCGCAGAATCGGGTCATCCATCGGGCGGGCGCAGCCACCGGATAAGTACCAGGTGGTCGGTGACAAGGCGGAGGGCTTGACCAACTCTGCAAGTCGGGCGAGCTGGATGCGCTGAACCGGGCGCCCCTCGAACAGGGCTGCAAGGCGCAGCGGAACACCTGCCGTGCTGAGCTGACCGAGCGCCGAGAGCAGGCCGCGCAGACCGCCGCCCTGACCATCGAGCGCCACGGTGGTGGCGTAGCGTCCGGACAGGGTTTGGCGGATCATGTTGGAGCAAATCGACTTGGGGCCAATTTCGAGGAACAGGCGGATGCCGGCGTCGTACATGGCCTCGATTTCAGCCACAAACTCCACAGGGCTGAGCATGTGGCGCTCCAGACGGGCGTAGACCTCTGCCGGATCTTCCGGGTAGGGCTTGCCGGTGCTGTTGGAGTACACCGGAAACTGGGCCGGCTGCAGCTGCGCCTTGCGAATGGCCTTGGACAGCGGCTTTTGCGCGGCGGCGACCAGATCTGTGTGAAACGCGCCCGACACCGGGAGGACCCGGGTAGAGAGTCCCTGTTCCGTGAGTGCTGCAGCGGCCCGGTCGATATCGGCTTTGGGTCCTGAGATGACGGTTTGCGTGGGGGCATTGTGGTTGGCCACCGACAGGCTCGGGAACGCCTCCAGGGCGGCCAGTACCTGCGACCGGTCGGCCTGTACGGCCGCCATGCCGCCCGGGGTGCCGGAGGCCGAGGCCTCAGCCATGACACGGCCGCGTAACGCCGAGAGTCTGAGAAAATCGGCGTCATCGAGCACACCGGCGGCCGCCAGCGCGGCGTACTCGCCGTAGCTGTGCCCGGCTGCGGCTGAGGCGGTGATGCCGAGGCGACGGACCAGGCGCGTCATGCCCAGTTCCAATGCACCGATGGCTGGTTGGGCGACGCGGGTGTCGGTGAGGGCTACTGTCTGCGCCTGGCGGCCGGCGTCGTCAAACGCCGCGTGTGGCCAGATCAGCTTGTCGAGCCCCGGTTCAATCACGTCCGCCAGGACTTGCTGAGCGCAGTGAATGCCGTCACGAATATCCGACAGGAAGACGGCCGATTCGCGACCCATGTTCACGTACTGAGCGCCCTGGCCAGGGTAGATGAATCCGACGCTCGGGCTTTGTGCAGGTACGTTTGTGTTGACCAGCACATGCGGGGGCAGGGGGCGGCCTGCGTCACTTTCCAGTGAGCCGATGGCGGCCTCCAGGCCCTGGATGAGGGTGTCGTAGTCGCCTGCGACAATGCAGGCACAGGCTCCGGAGGCTTCGCGGTTGGCCTGGGCCTTGTCGGCCTCCAGCGCCAGCGTGTAGGCGAGATCGCGCAGCGGCAGGTTCGTGCCCTGGCGAAGCGCCGTGTTCAGCCGGCCCAGCGACTGGCTGAGTGCCTGCGCATCCGAGGCGCGCAGGACAAACAGTTCCTGCGTCCATGCGGCCGCGCCGACAGGCGCCGCCTCTGATTTGAGTTCTCCATCGTAGGCTTCCAGGACGGCATGGAAGTTGGTCCCGCCGAAGCCGAAGGCCGACACCCCTGCGCGCCGTTTTTCACCGGGGGCCGCAAGCCAGGGCCTGGGTTCGTCAAGCAGATAAACGGGGGATTGAGGATCGGCGATCGTGTCGATGGGGTCGTCCACACCCACATGGGCCGGCAACACCTTGTGATGCAGCGACAGAGCGATCTTGATCAGGCCGGTGACCCCCGCCGCTGCCTTGGTGTGCCCGACGATGGTCTTGACCGAGCCCAGGGCGACGGCCTGCGCGGGTGCGCCCTCCGCCTTTAGCGTGCGAGTGATGGTTTCGGCCTCGGCCTTGTCGCCCACCGGTGTGCCGGTGCCATGCGCCTCGATCAGGCCCAGCGACGTGGGTCGGAAGCCCGCCTTGGCATAGGCCCGGTCCAGGGCACGCATCTGTCCCTCGGGGCGTGGCGCTGTCATCCCCAACGCCTTGCCATCCGAGGAGCCTGCGACGGACTTGATGACGGCATAAATGCGGTCGCCATCGCGTTCGGCGTCGGCGAGGCGCTTCAAGACCAGAACCGCGGCGCCTTCTGAAATCACGATGCCATTGGCGCCCTTGTCGAAACTGCGGGCCGTGCCCGTGGGGGACAGGGCCTGGGTCTTGGAGAAGCAGAGGTAGCCGAACGGACCCTGGACGGTGTCCACACCGCCAGCCAGGGCGACGTTTGCGCGTCCGGATTCGAGGTCGTCAACGGCCAGGCTGACAGCCGCCAGCGAGGAGGCGCAGGCCGCGTCCACGGTGAAGTTGCGACCGCCAAAGTCCAGGCGATTGGCGACGCGACCTGCGGCCACGTTCTGGAGCACGCCGGCGAAGGATTCCTGCGTCCACTCCGGTAGCCGGTCCCAGACCGCGTCCGAAGGTGCGTCGACAAAGCGTGGAATTTCCGCACGCACGCCGTACTGCATGCCCAGGTCGCCGACGCCACCGCCGGCGCCGAGCATGATGCTGGTGTTCTCGCGGTCGAAATCGCCATCTGCGTAGCCGGCGTCCGCCAACGCGCGATGCGTGGCCTCCAGGCAAAGCAGCTGCATGGGGTCGATGGACTTCATCGACTTAGGCGGAATGCCGAAGGTCAGGGGATCGAAGGCAATTTCGTCGAGAAAGCCGCCCCACTTGGAATACACCTTGTCGCGGGCCGATTTGTCGGGGTCGTAGTACAACTCCCAATCCCATCGCGACTTGGGCACGAGGTCGGTGACCTTCCGCTTGTTCAGGACGATGTTCCAGAAGTCTTCGGGATCGTTTGCCTTGGGTAGCAGCGTGCCGATGCCCACGATGGCGATATCGGAGGGGCGAGCTTCGGCATTGCGGCTCTCGCGCTCCTGCTGCCAGTCGGCCAGTCGGGCGGTGGCGGCCGTACTCACCGACTCGTGCAGGGACTCAATGGTTTGAACGCCGTCGGCCAGGGTGGCGACCTGTCCGATCATGTACATCCCGTCGCGGTGCTGGTCCTCGTCGCCAATCTCGACGATCTGGCCCGATGCATCCCGGTTCACCCCTTTGCTGGCAATGCGCAGGCGCCCGAGGTTGAGGTCTTCCAGTACCTCGGAGACTTCACTGGCCGGCGCGCCTTTGGCGATCAGGTTGCGGCGGGTGTCAAAGAATTCGCGGGCGAAGGCCGTGTCCGCGCAGCGGCTGGCGTGACCTGGGCCGGTCGCGAGGCTGACGGTGCGCCGACAGGCGACAGCCTCGGACTGGAAGCCCGAGACAATGGCACCGGCGTCGACAATGTCCTGCGTGAACAAATAGGCCGAGCCCATCAGGACTCCCACCTTCATGCCGCGCTCCACCAGCGGTGCGGCCATGGCGGCGACCATGGCACTGGACTGCGCGTCGTGAATGCCGCCGGCAAACAGCACATGCACGTTGGTGGCATCGGCAGGCTTCACCTGGGCGAGCAGGACGTGAATCATCTGCTCCCACAACGGGAAGCTGGCGATCGGGCCGATATGGCCGCCGCATTCCCGACCTTCGAAGACAAAGCGGCGTGCGCCCTGGTCGAGATACATCTTGAGCAACGCCGGTGCTGGCGCATGGATGTAGGCGGGAATGCCTTCGGATTCGAAATGGGCGGCCTGGTCGGGCCGGCCACCGGCGATGAGTGCATAGCTGGGCTTGCAGGCGAGGACGGCCTTGATCTGTTCTTCGCGCAGTTGCTGCGGGACGAATCCGAGCAGACCGATGCCCCACGGGGCGTCGCCAATACTCGCGCGCGTCTCTTCCAGCAGGCGGCTGACCTGCTCTCCACGCATCAGGGCCAGCGCCAGCATCGGCAGCCCGCCACCCTGGGCGACACGGCAGGCAAATGCTGCCGAATCCGAGACTCGGGTCATGGGGCCTTGGACGACCGGGTACCGCGTGCCGTGAGACTGCGCCAGCGGCGCGTCGGGCGACAGCGCAGCCTGGGCGGCGGCCTGCTCGATATGGGTCTGCGATTGTTTGCGCAGCGCTTGGACCAGTCGTCCAACCGTGCGCAGCGAACGCAGCGTGGTCGCGACCCCGATGCCCTGGCCGATGGGTGCAAGTTGGCGTGCCGTGTCCCAACCGATGAGAGGACGGACCTTGGCCGCCCAGAGCTGCTCGGCCCGTGGGTCGGACTCCGCAGCCTGTTCCAGCGATTCGACATCGGTCCAGAGCGTGTGCTTCGGAGGCGCATACACACGGGCTGTCGCGCTGAGATGTTCACCCAGCAATCGGGTTTCGCCGCCATTGAGGCGAGCCAGAGCATCTTGCTGCTCGGCGTTCAGGGGGGACTCCCGCAGCAGCAGACATTGGTCGTCGAGTACCACGCCGGCGGCACCGGCCAGCCGGCAGGCCGCAGCCGTATGCAGCCCGACCCCACCTCGCACAAACACCGGTTTACGGGTTTGTTTCACGGCCTTCTGCAACAGAATGTATGCCGTGTCGTCTCCGACAAACCCTGGGGCCTCATGTCCCTTGAGGACGTAGCCATCCGGTTCGCTGGTGCAGGTGTTCAACTGGTCTGCATCGGTGACCTCGATCCAAACCTGTTCAGCGCCCGCGCTTCGTAGCTGAACAAGCGTCTGGCAGGTCTGCTGGACATCGCCATGAACCAGCACCAGCTTGAGCGTTCGTGGCGCCGCCATCTCCAGCAGGGCGACTGCGAGATCAGCCTGGTCCGGCAATACACGCAGGCCCAGGGCGCCGTCGGTGGCATCCAGTGCTCGGATCAACTCGCGGGTGACGACTGCTGCGTCGGAACAGAACTCGCAATCGATCAGGCCGATGCCGCCAGCGCGTGCAGCGGCCACGGCAATCGCGGGGTGATCAAAGCCCGCCGGGCTCAGGCAGAGGATGTCGAATGAGGAACGGGTCATGGGCGCGACCTCCTGGTGCAAGCCCCCCCGGGCCAGCAACATGCAGAGTAGGAAATGGGATGGGCGCCGCGGTTTGCGGCAGGTGAATCAATCTGTGCCCACGCTCGGGCAGGGGGTGCCCAGGGCGTTGGATGCGACATGGAGCGGAATCTCGTCATCCGCTGGCGGCCTGGGCTGTTTGTCCTTCCGAGGGCAGGTTGCTGCCCTGCGGCATCATCTGGCGGAAGTGCAGGGCGAAGTCCCGCTGGCGCTGACGGCGCGTCCTGTCCGGGATCTCGAACTGCGGCATGAGCAGCGTCCGAATGCGCGATGCGACCTCGGCGGCGGCGCGGCTCGCATCGACACCGGGAGCCAGGTGCTGCGCGAGGTCGGGGTCGCGCCGGATTAGTGAGTCGTCGTCCCGCAGCGCTGCGCGAAATGCCTTGAGTGCGTCGCTGTACCGACCCTGCTGGGTGAGCATGAGTCCGTGGCGCTGAAAAACGCCGTGGTCGCGCGTGTGGCGATCCAGCAGCGGTTGCAGCGCCTCCAGGGCGGCACGCAGCTCACCGCGCGCGATCAGCGTATCGGCCAGACCGTACAGGGCTGGCTCCAGGGCGGGTTGCAGCGTCAGGGCGTGTTGAAACGCCTCGGCGGCTTCGGCTTCACGGCCCAGGCAACGTAGCGTCTGACCTGCCAATACGTGAAAACGGGCCGGGCGGGGTGCCAACGCAGCGGCTTCCTGGAAGACCTGGGTGGCCGCCTTGTAGCGACCATCTGCGGCGAGCACGCGGCCCAGGCGCAGGCGCGCGATCAGCGATTCCGGACGGTCCTTGACGACCGCCTTGAGCAATCGCCGGGCCTTGCGGATACGGCCGTCGTCCACGTACAGCTCTGCGAGCATCAGGCGCGCCGCCACATGCCGGGGGCGGATTTCCAGCACCTCACGCAGGGCGCTCTCTGCCGCCACGACGTCGTCCACTTCCAGCGCCAGCGAGGCCAGCATGACCTGCCCGCCGGCCAGGTTCGGATCCATGTCCAGCGCCTGATCGACGTACTCGCGTGCTTCGGGATGCGCGTCCTGCTCAAAGCGGATGCGGCCGATTTGCAACGGTGCGGGCGCCAGCCGTGGGTTGATTTCCAGCGCGCGTTCGCAGGCCTCGATGGCTTCGTCGTAGCGCTTGCCGCGGGTGTAGATCATCCCGAGCAGCAAATGGCCGAAGGCGAAGCGTGGCTGATCCTCCAGACGCGCGCGGACCACAGCCTCTGCCTGATCCAGTGCACCCGAGCGCATGTGCGTCGCAATTTCGCGGACGAGCATCACCGATGCGTCGTCTGTTGAAGCTGCGAAATCAGGGTCGCCGGGCATGTTGCACCACCGCTTGTGGGGATGCTGCTAGTCAACCGCGTGGGACAGATCGCCAACAATGGGAAAAATCTGACAGGGCCGTAGGACGGTCAGTACGGCCCCTGACAGCCGGATGGACGCCTGTGTCCGGTATTTCGCCTGGGTGTCGCCGCCCCGGTCTGATCTGCAGCGAAACGCTGCGAAAACTGGGTCATTTGCGCCGATGACTCCAACTGCCCTGGGTGACCGATTGGGCAGTTTCTGCCGGTGCTGTGATCCGGGGTGACGGCAACGCAGGACAAGCCGGGCCGGGTTTGGCTATACTTTGGGCACGTGATTCCCACACATCGTGCGGTGTGGATTCATCATGGAAGCGGCCGCCCTTGCGTGGCCGCTCTTTCGTCGGCGGGGTGACTCACCGGCGCAAGTCGAAGCAGGAGAGGTGGCAGAGCGGTTGAATGCACCGGTCTTGAAAACCGGCAAGGGTGCAAGCCCTTCGTGGGTTCGAATCCCACCCTCTCCGCCACTGCTCGGCGGTGAGAAGTATCGATCCAACACTATTGGACACATAAAACCGGACAGTGCGGAAAGCCGCTGCCAGGCGCCTTGCTGCAGGGTCCGATCCCATTCCCATCCCAATCCGATCTAGGGACGAGTTCTCATGAATGCAGACACGTTGATCAAGACCGCCCAGGCCATGGTCGAGTCCGGCAAGGGTGTGCTGGCCGCTGACGAAAGCACCGGCACCATCAAAAAGCGCTTCGACTCGATTAATGTTGAATCCGTTGAGGAAACGCGCCGCGCCTATCGAGACATGCTGTTCACCACGCCGGGCATGGAAGATTTCGTCAGCAGCGTGATCCTGTTCGAGGAAACGCTTTATCAGAAGTCCTCTGACGGTACGCCGTTCTCCAAGCTGCTTGCCGACAAGGGCGTGATTCCGGGCATCAAGGTCGACAAGGGTGCCAAGCCGCTGGCCGGTGCCGAGGGCGAAACCGTCACCGAAGGGTTGGACGGGCTGCGTGAGCGTCTGATCGAGTACCGCAACGCCGGTGCCCGCTTCGCCAAGTGGCGCGCAGTCATCACAATTGGTGATGGCATCCCCACCGATTACTGCATCCAGGCCAACGCCCATGCGCTGGCGCGCTACGCCGCGCTGTGCCAGGAACAGGACATCGTGCCGATTGTCGAGCCCGAAGTGCTGATGGACGCCGACAACAGCATCGAAGTCTGCGAAGACGTCACCTCGCGCACGCTGCAGGCCGTGTTCGCCGAACTCGACAAGCAGGGCGTGCTGCTGGAAGGCATGCTGCTGAAGCCGAACATGGTTATTTCCGGCAAGAAATGCCCCACGCAGGCGGATGTGCAGACCGTTGCCGAAGCCACCGTGCGCACGCTGAAGCGCTACGTGCCCAGCGCCGTGCCGGGCATCGTGTTCCTGTCCGGCGGTCAGTCCGACGAGCTGGCCACCGCCCACCTGGACGCCATGAACAAGATCGGCGATCTGCCCTGGGCATTGTCCTTCTCCTACGGCCGCGCGCTGCAGGCGCCTGCGCTGGCTGCCTGGGGTGGCAAGAACGAGAACGTCGCGGCGGGTCAGCGGGCGTTCTTCCACCGCGCCAAGTGCAACTCGGCTGCAGCCAAGGGCGAATACACCAGCGCCATGGAACAGGCGGCCTAAGCACCGTCATGCAGGTTCACGGCAAGCGAGTCTGGGTGACCGGCGCCTCGTCGGGCATCGGTGCTGCGCTGGCCGTGGCTTTTGCCGAGGCGGGCGCTCGGGTTGTTCTGAGCGCCCGTCGGCAGGCAGAACTGCAGAAAGTCGCCGAACGCTGCGGCGATGATTGCCTGATCGTCACCCTGGACGTCACCGATCAGGCCTCCATTGATGCATCCGTGGAGCAGGTGAACACCACCCTCGGCGGTATCGATATCCTGGTGAACAATGCCGGGATTACCCAGCGTTCACGCGCGACCGAAACGGATATGACCGTGTACCGGCGCCTGCTCGAGGTCAATCTCTTCGGCACGATCGCGCTGACATCGGCCATGCTGCCGGGCATGCTTGCGCGCGGTGAGGGTCAGATCGTTTGCATGTCCAGCATCGCCGGCAAGGTGGGTGCGCCACTGCGCACCGGCTATTGCGCGGCCAAGCATGCGGTGGTGGGTTACTGCGATGCGCTGCGGGCCGAAGTCCAGGATCAGGGCGTCCACGTGCTCGTGGTCTGTCCCGGCTTCGTCAACACACCGATCTCCTACGCGGCCCTCAAGGGGGATGGCGAGCCGCATGGCAGCATGGACGCCGACCAGGCCTCGGGCGTTCCTCCAGAAACAGTTGCCCGTCGCACGCTGCAGGCCATTGCCGGCGGCGAGCACGAGATTCTCGTCGGCGGCAAGGAAGTGTTGGCCGCGCACCTCAAGCGTTTGTCGCCCAGACTGCTTGCGCGTCTGACGCGCCGCGTTGCGGCCCAGCGCAGTCGCTAACAGCGTTTCAGTTGCGGCTTGCCGAAGTCGCACCGCAGGCGCCGGCGCATGGCGTGACCTCGCTGCCGATGATTCGCATCGCACCCGCTGTCGGCCTGTGCAATGCTTGGTCTTGCGATGCCGTTGACCGTGGCTCATGCGAGCCAAGAAGGCGGCGGGGAGATCTGAGCACACGAGGCCGATGGACGCGCTAACCATATTGTCGGGCAGTCCTGCGTTCGCAGGGCTGAATGCCAAGTCTCTGAATTTGCTCGCAGAAGCCGCCAATAAGCGGTTGCTGCGGCCAGGGCAGGTGCTGTTTGATGCCGGCGATCATGCCGAGTCCTTTCATGTCATCGGCACCGGACGATTGCTGCTGCTCAGACCGGAGGACACCGGCCACACGCTGTTAAGAGAACTGGCGCGCGGGGAGGTTGTCGGCGGCGTATCGATGATGACGGGCGAACGCAGGCTGACCCGCGTCGAGGTGCTGCGCGAAAGCGTTGTGGTCACCATCTCTAAGCAGTCTTTTGACCTGATCGCCGCCAAGCATCCGCACGAGGCCATCGAGATCATCCGTTTTCTCGTTGGACGCCTGGTTCGAACCATCAACGCGCCGGGCGAGGCCCCCACCGCCCAGTCGCTGGCCACCATCGCCCTGGTGCCCGGGCATCCGGGCATGGACTTGGTCCGGGTCGCCAATGCCATGGCGAGCGCCATGTCACAGCAGGGGGCGACCCTGCGGCTGAGCGCGGACCGGGTCGACCGCGCGCTGGGCGAGGGCGCGGCGAACAGCATGCTCGATGAGACCGAGCGCTCGGAGCAGGTGGCTGCGTGGCTGAGTGAGCTGGAGACGCAATACCGGTATCTGATTTATGCGACCGATGGCGACGATTCGCCCTGGTCGCGCCGTTGCATCCGGCAGGCCGACCGCGTCCTGGTGGTCGTGGACGGGGCCGCGTCGGCCCGCGCCACGCCGGAGATCCAGGCGTTTCAGGCCATCCGGGGGCGGACCACGGCTGAACTGTGCATCGTCCATTACACCGGCGAAAAGAATCGCGCGCAGCCACACGACTGGAATGCGCTGTGCAAGACTGACTCCGTGCTGCATGCCACTCTGGACCAACCGGACACCATGGAGCGGCTGGTTCGACTGCTCACGGGGCGGGGCTTGGGCCTGGTGCTTGGTGGCGGTGGTGCCCGTGGGTTTGCGCACCTGGGTTTGTGGCAGGCGCTGGAAGCCCTGGGGATCGAGTTCGATGTGCTGGGCGGCGCGAGCATGGGTGCCTATGTCGCCGCGCTCATGGCCATCGGCTATGACTGTGACGAGGCCAAGCGGAATCTGCGCGAGACCTTTGTCGAGCACAACTACCTGAACGACTATGTCGTGCCCCGCGTCGCGATGATCAGCGGCAAGAAGTTTCTACGCCGGCTCGATGAGGTGTTTGGCGCGCGGCGCATTGAGGACTTGCACCTTCCGTATTTCTCCGTCAGCACCAACCTGTCCCAGGGCGAATCCGTGGCGCACCGCGAAGGTGTCCTTCGCGATTGGGTGGCTGCCAGCATGGCGGTGCCCGGCATCGTGCCCCCGCTGGTCTGGCGGGGCGACCTGCTCTGCGATGGGGGCGTGTTGAACAGTCTGCCGGTGGACAAGATGCGGGAACTCGGGCGCGGGCCCATCGTGTCCTGCGATGTGAGCAACCGTGAGCGGTTCATGATTCCCCAGGAGGCCGACGACCGCCCGGAACCACTGCGCTGGCAGCGTGGCGTGGACCGCTTTCCGGGGATTGGTCGCCTGCTGCACCGGGCCGCCACGGTGGTCAGCTCCGAAACGATCGCCCGACGCGAAACCGACGCCGAGTGCTACATTCACATGCCCGTGTCCGGGATTGGCATGTTCGACTGGGAACGCATGGACGAAATTATCCGCGCATCCTACGAATACGCCATGCCCAGACTGGAGGCATTTCTACAGTCGGAAGAGGGCGCAATGACCCAGCAGCGCGCTGCTGGCCGACAGGCCAGCGGCACCGGTTGATCAGCCGCCGGTCTCGAATCCTCGAAGAAACTCCAGTCCGACATGGTCCGCGTAGCAGTCCAGCGCCCAGGACTGGATGAAACCGCAGTGCCCCCCGAAATCCGTGACTTCAAGACTGACACCATCGGGTAGCGCCAGCGTCTCGAAATCCTCGATGGGAATCACCGGGTCATCGGCCGCCGTCAGAATATGTGTGGGGACTGTGAGCCCGCTCAGGCCATCGCCGGTGAGCGTATAGGCCTGCAGATAGTCGCGATAATCCGGATACGGTGTGAACCGCGCGGCAAACAGCGCCGTCGCCTGTTCCAGCGTCTCCGTATCCCGCATGTCGGCAAGCCTGTGTACGCCGGGGTGGGCGGCTTCCTTGGCGCGGAGCGACCGGGCCCATTTACGCCGAAAGTAAGTGCGATAAAGGGCAATCCCCTGATCAATGGCCTGGGTGGTGGCCAGGGGGTTGATGGCCGGGCTGACGGCCAGCAGGCCACGGATGTGCAGGCCGGCCTCGGTGGCGGCTCTGGCCGTCCGCAGCGCGACATTCCCGCCCATGGAAAAACCCATCAGAAAGGGCGCATCACCCCCAGGCAGCCGGCGCGCGATGTCACGCAGCGCGCCCACTGTGTCGGACAAGCGGGTGGACACAAAGGGCTCGACGTTCAAATGGTGCGAATAACCATGGTCCCGCAGATTCAGCCGCACAATGGCGTAGCCGGCCTCCCACAGCCGCGACGCCATGGAAAACAGGTAAACCGAATCGTGACAGCCTTCCCAGCCGTGGATGAGCACGACCTGGCCGCGTCCGGGTGCCTCGCCCGGTTGCGGGCTCACATGGGCGTACAGGCGCACGCCATCGCCGCAGTCCAGGGTGATGCGGCGGCTCGCCGCCTGCATGCCCGGCATGCGGGTGGCGATCCAGTGTCGCCGGGCGGAGGACGAGGCCAGAATGCTTTGCAGATGAGGATTTTGCAGCCATCCCGGCGGTTGGTAGCCGCCAGTGGTGACGGCTGGGGAATCCAGCGCCTGGCTGCTCATGCCGGGACCAGCAGCTGTTTCATGATCTGTTGGTAGACGCGGGTCAGGCGAGGCAGATCGCTGACGCGGACGCATTCATCAATCTGGTGAATCGTTGCGTTAATCGGGCCGATTTCGACGACCTCGGTTCCCAGTTGGGCGATGAATCGTCCATCCGAAGTCCCGCCAGCAGTGGACTCGGCAGGGCTAAGCCCGGTTTCCGTTTCGAGCGCACGGACCGAAGCCGCCCGCAGTTTGCCGGGACGTGTCAGAAACGGCTCACCCGACAGCCACCAGTCCAGTTGGTAGTTCAGGCGCTTGGCATCCAGCACATCCACCACGCGTTGGCGGATCGTGCCGGCATCCAGTTCTGTTGAGTAGCGCAGATTGAAGTCGAATTCCGCGGTGCCGGGGATGACATTGGTTGCGCCGGTGCCGGCGCGCACGTTCGTGATCTGGAACGAGGTCGGCGGAAAATCCTCGTTGCCCTGGTCCCATTGCAGCTGGGCAAGCTCATCCATCGCGCCCAGGGCGTGGTGGATGGGGTTGTCGGCCAGATGCGGGTAGGCGACATGACCCTGGCGACCCAGCACCGTGAGGGTGGCGCCGATGGAGCCCCGGCGGCCGACCATGATCCGGTCGCCAAACTGCTCCACGCTCGAACATTCCCCGATCACGCAGTAGTCGATGATTTCGCCGCGTTCCGCGAATTGTTCGACGACGCGTCGAATACCATCCTGGGCGGGGCCTTCCTCATCGCTGGTGACCAGCATGGCCAGGCGGCCATCGTAGTCGGGATGCGCTGCGAGGAAGT
The DNA here is from genome assembly GCA_036156195.1 of Pseudomonadota bacterium. GTDB lineage: Bacteria > Pseudomonadota > Gammaproteobacteria > Nevskiales > OUC007 > Abyssibacter. The sequence continues at coordinate 21,476 of JAYZUZ010000018.1, read as the reverse complement.
GCTCCATGGCCACGACCATGCAGGCCAGGCCGGATTTCATGTCGGCCGCCCCGCGGCCAAACAAATGCCCATCGCGCTGCGTGGGCTCAAACGGCGGGCTCGTCCAGCGCTCCAGCGGCCCGGTCGGCACGACATCGGTATGCCCAGCAAAGCACAGCGTGGGCCCGCGCGTCCCGCGCGTGGCCCAGAGGTTCGAGACCTCCCCAAAGGGCAGGGATTCGATGGCAAAGCCCATGGCTTCCAGCCGCTCTGCGAGTAGAGACTGGCAGCCTGCGTCGGCTGGGGTGACGGAGGGCTTTTGCACCAGCGCCCCGAGCAACGCCAGCTCGGCAGACGCATCGGTCTCCACGCGCGGTGGTGCGTGGCTCATTCGGTGGCTGCGTTACGCAGGAGTGCGTTGATGCCGACCTTGTCCTTGGTGCGCTGATCCACCCGCTTGACGATAACCGCGCAGTTCAGGTTGTACCGGCCCTGATCCTTGGGCAGTGACCCCGGAACCACGACGGCGCCTGCGGGCACCCGGCCGAAGCTGATGCTGTCGGCCTCACGGTCGTAAATCGGTGTCGACTGGCTGATGTAGACGCCCATGGCGATGACCGCACCCTGTTCGACGATGACGCCCTCGACGACTTCGGATCGCGCACCGATGAAGCAGTCGTCTTCGATGATGACCGGGGAGGCCTGCAGCGGCTCCAGCACGCCGCCAATACCCACACCACCGGACAAGTGAACGTTGGCGCCGATCTGGGCGCAGGAGCCCACCGTGGCCCAGGTATCGACCATGGAGCCGGGGCCGACGTAGGCGCCGATGTTGACGTAGCTGGGCATCAGGACAACGTTGCTGGCGATGTGCACGCCCCGGCGCACCATGGCCGGCGGGACCACACGCACGCCATCGGCCCGGAAGTCGGCGTCGCTGTAGTGGGCGTACTTGCCCGGGACCTTGTCGAAGTAGCGGGTGTGTCCGCCTTCGATCAGATGGTTGTCGTAGAGCCGGAAGGACAGCAGGACGGCCTTTTTGGCCCATTCATTCACCCGCCAGCCATCGGCGCTCGGCTCGGCGACACGCAGGGTGCCTGAATCGAGCAGCCCCAGCGTCTGTTCCACCGCATCACGCAATTCGGCAGGGGCGGAGTCCGGGCCCAGCGAGGCTCGGTCGTCAAAGGCAGCGTTGATCTGGGATTCAAGCGTGTTGATATCGGTCATGGTCACTCAATGTAGGCCACGGCTTCATCCGTGCTCAGGCTGTCTTCGGTTTGCAGGACGCGGGTCAGCACGCGCCGCAGTTCGTTGAAGACCGCCGGATCGGAAATCGGCCGGTGCTGGCTGTCGGTAATGAAAAAGACGTCCTCAGCGCGCTCGCCGATGGTGCCGATTTTGGCGGCGACGAGCAGGATGCCGCGCTTGCGGAACACGCGGCCAACAATGGAGAGCAGGCCGGGGCGGTCGCCGGTGACCAGTTCCATGATGGTCCGGCCGCGATCGGCATCGCTGCTGAAGTACACCTGGGTCGGGGTGCGGAAATGACGCAGCCGTCGGGAGGTGCGACGGGTGACATTCACGCTGGAGATGTCCGGATTCGATAGGGTGGAGGTCAGCGTCTCGACGATTTCCTCGCGGCGATGGCCATCGCTGATCGATGACCCGTCGCCTTCGCAAATCGCGTAGCTGTCAAAGGCGTAACCATCCTCCGTGGTCTCCAGGCGGGCATCCAGTACCGTGAGTCCGAGCTGCGCCAGCACGCCCGTGGTCACTGCGAACAGGTGGTCCTGGTCTTCCATATAAATGAAGACCGTGACGCCACCGGTGCTGGTCTCGCCCAGCGTGACCAACGGCGCAGCGGAGCCATGGTTGAGAATCGCCACCGTGTGGTGGGCGATTTCCTCGTCGGAGTGCCGCAGAAAATAGTCGTTGCCCAGTCGGGTCCAGAGCTGCTGGACGGCGTCGACATCCGCCTCCCGGCCAATGCGTTGCAAGGCGGCATCACGGGTCTCACTGGCCAGTACATCCCGATCGATGGGGTTGGCCAGCCCCCGCGACAGCAAGCGGCAGGTGGTCAGGTACAAGTCCTTGAGCAGGCTCTCGCGCCAAGAATTCCATAGCGCCGGGTTGGTCGCACGGATGTCGCAGGCGGTCATCAGGAACAGGTAGTCCAGATGCGTGCGATCGCCGACCGCCTCGGCAAACTCCTGAATGACACTGGGGTCGGTGATGTCCTTGCGCTGTGCCGTCACCGACATCACTAGGTGATTGCGCACCAGCCAAGCCACCAGCTCGCTGTCCCACTGCGGCAGGCCGTGATCGAGGCAGAAGGTGATGGCGTCCTCGGCCCCCAGTTCGGAGTGATCGCCGCCGCGTCCCTTGGCAATGTCGTGAAACAAACCGGCCAGATACAGCAGCTCCGGCTTGGGGATGCGATCCATGATCTCGCTGAAGAACGGATGCTCGTCGCGGAACTGCGGCATGGCCAGCCGCCGCATGTTGCGCACGACGAACAGGGTGTGCTCGTCCACGGTCAGCGTGTGGAACAGGTCGTACTGCATGCGGCCGATGCTGTTCCCGAAGGCCGGGATATAACGTCCCAACACGCCGTAGCGATTCATCCGTCGCAGGGCGCGGGTGAGTCCGCCGGGCTGGCGGATGATTTCCATGAACAGTGACTTGGCGCGGATGTCGGCGCGCACCCGGTCATTAATGAGTTTGCGATCGCGACGGATGAGCCGCAGCGTCTGGGCGCGGATGCCCCGCAGTTCCGTGCGCTTCTGCAACAGCAGAAAGATTTCCAGCAGTGCCTGTGGATTGCGGCGGAAGACGCCCGGGTCGACCACCTCGATATAGCCGTGGCGTGCCTGGAAGCGGCGATTGATCCGCGCCGGTTCCGCCTCGTCGTCCGGGTGCAGAATGCTCTCCTCGAACATCTGCAGCATCAGGTCATTCAGGCAGGACAGGGCCTTGATCTGCCGGTAGTACAGCTGCATGAACTGCTCGACCGCGCGGTTATGCGACTGGTCGACAAAGCCGAACAATTCGGCGATGCGCACCTGATAGTCGAAGAGCAGCCGATCTTCATGTCGATCGGCGATGAGATGCAGGGCGAACCGCACACGCCAGAGAAAATCCTGGCCGGCCACCAGCTCGGCGCACTCCTGTGCCGTGAGCAGGCCGTGGCGTTTGAGGTCAGTGAGTGTGGCACCGGGGAACTGGCGCTTGGCCACCCATAAAATGGTGTGGATGTCGCGCAGCCCGCCCGGGCTTTCCTTGACGTTGGGTTCCAGCTTGTAGCCGGAGTCGTCGTACTTGGCATGCCGGGCGACCTGCTCGGCCTGTTTGGCCGCAAAAAAGCGGTCGGTCGGCCAGATGCTGTCGGTACCGGTCTGGGTCTGCATGGCGCGATGCAGGCTGGGGTCGCCGGCCAGCAGGCGCGCCTCCATCAGGTTGGTCATGATGGTGATGTCGGCACCGGCCTGTTCGCGGCATTCCCGGGCCGAACGGACGCTGTGCCCGACGTTGAGGCGCAGATCCCACAGCACCGTCAGAAACTGCTCGAGGACCTGGTCCGCCGTGCCGAGCCCTTCGTCCGGATACAGCACCAGCAGATCGATGTCGGAATGGGGCAGCAGCTCCGCGCGGCCGTAGCCACCGACGGCGACCAATGCCAATCGCGAGGCGGCGTCGCCCAGTGTCTGGGTCCAGACATGGGCCAAGGTCTGGTCGATCAGCCGGGTGTTGGCGCGGACCAGTGCATGAGCCGAGACACCGGCGTAGAAATTGGTTGAGACCAGATCCCGGCCCCAGGCGAGTACGCCACGCAACGCGGTGACATCGCTGCCTGCTTCGGCAAGCCGCTTGTCGAGCTTGCGTGCACTAATAACGTCAGGTTCGTCCTCGAGGCCAAACGCAGCCGGGTCAGATTCCATCAGATTTCGCCGTCGCGCAGAGTCAGCACTTCAAAACCATCCTCGGTCACCAGGATTGTGTGCTCCCATTGTGCCGACAGCGAGTGATCCTTGGTGACCACGGTCCACTGGTCGGGGAGCAGGCGGGTTTCCTTACGGCCGGCGTTGACCATGGGCTCGATGGTGAATGTCATGCCCGGCTTGAGTTTCATGCCGGTGCCTGGACGGCCGTAGTGCAGAACCTGGGGGTCTTCATGGAACACGCGGCCAATGCCGTGGCCGCAGTATTCGCGCACCACCGAGAAGCCGTTGGATTCGGCGTGTTGCTGGATCACCGAGCCGATGTCGCCCAGCGTGGCACCGGGGCGCACCTGCTCGATACCGGCCACCATGCATTCATGCGCGACTTCGGCCAGGCGCCTGGCGCGGACCGTGGGTTCGCCGACAAAGAACATCTTTGATGTGTCGCCGTGGTACCCGTTCTTGATGACGGTGACGTCGATATTCACCGCATCGCCCCGCTTAAGCTTCTTGTCGCCGGGAATACCGTGGCAGACCACGTGATTCACCGAAGTGCAGATCGACTTGGGAAACGGCGGGCGTGAGCCGCCGCCACCGTAGCCCAGCGGAGCGGGGATGGCCTTTTGCTGGTTGACGATGTAGTCATGGCAAATGGCGTCGAGTTCACCCGTGGTCACGCCGGGTTTGACGTGCTCCCCGATCATCATGAGCACTTCGGCAGCCAGTGAGCCGGCCACTCGCATAGCGTCAATCTCTTCAGGGGTTTTGATCGAAACAGGCATGCAGGGTCCAGAGTAAAAAAGCGCCCGGGTGGGCGCTTGGATTCATTCAGGCCGTTATGGTATAAATCGCGCGCCGCAAAGGCAATTCGACGCCTCAGGTGTCGTCTTTCCGGTGGCAATCCGACTTCTCACACGCTCCATACAACGTCATGCGGGGTGTCCCGTTCGCGGGATCGGCATGGCGGGCAGCGTGGAGGCCCAACCCCGTACAAATAGGAAATCAACATGGCTGATATCACCATGCGCCAGCTGCTGGAAGCTGGCGTGCACTTCGGGCATCGCACCCGTTACTGGAACCCGCAGATGGAACCTTACATCTACGGGCACCGCAACAAGATCCACATCATCAACCTTGAGGAGACCCTGCCGCTCCTGAAGGACGCCTGCAGCTACGTCAGCCGTCTGGCTGCCAACGGCGGCAAGGTGCTGTTCGTCGGTACCAAGCGTGCCGCGCGCGAAGACATCCAGGCTGCAGCCGAGCGCTGCGACATGCCCTACGTGAACCAGCGCTGGCTGGGCGGCATGCTGACCAACTTCAAGACGGTCAAGCAGTCGATCCGCCGCCTGGAAGTGCTGCAGAAAATGGTCGAAGACGGTTCCATCAACCGTGTGACCAAGAAAGAAGGCCTGCAGCTGCGCCGCGAAATGGAAAAGCTCGAGCGCTCCATTGGTGGTATCCAGAAGATGAACAGCCTGCCGGACGCACTGTTCATCATTGACGTTGGCTACGAGAAGATCGCCGTCGAGGAAGCCCGCAAGCTGGGTATTCCCGTCGTCGCAGTGGTCGATACCAATAACTCCCCGGACGGGCTGGCCTGCGTGATCCCGGGCAACGACGACGCCATCCGCGCCATCCGTGTTTACACCAACGCGATCGCCGACTCGGTGCTCGATGGCCGTGGCACCGTGACCACGGGCGCTGCCAAGAGCAACGATGATTACGTTGAAGTGACCGAAGACGCACCTGCCGCGTCCTGATCGAATATTCCGGAGTCGAAATGGCTATTACAGCTGCACAAGTGAAGGAACTGCGCGAGCGCTCCGGCGCCGCGATGATGGACTGCAAGCGCGCGCTGCAGGCCACCGATGGCGACATCGAGGCCGCCATCGAGAAGATGCGTAAGGAAGGCCAGGCCAAGGCTGACAAGAAGGCCTCGCGCGTTGCGGCCGAAGGCATCGTTCGCGTGGCCGTTGACGGCACGCGTGCTGCCATCGTTGAAGTCAACTGCGAAACCGACTTTGTCGCCAAGAACGACGGTCTGGTCGCATTGGCTGACGACGCGGCCAAGGCTGTGGTCGGTGGCGATATTGCAGATGTTGAGGCGCTGTCCTCGGCAAGCGTGAACGGCGAGACCTTCGATGAGCGTCGCCGTAACCTCATCGCCAATGTGGGTGAGAACATCAACATCCGTCGCTTCGCCACGCTGGAAGGCGGCGATGTGGTCGCACACTACCTGCACGGTGAGCGGATTGGCGTGATCATCGGCCTGACCGGTGGTGACGAGGCGCTGGCCCGTGATCTGGCCATGCACGTGGCCGCCAGCAAGCCGGAATTCGTGTCGGCGGATGATGTCCCGGCTGAGGTCCGTGAGCGCGAGAAGGAGATTCTCATTGCGCAGGCTGCTGACAGTGGCAAGCCGCCGGAGATCATTGAGAAGATGATCGTCGGTCGCCTGAACAAGTACCTCGGCGAGATCACGCTGCTGGGTCAGCCCTTCGTCAAGGACCCTGACCAGACCGTGGCCAAGCTGCTTAAGGCAGCGGGCGCAACGGTCACCGGATTTGTCCGGTTCGAGGTCGGCGAAGGCATCGAGAAGGAAGAATCGAACTTTGCTGAAGAGGTGATGGCTCAGGCCCGCGCCTCAGCCTAACGGCTGATCGTCAAGGCCCCGGACTCCGGGGCCTTTTTTTGCCCGGCAGGATCGGGTGAAATCACCGGCCACTTGCGGCGTGCCCGGGCCGGGGCAACAGACCCGCGCCGCTCAACCACTGGAGATGTCGATGCCCGAACCTGTCCATAAGCGGATTCTGCTCAAGTTTTCCGGCGAGGCCTTGCTGGGTGATTCCGATTTCGGAATCTCGTCCGAGGTGCTCTCTCAGCTCGCACGCCAGGTGTGTGAGGTCATGGACATCGGCGTCGAAGTCGCCATCGTAGTCGGCGGCGGCAATATCTTTCGTGGCGAAGGTCTGGCTGGTGGCGGCATGGACCGCGTCACAGGCGACCACATGGGTATGTTGGCCACCGTCATCAATGCACTGGCGCTGCAGGATGCGATCGAGCGTGCGGGGCGCAAGGTGCGTGTCATGTCGGCCATTCGCATCAACCAGGTCTGTGAGGAGTACATTCGCCGGCGCGCGATTCGCCACCTCGAGAAGGGCCGGGTGGTGGTGTTTGCCGCAGGCACGGGCAACCCCTTCTTCACCACCGACTCTGCGGCCAGTCTGCGGGCCATCGAGATCGATGCGGACCTCATGCTCAAGGCCACCAAGGTCGACGGCGTTTATTCGGCCGACCCCATGCGCGACCCCACCGCAACGCGTTACGATCGCGTGACTTACGACGAGGTGCTCGACCAGCGTCTGAAGGTGATGGATCAAACCGCCATCGTGCTGTGTCGGGACCACAAGGTGCCGCTGCGTGTTTACGACATGACCGCAGACGGTGACCTCATGAAAATCGTGACCGGCGATACCAGCGTCGGCACTCTGGTAGACGGGACCAACGAATGATCCAGGACATCCTGAAAGATGCTGCGCAGCGCATGAGCAAGAGCATTGACGTGCTGCAGCAGGAATTCACCAAGATTCGCACCGGGCGGGCGCATCCCAGTCTGCTCGACCATGTCACCGTGGACTACTATGGTTCAGACGTGCCGCTGTCACAGGCCGCGAACATCACCAGTGAAGATGCGCGCACACTGACCATCCAGCCCTGGGAAAAGACCATGGTCGCGCCCATCGAAAAGGCGCTGATGAAGTCTGACCTGGGCCTCAATCCGAATACGGCGGGCACGGTGATCCGCATTGTGCTGCCGCCGCTGACGGAAGAGCGCCGCCGCGACCTGGTCAAGGTGGTCCGTGCCGAAGCAGAGAGCGCACGTGTGGCCATCCGCAACGTGCGTCGCGACGCCAACTCCGATCTCAAGGAGTTGCAGAAGGAAGGCGAGATCTCCGAGGACGATCTGCGCCGGTCCGAGCAGGACATCCAGAAGATCACCGACGAACATGTCGCCAAGGTGGATGCCAAGCTGGCCGCAAAAGAAGAGGAGATGATGGCCGTCTGAGCCGGTTGACGCAGCCGGAGCAGACGTCGAACGTCGTGTCTATTCCTCAACATGTCGCCGTCATCATGGACGGCAACGGCCGATGGGCCCGCCGTCGCGGGCAGCCCCGTACCGCGGGGCACCGGGCAGGTGTCAAAGCCCTGCGGGCCCTGGTCGAGCAAAGTATTCGTTCCAAGCTGGGCTACGTGACCGTGTTCGCGTTCTCCAGTGAGAACTGGTCGCGTCCGCTGCAGGAAGTCCGCGTGCTCATGGAGTTGTTCATGCGTGCGCTGGACCGCGAGGTGGCGGAACTGCACGACAACGGCGTGCGCCTGCGTTTCATCGGGGACCACAGCCGGCTTGCGCCGGCCCTGCGTGAACGCATGGCCAAGGCCGAGGCGCTCACGGCCGCCAACAGCCGGTTGCAGCTCGCCATCGCGGTTGGCTACGGTGGCCGAGACGATCTGGCACGTGCTGCAAAGCGACTGGCCCAGGACGTTGTCTCCGGACAGGTCAATCCATCCGACATCGATGAAGAACTGCTGGGTCGGTACCGGGATCTGGGGGATTGGCCCGATCCTGATCTGTTCATCCGCACCGGAGGCGACCAGCGCGTGAGCAACTTCCTGTTATGGGACCTCGCCTATACCGAGCTGTATTTTTCGCCGGTGCTGTGGCCCGATTTTAACGGCGAGACGCTCGTCGAAGCCCTGGCATGGTTTGCGGATCGCGAGCGCCGCTTCGGTGGCTTGCTGGAGGCCAGTTCCTGATGCTCTGGAAACGAATCGCCACCGCCGTCGTGCTGGCACCCATCGCGTTGGCGCTGATCTGGTTTGGGCCAGCCTGGGCTGTGGGCGCCATTATCGCGCTGGTCCTGTTGCTGGCTGCCGAGGAGTGGGTGCGCCTGAGTGCGCTAACCGAAACCTCCTGGCACGCGACTTTCACCGCCGTGTCGGCGGCCTTGCTCATTGCCGCATTTGGTCTGGACAAGGGCAGCCTCATCGTTGACGGGACGCTGCTACTGGGTTGCGGCTGGTGGATTTTCGCCGCCGGCTGGCTCAAGGCCTATCCTGCAGTGTTCCGCGACGGCCGCGTGCAGCCTGCCATGGCAGCAGCGTCCGGGTGGCTCATGTTCATTCCGGCCTACCTCGCCGTGATGTTGTTGCATGGGCATCCCGGCTACTCTGGTCCGCTCCATGTGCTGCTGTTGCTGGCGCTGGTCTGGGCGGCAGATACCGGTGCGTATTTCGCGGGGCATCGTTTCGGTCGACGCAAGCTGGCGCCGAGCATCAGTCCCGGCAAGACCTGGGAAGGCTTTGTCGGCGGGTTCGCGGCAGCGGGGCTTATTGCGGTGCTGACCGGTCTGTTCCTGTTGCCGACAGGTGCCTGGGGTTTGCCGGGGTTCGTGCTGGTGTGTCTTGTGGCTGTCGCATTTTCCGTTGTGGGTGACCTGAGCATCAGCATGTTCAAGCGCCAGGCCAAGGTGAAGGACACCGGGCAACTCCTGCCAGGTCACGGCGGCATCCTGGATCGTCTCGACAGTCTGTTCGCGGCTGCGCCTGTTCTCGCACTGGGTTTGCGCTGGTTGGGGGCATGACCACGGGGGTTGCGATTCTCGGGGCCACCGGGAGTATCGGCGCCAGCACACTGGACGTCATCGAACGCCATCCCGACCGCTTTCGCTGCGTGGCCGTGTCGGCGAATCGGGACGTGGATGGGCTGGCAGCGATCTGCCGTCGGCATCGTCCCGCGATTGCCGCTATGGCGGATTCGCAGGCCGCCGCACAGTTGGCTGTCGAACTGCGTTCGCAGGGTCTGCCCACCGAAGTGCTGGCCGGGCCTGCCGGGCTACTTGCCGTCGCCGAATGCCAGGAGGCGGAGCAGGTCATGGCCGCGATCGTCGGTGCGGCCGGGCTGCTGCCGACGCTGGCGGCGGCGCATTGCGGCAAGCGGGTCCTGCTGGCGAACAAGGAGTCTCTGGTGATGTCGGGGCGGCTGCTCATGGACGCCATCGCAGCCAGTGGCGCGGAGTTGCTGCCGATCGACAGCGAGCACAACGCCATCTTCCAATGCATGCCCGGCGCGTACCGCTGCGGCGCACCCTTGCCGGGTGTGACGGAGATTCTGCTCACCGCCTCGGGCGGGCCCTTTCTGGACACGCCCTTGTCGGCCCTGCCCGGAAAGTCACCGGATGATGCCTGCGCGCACCCGAATTGGGAGATGGGCCGCAAGATCAGCGTCGATTCGGCGACCATGATGAACAAAGGGCTGGAGGTGATTGAGGCCGCCTGGCTGTTTGGCCTGCCTGCGGAGCAGATCCGCGTGGTCATTCACCCGCAAAGCGTTGTGCATTCGATGGTGCGCATGGACGACGGGTCTGTCCTCGCGCAGATGGGGCAACCCGATATGCGCACCCCGATCGTCTATGGCATGGCCTGGCCTGAGCGGTTGGACGGGGGCGTTAAGCCGCTGGACCTGGTCAGCGCAGGCCCGCTGGATTTTCGAGCGCCGGACCTGGAGCGCTTTCCCTGCCTGCGGCTGGCGCAGGAGGCACTGGTTGCCGGAGGCGCCGCACCCCTGGTGCTGAATGCGGCCAACGAAGTCGCCGTCCAGGCGTTTCTCGGTGGCGCGATTCAGTTCACAACCATTGCCGAAGTCATCGACCGGGCTATGCAGCAGTCAGGACATCTGGACTCGCCGAACGATGTCGATAGCATCGTGGCGCTGGATGCCGACATTCGTCGGCTGACCGGGGAATTAATCCGCCAGCGCGAGGGTCGAAGGCACCATGCTTGATTTACCGTTCAGCAACGTCTTGGTTTCGGCCATTGCGTTCATCGTCGCACTGGGCGCGCTCGTGGCGTTCCATGAGTTCGGGCACTTTTGGGTGGCGCGCAAGCTGGGCGTCAAGGTGCTGCGTTATTCCATCGGGTTCGGTCGGCCGCTTTGGTCGCGTGTCTCGCCCACCAGCGGTGTCGAGTACGCGATCTCCGCCATCCCGCTGGGCGGCTACGTCAAGATGCTGGATGAGCGCGAAGGGCCAGTTGCGGATGCCGACCGGCCGATGGCCTTTAACGTGCAACCGGTGTGGAAGCGGATTTGCATTGTGGCGGCCGGACCCGGCGCCAATTTCATCCTGGCCATCGCAGCCTACTGGCTGGTGTTTGTCGTCGGATCCACCGCATTGAAACCCGAGCTGGGTCCCGTGCCCGAGGGCACGCTGGCCGCCGAGGCCGGCCTGGAGCAGGGCATGGTTGTGACCGCAGTGGGCGGTGAGCCGGTGCAGAGCTGGGATCAGCTGCGGCCTCGACTGATCGAGGTTGCACTCACTGGCCGCCCGGTGCCCGTGCAGGTCCAGACGGCGGCGGGGCTTACCGAATCAACCACCCTGGATTTTTCCGGGGTGAGCGCAGACCCCCAGCGACTGTTTGATGCGCTGGGTCTGACCACGCCGACCTTTGAGGTGCCGCCCGTGCTGGGCGATGTGGTGGCAGATCTGCCGGCTGCTCGCGCGGGCTTGCAGGCGGGTGACAAGGTGGTGTCCATGGATGGGGAGTCCTTTGACACCTGGCGGCAGATGCGCGATTGGGTGAGGGCGCATCCCGGGGCGGCGGTCGAAGTGGTGATACTGCGAGACGGCGAGCGGCTCAGCCGGTTGATCCGTCTTGAGCAGCGCGAGGACGAATCCGGTCGCTTTGGCTACCTGGGGGCCGGGCCGCAGATTCCTGATGGCTTTTATGACGACCTGCGTGTGCAGGTGCGTCACGGGCCATTGGCCGCCGTCGGCGAGGCCGTCTCCCAGACCTGGCGCATGTCCTGGCTGACGCTGCGCATGATCGGGCGCATGGTGACCGGGGACGTGTCGGTCAAGAATGTGTCCGGTCCCATACACATTGCCGAGTACGCGGGGTACTCGGCGCAGGCAGGGATTGTGACCTTCCTGAGCTTCATGGCTATTGTTTCGGTCAGCCTGGGTGTACTGAACCTGCTGCCGGTGCCCGTGTTGGATGGCGGGCATCTGCTGTATTATCTGATCGAATTGGTGAAGGGCTCCCCGATCTCCGAATCCGTTCAGGCGGCCGGCCAGCAGATTGGGCTGCTGCTTCTATTCATGTTGATGAGCCTGGCCTTCTATAACGATATCAGTCGGCTCATTGGATAAATCCGAGTACGAATCATCATGCGAACCGTGACACCACGGATCCTGGGGGCACTTGTTGCATGCCTTCTGTCCGCAGCGGCATCTGCCTACGAAAGCTTTGTGATCGAAGACATCCAGGCGGTGGGGCTGCAACGCCTGGAAATTGGCACGATCCTCACATACCTGCCGGTGACCAACGGCGACGAACTCAATGACCGCACAGGTCAGCAGTCCCTCCGGGCGCTGTACCAGACAGGGTTGTTCGAGAATGTCGCGTTGGGCCGCGATGGCGACACGCTGCTGATCTACGTCGAAGAACGTCCCGCCATTGCCTCGTTTGAAATCGAGGGCAACAAGAAGATCAAGGGCGAGGAAGTCGACGAGGCCATGGAGTCCGCCGGCCTCAAGCAGGGCGAGCTGTTTCGCCGAGTCATTCTCGACCAGGTGCAGCAGGAGCTGACGCGCCAGTACTACGCCAACGGCTATTACGACGTAAAGGTCGAGACCGAAGTCGAGGAGGTCTCGGACAATCGCGTCAGCATCCAGGTCATCGTGACCGAGGGCCGGGTTGCCAAGATCGAACAGATCAACATTGTCGGCAACGAGGCGTTCAGCGACGAGGAGTTGCTCGATACCTTCAAGCTTGAACCCAGCCGCGTCTACAAGTTCTTCCAGCGGTCCGATCGCTACTCCAAGCAGCAGTTGCTGGGCGATCTGGAAGCCCTGTCCTCGTATTACCTGGACCGGGGCTACCTGAAGTTCAATGTGGACTCGGTGCAGGTTGCGCTGACGCCGGACAAGAAGGACATCTATGTTTCGATCAACGTCAGCGAAGGGCAGACCTACACAGTGTCGTCGCTGGAGTTTGCCGGCGATCTGATCCTCAACGAGGACTACCTGCGTCGTCTGGTGCTTCTGGATGCCGGGGACACGTTCTCCCGTAAGGAGGCGACCGAAGGTGCCGAGCGCATCAGCGATGCCTTGTCGAACTTCGGATACGCCTTTGCCGATGTGCGCCCGCTCCCCGAGCTCAACGAAGAAGACCGGACCGTCAAGCTGAGCATGTACGTTGACCCCGGTTCGCGGGTGTACGTACGGCGGATCAACTTCTCCGGCAACCTCAAGACACAGGACGAAACCCTGCGTCGCGAAATGCGCCAGTTTGAAGGGGCCGTGTTCTCCCGGGCCGCCGTGGAGCGTTCTCGCATCCGTTTGGCGCGTCTGGCCTTTGTCGAAGACGCCACGGTCGAGACCCAGCCCGTGCCGGGCACCGATGACCTGGTCGATGTGGTCTTCGAGATCACCGAGCGCCCGCCCGGCTCCGTGCAGCTCGGCGTCGGGTTCTCGGGCTCTCAAGGCTTCCTGCTCACCGGTAGCGTGACGCATTCCAATTTCCTGGGCACCGGCAACCGCGTCAGCGCATCGGTGGAGTCGAACGAGTTCTCCCGCTCGATCGCCGGCAGCTGGACAGACCCCTATGCCACGCCTGAGGGCATCAGCCGCACGGTCGACTTGCGTTACCGCGAATCCGAGCAGGTTGTGCGCTTCAGTTCCGGTTTTGACACCAACACCGCCACCGCATCGCTGACGTACGGATTCCCGCTGTCGGAGTACACCTCCATTCGTCTGGGCGGCGGGCTGGAAGCGGTCACCATCGAAACCTTTGCCAACCAGAACATCACCTCCAATGAGGTGCTGGAGTTTGTGGTGGCCGAAGGGACGAAGTTCTACAACCTGGAACTGCGCACGGGCATCATCCGCGATACGCGTAACCGCACCATTTTTGCGACCCGCGGCGCACTGCATCGCCTGACGCTGGACCTCACGGTGCCTGGCAGTGATTTGCAGGTGTTCAAGGCGTTCTACAACTTCCAGCAGTACGTGCCGATCTACAAGGGACTGTTCGGCGAGATCAACGCCTCGGTCGGCGTCGCCGACGGGTACGGGGATACCGACCTCATCCCGCCTTACGAACGCCTGTTTGCGGGTGGTTCACGTTCGGTGCGTGGTTATCGGGACGGCACCCTCGGCCCGCGCGATACGCCCCGCAACCTGTTCAACAATCCCTTTGGTGGCAAGTTCCGGATTTACGCTCAGAACGAGCTCATCATTCCGACGCCGCTGGAGACCGACAACAAGAGCACGCGCCTGTCCGTGTTCTATGACATCGGCAACGTGTTCAACGAAGTCGATGATTTTGAAACCGGCGAACTGCGCAGTTCTTATGGCGTGGCCTACACCTGGTTTACGCCGTTCCTGGGTGTGCTGGACCTGAGTTACGCGATTCCTGTCGGCCCCGAGCAGGGCGACGAACTGGATCGCTTCCAGCTCAACTTCGGCACAGGCTTTTAAGTCGCACCAAGCGCATTGGTGTCCAACTCGATTCGACCAACCGTCTAAATCTCATGAAACAAATCACCACGATTCTCGCTCTCCTGATCGCCGGTGCTGCCTGGAGCAGCACGGCACTGGCAGAAGTTCGCATCGCGACCATCCAGTCCCAGCGCCTGATCAAGGAATCACCGCAGTACAAAAAGATGGAAGCGCAGATGAAGGCCGACTTCGAGCGTCGCGCCAAGGAGCTGGAGCAGGACGGCAAGCAGCTGTCTGAAGACCTCCAGGCCTTTAAGCGCAATGCCGATGTCATGAGCGCAGCCGAGCGTGCACGCACGGAAAAAGACCTCAACACGCGCCGTATTGACTTCAACTACTCCGAGCGCAAGTTCCGCGAAGACGTTGCGGCACGCGAAAAAGAACTGGCTCAGCAGCTGATGAACCAGATTTCGGAAGTCATTGAAGCCGTTGCCACAGAAGGCAAGTACGACCTGGTTCTGCAGGACCCGGTCTACGCCAGCGATGCCGTGGACGTGACGGGGCAGGTGCTGCGTCGTCTGGAAGCCGCCAAGTAAGGGCTCCGGCAACTTGGCAGTTCGTCTGGGGGCGCTCGCCGAGCGCCATGGTCTGGAGCTGATCGGCGACGGCAACGTCGAAATCGACGGCGTCTGCACGCTGGCCAATGGCCGGGCAGGGGCGATCAGCTTTCTGGCCAACCCGCAGTATCGGCGCTATCTGGCCAGTACGGCGGCCAGCGCCGTAATCGTGTCTACAGCCGATGCCGAGGCACTGGCCACACCCGGCCTTGTGGCGCGCGACCCCTATGTGGCCTACGCCCGGGTTGCCAGCGAGTTCTTGCCTCCGGCTGACGCCACGGGCCAGGTCCATCCACGCGCAGTCGTGGATGAGCAGGCCAGCCTGGGTGCCGGCGTCACCATTGCCGCCGGCGCAGTCGTGGCAGCCGATGCGCGCCTCGCGGACGGTGTGTGCATCGGCCCCAATACCGTGATCGGTCGCGGTGTTCAGATCGGCAGCCACACGGCCGTTGCCGCCAATGTCACGCTCGAAGACGGTGTCACCATCGGCGCCCGCTGCCGACTGCATCCTGGCGTTGTGGTGGGTAGTCGCGGATTTGGTCTGGCCATGGATGCCGGTCGATGGATTGAGGTGCCGCAGCTGGGCAGTGTGGTCATCGGAGACGATGTCGAGATTGGCGCCAACACCACGATTGATCGCGGCGCGGTGGAAGACACCGTGATCGGTCACGGCGTGAAGATCGACAACCTGGTGCAAATCGCTCACAACGTCCGGATTGGCGACCACACGGCGCTGGCGGCCAAGGTTGGCATTGCCGGCAGCAGCACGATCGGGTCTTATTGCATGCTCGGTGGTGCCGTGGGCGTGGCCGGTCACCTGGAGATTACCGACAAGGTGATGATTACCGGGATGACGCTGGTGACCCGTTCGATTCGCGAGCCCGGCACTTACTCCTCCGGTTGGCCGGTAGCCACCAGCGGAGAGTGGCGCAAGCAGGTCGCACGCCTCCGGCGTCTCGGCAAACTGGAAGACCGGGTCAAACAACTCGAATCGGGTGCCTGAGCATCCCGACGGACTGGCAGGACAGGGCGGGGTAGCAGAGCAGTGGTGGACGAGAGCACGATTAACGATATTCTGAAACTGGTGCCGCATCGGTATCCGTTTCTTCTGGTCGACCGCGTGGTCGAATTCGATGGGCAGGAGCGGCTGGTGACGTTCAAGAACGTGACCTACAACGAGCCCTTCTTCCCTGGACACTTTCCCCAGGTGCCGGTCATGCCCGGCGTGCTGATTCTGGAGGCGCTGGCGCAGACCTGCGGCCTGCTGGTGTCGCACCTGACCGGGGTGCGCGCATCCGACGGCATCATTCTGTATTTCGCGGGGATCGACAAAGCGCGCTTCAAGCGTCCGGTGTCGCCCGGCGACCGCCTGATGATGGAAGCCAAGGTCATCCGCCATAAGCGTGAGATCTGGAAGTTCGAGGCACGCGCCTGGGTGGACGACCAGACCGTGTGCACGGCCGATCTGATGTGCGCAGCCAAATCGGTTGACGAATGAGTATTCACCCCACCGCCATTGTCGAGCCCAGCGCTCGGATTCATGACACCGCCGACATCGGGCCGTACAGCATCATCGGCGCCGATGTGGAAATTGGCGCGGACACGCGGATCGGTCCCCATGTTGTCATCGGCGCGCAGACGCGGATCGGCGAGGGCAACCAGATTTACCAGTTCGCCTCGGTGGGGGAGCTGTCGCAGGACATGACGGCCAAGCCGTCCGACAACACCTGGACACTCATCGGCGACCGCAACGTCATCCGCGAAAACGTGACCATTAACCGGGGCACGCTCAAGGAAGACGGCACCACCCGCATCGGCAGTGATAACTGGATCATGGCCTACTGCCATGTCGCCCATGACTGTCAGATCGGCAGCCATACGATATTTGCCAATAACGCCAGCCTGGCCGGCCATGTGCACATCGGCGACTGGGTGATTTTGGGCGGGTTTACGCTCATCCACCAGTTCTGCCGAATGGGCGCGCACAGCTTCACGGGGTATGCCTCGGGGCTGGATCGCGATGTACCACCCTTTGTGTTGGTGGATGGCAATCCAGCCGTGCCACGGGGTATCAACACCCGTGGGCTACAACGTCGGGGCTTCGAGAGGGACGCGATTCGTCGCATCAAAGAAGCCTACCGGACGATCTACCGCAAGGAACTCCGGCTGCCGGACGCGCTGGAGGCCTTGCGCGAACACCAGGACGACGAACACGTCGCCTCGATGATCCAGTTTATCGAAGCCTCGCAGCGCGGCTTGCAGCGCTAGCAAGCCTTCTCCACGCGTCACGCCATGCGGATCGCCATCATTGCCGGGGAAGTCTCCGGCGACATTCTGGGGGCGGGTCTGGTCCAGGCCCTCTCACGCCGGGTGCCGGACCTCCAGGCCTTCGGCGTCACCGGGCCGCGCATGACAGCTGCGGGCTGCGAATCACTCGCGGATATCGAGACATTATCAGTCATGGGGCTGGTGGAGGTTCTCAAGGAAGTCCCGCGACTGGTGAAGTTCCGGCGCAGGCTGATCGAACAAATCCTGGCCCGCAAACCCGACGTGGTGGTTGGCATTGATGCGCCGGACTTCAACCTGGGCGTAGAAAAGCGCCTGCGGGCCCACGGCATTCCCACGGTGCACTATGTGAGTCCGTCGGTCTGGGCTTGGCGGCAGGGGCGGGTCAAGCACATCGCTGAATCTGTCGATTTGATGCTGACGCTGTTCCCTTTCGAGGCCGCGTTTTACCGAGACAGTGGGATTCCCGTGCGGTTTGTCGGCCATCCGCTGGCGGATCAGATCGCTGCCGACCCCGATCCCGCAAAGGCCCGACACGCCTTGGGCTTACCCGCACAGGGTCCGGTGCTGGCGCTACTGCCCGGCAGCCGCGGCAGCGAGATCGACCGGCTCGCACCTTTGTTCTTGCAGGCCGCCGAGCGGCTGACCCGTGACATGCCCGGCCTGCAGTGCATCCTGCCTGCCGCCAACGCCAAGGCGCGTAAACGACTGGATGCGCTGGTGGCGGGGTCGCCGCTGGCGCTCACCGTCGTCGATGGCCAGTCACAAGCCGCCATGGCGGCGGCCGACGCGGTGCTGATTGCGTCCGGTACTGCGACGTTGGAGACGCTGCTGGTCCAGCGACCGATGGTCGTGGCCTACGCCACCAATGCACTCACCGCCTGGTTGATGCTGGACCTGGGGCTACTCAAGTCACCGCATGTCGCGTTGCCCAACCTGCTGATAGAGGATCCGGCTGTTCCGGAGCTGCTACAGGGCGCCGCCACACCCCAGGCACTGGCAGGAGCGGTGCGACTGCTGCTACAGCGACCTGCATACGCCCAGGCCCAGACGCGCCAGTTTGCAGCCGTGCACAAAGCCCTGCAGCGCAAAGCCGATGAAGAGGCCGCCGACGCGATTCTGGAGTTGCTGGGTTGACGACCGAGCGCGTGGCAGGCGTGGATGAGGTCGGCCGCGGGCCATTGGCTGGGCCTGTGGTCGCAGCGGCGGTAATACTCGATCCGGACCACCCCATCGAAGGGTTGGCCGACTCCAAAAAACTCACCGAACGGCGGCGCGAGGCGTTGTTCGAGGCAATCCAGGCGCGTGCATTGGCCTGGGCCATCGCCGAGGCCAGCGTTGAGGAAATCGACACGCTGAATATCCTGCAGGCGTCATTGCTGGCCATGCGCCGCGCCGTTGAGCAGCTGGAGCCGGCACCCACGCATGCATTGGTCGATGGCAATCGGTCGCCCGGTCTGGCCTGTCCGACCACGCTCGTAGTCGGGGGCGATGCGGTGGAGCCGGCGATTAGCGCTGCCTCGATTCTGGCCAAAGTCACACGGGACCGGCAGCTCGTCATGCTGGATGACAGCTACCCGGGCTATGGACTGGCTCGCCACAAGGGCTATCCGACCGCCGCGCATCTCGACGCACTCCGGCGCCTGGGCGTCACACCCGTCCACCGGCGCAGCTTTGCACCCGTGCGCGAGATACTGGGCAAAGGGCAGCAACCCCTCTTCGGGTAAGCCGAGATACGACGCAACTCCGTTCATTTGGGCGGCGCCAGCACCATCGGAACGCGACGTGATGGTCTTTCGCGGACCACTTCGGTTAACCATTCCGGCTCCATCTCCAACACATGGTGATATTGGGACAAGATGGCCGACATGGCCTGGTTTTGAGTAGACGCAGAAACTCGGCGTGAAACAGCAAGATGGGTTAGAAAGGCCTCAATCTCGACCTTGCCCATCTCACGTGGATGCCGCATATCATTGAAAATGATGTACCGCCGAACCCATTGCGTATATGTTTGCTCGGTACGGTAAGAATAATGCCGCGCGCGAAGAGCGTGACGCAGCTGATCCAATAATCTAGGTTGTGATGACGACATGGCCACCGAGAACGCTATGAACCTATCGACACCCTACGGAAAAAACGCGACATGCCGGACACCCAAGCCGTAGCGTCCCAGTCAAAGCTCGCATCTCGGGTCGTATTAGGTGGCCAATGGCGACATCTCAGCCAGCTTGAGGCCACATCTTCAGAGTAGAAACTTGTGAATTCAAAGAGTTACAGACTATTTCAGCGTATTAGGTGGTCTATCCGCTGTAGATTAGGTTGCCATTGTCCATCCAATAAGCGTTAGGTAGCTCATGAGAATCGCGCCACGAACTGTGCTTTTAGCTCTATTCGTCGTATTCGGCGTAGTTGTTCTCGTACATCTGTTTCTTGATTCCAACAGTCCAACGCTTGGTGACATATTTACTTGGCATTTCGCACTTGCGCTCCTCATCGGTTTCGTCACGGCGGGCTACGCATGGAATCTTCGTTGCCCAAGCTGCAGGGCATCGCAAGTGTTTCGTGGGCTGTCCATCACCGACATCCGCTGGCCGGGCAAGCGCTGCTATCGTTGCGGCGTTGAGCTTCATCAGAAGTATGTCAATGGCAAGCCGGGCGCTACCTAACTAGGCGGTCAAGCCGAAGCCAAACCCGCTGGCGCGGCTTTGGTCCCCTCCGCTGCGCTCCGGCTCGGCTTACCTTCAGCGTTAAGTGACAAGAACCGTGGAAGATCAGCTCAAGTTCGTATTTCAAAACGTCAACGAGTGGTTGAAGCACGCCGAAACGAAGTGTGCAACCTTACTTGCTGCAAACGGGCTGGCTATTTTTGGCTTGGTCCGGCTTGGTGTGGCCTGGCAGGAAATGCCGACGTCCGCGTTTGTATATGGTTTGATTGCCGTCACCCTCTTACTTGCTAGCATGGTCTCTCTGATGGTGTCGTTCTCGCCATCTTTGCAGATGCCGTGGCTTTTTAAGAAGAACTCGCCAGATGCTACTGATAACCTAATCTTCTTCAGCCACATAGCGAAATATACGCCTAAGCGTTACTGTGAATCTCTTTCGAAGTCCCTCAGCAAAACAGAAGAAAAAATTACAGATTTCGAGATTCAGTTGGCAAATCAAATTATTGCCAATTCTGTCATCGCTGATAGGAAGTACGCGTTTTTTCGCTTTTCTATCTGGATCACGATTTCCGCGATAATTTCGCCGCTGGGTGCATGGTTAGTCTGGAGGAGCGCGCATTGACCTTGAAAACCGACATCGAGGCCAAAGCCAAATCAATTGTCGATACCAGGTTTGAGGTCACGGATGTCACGATCGTTCCTGACATCGACGATTCTCGCCTAACATTTGGTAATACCGGACTTAAATTCACCGCGACTGTTTTGTACATCGACATGCGGGGGTCTACTGAGCTTTTAAACAAGCACAACCGGACAACCACGGCGAAGCTGCACATGATCTACTTCCACACTATCGTATCGATTGCGAACTCCCTCGGCGGCGCAGTACGGAGCTTTAATGGTGATGGAATGCTGGTGTTCTTTCAGGGCAACACCAAGGCGTCTCTTTCTACAGCTGTGAAAGCTGCAATGCAGATGTGTTACATGCTCACGCACTCTGATTCGAAGGTTCGGACATATCTTGAGAAATACAGCGCAATCAATTTTGGCATTGGACTAGATCACGGAAACATTCTTTGCACTAAAGCGGGAAAGTCAGGGAGTAATAACCGAGATCTAGTTTGGCTCGGCAACGCTGTTAACAAATCCGTGAAAGTCGGGGACAAACTCTCAGACCCCTATCACGTTGGAATCTCATCGTATGTCTACAGCAATCTTCAGGATCATGTGAAGTACCACACGAAGAAGGACATGTTTGGGTATGATCAAAAAGTGGACATGTGGCAGCAGGATAGCCATCAATACAATGGTCAATGGGAAAACTATTACTACACTTCCTATCATTGGACCGTCGGGTGAGTTGTCACCTAACAAGTGACTATGGTCGGAAGTCAATAAATTCAGGCCAAATCCGGATTCCAATGCTGCCCGGTTTTCATCATCACATTGAGAATCGTGATGAGCTTTCGCATGCAGGCGACCATGGCAACTTTT
>JAYZUZ010000017.1:0-11155 GCA_036156195.1 Pseudomonadota bacterium | reverse complement strand
CGCTGGGGGGGCGTGTCCCCCCCCCGCCCGTCGCCGGCGTGCCTCGCTGGGCATTGGGCGCGCCGTCGGCGCGCCGACCTGAGCAGTGGCATCCGCCCTTTTCCGCCCCTTTTGGGCGCGCAAAAGGGGCTCGGCCTTCAGGCCGAAACAACATTGCGATTCGCTGTCTGCACGCGGCGACCTGCAACCAGCGCCGTTCAGGCCTGCAGTGAATACGCCAGCGTCAGATCCTCATCGCGAGCAGTCGGGTTTCGCCCTGCTGGGCGAGCCGATTTTCTTTGTTCGCCCAAAGAAAACCGGCGAAAAGAAAAGGCGCCCGATCACGTGGCCCGCCGCCTATTCGGCGGCGGGTGCCCTGTGCTTCTCGCAGCCGGTGGGCGTTGCAGACGGGCCGTCCTGGCCCGACTGCAACGGCTTCGGCATCCCTGCCTCGCTCGGCGCTGCGCGCCGACTTATCCACCGCCTGCTGCGATGCTCGGCCACGTGACACGGGTTCAACGCACATCACGCCGGACCACGGCTGTACGCCGCCGACAGGCCTAAACCTGTCCCCGCATGGCACGCGCCTACGCCATGGCGCGGCGAAGTGGAGCCTCCAACCCGACCGGAAGCGCAGCCTCCGTCCCCCTGCCACACAAAATTCACAAAAAAATTCGCACCCGCCTCTTGAAACCCACCCCCCGGTCCCCAGTTTTGGCAGCCAACAAGGTCGAGTGCTAATTCGCGAGTGTTCGCGGCGCCCGACCTGTCCCGGCCGGGCCAGGGGATTGGCCCTTCAAATCGACATCGTTATCGACACATTGGGAGGCAGTCAGCCATGAATATTCGTCCCTTGCAGGATCGCGTGGTGGTCAAGCGCCTTGAAGAGGAGCGCACGTCACCGGGCGGCATCGTGATCCCTGACTCGGCAACCGAAAAGCCGATCAAGGGTGAAGTCATTGCCGTTGGTAATGGCAAGAAGCTGGAATCCGGCACCGTCCAGGCTCTGGACGTCAAGGTTGGCGACAAGGTCCTGTTCGGCAAGTACTCGGGTACCGAAGTGAAGCTGGACGGCGACGAAGTCGTTGTCATGCGTGAAGACGACATCATGGCGGTGCTGGAGGCCTAAGCCCCGCACGTCTGATTGTCGATCTCTACCTATTCGTCAGAACCTCATTAGTTAAGGAGCTATCAACATGGCTGCCAAGGAAATTCATTACAGCGACGACGCCCGTCAGCAGCTGCTGAAAGGCGTGAACGCGCTGGCCAACGCCGTCAAGGTCACCCTGGGTCCCAAGGGCCGCAACGTGGTCCTCGAAAAGAGCTTCGGCTCGCCGACGGTCACCAAGGACGGCGTGTCCGTGGCCAAGGAAATCGAACTGGAAGACAAGTTCCAGAACATGGGCGCCCAGATGGTCAAGGAAGTGGCTTCCAAGACCTCGGATGTTGCCGGTGACGGTACCACCACCGCCACGGTGCTGGCCCAGGCCATCCTGCGCGAAGGCATCAAGAGCGTCTCCGCCGGCCTGAACCCGATGGACCTGAAGCGCGGCATCGACAAGGCTGTGGAAGCTGCGGTCGAAGAGCTGAAGAGCCTGTCCAAGCCTTGCGATGACAACAAGGCCATTGCGCAGGTGGGCACCATCTCCGCCAACTCCGACAATGCCATCGGCGAGATCATTGCCGAGGCCATGGAGAAGGTGGGCAAGGAAGGCGTCATCACCGTTGAAGAAGGTTCGGGCCTGGCCAACGAGCTGGATGTCGTCGAAGGCATGCAGTTTGACCGTGGCTACCTGTCGCCGTACTTCGTCAACAACCAGCAGTCGATGACGGCTGAGCTGGACAACCCCTACATCCTGCTGCACGACAAGAAGGTCTCGAACATTCGCGATCTGCTGCCCGTGCTGGAAGCCGTGGCCAAGTCCTCGCGTCCGCTGCTGATCATCGCCGAAGACGTTGAAGGCGAGGCCCTGGCGACGCTGGTGGTCAACACCATCCGCGGAATCGTCAAGGTCGCTGCCGTCAAGGCGCCGGGCTTTGGTGATCGTCGCAAGGCCATGCTGGAAGACATCGCCATCCTGACGGGCGGCACGGTCATTTCCGAAGAGACCGGCATGAGCCTGGAGAAGGTGACCCTGGAAGAGCTGGGCGAAGCCAAGAAGGTCCAGGTCTCCAAGGAAAACACCACCATCATTGATGGCTCGGGTCAGACCGACAACATCAAGGGCCGTATCGAGACCATCCGCAAGCAGATCGAAGACGCCACCAGCGACTACGATCGTGAAAAGCTGCAGGAGCGCGTCGCCAAGCTGGCCGGTGGTGTGGCCGTCATCAAGGTCGGTGCTGCCACCGAAACCGAGATGAAAGAGAAGAAGGCCCGCGTTGAAGACGCCCTGCACGCCACGCGTGCGGCGGTGGAAGAAGGCGTGGTGCCTGGCGGTGGTGTCGCACTGGTGCGTGCCATTGCTGCGATCGAGAAGGTCAAGGGCGACAATGCCGATCAGGATGCGGGCATCCGTATCCTCAAGCGTGCCATTGAAGAGCCGCTGCGCCAGATCGTCAGCAACGCCGGTGGCGAAGCCAGCGTGATCCTCAACGCCGTTAAAGCCGAGTCCGGCAACTACGGCTACAACGCCGGCACCGGTGAGTTTGGCGACATGATCGCCATGGGCATCCTGGATCCGACCAAGGTGACGCGCAGCGCGCTGCAGCACGCCGCCTCGGTCTCCGGTCTGATGCTGACCACCGAAGCCATGGTTGCGGAACTTCCGAAGGAAGAGCCGCCGATGCCGGCAGGTGGTGACATGGGTGGCATGGGCGGCATGATGTAAATCACGCCCTCCGTCACTCAGATGGATGAAAAAGCCCCGCTTCGGCGGGGCTTTTTCGTATGGGTTTCATCTATTCTTCACCCCGTTGAGACCTGTATCTCGTCCGGTGGGCGGACAAGCCTTGAAGCTTTGTCGCCAAGCGACGACAGTTGCAGGTTAAGCGCGGAGTGAATATTGCAATGAATGCTCGAAACCCACGGCTACTGGCCGTCGTATGCTCGCTGGTGCTGCCAGCCGCTGTCATGGCGGATGATGCCCGGCTGGAGCTGCCGAAACCGACGGCCGATGCCGTGGTAGCTGCAGGCACGAAGTCACCTGCTGCAGCCCCGCAAGCCGAGCCCGCGGGCGAGGCTGTGCAATCAGGATCGACCCCGGCAGGTGATGATGCCGAGCAGTCGGCGGCAGCCACGGTTGAATCCAAGGTCGATGCCGTCGCCGATGACGCGTCTGCAGCGGACCCTTTGTTCGCGCCGCCTGCAGTGCAGTCCGTTGAGGCATCCGGCCCGGTGTTGCCCGAGGTCGAGCCGCTGGCCGGTGAGGCGGGCGCCTCTGCTGAGGCCGCGCAGCAGCCGGGGCGCGCAGCGGTGCAGGCACGCAGCGAGCAGGAGCTGGCCTTTGATGAGCGGTTGAGACTTGGATACCCCGATGCCCAGCACGTCATGGGGCGTCGACTGGAGCAGGGCGATGGTGTGCCCGTGGACCTCACCGCCGCGCTGGATTTCTATTTCAAGTCGGCCTCACAGGGCTATGCCGAGGCGCAGAGCGACCTCGGGCGGTTCTATGCCGAGGGGATCGGCATTCGGGCCGATATCAGCCTGGCTTTTGACTGGTTCCTCCAGGCCGCTGAGCAGGGGCTTGCCGAAGCACAGTTCAACACCGCCCTCATCCTGCAAAAGGGCTTGCTGGGCGAGGCCAAGCCGGCCATTGCCGCTGACTGGTACTGGAAGGCAGCCAGTCAAGGTCACGACGGTGCCATCGTTAACCTCAGCAATATGTATCTCAACGGTGATGGCATTGATCAGAATGTCGATTACGCCTACGAGTTGCTGCGCGATGCGGCTGAACAGGGCAATGCCGCCGGGCAACTGAACCTGGCCCGTCTGCTCATCCATAACGGCTACGAGGCACCCCGTGAGCATGACGTGGATGCGTTGCTGACCGGTGCAATCGCGACGTACCCCGCGGAAGCCGGTCTGCTGCTCGGAATTGCACGCCAGTCTGGCGTGGGGATGTCCCAGGATCTCGCCGCTGCGGCAGAGGCGTATGCCGTCGCCGCCGAGGCGGGTGATCCCGAGGCTGCGTATGAACTCGGCGAGATGCTGCTGCGAGGGGAGGGCGTGGAGCGTGATGTGCCGGCCTCCGTTCCTCTGTTCGAGCAGGCGGCCGAGGGTGACATCCCGGAAGCCAATTTCCGCCTTGGCGCCCTTTATGCCAGCGGCAAAGGCGTCGCGCGCGATGTCGAGGCTGCACGCGAGGCGTACACCGCCGCGGCAGAGGCCGGCCTCGTGCCCGCCCAGTACAACCTTGGCTTGATGCTCACGCGCCTGCGCGAGCCGGATGCCGAGACCGAGAGCGTGCAATGGTTTAAGCAGGCCGCACAGGCTGAGCACACCAACGCCATGTACCAATTGGGGCTGGCGTACCAGATGGGTGTGGGTATCGAGCGCGATCCTGACCAGGCCGCTTACTGGTATGACCGGGCGGCTGATGCCGGACATGTCAGTGCGTCCTACAACATGGCGTTGCTGTTCCTGGGAGGTGAAGTGGCCGATGCCGGCGCTGCCCAGGCCGTGAGTTTGCTTAGGCATGCGCAGGAGCAGGAGCACGTCGGCGCCACGCTCGTACTCGCTGGCTTGTACGCAGACGGTGAGGGCTTACCTCAGGACTTGGATCAGGCGCGTGCTTTGTATCGCCAGGTGGCCGAGCAGGGACACTCCGATGCACAGTTCCGCCTGGCACAGTTACTGGATGATCCGGAAGACGGCAACACGGACCCTGCCCAGGCCGCGAAGCTCTACAGTGCAGCGGCGGAGCAGGGCCACATGCCTGCGCAGGTCTACCTGGCGTTGTTACTGGAAGAGGGGCGTGAGGGCGTTGTCGCCAACGCGCCCGCTGCGCTGTCCTGGCTGCAGTTGGCAGCTGAAAAGAACTACGCCGCTGCCCAGTATCACCTGGGTCGGTTTTACGAGCAGGGGGTGGGCGCCGAGAAGAACATGGAGTTGGCGCAAACCTGGTATAGCCGCGCAGCCCAGGCCGGTGATGATCAGGCGGCGCACGCCATGGAGCGGCTGGCGTTGGCCGATCGCTAGCGCGCAGTCTGGTCGGCTCGACACCCCGTTGTTGCCGCTCGCAGGGCTGCGAGTCTGGTAGCGTTTCCGGTTCGCTTGCATCGGGAGTCAGGGCCGGAGCCCTGTCGGACGACTCGCCTGCTCTCGTGTGGGGTTCGGCTTGCAGCAGACCTCGGACGGGGGGTATTCACGCACGGCGAATAGCCTCACCCTAGACCCATGACCGAATTTGCAGTAACCCAAGGCCCGTTTCTCGCAAGAGAGACGGCGCTCTGGACTGATTTAAGTACGCTGGCCAGCACGATCGTGGGCCCTGAGCGCGCCGCGGAAGAGCTAGAGGTCCAGCGTGCGGCCCAGGCGGACTGGTTCGCTGCCCTGCGCTGCGCACGTCGACGACTGCTGGCGGCCATCGCCTTGCGTAATCTGGACGGCTGCGACGATGGCTGGGCCAGCCTCTCGGCGTTGTCTGCGGTGGCCGACACTCTGATTGCGGCTGCGCTGGATGAGGCGCACGACCACGTCGCCTCGCGGCATGGTGCATTGTCCGGCCCGGACGGCACGCCGGCCCGGCTCGCAGTGCTGGCGATGGGCAAGCTGGGTGGGCAGGAGCTGAATTTCTCGTCTGATGTCGACCTGATCTTTGTTCATGGTCCGGCTGAGCCGGCCAGTCAAGGCAACCGATCACTGGATGCGACGACTTACTTCACGCGCGTTGCACAGCGACTAATCGCCCAACTGGCAGACGTGACACCCGAGGGCATTGTTTACCGCGTGGATACCCGCCTGCGGCCGTTCGGTCGTTCCGGCCCCATCGCGGTGTCGGCCCCGGCCCTGGAGCATTACTACGAAGCGCATGGCCGTGCCTGGGAGCGCTATGCCTTGATGAAGGCGCGCTGGGTCGGGTGTACGCCCGATTGGGCTCAGCGCCTGCTCGACCACCTCCAGCCCTTTGTCTACCGTCGCTACCTGGACTTCGGGGCCTTTGCGTCGCTGCGGCGCGTGAAGGCCGATATCGCTGCGGACGTAGCGCGGACCACCGGAGACCTCGATATCAAGCGGGGTGCCGGCGGTATCCGCGAGGCGGAATTCATACTCCAGGCCCTGCAGCTTGTGCACGGCGGAACCGATACGGCGCTGCGGCAAGCGGCCTGGCGTCCCGCGCTGACCGCCGCTGTGGCTGCCGGCCACCTCAATGAAAGCGACGGCGCTGCACTGGAGGCGGCGTATCTGTTTCTGCGTCAGTTCGAAAACCGGTTGCAGATGTGGAGTGACGCCCAATGGCATGCCGTGCCGGAGGATCCGGTGATCCGCGCGGCGCTGGCCGCGTCCTTTGGCCACGCGCACTGGGCGGAGCTGGAGACCGCCCTGGATGAACATCGCGAACGGGTGCACGACATGTTCGAGGCCATTGTCGGTACGGCCGAGGATGACGAAACCCCGGATGCCGCCTGCTGGCAACGCGCCGAGTCGGACGCAGGCCAGCAACGGATGACCGATGCAGGGTTGGAGCAGCCTGAGCGCATCGGTGAGTTGGTGCGTGCACTCCGCGAAAGTGATCGCTACAGCGATGCGGCCGAGACCCGGCTTCAACGCATCTGGCCAGCCTGTCTGGAGCACCTGGCTGGTTGTTCCGAGCCGGATGAGGTCGCCCGTCGGTTGTTGTCGATACTCGAAGCATTGGTGGGCCGGACCAATTATCTGGCGCTGCTGGATGAGCGTCCGGTCGCGCTCGAGCACCTGATTCGGCTCGCCGAAGGCAGTCCCTGGGTGGTGCGCCAAATTGTTGCAGCGCCGGGACTGCTGGACGAGTTGCTGGACCCCCGACTGCTTGCCGAGCCACCGGGCCGACAGGCGCTGCAGGCCTTGGTCGCCGATGCCGTGAACCGTGCGGCTGATGATGAGGCGCGTCTGGACGGGCTGCGGCAGTTTCAGCAGGGCCAGATGCTGCGCGTCGCCGCCGCCGAGATCAGCGGTGCGTTGCCGCTCATGCGCGTTTCCGATCATCTCAGCTGGATTGCCGAGGCCACCCTGGTTCAGGCGCTGGAGTGCTCGCGCCTGGACATGGTCGAGCGTCACGGTGAGCTGCCACCCGAAGCCGGACTGGCGATCGTGGCCTACGGCAAGCTCGGTGGGATCGAACTCAATTATGGTTCGGACCTGGATCTGGTTTTTGTGCACCGGGGCCAGGGCGAGAGCGATGGTCGACGACCGCTGGATGTCACGCAGTACGCGATTCGCTGGGTCCAGCGTCTTATTCATTGGGTGACCACCCAGACCGGGGCAGGCCGGGCCTACGAAATCGATACGCGGCTGCGGCCCAGCGGGCGTTCCGGTCTGCTGGTCACGTCCATCCAGGCCTTCGAAAACTATCAGCAAACCCAGGCCTGGACCTGGGAGCATCAGGCGCTGTGCCGTGCCCGTGTTGTCGCCGGTGACCCCGCGTTGGCCGAGGCGTTTACGGCGATTCGTCGCGAAACACTGGCCCGCCCGCGTGATGTCGATGCATTACGCGATGCTGTGGTCGACATGCGCGAACGACTGCGCAAGGAATGGTTGCGACCGGAACCCGGGGTTTTTGACCTCAAGCAGTCGCCAGGTGGGATGATGGACCTGGAATTCCTGGTCCAGTACTTGCTGCTGCGCCACGCACCCGACGAGCCGACGGTGGTTGATTGGTCGGACAATGTCCGGCAACTCGATGCCCTGGCCCGACAAGGGTTCATCAGTGCAGGCGCTGCAGAGTCGCTGACGGCCGCCTATCTGGATATTCGCTCTCGCATGCATCGCAAGGTGCTGGCGGATCATCGGCCCGAAGAGCCCGCTGCTGCCATGGCAGAACATGCGGACTGCGTGCAATCGCACTGGGCGCAATGGATGGGTTAGGCAGATCGCCGCTTATTATTGAGACACGTTTTGTAGCCGGGCGAGTCTGCTCGTACGGCCGAACCTTTTTATTCGAGACCGCATTGAATGGCTTCAACTGCTTCCAACCGTAAACAGCGCAAACACGTCGAAACCCGGCTTGCCGCCGGGGCCGTCGTCCTGGCAACAATCATCGACGGGCTCACCGGCACCTACCACGCCATGTTGCTGGTGCTGGGTCTAATCGGTGTGGTGACCGTGCGCGCCGAGCGTAGCAACAAGCGTTTTCATGCCGATCTGCGCGCATCACTGGCGCATGACTGGCGCCAGTCGCAGCAGTGGAGCACGCTCGTGCAGGTTCTCCGTCCTGTGGCGCCGCTACCACCTGCTCGTGACTGGGCGGCATCGCCAGATTTTCTCAGTCTTGTCGCCAGCGAGGTTCTCCGGCGCCAGCCCGCCGTGGTCGTCGAGGCCAGTTGCGGGTTGTCCACGCTGGTGATCGGCTACCTGCTCAAGGCGCAACGCGAGGCCGGGCTGCCGGGCCGCTGTGTGTCGCTGGAAGAGAACGCGGCCTATGCGGCTGCCTGCCGTGAACAGATTGCACTGCACGGCTTGTCAGACGTGGTTGAGGTGATCCACGCACCGGTGTCCGGTGAGGCGGGCGATGTCTGGTACTCCGATCTCAGTGCGGTACAGGGTCTGACCATTGATCTGCTGGTTGTCGATGGTCCGTCGCCGGCTGGCGAGGGCAGTCTGCCTCGCGCGCCGGCGTTGCAGAAACTGCAGTCCCAGCTGGCCGACAACGTGGTCATCCTGCTGGATGACGGCGCGCGCGAGACCGAGCATCAAACGGTGGCGCAATGGACGGCGGAACAGCCCTCGCTGCGCAGCGAGTATTTACCGCTGGAGAAGGGTGCCTGGCGACTGGTGCGGGACCTGCATTCCCAACAGGCATGACCTCAAGCTGCAAGACGGAAACGGCGGTCGTACTGGCTACACGCAACCGTGCCGAGTCACTGCGGCAAACGCTGCAATCGTTCCACGAGATGGAAACTCAGGGGCTGGATTGGCAGCTCTGGGTGGTTGATAACGGCAGCGAGGACCATACCCAAGCCGTCTTGGCCGACTGGGAGAGCCGATTGCCGCTGCATGTCCAGCATGCGCCCCAGGCCGGCAAGAACCGGGCGCTCAACCGGGTGATTGAGGGGCTTGATGCTGAACTGGTGGTGTTTACCGATGACGATGTCATCGCGGTCCCGGGCTGGTTACGGGCTTTTGTCGAGGCGGGGCGGACGCAAGCGGCGTACGACGTGTTTGCCGGTCGGATCCTTCCCAGGTTTCCTGACTCGGCGCCGGGCTGGTTGGCCAACCCGGCCTACCATTTCTCTCAGGCCGCATTCGCCCGTTTCGACCTGGGGGATGTCTCTGGCCCCACCCACCGCGACGCCTACGGTCCCAGCTTCGCGGTTCGCCGCCACTGGCTGCAGCGGATGCGATTTGATGAAGGCATCGGCCCGGGCGGCCGTCATCAATACGTCTGTGGTGGTGAAACCGAGCTGTTGCGTCGCCTGCGCGCCGAGGGGGCGAAGACGTTTTATGTCGCGCAGGCTCAGGTCTGGCATCAGGTCCGAGAAGAACAGCTCTCGCTGACATGGCTGCAGGGCCGGGCCTACCGGCTCGGGCGAGGCGATGTCTATATCCGCGCGCGGCAATCAGGTGGGGCGGCACCCGGGGAAATCTGGCGTCTGCGGCGCTCGCTCCCATGGGCATGGCTGCGCTGGAAGGTGGCCAGCTGGATGTCCGGGCCGATGACGGTGGCTCGGCGTGCTGAGACCTACTTCTTTCGCCGGGGGCAGTTGGCTGAACTCACGAGCCTGCGCGACGACTAAGTGGGCATGGCCCTAATCGTGCGTGGAATGCCGTCATGGCTACGCTACTCGCCCATTTGATGGATGAATCGTGCACGGCGTCGAATAATCATCGGAATCCCCCCGGTCGGGTGCTTGTCTCCACGGCCGGTTCTGTCAAGCTTTCGCCCTCCCTGATCTTGCATCGATCCCCAAGATGAGTCCTCAGGATCTGACCCTCGTCATTCCTACGCATAATCGGCGCGACGCCGTGCTACATGCTGTAGAGACCGCATTGGCCCAGCACCCGGGTTTTGCTGAGGTGATCGTCGTCTGCGATCACTGCAGTGACGCAAGTCCTGAAGCATTGTTGGCCCTGGATCACCCCTTGCTGCGCGTGATTGATCGCCAGCAGGGTTCGCGCGGTGCCTCGGCCACGCGCAATACGGGTGCAGAGGCTGCGCGCACCCCATGGGTCATGTTTCTGGATGATGACGATGGGTTACACCCCGGGGCTGTCGAGGCCGTGATCGGGGTGCTCGCCAGCACCCCCGATGTGGATTGGTTCTGGGGGGAGCGATGCTGGATCGCGGATCGGGGCGAGCCCGTCAAGATCGAGCGTTTTGATGATTGCCGGATCGATCCCACACAAGCTGCCGAGCCCGAACATTACTCAGCCGCCCAAGCTGCGACCAGCGCCGGGTTCGGGATTCGCCGGTCGGTACTAATGGAAATGGGGGGCTTCGACGAATCCCTCCATGTGTCGGAGGACCGTGACCTGGTGTACCGCCTGCTCAGGCAGGGACATGCCGGTCAGCGTGTGGGGCATTGTCTGGTCGATCACCATATCCATGAAGGCAAGCGACTCAGCGACCCGGCTGACATCGGTGTCACCAATGCCTGCGAGCAACGGGTCATCGACAAGAATCGCGACTACCTGTCACAGCACCCCGAAGTCATGGCCATGCACTTGCATCGGGTGGCTTCCAAGCAGCGGCATGGTGGTGACATGGCATCCGCGCGAGACACCGTGAGGCAGATTCTCGACGTCAAACCGCTGGACTGGAAAGCCTGGCGGCGGCGGCTGACGTGGTGAGTTGAGGTCGCGCCCGGCAGGGCTAAACCCGCCTGCTTGCGATGAGGATCCGACGCTGGCGTATTCACTGCAGACCTGAACGGCTCTGGTTACAGGTCACCGTAGGCAGATAGTTGATCACCACGTTATTTCGGCCTGAAGGCCGAGCCCCTTTTGCGCGCCCAAAAGGGGCGGAAAAGGGCGGATGCCACTGCTCAGGTCGGGGCGGCCACGGCGCGGCGCCGGCCCAGGCCTGCGAGCCCGCGACCGGCG
>JAYZUZ010000016.1:0-232145 GCA_036156195.1 Pseudomonadota bacterium | reverse complement strand
GCAAGACCATCACCGAGTACTGCTTCGACTTTGACGATGGCGAGGCCCCGCAATGCGGGACTGAAGCCACGGCGGTGTACGTGTACACCCGTCCGGGCAGCTACGAGCCCAGCCTGACGGTGACGGCAAGCGATGAATCGACGGCCACAGCCAAGGCGACGGTGAACGTGGGTGGGACGGGTAACAACCCAGGCACGCCCAGCCAGCCGGCCGGTTCTACGGGCGGTGGTTCGGGCGCTCTGGGTGGCTTGCTGCTGCTGCCGCTGCTGGGCTTTGGCCTGGCCCGCCGCCGCGGCTAGTCTCAGCTGATGCGGTCCTGCGGCGTGATGCCGCAGGGCCAGCAGCTTGATAGCGCCTCGCCAGGCCAACCTGGCGGGGCGTTTTCATGTCGGGGTGATGGTGCCGTCGAGCAGGTGGGCGGCGTGGGTTTGGAGCCAGGCTAGAGCATCATCGGCATCTCGCTCGAACCAGGCCTGGGCCGAGCCCAAACGAAAACTGTAGCCCCAGGCATCCATGTCCGCCCAGGCACGTTGGCGTCCGAATCCGGTGATGCGGTCGGCCAGCAAAATCTGCAGATAGCAGACCGCGTTCTCCTCAGCATCGTCGCTGGCGGCGTCGGTGTGCAGGTTCCCCCGGCCACGGGCTTGTGCGCACAGCCAGTGCCCCCCTTCGTGCAGTACCGAGTGGATCGGCGTATCGGCTCGCAGGTAGAGCCGATCCTCAATCAGGCCGGCTTCCTCGTCGCCCCAGTAGCTGCCCGGGATGGGCTCATCCACAGGGACTTCAATCAGTGTGAGGCCGTGCGGCGAGAAGAGCGATTCCAGCTCTGCCCGCCGCACATCCGCTACGGTGAGGACGGTCGACGGTAAGCCGGCGGCCATGGGTCGTCGGTGTTGAGATAGCGATCGCGTAGTAAGATCTGCCGGCTGGTCATCGATTGGACACGCCCCTCGATGACGACGGCCTCTGCCGCGGTGGTCAGCTCCAGCGGGTCGCCCGACCAGACCACCACATGAGCCCGTTGACCGGGCATGACGCCCGCATCCGCATGCGGCAGGCCGTAGATCTTGGCTGGATTGACGGTAATGGCTGCCAGGGCCGCATCCCAATCCAGACCGTGCGCCACGGCATTGCCTGCCAGCTGCCGGATGTTCCGCGACTGATGTGATTCGCCATCCTGGGTGATGGCGATGAGCACACCTGCCCGGTGCAGAATGGTGGCGGCATCGGCCCGGGCACCCAGTTGCTCGAAATTGGCTGGGAGGTTGGCGGTGGGATCCAGAATAACGGGAACCGACGCATTCGCCAGCGCGTCCGCCAGCATCCAGGCTTCGGTGCCACCGGCAATCACTAAACGCAGACCAAAGGTTTCGCCAAGGTCCAGCACCGCCTGAATGTCGGAGGCGCGATCAACCCGAGCGACCACGGGCAAGTCGCCGGAGAGTGCCTGTTGCAGCACTTCGCGAGCCGGGCGCCGCACGGCGTATCCAGGGTTGGCCACGGCCTGCTGTGACTCGGGTAGTGCCGCCCAGGCCTGGGCGTCTTCTAGTGCTTCGCGTAACTGCCCCAGGGTCCCGGCTCGGGAGCCGCCGGCGAAGTCAGCGCCATGCTCGCCGAGGGTGACGAATAGTGCGGCACGTGGCTTGAGCACAACGTCACTCGCGGCGGCCAGATGGACGATGCTTCCGCGGCCGGCGAACAGGCTGCCCTCGGGTGTGCTGAGCCACGCGGAGGGGCTGGTTGGGGCCACCATCGCGCGGGTGACGCCTTCGATGCGGTTGATCGGGAACAGCGTGGATCGCGGATTAATGGCGCCCGTAATGTCAAAGGCTGCGCCGAGGTGGGCGCTTTCGGCCGCCGAGTCGACGGTCCCGGCCACGAGTTCGACTTCCTCGGTGCCCAGATCGGACAGCGCATCGAACAGGCCGGGGGTGACGACTTTGCCTTTGCCCTCGATGCGGTGGGTGTCATCGCTGACGGACAGTTTGGGGCCTAGGGCGGCAATCTTGCCGTCGCGGATCAGCACCGTTGCGCGATCCAGGGTGCCGGCATCGCCCAGGCTGTGCACTTTTGCTCCGGTAATGGCCAGGGGCTCGGCGGCGCTGGCGCTGCCCACTGCCAAGCCCGTGGCGCAGGCCAACACGATGTGCAGGTGGGTGCGGCTCACGAGTTCACCTCCAGAATGCCGAGTTTGAAGTCCCTCTGTGGTTGGCGGCTGGGGTCATGCCGATCGTAGACACGGGCGCCATCGATAAAGACCTGGTCGGCCAGCGTATAGACCGAGAAGGGGTCGCCAGACCAGATGACGACATCGGCCATCTTGCCGGCCTCGAGCGTGCCGGTTTGATCCAGGATACCCATGGCCTTGGCGGGATTCGCCGTGACCCACCGGATCGCATGTTCCGGTGCAATGTCCAGGCCGGCGCGGTTGCCGGCCGCCATGGCCTTGGCAGCTTCCTGGTTCAGGCGCTGGATGCCGTACTCGTCATCCGAGTGCACGATTGCACAGCCCTTGTCCGGTGCATCAACCATGGCGATGTTCTCGCGAATGCCATCAAAGGCCTCCATCTTGAAGCCCCACCAGTCGGCCCAGAGCGCCGCACAGACTTCGCGCTCGGCCAGTAGGTCGGCAATTTTGTAGGCCTCGACTGCATGGTGAAATGCGGTGATCTTGTAGCCAAACTCGTCAGCGATCTCGAGCATCGTGGCCATCTCGTCACCACGGTAGCAGTGGTTGTGGACCAGGATCTCGCCGCGCAGCACCCCGGCCAGCGTTTCCAGCTTCAGGTCACGCTGTGGTTTGTCGGCCGGGCTGGCGTCCTCACCCTGGGCCAGCCAGTCATCCCATTCCTGACGATAGGCTTCGGCCTCGATCCATGCGGAGCGGTAGCCGAAAACGTTACCCATCCGGGTGTAGGGCGTCTGGCGACCCGGGCCGTAAACCCGCTTGGGGTTTTCGCCGCAGGCCATCTTCAGGGCATGGGGCGCGCCGGGAAACTTCATCGCCTGATAGGTGACTGCCGGTACATTCTTGAGCGTGACACCGCGGCCGCCAAAGAGATTGGCAGACCCTGGCAGGATGAGCATGGAGGTCACCCCGCCTGCGAGTGCGGTGTCGAAGCCAGGATCCTGCGGCCAGACCGCATGCTCGGCCCAGACGCCTGCTGTGTTGTTGCTGGTGATCTCATTGCCGTCGAAGTGCGGTCCGACGGATGGCGAGGGGTACACCCCAAGATGTGAATGCGCGTCAATCAGGCCTGGGGTGACCCAACGACCCTCGGCATCAATGCGCTGCGCCCCACGTGGCGCCGATAGGCGTTTGCCCACTTCGGCAATTCGGCCGTCACGCAGCAAGACGCTGCCACCCTCGATGCGCTCGCCTGTGCCGGTGAGTACCGTGGCGTTTTCGATGAGCGTGGTAGTGGAGGGCAGCGGCTGATACGTCGAGGCGAACGGTGTTCGCTCCGATTCCGATGACGGGGAGGAGCTGCCACAGGCCGTCAGCAGAGCTGCGACCATCGGCACGGAGAACCAGCGCAATGACATAGGTGTGTTTCCGCAGAGAGCGATCAGTCCAGCGTAACCGAGGCCCCCAACCGGGGTGAAGCCCGGCCGCAGCGCCGGATCGCGGCTGTTCTGTGGGAATCTTCGGCCAGACGGCTCAAAAGCCGTACTGAGCGGCAGCCTTGGCGGTATCTTTGCGTGTAATCGATTCGTAAAGTTATCGGTGAACGTCCGACACCGAATCGGACAGTGGCCCGGAATCTTGCGCCGGCGCCGACGACATCTTCCTTCACGAAACCGCAGCCTGCTGAATATGTACGGCATTCTGGCTGCACGGAGAACTTGGTCATGGGGTTCGCAACTCGTCCTTTTGTGGCGACACTGTTCGGCAGTGTCGTAATGCTTTCGTCTGCGCCGCTTGCGCAGGCATCCGAACCGCCGTCACAGGACGTGACTGCGCCGACAACCATCGGTGACACGCTCGTGGTGGAGTGGACTGGCACCGCCCTCGCTGGCGCCAGTGGTGCAGCCACCAACGCCTGCACGCAGGGTACGGATGATTCGCACGACATCGTCCTCACTCTGCCGGAGGGTTACTACGATGGGCGGTCGCTGATAGCGGACTTTCACATCGAGTGGCCGGTTGGCACCAATGTCGGGATCGTCACAGATCCGGACCTCGTGCTCAGCGTGTTTCAGGACGGCACGGCGTTGGGGTCCAGCGACGGTGGGTCGCCTGAGGAGAACGTACGCGTTGTCGACCCCGCTGCCGGCACGCTCACGGCTGTTGTCTGCCCGTTTTTTGCCAGTGGCACGACGGATTACAGCGCGAGTCTGACGCTAACGGTCGAAGGAGAGGCGGCTTGTGTCGCCGCGCCGACCAAGGCCATCGCTGCAGCATCGCCGGTCCCGGCGACTGCGGGTGCAAGCGGCCTGGAGACCCTGCGCATCAGCAACTTCGACAAGTTCCTCGCCGAGGACGCGACCAGTCTATCCGCGGTACCCACCGCCGGATTTGCCGGCCGCTTGCAGAACGCGCAGTTCGATCGTCAGCTGGGCGTTCCGACCTTCCTGTGGGCCGAGGCCAATGCGCCTAGCGCCTCCGTGGGTGCACTGGCCAGCGACCGCGACATCATGATCGCCAAGGCCCGCGCCCATCTGCGCCACGAAGCCAAGCTCCTGAAGCTGACAGATGCCCTGATTGATGAGGCCGAGGTCAGCTTTGCCGGCTTCAACGGGGCGGGCCCTGCCGTGGTGCGCTTCCGTCAGCGGGTGGGTGGCCTGGAAGTCTTCCAGCGCTACATCAATGTGCTCTTGAACCGCGACCTGGAGCCCGTGGCCGTGTCCGGTTACTTCGCAACCGAGTTCGACCCGCTTGAGGTGGCCAGCCACAGCACGACCCGCTCGGCCGCCCAGGCGATTGCCGCGGCCTGGGGCAACCTGGGTGGCGTCATGGACGTTCTGGACCTGGTGCCGGAAGAAGTCGACGGTGAGTACACCTGGTTCTCGCTGCCTGCGCTGTCGGGTACGCATGCGCTGGAGCGACGCCCTCGCGTGCGTTCGATGTACTACCCGCGGGCGAACACGCTGGAGCCGGCGTTCTACGTTGAGTTGTTCAGCCGGACGCGGTCTGGCGGCGCCCTCAGTGCCTTTGCGTTCGTGGTCTCTGCGCAGAGCGGTGAGATCCTGCATCGCAAGAATCTGGTGAGCGACGCCACGTTTACCTACCGCGTGTTCGCGGACACGGTTGCTCCGTACACGCCCTTTGATTCTCCGCTGGGCAATGAGCAGACGCCGTTCCAGGGAGCCGGCCCGGATGCGGAGGTGCCACGCATCCCCGCTTCGGACGCACTGGTCACGCTGGAGTCCGGGCCGATCAGCACCGGTGATCCGTGGTTGGCCGAAGACGCAACCCAGACCATCGGTAATAACGTCGAGGCCTGCATCGACGCCTTGGATACACCGGTCTCGGGCATCATTTCCAACCCGCTGAATATCTGCACCGAAATCACCCAGGACACGCCGGACATCTATGCGCCGACCAGCGGCGAGCGAACGTTCGACTACACGGTGACGCCGGATGGCGATCCCAGCGAGCAAGAGGCTCAGTACGGCGCCATCGTCAACATGTTCTACATGGTCAACTGGATGCACGACTGGTGGTACGACCATGGCTTCGACGAGCAGTCCGGCAACGCCCAGATGGTCAACTATGGCCGAGGTGGCGCAGAGGGTGACCCGATCCTGGCTCAGGGGCAGGACGCTTCGGGCCGCAACAATGCCAACATGGCAACGCCAGCCGATGGCTCGTCGCCGACGATGCAGCAGTATCTGTTCGACGGGGAGCTGAACGGCGAGGTCAAGCAGCTGACGCCGGTTGAGCTCGAGTCGTTCGGCTTCACCGGTGCGTCCTTCGGACCATCAACCTTTGATGTCACCGGCACAGTGGTGCAGGTCAGCGACGGCGTCGGTGACTCCGATACCGATGGTTGCGGACTGACCGATCCGTTGCTGGGCCTGGTGAGCACACCCGGCGTACCGCAGCTAAGCCTGGCTGGCAACATCGCTTTGGTGGACCGTGGTGGCTGCGCGTTCACCACCAAGGCGCAGTTCGCGCTGGCCTCCGGAGCCTCGGCGATGGTCGTGGTGAACAATGTCGACACGGCGCCCATCACGATGGGCAACGGCGATGTGCCGATCGTGCCAATTCCGACCAGCCCGACGGATCCGCTCTACCAGATTCCCTCAGTGATGATCAGCAAGGCCGATGGCCAGATCATCAAAGACAATCTGCCGACGGGTGAAGTGACCATGCGCGTTAACCGCGAAGAGTCCATCGACTCGGACGGCACGCTGGATAATCAGATCATCGCGCACGAACTGTTCCACTACGTGCACCATCGCCTGACGGATTCCAGCAACCAGCAGGCACGTGCCATGTCCGAGGGCTGGGGCGATATCAATGCCTTCATGCTGTCGGCCCGTGCTGATGACGCCAACGCGCCGTTCAACGAGAATTACTCAGGTGCCTACTCGCTGGCGGGTTACGTCACGCACAACTTCTGGTCAGGCATTCGCCGGGCGCCTTACTCGACCGAGTTCTCGCGCAACGCCTTTACGTTCAAGCACATCGCGGATGGCGAGCCAACACCGGATGGTGGTGATGGCGCAAGCAACTCGGCTGTTCATAGCTCGGGTGAGATCTGGGCGAACATGATGTGGAACTGCTACGCCGGTCTGATCAACGATCCGCGGCACAGCTTCGACGAAGCCCAGTCGCGGATGAAGGACTACATCATCGGTGGGTTCAAGATGACGCCGGCCAATGCCACCTACACAGAAGCGCGTGATGCTGTGTTGTCGGTCGTGCTGGCCAACGACTATCAGGATTTCGAAGCCTGCTCCAACGGTTTTGCCAAGCGGGGCGCGGGCCTGTTCGCCGTGGCACCATCGCGTGACAGCGCTGATCACGTCGGCGTGGTTGAGGACTTCACCCCGTTTGTCTGCGAAGCGAGCCAGGGAGGCGGTGACGGCGGCGGTGACGATAGCGGACGGGTTCCGCCCACTGGGTCCGGCGGTAGCCTGGGTCTGGCTGTGTTGGGTTTCCTGTTGCTGATGAGTCTGCTGATTACGACTCGACGGCCTTCGCAGTCTCGATTCGATATCTAAATCGCAAGCATCGAAACCGGGCGCATAGCGCCCGGTTTTCGTTTGTGGGCTCCGCGGCCGGGCGACACAGGCCAGCATTTTGTGACCAAGCCTGACACCTCGTGGGTGCGGGCCTGGACGGGGCTGTATGCGCCACGCTGCATCGGCACCGCCTGTCACGGCGGGTGCGGCAGCGATCGGGCGGCGCCTCACGTCATTGGCATCAAACCCGCATGCTGTGCGCAGACTTTGGGGCGTTCTGTGGGGAAGGGGTCGGAATGATGCGCGTGATGGTCGCGCTGCTGGTTGGCAGTGTGTTTCTGGTGGCCTGTTCAGGCGACTACAGCGGGGGTGATGGGGCAACGGCTCCCGGGGCCGGTGCCGGTGGTGGTAGCGAGGATGTCCCGCTGAACCTGGCGGGGCGTGATCAGTACCTCGCCCAGTGTGCCTCCTGCCACGGCGGTGACGGTCAGGGCACGCCCTCGGGCCCGACGCTGGTTGGCTGCGCAACCTGTGGCTCGGTGGAACAGCTTGCCAGCAGAATTGGCAACACCATGCCCCTGGCCGATCCAGTGCTTTGCAGCGGAGATTGCGCTTCGGACACCGCGGACTATGTGCTCGCGGCATTCAACACGCAGTTCGATGACACCGCCGCCAAGGCCGTCCTGGCCGAGATTCTGCCGGCCGATCCGGTCGTGACCCTGCGCAAGGCCACGCTCAACCTGGCCGGCCGTCTGCCGACAGATGCCGAGGTCCACAATGTGGCGAGCGGCGGCGAGGTCGAGCTGGCACAGGTGCTCGACGTGCTGATGCAGGAAGACGCCTTCTACGAGCGACTCATCGAGATTTACAACGACGACTTGCTGCAGAACAAGTATCTGGGGGGTGAGAACGCCGTCAATCTGTTGCGGGCCAGCGACTTTCCGCAGCGGCGCTGGTATCGGGACCTGGGCCTGGATACGGAAGACAGTGAGCAACGCGCGCTGTTCGATTACCTCAAGGCACAGACCAACGATGCGGTGGCCCAGGAAGCCTTGCGCCTGGTCGAGTACATCGTGCGCAACCAGCGTCCGGTGACGGAACTGCTCACGGCGGATTACATGGTGGCGAATTACTACTCGGCGCGGGCCTACGGCGCCGAGCATCAGCAGGCCTGGCGCCAGCTGCCTGATCCACCCTTTCCCGAGTACCCCTACGACCCGGATGATTACCGGCCGATTCGCATTGCCAACGCGGAGTACGGCGAGATCCCACATGCCGGTGTGATGACTTCGGCGATGTTCCTCAACCGCTTTCCGACGACCGAAACCAATCGGAACCGTCACCGCTCGCGCATGGTGCATGCCCTGTTTCTGGACACCGATGTCCTGCAGCTTTCCGGGGTGCGGCCCGGCGAAGCGGTCGACCTGGACAGTGCCACGCCGACCCTGGATAACCCGGCCTGTTCCGTCTGTCATACGGTGGTGGACCCCGTGGCGGCCGTATTCCAGAACTGGAATTCAAGGGGACAGTATCAGCCGAGTCGACACAACGGCGGGTGGCACTCCGATATGGAGGCGCGTGGGTTCAACGGTGAGGCCATGCCGCTGGCCGGCAACGTGGATCGCTCCGTCGCCTGGCTGGGCGAGGTCATGGTTCAGGATCCCCGGTTCGCACGTTCG
This sequence comes from Pseudomonadota bacterium, assembly GCA_036156195.1. GTDB lineage: Bacteria > Pseudomonadota > Gammaproteobacteria > Nevskiales > OUC007 > Abyssibacter. The sequence continues at coordinate 223,332 of JAYZUZ010000016.1, read as the reverse complement.
GTGGTCAAACGCCTGTTTCGCGGTCTGACTGGCCAAAGCCCCTTGCCGGTTCCCGCGGCAGATGTGCCGGATGACGCGCCCGAGCGGCTGGCCTATCAGGCGCAAACGGTCCACTTCAAAGCACTGCGTGATGTCCTGATAGCCGCTGATTTCCGTATCGAGCCGGTGATTCGCGGCATCGTGCTCGGTCCTTATTTCCGGGCAGATGGGGTCCGGCCGGACGCTGGCTCCGGCGAGGAGGTCCATCGTTACAGTGGCAGTGAGCGACTACTGACGCCGGAGATGCTGCACCGAAAGATTCAGGCCACCCTGGGGCTGCCTTGGGAGCGTTGGGGTTACCCGCGCCTGACCAGTCGCCGTAGTGACAGCCTGGCCGTTTTGTACGGCGGCATCGACTCGGACAACGTGATCCGGCGTATCACGGAACCCAACGGCTTGATGGCGTCGCTCCAGCAGCGCATGGCCCACGAAATGGCCTGCGCGGTCACCGCTCGCGATTTCTTCCGTCCCCGCGACGTGCGTCGGTTGTTCCGCTTTGTCGAGCGCGATGACAGTTTGCTGGATGACAGCGGCGCAGTGGATCCGGTGGTGCGTGCCAACGTCGAGCAAACCCTCCAGCACCTGTTCTGGTCTCTGCTGGGACTGCGACTAGACGCAGCGGATCGCGAGATCCAGCGTGCGCTGAACCTGATGATCGAGGTGCAGTCGCTGGGGCGGGCGGAATATGACGACCGCATCAACTACAGCTGTGATCTGACCCGGCACCCCGAGACCGGGGAGGACTTGCCCGGAGAGCAGAAGATTACCCACGACGCGACTTACATGCTGCGAACGTGGCAGGCCGTCCTGGTCTATCTGCTCACCGACTATCGATTCGTCTACGAATGAGGCCGGCATTATGAATCGACGCGACCTCTTGCAACTCATGGCCTCGGCTGGGCTGGCGACAGTCGCCCCGCTGGGCTCCACCGCGCGGGCCCAGTCAGCACCCAGCCGGCACTTTGTCTTCGTCAATGCTGGTGGTGGTTGGGATCCGACCAGTCTCTGCGACCCAAAGGGGCATGCCGAGCGAGCTGATGGGCGGGGGCCGGTCAACCACTATCGGGCCGATGATATCGGCCGTGTCGGCGGTACCGGCATTCGCTATGCGCCGTTTCCAGATCCCGAGCTGGCGACCTCGACGCTACGTGACGACAATCCTATCAACAGTTTTGATGCGTTTTTTCAGGAGGTTGGGCCAGAGCTGTTGGTCATCAATGGCATCGATACCGAAACCAATAATCACGACACCGGATCGCGCACGGTCTGGAGCGGGTCGGACGCCCAGAATCAGCCGGCACTGGCGGCACTGATCGCCCAGGCCCAGGCGCCCGAGAGTCCGCTGGCATTTGTCAGTAACGGAGGTTACGACTACGCCAATGGGCATATCGCGCCCACCCGGCTATCAGGGACCAGCGTGTTTCGCGAGCTGTCGTACCCGAACCGATCCAACACCAGCGGCGACGCCAATCTCGACAACGAACAGACCTACATGCTGCCCGACGCCGTGGACGCCGCAATTGCGCGGGCCCGCGCAGACCGCATGGCGACACTGGCGCAGCAATCCGGCCTGCCCATGCGGCGAGCGGCGGCCAATGCCTTGTTCACGGTTCAGGGTGGTGACGGCAGTCTTTCACGACTGATCGACTACTTGCCCGGTGAGGTATCCAACGGCCTGCGCGGACAGGCGGAATTGGCCGTGGCCGCGTTCCAGGCGCAGGTCGCCGTCTGCGCCAACCTGACGACAGGCGGGTTTGATACCCACGGCAACCATGATCGCGACGCTACCTACCGCATGGCTGTACTCATCGATGGCGTGCACCACTTATGGCGCAGCATTCGCGATGCGGGGATCGCAGATCGCACCACGGTGTTTGTGGGTTCCGACTTTGGCCGCACCCCGTTTTACAACGACGGTCAGGGCAAGGACCACTGGAATGCCACGAGTCTGATGGCCTTCGGCGCGGGCGTGGCCGGGGGGCGCGTCGTCGGCGGGACAGATGCCGATTTTAGCGAACAGCGCATCGATCCGACCACGTTGCAGCCGACCGACGAGGGCGGTCTGCGGCTGCGGTTTGCCCATGTGCACCGGGCCGCCCGGCGTCTGGCTGGCGTGGCGGACAACTCCATTGTTCGTGCCTACCCGCTGGATGCCGAGGATCTCGATATCTTCGGTTAGCCGACCGTTCCGCCTCCGGAGTCGGGTGTGGCCGTCCTCAGCGGATATCGATGCCCGTCTGCGACGCTTGGCGTGGCCCGGCGCAGGCAGGTAGAGGCGCATCTCCCGGCAGCATCCAGATAGGGCTGGAGAAGGCAATCGGTCGGCCGCTGTCCAGATCCCGGATCCGCAGGAAGACATAGGATTCTGCATCCCCGACAGTAACCTGTGTCGACAGCTGCGCGGTGCTGTGCGTCTCCAGCACCGTGTTGCCGGCCGTGACCAATTCGATGTGTGCGGGCAGCGGCGCGCCGCCTCGGGCCACCGTGGCCGTGAGCGTGAGGCGGCTGCCACTGGCTCGCCGCAGGCGCGAGCCCATGGGTGCGCCATCGATGCGGTAATCAATGCGTACGTCGTTGTAGTGCTGGGCTGTGGCGTACATGCGTCGGGCCAGCAGGGCTTCCTTGAGGTCAAGCCGGTCGCGCGAGCGGGCGATGAGCACTGTTTTGGGCAGGCTGCTGGCTCCCCAGTCTGTGCCGTGATGATCCTCGGAGCTGACAGCGCCGACATGCCAGCCCTGGTCGAGGGCATGGGCAAGCCAGGAGCCGTTCGGCCCCCCAGAATCGTACTCCGACCCCTTCCCGAAGACTTCGAGGCCGACTGCACGCTTGTCTACGCCGGGCACATGCCGCAAGCCGTTGAACGCGTAGGCGGGGTCACTGCCACCGATCTCATTCACAAAGCTCTCGATGTCGTCCTCGCGGCCGGGGTGATTAAAGCTGATCAAGGCATCGTCTCCGCCGCCGAACTGCGCCGGGTACATCAGCCATTGCCAGAAATCGAGCATGGAGACGGCGTAGCCGGGTGTGGTCTTGGCATTGATGACGTGCTCCGAAAACAGCACGTTGATGTGGCCGAATCGGTCGGATGTCCATTCGAATCCGCGGATGGCGGTGAAATCGGCCGTGGTGGCCGCGTCGACCTGATCCGCCGTGGCTTGCCACTTCATCAGTGAGTTCAGCGGGTCATCATCATCGGCGATGAGGCACTCAAGCAGCAGCTCGGAGGCACAGTCGCCGGTCACCGTCAGAGGCAGATGGGTGTTGTCCGAATGCTCGGTGCTAATGGCGAAATCAAAGCCCCGTTCAGCGACCTGCGCAAAGACATCGGCCGGCCGGGTGTTGATCGTGCCATCGGAGTAGCCCGTGTGTTCGTGTACGGCACCGACGTAGTGCTCAAAGCCGCCATCCTCATACAGCGGGTTGCAGGCCGTGGTCGGCTCATCTGGAGGAATGCGCTCTAGCAGATAGCTGGGGTCCACGAGATTGCCGATCAGCGCCGTACAGGCTTCGGTGGCTTGCTGGCCCACGCAGGCCAGCAGATCAGGATCCGTGAGGATGAGTTCAGAGAATGGGCAGCCGGGCGTGGTCGGCCCGCTCAGGCACAGTGCGAAATCAGCGGGGTTCAAAAGGTCTGCGGCCGGGCCCAGTGGGCAGCCACGCTGCAGCGGGTTGCTAAGGCAGGACAGCGGGTCCGGCGGGGGCGCTTCGCGGCGCATCGCCGGCAGTTCCACTTCGCGGGACGCGCTGGCGAGGCCATCGCTGGCTGAGATCCGGAACCGGAATCGGGTCTCCCCATCCAGCGCCGGCAAGCGGATGCCTGCCTGGCTTGAGTCCGCATCGCGAATGGCGACATTCGGCGCCTCGCCAGCGATCTGTTCCCAGGTCAGGGTCAGCGGGTCAGCGTCCGGGTCGGTGACGCTGGCTGAGAGCAGAATGTCCTCGCCTTCATAGCCAACGCTGGGGTCAGCGAGGGCGTCCTCGATGCTGGGCGCAGCATTCGCCACAGGGATTACGTGGATAGTGACCTGGTCCTCTGACTGGGCGCCCGCATCGTCGGTGGCGATCAGCGCAAAGCCAAGTGCCGTCTGTTCGGCGACAGCGGGTGCGACAAATCGAGCCTCCAGTGTGTCAGCCGCTTCGAGCGTGACTGCGGGTTGTTCGAACAAGGTGCGCCACTGCACGCTGACAACGGTGCCGTCGGGGTCGGTGGCCGTGCCACCCAGCGTGACTGTCGTGCGGGCATCAACGGTCTGGTCATCGCCGGCGTCGACCATGGGCAGCGCATTGGCAATGACATCGAAGACCTCGATGTCGACCGTGTCCTGTCCCTCGAAGCCACTGGAATCCTCTGCCGTGAACCGGAATGTCAGGCGCTGGCTACGATCGACCTGTGGGGTGGTCAGACGTAGACGATTCTGGTCGGTGGGGGCGCTGATCAAGGCACTGGGTCCGGCGACTTGTTCCCAGCGCAGGCGCCGAATCGAGCGACCGCCACGCGCCGTCGCGCTGCCGAATAATTCCAGATCCACGCCCTCATCCGCCTGCTGGTCTTCGCCGGCAGAGACCACCGGTGCCTGTGTGGCGTCGCCGCGATCCAGCACGCTGATGCTGAGAGAGCTCTGTGCACTGTCCCCGGCATCATCAACGGCTTCAACTTCGATCACGATGGTGGACTGCGTCTGGACGTCTGGCGCCGTGAAGCGGTAAAGCGTTCCGTCAGCCTGTGCATCGACCGGGGAGGCGGTCCCGCCTGCGGCCCGCCACAGCAATTGCTCAATGCTGCCATCTGCGTCCGTGGCCTCGGCACGCAGCGTCACGGTCTCCCCTTCGAGAACCTGGGTCGGGCCGAACAACGAGACGCTGGGCGGTTGATTCGTGGCCCGATCGGGCGTCGGGTCGCTGCCGTCACAGGCGACGAGCAGAGTGAGTGCAGCCAGCGGCAGGTAGGGGAGGATTCGATTCATCGCGTTAGACCGTAGAGCGCAGGGCGTACGCTGACGGCCCCGGCGTGGAGTTCTTGTTCACCGCAAGCTTAACGGTCTTGGGTGACGTTCGGATTGCAGCCGGTGCGCGGCGCAGAGTGATGCGCGTTAGCGCTGGGCTGTGAACCGGACAGCGATGCGGGGCCACTGTGCGGGCGGGTCAGAAGGGAAGTCCTGCTGGTGATCGTCCGGTGCCGGCCCCAGCGTCACATCCAGCCGCAGGCGTCCATCCTGATCTGTGTAGTGGACACTGTCTGTGTCGTCGACGGCAACGCGTACCGCAGTGTTCGGGGCCGCCACCGGTGCTGTGAGCACCTGTAGCTCGCCATGTCCGATTGCGTCGAAGCCGGCTGTCGATACGGACTCCAGATAGACAAAGGCCTTGATGGGTCGTGTGACCGCAAACGACCAGTCCCAGGCTGTGAAATTGGCGCGTGTTGACCGGTAGTCGAAGCGTGCAGGTTGTGGCGCCGGCTGCTCGAACATCGGCATCAGCCAGTCGAGGTAGTCGGCCAGCGCCTCCTCCCAGTAGGGCCAGGCGTGGGTGCCCGGGCCGAATTGCGTGTGAGCGGGCGTCAGACCCTCCCAGGCCAGGGCATCGAGAAAGGACTGCGTCATCCAATAGGTGTGGGTTTCGACCGGGTCGAACTGGGCCGCCAGGTCATGCGGGCCAGGCCTGCCGTCACCGCTCATGATCCAGAGCGCATGGGCGGAGAGATTTTCCGCGTGATGCGCCGGAACGTCGCCAAACCACCAGGCCTTCTGCAGAAATGGATCGCCCCAGCGGCAAAGATCGGTCGGGCCTTGTGTCGGCACGAGTGACGGGGCGCCAAGCACGGTTTGGAGGGTCGGGTAGTAGGGGTATTCCAGCGTCGTGTCCAGCGCACCTGAGAATGAGCCTGCGGCACGTGCGAGCTGGGGATTGGCTGCCAGGTACTTGATGGCGGCGTTGCCGCCGGCACTCAGGCCAGCGGTGGCCCAGCCCGCGCGATCCAGGCGAACGGCAAAGCGCTCGCGTATGAAGGGGACCACCTCCTGTAGATGAAAAGTTTCCCAGGCGGGAGCTGGTGCAGTCTGGGCGGGAGACCGGCCATACCAGTCAGCGTAGGAACCCTCGGGGCCGCCGTTGGGTGTGACGACGATCAGCGCCAGATCTTCCGTCAGGTTCTCCAGCTGGTGGCTGAGGTAATCCCTGTGGTCACCCATCGAACCGTGGAACAGCAGCAGGACGGGGTAGCGCGTATCGCCGCTGGCGTCATAGCCATCGGGCAGCGTGACCAGGATGGATTCGTTGCGCTGCATCGAGGTGGAGGCCAGCTCGATTTCCCAGGAGCGGTCTCCGACCAAGGTCTGGCCGACAAATGCGTAACCGGCGACAGGAGCTTCGGCCGGAACACAGCCGGGCGTGCGCTGTCCGCCGGCGGGCAGAGGGGCCGCGGTCAGTGCGTAACGCGTGGTTTCTTGTGATGGGCCGCCATCCGTACAGGCCGCCGCCAGCAAGGCGGCCCCACAGCATGCCGCCCAGCCCGCCGCTCGTCGCGATCTGGTCATGTTCGTCTCCTCCGGCGCTTGCGCGCTCCTTTTAAAAACCTTATGGTTTCTAAAAGACTAGGCCGTCAGACAAGACGGTTGCAAGTGAGTGCAGGAGACCATGCCCAAGTCCAACCAGCCCCTGTTCGAGGCGCCGGGACCCTTGCGTCCCGGGCGTCACGGCATGACGCGTGAAGAAGTCGCCGCCTCGCAGCGGATGCGGCTGCTGCTGTCCATCACTCAGGTCGTCGGCGAGCGTGGGTACGCGGGCACAACCATCGCGCATATTTCAAATGGTGCGGACGTCTCCAAGAAGACCTTCTACGCCCACTTCCGGGACAAGGAGCACTGCTTCTTGTCGGCCTACGAGGCGTTTTCGACCTTTCTGCTGGATGAGATGCGCAAGGCGCGGGCGGCGGAAGCAGGAGACGCCCTGCGGCAGTACGAGGCCAGCGTGACGCGCTATTTGACGATTCTGCAGGCGCACCCGGAGCGTACGCGGGCGCTGCTGGTCGAGGTGCTGACCTGTGGTGAGCGCTTGCTGCGCCAGCGCCGCAGGGTGCTCGAGGCCTTCGAGCAGGACATGCGCGCCATGGTGGCTGAGGCGGTTGGCCCGGCAGGTATCTGGTCGCTGCTGCCCGACGAGGCGTACCGCATTGCGGTCGGCGGAATCGACGAGTGCGTGCGCCTGCGGATTCTGGAAGGGGGCGTCCGGGAACTGCCGGACCTGGCCCCCGGCTTAGTCGACAACTTCCAGCGACTGGTCGATGCCCAGGGGCGGGTCCGCCCCACTTAACACCAAACCCGATGAGCAAAGCGCGTGGGCAGTACAGCACTGCGCGCTTTAAAGAAACTCACGGGTTTATATTAATGCTGCCCCGCAAAGAGGGCAGGAGGAGCAACAACATGACTGCAAGACTCGCCTCCGGCCTGGCCGTGCGATCCCTTGGCCGCTGTCTGGCCGGACTGACCCTGACGGTCGGGCTTGCGGCCTGCGGTTCGACTCAGAACAGCGCGTCCGATGAACCCACCGGACAGTTACGCAGCGACTGCGAAACCACCGTGAGCGCGGAGTCCTTCGCCAGTGCCGAGCGGCTGCTGGAACTGAACCGGCGCATGGATTCCTTCGGCAAGCGCACCACGGCCAGCCCCCAGCACCAGGACTACGTGAGTTGGCTGGAGACCCAGTTGCAGGCGCTCCCAGGGCTAACCATCGAATCGGTGCCGTACAGCATCGACCGGTGGACAGCCACGGAAACCACACTCGCGGTCGAAGATGCGACCGGCCGTTTCCAGTCGGTCCCCGTGGCGGGTCATCTGCCCTACGCAGCCACGGCGACGGGCTTGGAAGCACCCCTGGTCTACGTGCCGAACCTGGAAGAGGTCGCAGATCATCAGGTCGACGGGGCGATTGTCGTCACCGACATTCCCATCAGCAGCGTGCCCTATGCCGCGATTACGGCGTTGCAATGGTTTACCTACGATCCAGACACGACACTGGCCCAGCAGGTCACCGATAGTCTTGAACTCGAGGCGTTGGGCGAACTGGGTTTCCACGCCGACGAGGCGCAGGCCCAGGGCGCGCTTGGTGTTGTCTTTGTCCACAACTTTCCGCATGAACAGGTCCCCGAGGTGTATGCACCTTATGAGGGTCTGCGCTGGACACTGCCGGGGCTTTACATCGGTGCAGATGAAGGTGTCGTTTTGCGCGAAGCCGCAGAGACGGGCCGTCGCGCACGCCTGACCTTGGAGGCTGAGGTGGTGCCGGCGACCACGCGCATGCTGATCGCGACGCTGCCGGGTGTTAGCGACGAGCGCATCGTGATCACCAGTCATACCGACGGGGTGAATGCGCTGTGGGACAACGGGCCACCGGCCATGATCGAGATGGCCGACTACTTTGCCCAGTTCGAGACCGCCTGCCGGCCGCGGACGCTGGAGTTCGCCTTCACCACGGCGCATCTGCATCAACACCTGGTCCCGCCCGCTCGCGATGGCAGCTCGGAGCAGTATGCCCGGCGACTGGATCAGGGGTTTGAAGACGGGACGGTCGCGGCGGTCATCGTCATCGAGCATCTTGGCGCTTATGGCATCGAGGCCCAGCCGCGCAGCGACGGTGGCCCTGGCATGGAACTGGTGCGTGGGCCGTACCACGAGCCGAACAGCTTCTTTGTCAGCGAATCGCCTGGCCTCATCCAGGCCTTGCAACACACGGTCATCACCCATGATCTGGAGCGGTCGATCGCATTGCGCGGCGCCGACATCCCGGGCCTGCACGTCCCCATGCACCAGAGTTTTGGTGGCGAAGGCGGGCCGTATCACAAGCATCTCATCCCCACGCTGGCATTCATCACCGGCCCTTGGACGCTCTTCACGACTGGGCTGACTGTGGATGACATGGTGGACGGTGAACTCATGCATCGGCAGATGCTGTTGTTCACCGATCTGGTCTACGCCCTGGATTCCACGCCCATCGAGGTGCTGGCCGGCCCGATTCTGGTCGAGCGGGCGCTGCGCGATGCGCTCTGCGCCGGCGGCGGCCTCGGACTGACGATTTGCGAAGGCACGCCGTCTGATCCGGCGTCGGGAGGCTGAGATGCTGCGACGTCATCACAGTCTCGTCCTCACCGTATTCGGCACAGTCATGCTCGGCGCGTGCGGGAACAGTTCGCTGCCAGCGGAACGGGTGTCCGCGCCCGGGAACGGCGGAAACGACGCGCCGGTTACGGAGGATCGCTGCGGTGAGCATCCCTGGTGCGACACCAGCCTGAGCCCTGCAGAGCGGTCGGCGCTGGTGATTGATGCGATGACCACGGACGAGAAAATCGCCTTCTTGGCCGGTGACAACCTCACGGGCATCGCCGGATTCGAGGGCACGCACACCGGGACGAGCAACGGCATCGAGCGTCTGGGTATCCCGACGGTTTACTACAGCGATGGCCCTATGGGCGTGCGCAGCGGGCAGGGCACAGCGTTTCCCGCGCCCATCGCGCTGGCAGCGACCTGGGACCCGGATATTGCTCAACGCTACGGCGCCGCCGTGGCTACGGAGGCCAAGTTCAAGGGCAACGACATCGTGTTCGCGCCTACCGTCAACATCATGCGGGTGCCGCATCACGGGCGAACGTTTGAAGGCTACGGTGAGGATCCAGAACTGGCGGCGCGCATCGGCGTGGGGTGGATTCGCGGCGCGCAGCGCACGGGGCTTATCGCCTCGGTTAAGCACTATGTGGCCAACAATCAGGAAGGGATTGGCCTCAACCCGGCGATTGGTCCTCAGCTGCCGCTTGGGGTCTCGGTGATCGGTAACCGCCTGTTCGTGGATGCCGTGATCGATGACCGTACCCTGCGTGAGATCTACTTGCCGGCGTTCGAGGCCGCCGTGACCGAGGCCAACGTGGGCGTGGTGATGTGCGGCTACAACCGCGTCAATGGTGAGTGGGCCTGCGAGAGCGAGACCCTGCTGGAAACCATCCTGCGTGATGACTGGGGATTCGACGGCTACGTGGTCGCCGACTATCTGGCCGCACACAACCCGATCAACAACTTTTACGGTGGCCTGGATTTCGAGCCCTGGCCCGGTTTGTCCTACGGGCCGCTACAGCTCACCCCGCTGGTGGCTGCCGGCGTACTCGATGCCGAGACGCTGGATCGGCGCGTCGGCAATATTCTGCGCAGCTACTTTGCCTACGGCCTGCTTGACCGCCCGGCCTACCCCGAAGACGAAGCACAGATCGACAAGCAGGCGCATGCCGATCTAGCGGGCGAGGTGGAGCGTGGCGCGATCACCTTGTTGCAGAACAACGGCCTCCTGCCGCTGGACGCCAGTGAGCTTTCATCAGTTGCGATCATCGGCGAACCCGCCGACAACTTTCAGGCACGCGCCGGTTCAGCGGGTATTTCGCCGTTTTTCTTCAACACGCCCCGTGAAGTGATCACGGCCCGGCTCGAGCCGGAGACCACGGTCCACTACGACGATGGCAGCGACCCCGCTGCAGCGGCCGAGTTGGCGGCGACAGTGGACGTTGCGCTGGTCTTCGTTGCCGACCGTTCAGTGGAGGGTGCGGATCGGCTCTGTATCCGGCTGAACTGTGTCGACGAACCGGGCGACCAGGATGCCCTGATTGCCGCCGTCGCCGCGGCCAATGCCCGCAGTGTTGTGGTGCTGGAGACCGGTGCACCCGTGCTCACGCCCTGGCGCAACGCGCTGGCCGCGCTGGTGCAGGCCTGGATTCCTGGTGTTGATGCTGGTCGTGCAATCGACGCGGTGCTGTTTGGTGACGCCGACCCCGGCGGCCGTCTGCCGGTGACTTTTCCCGAATCGGAGGCTGACCTGCCGACGGCGGGTGATCCCACGCGCTACCCCGGCGTGGCGGAGCGGGCGGTCTATGCCGAGGGTCTGGAGGTCGGCTACCGCTGGTTCGACGCGCGTGGGCTGGAACCGGCCTTTCCCTTCGGACATGGTTTGTCGTACACCGAATTCGACTACGCCGATCTGACCGTGGGGGCACGCGATGATGGCGGCCTGGATATCGCGTTTCAGGTGCTCAATACAGGGACGCGGGCAGGTGTCGCGGTGCCGCAAGTCTATCTGTCCTTGCCAGATGTGTCCGACACCGTGCGGCAACCGCCGCAGGCGCTGAAGGCGTTCGACAAGTTGACCTTGAATGCGGGCGAACAGCGCCGGGTTGAGCTGTCCTTGCCGCCGCGGGCGCTTGAATACTGGGACACGCAAACGGCGCAATGGGCGCGTGTCCCGGGGTGCGCCACGGTCCGCGTTGGACGTTCCTCGCGTGACATCGTGCTGACCGCACCGGCCGCATGTTCGGGTTAGCTCGCATGCGGGCGCTGCTGCTTGTCGCGATGATGACGATGCCGGCGCTGGCGATGGCGGAGGTTCGTGTTGTCGACCTGGCCACCGATGCCATGGCCGAGCCGCTGGGCATCGAGTCCACCCAGCCTCGGCTGAGTTGGCGGCTCGAAGCGGCGCGACGCGGTGTGCTGCAGGCAGGTTACGAGCTGCAAGTCGCGACCTCCGTCGCTGCCCTGGAGGCTGGCCAGCCTGATCTTTGGTCGACCGGTCGGGTCAATCAGCGGGCGAGCGCGGTGGTTTACGCCGGGCAGCCGCTGCCTGCTCACCAGTCCGTCGTCTGGCGTGTTCGCATCTGGGACGATCGCGGGGCGCTGAGTGCCTGGTCGCAGCCGGCACGGTTCGAGCTGGCATTCACTCAGCCGGATCAATGGCAGGCGGACTGGATTGCCGGCCCACCCCGGCGCAACCCTGGGCCGGTCGACGATCCACTGGCCGGCGTGGTCGACGTGCTCACCGGGGAGTTTTGCCGACCGGTCGGCGTGCCGGGTGCACTGGGCGTCGCCGGCTTTGATCGTCTGGTCGACTATGTGCTGGGCACTGGCGGGGCCTGCCGGGAGCCGCGTCCGGCGCCCTTGCTGCGCCGCGCTTTTGAACTGTCGGAGGCGCCCGCGCGCGCTCGCCTGCACATCAGCGGACTGGCCTACGCGCGCGTGCAGATCAATGGCGCCGTTCTGGCGCCCCATCAGGTGCTGGACCCCGGCTACACACATTACGACCGCACGGTGCTCTACCGCAGCTACGACGTCACCGACCGGCTGCAGGCCGGCGTCAATGCCATCGGCGTGGAGCTGGGTTCCGGATTCTACGACTACGACATCGTGACCGAGTGGGCCTGGAACCACGCGAGCTGGCGGGGCGAGCCCCGGATGATTGCCGAGTTACACCTGGAGTACGCCGATGGTCGGCGCGAGGTGGTGGTCTCGGATCAGCAATGGCGGGTGCACGAGGGGCCGACCCGATACGACAACATCAATATCGGGGAAACCTACGACGCCCGCAGGCGCCTGCCTGGCTGGGCCGCGCCGGATTACGAAGCCCAGGATTGGTTGCCTGCGCGGCAGGTGGAGCCGCCGGGTGGGAGGCTGACCGCGCAAACGCATCCATCCATTGAGCGGCTTGGAGTCGTGGAGCCGGTGGCCGTCACGCAGCCGCTACCCGGCGTCTGGGTTTATGACCTTGGTGAGCAGATCACGGGCTGGGCCGAGGTGGCCATCGAAGCGCCGCCCGGCGTGGCGGTCGCCATGACGTATGGCGAGGCCTTGTCGCGCACCGGCCTGGTCGGAACCACGTCCAACCTGCACATCGGCGACCAGATCCAGACCGACTACTTCGTGGCATCCGGCGACGGCATTGAGCGCTGGACGCCCCGGTTCTCCTACAAGGGCTTTCGGTATTTGCAGATTTCCGGGCCACTGAACGCGCCGTTTGCCGGTGAACTGGCCGAGGTGACGTTCGAACGCGTGCGATCCGCCGTGCCGAGCATCGGCGGGTTCACCAGCAGTGATGACTTGCTCAACACTATTTATGAACGCGTGGAACGTGCCATCGCCAACAACCTGCATGGCATCGTGACGGATACGCCGACGTTCGAGAAAAACGGTTGGACGGGCGATGCGCAGTTAACCGCGCCGACGGCTAGTTTGCTATTTGATCTGGACCGGCTGTACGCCAAGTGGCTGGGTGATCTGCGTGATGCACAGCGGCCCAGCGGCGAGATTCCGGTCATCGTGCCCAGCGGTGGGGGCTACGGCTACACCGGCGTGGGCTGGGAGCCGGCCTGGGGCGCGACGCCTGCCTGGGATGCAGCGCTGTTCGAGATTCCGTGGACGATGTACCTGCGCCGGGGTGACCTGCGTGTGCTCGAGGACAATTTCCCGGCCATGCGGCGCTATCTGGACGACTGGATCGGGCAGTGGGCCAGCCTGGATGACCCCCATGTGATCGAGGCCGGGCTCGGGGACCATGTCACGTCGGCGACGACCCTGCCGTCACCGTTGGACCTGGTGCTCACCGACGCAGCCACGCTTACAACGCTGGTGTCGACGGCCTACTACGCGCTGTTTGCCGAGCGTGCGGCCGACATTGCCGCGTTGTTGGGCGAATCCGACGTGGCCGCACGGTACCGGGGGTTGTGGGCAGCGATTCGCACGGCTTTTCATGCCCGTTGGTTTGACGGGGAGACCGGGACCTACCGTGTGCCGGACGAGGAGCGGTATTTTCAGACGGCCAACGTGCTGCCACTGGCGTTTGGCCTCGTGCCGGAAGCCGAGCGCACCCGGGTGCTCGATGGCCTGCTGGCGGATATCGAAGCGCAGGGCGGCAACCTGAACGCCGGCATTGTCGGCACCCGCTATCTGCTGCCCGTGCTGGAAGCGATGGGGGCAGCGGACACGGCCCACCAGGTCGCCACTCAAACGGACTACCCGAGCTGGGGCGAGTGGGTCGCACTGGGCTACACGGCCTTGTCGGAAAGCTGGGGCGAGACCATTCGTTCCCGCAATCACCACATGTTCGGATCGATTGGGCAGTGGATGATTGAGCAGCTTGCCGGGCTGCAGCTCACGGAGCCCGGCTATCGCAGTGTTCGTCTCGCACCCTCGCTACCGGCGGATGGGCCCGAGGTGGTGGAGGCCTGGCATGACACGCCTCACGGTCGCTTGAGCAGCCGTTGGCAGCGCCTGGCGCCGGGGCGCTGGCAAGCCGACATCACCGTGCCGCCGAACGTGGTGGCCACGCTGCACTTTCCTGCGGACGCCAGCACCGCAGTGACGGAGTCGGCGGGAGGCGCGCCCACACCGGCCTCGCTGGCGCCGGGGGTGCGGCGGCTGCGCCAGGACGCGACACGGCGCATCTTCGAGCTCGGATCCGGCCGCTATCGGTTTGAATCGTCCGCCGCTGCGCCTGCCGAGGGTGCCGAATCGTCCGCTCAGCGCAGCCATGGGGGCGTGCTCTCACCCTGGTCGCTGCTGATTCTGCTTTTGCTTCGCCGGCGACGCTGAGATGCGGAGTTGCTTGCACGCCGCTGTTCGTTACGCGTGGCTGACCCTGGTCGTGTTTCTGATCCCCGCTTTGGCCGAGGCGCAGTCAGAGCGCCTCTGCGAGGAGCAGCTCATCGAGATGGACGATGGCGTCAGACTGCACGCTTGGGTGAGTCGTCTGCCGCCGGATCAGCCGCGGCCGGTGCTGTTCGAAATGGAAACCTACGCCAGCCATGGCAACGGCTGTCCTGAATTTCTGCCTAGCGACTACTACGGCGAATTTCTCGACCCGGCCGTGATCGACCGCTTCACGCTCGTCCATGTCAGCTACCGGGGGACCGGTGCGTCCGAAGGTTTGTTTGATCTCTCAGGGCGCCGCAGTCAGCAGGATTTACACGCCGCGCTGGACTGGGCCGCCGCTGGCCCGTGGTCGACGGGGGATGTGGTATTGACCGGGCAGTCGGGTACGGCGTTCATCGCCCACTTCGGGCTGGATCACCCCGCCGTGCGCGCCGCTGCCTTGTTCACCACATGTGCCGATGCTTATCGCTGTTTTCGCCGAGGCGGCATCAGCAACGGGCTGACGGAGGTTTATCTCGGCCGCACAGAGGCGGCCTACCTGCAATCGCTGCCGGACCGCCTGCGCATCGGCACAGCCTTGCAGCCGGATGCGGCACAACAGCAACTAGCCATCGTCGACATGCTCGGTCAGACCAAGCAACGAACAATCGTCGATGACTGGTGGCAGGAACGCTCTTCATTCCCGGTGCTCGAGCGCAGCACGGTCCCGGTGCTCTACGCGACGGAGCCCTACGACATCATCCATGTCTTCGACGCGTATCAGCGCACGCCCAACGCGCGCTTGGTGCTCGGGCTGGGGCACACCACCTCGGATGTGATCGCCAACAGCCAAGGCCGGCATGGCGAGCTTGTCCGCAGTGTGGTGGATCGGTTTGTGGCGCACTACGGCCTGGGTGACGACAACGGCGCAGAGAACGATCCGCAGGTGGTCCTTCAAACCTCAGTCGGCGGCGTTCGCCCCTATCGCAGCGCCCACGCGCTGATTCGCTACGCCGAGCGCTGGCCCTTGCCCGAGACCGACTGGACGCGCCTGTACTTGCAGCCGAGCAGCGACGCGGTGGTCCCGCATGCCGGTCGCCTGCAATCACAGCCCGACCCCGTGGGTCAGGCTCGCTCGGTGCTGACCCTGTCGGCGCCTGCGCGGCGCGGTGATCTGCGCACCAACAGCTGGGTCATCGGCGCGTCGATTGCTGACTTTCAGGTCGATGAGGCCAGCATGCTGACCTACACCACCGATGTCCTGGTCGAGCCCATGGAACTGTCGGGTCCGATCTCGCTGCGTTTGTTCGCTTCATCGCTTGCCACCGAAGTGGACTGGTCCGTGCTGCTGACGGATGTGCATCCGGACGGCAGTTCCCAGTGGGTCACCGACGGCTACCTCCGCGCGTCGCTGAGGCGAGTGGACCCTGCGCGGTCTCTATACGACCGCGACGGGCAAATAATCCGGCCCTGGCATGCGTTTGATCAGGCAGAGGCGATTCCGCCTGGCGTGCCGGTGGAGTATCTGGTCGAGCTGTTTCCGACATCCGCCATCTTTCGCGCGGGCCATCGTCTGCGACTGGATCTGGTGCCCGTCGCTGGCTCGGACAGTGATGCCCTCGCGGCCGGCGGCGCAGGGGTTGTGCACATCCTGCACGGGGGTGAAACCCCATCCAGCCTGTTGCTGCCGCTCATCCCTGCGCGCTGCCAGCAGGGACAGCCACTCAACCCCGACATGGCACCCGTAGGGCGTTGTGCTGATCACTGGGCAGCCGCCATCGGCCAGACAGGTGAACAAGCACAAGGTGCAGGCGGGGCTGGGGCCTGTAGCAACTGGTGGGCGCTCGGATTGCTCGCGGGTCTGCGGTGGCCATGGCGCAGGCGGCGGTGACATCCGGCCAATCCGCTTGTCAGAACGGCTGACACTTGACGCAGGATGCGTCGCGGCCGGCCAAGGGCCGAGGCGTCAGGAGGATGCATGATTCGATGGCTGATCGGGATGGCCGTACTGACGGCAGTGCCCACCGCCGTGGCGACAGACTGGTATGTCAGCCCCGAGGGTCTGGCCGACCACTCGGGACGGTCACAGGATCAACCCATGCGGCGGATTCAACGCGCGCTGGATCAAGCCCAGCCGGGCGATACGGTCTACCTGTTGCCGGGTGTCTATGCCCGGGATATCGAGACCGTCCGCGACGGGCGGGCCGATGCCCCCATCACCTTGGCCGGCCTGCGCGATGATGGTCTGAAGAACCGCCACGCGGTCGT
The DNA here is from genome assembly GCA_036156195.1 of Pseudomonadota bacterium. Taxonomy (GTDB): domain Bacteria; phylum Pseudomonadota; class Gammaproteobacteria; order Nevskiales; family OUC007; genus Abyssibacter. Next base: position 206,602 of record JAYZUZ010000016.1, on the reverse strand, counting down.
CCTGCCCGCCACGGTCAAGGGTGCTGGGCGCTCTCGCGTGGTGCAGATTCGCCACAGCCACATTCATGTACAGGATTTTGTTGTCGACGGCCTCAACGGCGATCCGGCCGACCCCGACGCTATTCGCGACAAGCTGATCTTCGTCCATAACGGCGAGCGCAAGAATGGCCTGGAGGGGATTCGCATCCAGCGGATGGTGCTCACCCATGCCGGGGGTGAATGTCTGCGGTTGCGTCACTTCGTGACCGATAGCGAGATCGCCTACAACAGCATCGGGGACTGCGGCATGCACGACTTTCCCTTCGCTGCATCCAGCAAGAATGGAGAAGCGGTGTACATCGGCACCTCCTTCAAGCAGTGGGGCGATGGCAAGAACCCGACCGATGGACCGGATGTGTCGGCCGGCAACCGTGTCCATCACAACGTCATGGTGACGCGCGGCAACGAATGCGTGGATTTGAAGGAGGGGACGACCGCCAATGTCGTGTACGCCAACCGCTGCACCGGTCAGCTCGATGCCAACTCGGCGGGTTTCAATTCGGCCGGGAATGGCAATGTCTTTCGAGACAATCTGGTGTTTGGCAACGCAGGCTCAGGGTTCCGTTTTGGCAGCGACAAGAAGGGTTACGGCATCGACAATGTCGCAACCGGAAATGAGGTCCTGCATAACGCGCAGTTCGGCTTCAAGATCATGAACGAACCGCAGGGCCAGCTCTGCGGCAATCGCCTGGCGGCCAATGCAAAGGGCGCTTGGTACTCGGACCAGGACCGTGGTCACGCGCCGGGCGCGGCGTGCCAGCCGCCGTAGAGTGGGCGGGCGCGGCTGGCTAGAATCAGCGTGGCATTGTCGCCAGCCAACTGGGACCCGCCATGGCCTCCACTCCGTGGTACCGAAACCCCGAGATGATCGTCGCGTTGTCGGCGTTGGTCGTCAGCATCGCAACCGTGGCCATCGGCGCCTACTCGGCCTGGATTGATCGAAGCTACGCACGGGCCGCTGTCTGGCCCCGCCTCGAGGCCGGTCGCGGGTTTGATGGGAGCCACTTCGCCTATTTTGTCGCCAACCGGGGCACGGGGCCGGCATTGATTCGGCAGGTGCGCGTGGCGCTGGATGGCGAGCCCGCCTCAGACTGGTCGGGATTGATGGATCGACTGGGATTGCCGCAGCGGCGCTACATGCAGTCGCAGGTCTCCGGGCGAACCCTGTCCCCCGGCCAGGTTGTCGAGGTCCTGCAAGTCGAGGAAACGGCCTTGCTCGCTGCACTGGTAGACGCCAGTTCTGCGGGGCGGCTTGATGTGCGTCTGTGCTATTGCTCCATCTACGACCAATGCTGGACCACCGATGGTGGGCTAGAGTCCGAGCCGGTCGAGCGCTGCACACTGCCGATCGACGAACAGTTCCGACAATAGTTCGCGCAGGTACGGACGCAACCGGTGACGCCATGGAAATATGCGAAGGGACAGTGTTTTTTGTGGATATGCGCAACTTTACGTTGCTGTGTTCACGGATGGTGGGCAACCCGGACGAGGATCGTGTCCGGCCCTCTGGCAAGACCCAGTATGAGGAGCGGCTGAGCTTTCTGGTCAACGAAATGACCGAGTTGTACGCCACCTGGCGCGAGATCATTCGCGAGCATGTCGACGCCGGTCACATCGATCGCTATCTGTTTCAGGTGCTGGGCGACGGCGTCATGATTGCCGTCGACGGACCTCGGCACGCCCAGGTCGCATTTCGGGCCGCCAAGGACATGGCGGCCCGGGTGCACGATCGGCTGCGGCATTTTTCGAATCCGCGCATCGAAACACTGGGGATTCGTCGTCGCGCCGACTGGCTGGATTTCGGGATTGGCATCTGCTCGGGACAGTTCGCCTACGTAAAGGTGCCGGACGGTCGTGATGAGAACGATCAGCGCTACACGATTCTGGGCACGGCCGCGAACTATGCCTCCCGGGTCGAGGAGGCCAACAAAGACCACTTCGACACCCGGATTACCATCGCGCAGCCAACCGTAGACCTGTTGTGCGCCGACGCAGGCCTGAACCCCTCGGCCTACCGGGAGATCGAGGACCACTTTGGCCTGAGGTATCTCTGGAAACATCGTCTGCAGGGCGTTAAGGCCATTGGCCTGTACATCTACCCTATCGCAAGTCCGGCGCCGGCCTGAGCTGTCGCAGATCCTCGTCTGGTCGAAAGCGATTGTGCGGGATCGAAACCAGGCAGATACTCCGCTGCCCTGACCCGAGGACACCTCTGATCGACACGCTGCAGGCCTCATATGAGGCGGATAATCCTGATGCATCAGGTCAGTTGTACGCTATGGTCGATGCTCTGGTGGCGCCAGGGTATTGGGTGTGCCCAAAGTTCGTTTGCGACGAAATCGTGCTGACGTTGGCGCGTGAGGCGCAGACATTCTGGCAGGCAAACGCCTTTCGCCAGGCGCAGGTTGGGACCGGGTCTCAGCGTCGACTGCGGCGCGACATCCGGAGCGACCACGTCATGTGGGTGGAGCCAGCGAGCGCGAGTCCGGCCCTGCAGCATTATCTAGTGCGGATCGAGGAGCTGCGCTGCATGCTGAACCAAAGCTTGTATCTTGGGCTTCAGCGTTTCGAGGCGCATTACGCAGCGTATCCCCCAGGCAGTTTCTACCAGCGCCATCTAGATCAGTTCCAGTCGGCCCGGCATCGCGTGGTGTCCTGCATCCTCTATCTCAATGCAGATTGGGCGCCAACGGATGGCGGGGCGCTGCGCCTGTATGAGCGCGAGGGCGGTGGTGCGGTGGATGTCCTGCCCCAGGCCGGCACGCTGGTGGTCTTGCGCAGCGACCAGATCGAGCACGAGGTGCTGCGAGCTCAGCGCCTACGTTGGAGTCTCTGTGGTTGGCTGCGGCTGGATGATGATCCCTTCTAGGTTTGATTAGCCGGGGTGGCGCGTGGCGAGAATTGACGCTGCAATCGCCTCGCCCTTGGACTCTTCGACAAAGTGACCGGTGTCGGGGTACAGGTGCAGATCCTCATCCAGGCGCGGTAATGCCTTGCGCCACTGCTGGATGACGCTGGGTTTGGCACAGGGGTCCCAGGCGCCGAAATGGCCTGAGACCGGAATGTTGCGGCCGGTCGGCCCCCAGGTCCTGGGTACGACGGACTGCATGGCGGTGTAAAACGCATGGTTGTCCTGTGTGCCGTGGCGGGCATCTGTGTAGCGGTAACCGTGCCCCCAGGCTGGGGTTTGCAGCACGTTGCGTTGTGAGCTGCGGGCATTGGCCAGACTGCGGAACTGCTCGGAGAACACGTGGTTGGCTGTTCGCTCGGGGATGCCTCGGCGCAGAAACTGCCACTGCATGCGTGCTGATCGCAACGCCAGCCGCGTGAATGGCTGAGGGTTCGCATCCTCCAGCACGGCAGCGGCGACGCCACCCCAGGTTGAGTCGGGCATGAAGTGGGGGAACACGGACCAGGGCATCCAGCGCGCGGGCCAGTTGTTGTAGCGGATACCGTCGGGCGGCATCGGAAAGATCGTCGTATTCAGCACAACCAAGCGCTCCACCCGCTCCATCATGCCGGAAAAACTGCCGATGCCGATCGGGCCACCCCAGTCGTGGACCACCAGCGTGACGCGCTGCAGGTCCAGGTGCTCAATGAGCTGCGCCAGGTTGGCGGCATGGTGCATGTCGACCATTTCGAAATCGGCCTGGTCGGACAGCCCGAAGCCGATGTGATCCGGTATGACGATTCTGAGCGCTGCATCGGATGCGATGAGCGCGTCGCGACTGTCTCGATAGGTGTACGAGCATTCCGGATTGCCGTGCACGAATAAAACCGTGCGGTCGGCAGCCGCTCCACCCGTGCTGTGATCGATATAGAACAGCCGCTTGCCCGCATCTAGCCCGTCCGGAATCTGAAACCAGCGGCTGGCGCCCGTGGGGCAGTAGTCGTCCGGTGGACGTCGCAGCGGCGTGTTGGTTGGAATCTTCACGGCCGCCGCTCAGGCGCGGCCACATGCTGGTCTATCAGAATGGCGTTGCCGTCAGGGTCCGTGAGCGCGATATGGGCAGGGCCCGTCTCCTGCGGATCGGCTTCCGAGGTCAGCGAGACGCCGGCCTGCTGAAGCCGCCGTTGGATGGCCCGCACGTCCTCGAAGGCATCCAGCGGGTTGCATTGCTGATCCCAGCCCGGATTGAACGTCAGGACATTGCTCTCGAACATCCCCTGAAACAGGCCGATGGTGTGCTCGCCATTGCGAAGAATCAGCCAGCATTCGCTGATCTCTCCAGCCACGGGTTTGAACCCCAGTTTCTCGTAAAACGCTTTTGAAGCCTCGATGTCCTTGACGGCAAGGCTGACTGAAAATGCGCCCAGACTCATCCCATCCTCCTTCCTGCTGGCTCGCGACGGCAGAACCCCATCATGCGAGCCCGGGTCGGGCAGCGCCAGTCCGCAGGCGGATGGGGCACGCTCTGCACCGCGGAGCCGGTGCTAACGCCCGTTCGGGATGCCAGGGGCGAAGTGCCGGAGCGTGGCCACTGTCGTGCAGGCCGCGATTCGCATCAAACACCCATCGATGGAAGGGGCGCTGGCAGTTTCAGCGATTGCGGCCGTACTGCTCATGACTGGTCACCCAGTCGCCGGTGGCCACAGCGGCGGCCAGTGACAGTTCACCCGCAAGGACGGTGGCGCCGATGATCTCGGCCAGTTTGAGTGACTTGCCCTGGCCGTAGCAGTCCATCATCTCCAGGCATTCGCGCTGGCTGGGCAGGCCGGTGCCCCCCCCGTAACTGGCACAGATCAGCGAAGGCAGCGTGATGGAGAAGTAGTAGCCGTTGTCATCGGTGAGTTCGCCCACGGCGGCACCGACGCAGGACTCTGCGACGTTGGCGGCATCCTGGCCGGTGGCGATGAAGGTGGCGGTAATGCCGTTGGCCGCATGCGCGCCGTTGTTCATGGAACCGGCCATGAAGGCGCCGGTCATCGACATGATGCGGCGCTGGTACAGCGATTTGCTGTCGATGCCCATGATGTCGCGCATGAGCCGATCCGGCACCGTGCATTCAGCAATGACCCGCTTGCCGCGGCTGTGCAGGAAATTGACCTGTGATGGCTTCTTGTCGGTGTCCATGTTGCCGGACAGCGAAAAGCGCTCCACCGCGCAGGGCGTATTCGCCAGAATCCACTGACAGGCTGCGTGGGTCGCTTTGCCGCACATGTTCTGGCCGGCGGCGTCGCCCGTGGTGTAGTTGAAGCGCAGGTAGAGAAACCGTGCCGCTGCGTAGTGTTCGATATCACGCAGTTTGCCCACGCTGGTCGTGGCCTCAGCCGCAGCACGTATGGCCGGCATCTGCTCCTTGATCCAGCCGCCAAAACGTTTGGCGGTCTGGGCGTTGTCGAACGCAAAAACCGGGGCGCGCTGCATGGCGTCGTCGGCTACGGTCACGGTAATACCGCCGGCTTCACGGGTCAGGCGCATGCCGCGGTTGTAGCTGGCGACGAGCGTGCCTTCGGCTGTTGCCATCGGGACATAGAACTCGCCTTGGGCGTGCTCCCCATTGACGCGCACCGGGCCGGCAACGCCCAGCGGGACCTGGGCCACGCCCATGAAATGCTCGCAGTTGCCCTTCACCGCGGCCGGGTCAAAGCTGTAGCGACCTGTATGCGCAAGTTCGACGCCGGTTTGTTCGTGGATGAATTCGCGGCGGATGCGTGCAGCATCCTGTGAATAGTCGTCGTCTCGATTGCGTGGGATGCGGGGTCGGTTAACCGGTGCGTGTTCGCTCATGAGAGGTCTCCTGTGGCGTGATGGCCTGACGGCGAGGGACAAGCCCTAATCCGCGGCCAATAATTGTTCGATATGGCTGCTCAGCACCTCGGTGGCACGCTGCAGGCGGCCGGGGTCGTCGGGGTGCTGGGTCAGGATATGGATGCTCAGCGATTCGCTGAGCAGGATGATGCTGCGCGCAATCAGCGGGTCCAGGTCACGACCCTCGGCTTCGCGGAATACCGCGCGATACTGGTCTTCGATCTGCTGGTGCATGGTCAGGCGCAGGGCGTGCAGCGGACTGTCCGGGCGTAGCGCTTCGGTCGTGATGACACGGACGACCGGGCCTGCCGTGGCCACAAAGTCCATGTACACGGCCTGGGCACGTTTCAGACGTTCGGCCCCGCTACCGGGGTGCTTCATGGCCTCACGGCGGCACTGATAAAGGTGCGTGAGCGACCGCTCGTAGATGGCCGCCAGCACTGCCGACTTGTCCGAAAAGCACTGGTAGAACGTCCGCCGGGAAACCCCGGCCGCGTCGAGAATCGCCTGGACGCTCGTCCCCGCAAAACCGCGCTGTCCGAACACGTCGGCTGCGCTCTTGATGATGCGTAGGCGCGTTGCCTGACGGCGGTCTGGCGCCGGGGTTGCGGTCTGGTGAGGGTGGTCAGCAGCGTCCATGGGATGTGTTGGTCGAATACGTGTGTGGACGGGTTCGAGCAGGACTTTACCGCGACTCGTCACATGGGGTATACACGGTGTCTACTTGCTGCGGCAAGTCTCGGTGATCTGCTCTGGAGAGGCAGGCACCGTTACCAAGCGGTTCGCCGCGCTCATCACAGTGCACTATGGGGGAGACACCACCATGCAAGCGTCCAAGCCAGTCAGCCCTGGCGGGTATTCGCCAACCTACGCCTGGTTCGTCGTGGCCATCCTGATGATGGCGTATGTGTTTTCGTTCGTTGATCGACAAATTCTCAACTTGATGGTCGGACCGATTCGCTCGGACCTGGGTATCTCCGACACCCAGATGAGCCTGCTCATGGGGTTCTCGTTCGCCATCTTCTACACGATCATGGGCATTCCTCTGGGGCGCATGGCGGATTCCAAGAGCCGTCGCGGGCTGATCACCGTCGGCATTATCGTCTGGAGTGTCATGACGGCTTTGTGCGGTTTCGCCAAGCACTACTGGCATTTGTTTCTCTGCCGCATCGGCGTGGGCGTTGGCGAAGCTGCACTCTCGCCGGCAGCATATTCGATGATTGCGGACTACTTTCCGCCGGAGAAGCGTGCGACAGCCATCAGTGTCTACTCGATGGGCATTTATATCGGCTCAGGCATCGCATTTCTGCTGGGAGGACTCATCGTCGAGTTCGTCACCGCACAGGGCGCCGTCACCTTGCCGGTGCTGGGCGAGACACGGCCCTGGCAGGTGGTGTTCTACGTGCTGGGCTTCTCCGGGTTGTTGTTCAGCGCGGCGTTTCTGCTGGTGCGTGAGCCGGCGCGCAGCGGGGCCGGACCCAATTCATCGGTACCGATCAAGGAAGTGCTGGCCTATCTCAAGCTGAATCGCCGCACCGTGCTCAGCCATAACATCGGCTTCGCGATGATCGCGTTCTGCAGTTACGGCACGGCTGCCTGGATTCCCTCGTACTTTGTGCGCGTACACGGGTGGTCGATTGGCCAGGTCGGGTTGGTGTTTGGCTTGATTGTGATGATCTTTGGATCTGCAGGCATCGTGTTTGGTGGGCGCCTGTCTGATCGCTGGACGGCCCAGGGGCGGACGGATGCGCCGATGCGCGTCGGTGTGCTGGCTGCGATTGCCGTGATTCCCTTTGGCGCCGGCTACATGCTCTCGCCGAACGGCACGCTGGCCGGCCTGTTCCTCATTCCGGCGACCTTCTTCATCAGCATGCCCTTCGGTGTGGCGCCGACGGCTATTCAGGACATCATGCCCAACCGACTCCGGGGGCAGGCATCGGCGCTCTACCTCTTCCTGGTCAACATGATTGGTTTGGGAATTGGGCCGACCGCCGTAGCGGTGGTCACCGATTTTCTCTTTGGTGACGACAACATGGTTGGCTGGTCGATGTTCATCGTCAGCGGGGTCGCGGGGGGCGTTGCAATCACGCTGCTCACCACCGGCCTTAAGCCATATCGCGAGAGTTTGGCCCGCCTGAAAGCTGCAACAGCGAGCACCTGAAATCCGGGCCGTTCCGTGTGCGGTGCGCCCACGGGACAGCCGGCGGTGAACCGCCACCAGCCGGCCTGCCGTTTATCGGGCGATCTTGGCCGGGGGAAATCTTTCCTCCATGCTCGAGTGCTGGCATGACGCACTGTCATGCGGTGGCCGTGCTGCCATGGTCGCCTACAACTTGGCCTAACAAGACTGGGGAGTCTGATGGGAAATCTAATCACGGGCGTCGGCCCGCGCGCGGCCTTGGCTGCGCTTTCGCTGGTGTTTGGTTCACAGGTGCATGCGCAGGTCAGCTGTGCGGCAGAGGGCGAGGAGCTCGTGCTGCATGAATGGTCAGGCACGGCGCCGTCTGCTGCGGGTGGTTTGAGTGCTGCGCGCACTGAGGAGGCGCTGCCGGCAGTGACCTGTGCCTACGATGAGTTGAGTGTCGTTGTGAACTGGGCCAATGCGGTCGAGGACCTGGACCTGGACGTGCTCGATGAGCAGCAGTTTGTCGTGGCCAGTTCCGGCAAGTTCAATGCGGTCGACGATGCGCCTGACCCGGCCTTCGAAGCGGCAACCGTCGGTTTGCCTGTCGGTCAGTACACGGCTGTGGTCAAGAGCTATACCAACTTCGAAACGGCGTTTACGGCCACTGCGACGGCGCGTTGCACGACTGCGGGCGGTTGTTTTCCGGCGGTTTCGACTCAGCCCAGCTTTGAGGAAGAGACGCGTGTCGTGGTTGCGGTGATCGACAGTGCGATCAACCTCTATCACAGCTTTTACTACGCCGGCGGCGAGGGCTATCCGAACAGTGCTCCTCAGGGCCTGTCGGATGACATGCTGGTCGAGCTGGGGGTTCCGCCCGAGAATGTCTTCGAACTGACCCGCACCGGCACGCTGGCCGAGCGCATCGCCGCTGACCAGGCGCGAGTCTGGGACAAGATCGAACGCGGTCAGCGCTATTATTTCGTGGGCACCAACGTGGTGGCCCAGTCGTTTGCCGGTAGCGACGACGACGGCAATCCACACCCGTTGCTTGTGCCGACGACGGCCAAGAGTCCGCATGGTGTTGGGACCAGCTCGGCCGTGCTCAAAGCGAACCCCGAAGCGGTGCTCCTGTTCATCGAAACCGAGGGCGCACTGGCCAACGATGCCTCGCATGTGGCCGCCTTCCGCGACCCTGCAGTGGACATCATCTCCACCAGTTATGGGCTCGGTGCTGCCGGTGTGTTCCCGCCGGAGCTGTGGAGCTTTCATCAGAGCTTCAAGAGCGTTGTTTACGACGGCAAGCTGCATTTCTCATCGGGTGGTAACGCGCCTGGCTTCACGCCCGGACGTGCCGGCGCAGGTCCCTGGTGGTCCATCGGTGTATCGGGTTCTGAGGAGGACACCTCTGAGGGCCGCACCACCGTGTCGGGCAACCTGCCGGACTTCATCTCCGATTTCACCCAGGATCTGGCCCGGTGCATGGACTGTGTGACCGGTCTGGCGCCGTATGGTGGGACCAGCTTCTCCACTCCTCGCGCGGCGGGTGTGGCCTCCAGGGTGCTGCTGGAAGCCCGTCGTGCCCACGGTCATCTGGGGGGCATCAAGAAGGTCGACAACGTCCCTTATATGGTGCTGGCCGATGCTGGCGTGGGTGAGTTCGACCTGACGAACTGGATTGTCCGGCGCTCGCTGGAGCAGGCGGCTTTCGTACCGTCCGTGGATGACTATGATCCGGTTGCTGCAGTGCTCGACGATCTGGGTGCACAGCCGATCAACCCTGTCGCGCCCTGGCTGCAGACGGGCTGGGGTGACCTGACCGCAGCGCCTACCAAGGGCGTAGTGAATGCGGCACTGACGCATCTGGGTTTGGCGGCTTCACCCCGCGACAAGTCGCAGGATTTCTGCCAGTTCCAGACGACCCTGATTCAGGAACGCAAGCTCTACTGGGATGAGTTGTCGCCACTGGTGCCGGCTGTTGGACTGGGGGACCGCTCGGAGCCGCTCGACAACGACCCGTTCATTTATTGTGATTCTGGTTTGCCTGCACCGTATCCGGCTGCGAACGACCCGGGTGGCCAGACTTACGACCCGAATGGGGACTTTGATGGCGACGGTGTGGCGAACGCGGACGATGAATGTCCGGAAGACCCGCTGAACGACTGCGCACCCGATACCGATATCGACGATGACGGTATCGATGATGCCGACGACAACTGTCCGACGGTTCCCAACGCCGACCAGCGTGACACGGGTGATGATGGCGTCGGCGATGCCTGTGAAACCGGGCCGACGTCAGATGCACAGCCCTCGGCGGGCCGTAATCTGGTCGCGACCTATGACGGTCCCGGTGCCACGGTGGTGACGCCGATCGTCGGCCTGGGTGCCGGTTCCGGTTCCGACGGGTTTGCGACCAGCGAGTATCGCTACCAGTTGCCCGGAGCCTTCGAATACGAGCAGATCGAGTTCACGCTCAGCGCCACGCAAGGCACCCAGCATTCGATCCGCATCTATGGACCGGATGGCAACCAGATGGCCATGGAAGGCGCCGATTTCTTCGCGGCCGAGTTTGGTGATGAGCCGCTGAGCGATGGTGAGCTGCACATCAGCCTGACGGCTCCTCCCCAGGGCTTGTATCTGATCCAGGTGCAGGAGCAGGTCGGTGCAGCTAACCAGCCGTTCACGATTACGGTGCATGTCACCTGTGCGGACAGCGGTTGCGCCCTGGTCGACACTGACGGCGACACGGTTCCCGATGTCAATGACGCATTCCCGAACGATCCCACAGAAACCCAGGATAGCGATCAGGACGGCGTCGGAGACAATGCCGACCCCTGCCCCGAGGACCCTGCGGATGAATGTGGGGCTGCCAATGGCGCGGAGCCCGGTGAGGTGTTCGTCGTCATCAGCCACCTGGTCGGCGAGGACGGTCAGACCGTCGCCTTCGATGCCAGCGCTTCGTACAAGTGTGCTTCGGCCTGTGAAACCGCAAGCAACCATCGCCCGCTGGAGTCGCCGGAATTCACGTTCTTCTTCCGTGACGACACGACCGGAGACGTGAATGCCGCGACCTTCGATGCCGACGGTGATGGCCTGATCACGCACCGCTACGGCGCCGCAGGCACGTTCCGGCCCGATGTGGTGGTCCGCGACGCGAACGGCAACGCAGCAGCAGGTTCGACCGAGGTGACTACGACCGTGACCATTGATGCGGGGGAACAACCGGTCGAGAACGCGGCGCGGCTCGTGGTGGATTACGACAGTGACAACCCGATCGTGCCGCTGGAAGTGGTGTTCGATGCCACGCTGACGACGGTTGCAGAGGGCTACAGCATTACCGGCTACACCTTTGACTTTGACGACGGCACGGTCATTGAGACCACCAACGCCATTGTTCAGCATGTGTATCAGGTTGCCGGCACCTACGAGCCCGAGGTTGTGGTCGAATTCACCGACGGTGACGGTGCGCAGCAGTTCTCCTCTGCCAAGTCTCAGGCCGTGCAGGCGGGTGCCACGGGCGGTGTGGATGACACGCCTGCGCCGGGTCGTTCCGGCGGTGGCTCAGGTGCAATCGGCGGCTGGTTGCTGCTGCCACTCGCCATACTGGGCTTGCTTCGCCGCCGCGAACAGCACGTCGGTTAGGCACTTGCCCTTGTAAGAACAAAGCCCCGCTTCGGCGGGGCTTTTTCTGTTCCAGCGTCGGGCGACAGGCGCAGACGTCGTGGTGGCACGAACCGCCATTCATGCAGGCATTTGACGTCGTATCATGGCCGACCGATCTGGCGGCATCAGCGTTGTCACACCCTCCGGAGGGTATCCGCGAACAGGGGTGCGCGCTGTTGCTCTGGCTCACGCATCGGCAGGTCGACTTGCGCGCCGCCTGCCCGTCACGACGGAGTTCGACATGACCGCAGCCCATCTCGCCTTGTCCGCAGCCGGCAGTTTTTTGCTGGTGGGCATGCTGACTGGAATCTGGAAATACCAGCACATGATGCGCTCATCGGATGCGCAGGCGCCTGTGTACGTGGATGTGTGTCACCGCACGGCGCTGATGTACGCCTTTGCCTGCTTGGTCCTGCAGCAGCTGGCCTTGCACAGCCGCTGGAGTCCGACTGTCAATCTCTGGGCCGTGCTGGTGCCGGTGCTGTTCTTCGCTTCGGCGGTTGCCTCTTACGCCTTGCACGGTTGGTTGCGGGACACCGACAACCAGTTGGCGCGTCCGCATCGCCTCGGTAACAAGACGGTGCCGGGCGGGCTGATCCGGCTCTATATGGTTGCCCTGATTCTGGGCGAAATCGGCGGCACAGCCGTGCTGCTGGTCGGTGTGTTGTAGCGCCTAGCGAATGATCTGATAGCGCTCGGCTTCGTGGCACTGGGCGCGGGCCAGGTCGCGCAGAGACTGTCGGCGCTCGCCCACTGCCCAGTCAGCCTCATCGCGTGTGCGTCGGCATTGATCAACCAGTCGCTGCTTCTCCTTGGCTCGGCATTCGCGGTAGCGAATCGACCCGTAGCGGTGCGTCGTGCACTGATTCACGTAGACCGACGGACTGCGTCGGGTCGTGGGTTTCGGGGATGGCGCAGGGATGTGACGGGGGCTGGCGGCGGTCCGGGGAGCGGTGCGCGGGACCGTAGCGGCCGGACCCGATAGCTTGAGCAGCTCGGCGTAGCGTTCGCAGGGGTTGTGAGCACGGAGTCCGGGTGCCTGTCCAGAGCGCGCGCTTTGTACGCATTGCAGCCGTGTGCTCTGCAATTGCTCAGCAAAACGCAGGCAGGCTTGGCGCCGGTGTGCCGGATTGGGTTCCTGCCCCTGACAGGCCTGCCACCACTGCTTGGCAGTGGTGCTGTCGGCGGATTTGGCCGGTTCTGCCGCGCGATGGGCGTCAACTTGGCCGGGCGCGGCTGGCGCCACGGTCATCTGCGGCTGTGGCTCGCTGGGCCGGGCTGCCACGGTGCCGGCCAGGCTGTACGCGGGGCGGACAACGGCGTCTTGAAACCACTGCGGTGCGATCAGGCTCGCGCCGAGTAGGCCGGCGAGAGGGATGCAGCAGGCGAGAAGCAGTTTCGTCACGGATGAGTGCTGGTGGGGACCTATTCCTGCCTAAGACGCAAAACGCTGCAAGAAGCGGACACGTGGACCGGCTTCCGGGAGCGGCTGTCAGGGGGCTGTCAGCGGATCGCGCTTTGATCAGGGCTTAATCCAAGTGCGGCAATCACCGCTCGTTGAGGCCCGAATGCAATCCATCTGGCGCTGCTGCGCGCTGCTTCCGATGCTCCTGGCGTCGGCCTGCGGCTACCACCACAGTCATCACGATCCACTGCCCGAAGCCAAACTCAATGGCGACTGGGGGACGGGCTGCCAGCCGATCTACGGTGCGGACCCCTACGATCCCTACGATGCCCACAGTTACATCGACACTTTCAGTTTCTGGGACGGCTACTATTTCGGAGCGTATGAAACCTACTCCACCGACAACTGCGGCGGCGCACCGCTGGATGTAGTAATTACCGAAGGTGAGATCTACCTGGATGGCTGGACGACCTCAGCCGATGGTGTGCGCGCTGAGCGTCTGGATTTTGAAGGCGAGTTCACCTGCTACACACTCATCGACCACGATTCGCTGTACGAGACCTTCGTGCTCGGTGATTTCCAGGGGGCAGGGTATGACGACTGCCGGTCGCCAGCGCGGCGGCACCGCTATCTGGATTTCGAGGCGGTCTACTACCGTTATTAGTTCGGTTAGGTTGGGTTTGCCGAAGTCGGATGCACGTAGGACTGCAAGACGTCTGCTAGCCAATTGGCGAATATGCTGATCCGGCGCGACCGGTGGCGCCGATGAGAGAACAGCAATGAAACGGGCATGGGTTCGGACGGATACTCCGGAAGCACTTCAACCAGTGCGCCCGTCTCCAGCAGGTGCTGCACGCCGATCGCAGGCACCTGGATCAAGCCCAGTCCAGCCAAGCAGCAGGCCTCGTAGGCATCTGCCGTGTTGACGGTGACTCGGCCCGGGAGTTCGAGCGTTTGATAGTCCCGTCCGTCGTGGTACTCCCATGCCTCGGGGGCGTCGCCCAGGGTCGAGGCATAGTGAACCAGTTGGTGGCCGTGATGGAGCTCAGCAATGGTGGTCGGCCGCCCGTGGCGCTGGAGATAGGCGGGGCTGGCGCAGTTGACCATGCGCAGATGCCCGAGTTGGCGCGCGATCAGGTCCGAGTCAGACAGCTTGCCCACGCGCAACACACAGTCGAATCCTTCCTGGACGAGATGGACGCGGCGATCCGTGCAGCTGAGTTCAATCGAGAGTTCCGGGTGCGCGGCGAGAAACTCCGGTAACCGCGGAGCGACGTGATGGCGTGCGATGCGGCTGGGCATATCCACGCGTAGCCGTCCCGTGAGCACACGGTCCTCAGTGAGAAACTGCGTGTTGACGGCATGCAACTCTGCGAGCACATCCACGCACTGATCGAGGTAGATCCGGCCTTCCTGGGTGAGTTCTACATGGCGGGTCGTTCGGTGGAGCAGTCGAGTTCCCAGTTGATGCTCCAGTTGTCGGACCGCGGTTGAGACGCTGGCTTTGGGTAGCGATAGGGTGTCTGCCGCACGACTAAAACTTCGGGTCTCGGCCACTCGGGCAAAAATCCACATCGCCTTGATCTGATCCATGAACGGCTCCGATTGTTCGCGTAACGCGAACAGACTAATCAGATTCCGGCTGTTTATGAGAAAAAGTTCTCACACTAACCTGCGAGGCCTGTTTTCAATTCCATGGAGAGGTCGTCATGTCATCGCAGCGCAGAGTCGTTCTGATCACAGGAGGTAGTCGAGGACTGGGGCGCGCAGCGGCCATCGCGCTTGCGCGACGACAACACGACGTCGTCATCACGTTTCGGGATCATGCCGATGCAGCCCACGCGGTGGTCGAGCAACTCGAGTCGATGGGATCCCGGGCGGCCGCCTGCCCGCTTGATGTGGCCGACTGCCACAGCTTCGCGTCGTTCACCGAGCAGTTTCGTGGGCTGCTCCGGTCGCGCTGGTCACGGAGTGATTTCGATGCGCTGCTCAATAACGCCGGGCATGGCCTGAATCGGCCGTTTGTCGAAACACAGGAAACCGAGTTTGACGCCATCATGGCCGTGCACGTCAAAGGCCCGTTCTTTCTCACGCAGGCTTTGCTGCCACTGCTGCGCGATGGCGGCCGCATCCTCAATGTGTCGTCAGGGCTCTCGCGGTTTTGTTTGCCGGGGCATGCCGCGTATGGGGCGGCTAAGGGGGCGGTCGATGTGCTGACGCGCTACTTGGCTCGAGAACTGGGTCCGCGTGGGATTTCCGTCAACGCCATCGCGCCGGGTGCAATAGAAACCGACTTTGGTGGTGGTGCCGTGCGTGACAACGCAGAGGTCAATGCGCAGGTGGCGGCGATGACGGCCATGGGTCGAGCCGGGCGCCCGGACGATATCGGCGCCATCATGGCTCAGTTGCTAGGCCCCGAGAGTCAGTGGGTGACTGGCGGGCGTATTGAGGCCTCTGGCGGGATGATGCTCTGAAGCCCGGCCGAATCGGCGGCTGGATTGAGGCGCCAAGCCGCGGTTGAGCCTGCGCCGCGCGGCATCACCCAGTCGGCCGCCACCGTTGCTTGCGTTGCAGGAAAGGCCGCTCGACCCAGTGGTAGGACAGTTCTGCCGCGACATAGGTGGCCAGGGCGAAGAGCGGAAACCACATCAGCAGGCAGGCGTAGAAGCCGGCACCGGTCCAGTGGTGCAGCGTGAACACCAGCGGTGAAAGCGCATGCGCCAGGGGAAAGTGCCACAGGTAGCCGGCGTATGACACGCGGCCCACCCGGCGTAGCGCCGGGTGTATCAGGGGCGGCCATTGGGGCGCCCGGCCGGTGAGCCAGACCAGCAGCCAGGCGGCGGTCAGGTTGAACAGGCTATAGCCCCACAGGAACTGGAGCCCGTTGGGTAGTGTGTTCGGCCACCCCAGCGTGCCCCAGGCACCGAACTGCTGCGCGGGCGTCCAGACCGGATTGTTGGGGACCAGCCACCCGGCGAAAGCCAGTAGCAGGATGGCCGCAGCCACGCTCCAGCCGGGCGGGGTCGTACCGGGTCGAGCAAACAGCCACCAGGCGCCCAGACCGCCCGCAGCAAAGGCGTCCAGGTGGCTGGTGGTCAGCAGGGCCAGCGCATGGGGTGATGAGAACGCTGTCTCGTCGGCGCCGGCCATCAGGATTCGCGTGACCAGCCCCAGAAGGAACAGCGCGACCAGGGCAGCGCCCAGGCGGGGGCCCTTGAGTCCAATGATGAGCAGCGGCCAGACGAGATAAACGTGCTCCTCCACGCATAGCGACCAGACGTGTCCCAGCCAGTGCGACCCGGGAATCCAGCCACCGGCCTGGCCAATGTTGTACGTCAAGCTAAGCGCCATCGCCCATTCGCGGGCGGCAGGCGGCTGCGCTGCGAAGGGTGCAATCCCGGCCAGCACAGCGAGAAAGACCAGGTAGGCCGGTGCAATTCTGAGCACGCGACGCAGCCAGAACCCGCGTAGCCGGGCCCCCGCTGGGGCTTCCGGTTCTCGGAGCAGGACGCGTGTGATCAGAAAGCCGGACAGGACAAAGAACAGCTGCACACCCAGCCAGCCCGCGCCAAGTAAGTTGCCGTGATAGGCCATGACCAGCAGCAGGGCGACGCCCCGCAGCCCATCCAGCGCAGGGACGTGATCGGGTGTCAGGTCAGCGTGGGTCGGCGTGGCGTGGGGCACGGCAGGGTCGTCGAAGCAGCAGCGGCCAGTGTAGAGCGCACACGGGCTGCGGGCACAAAAAAGGCGCGACAGCCGAAGCTGCCGCGCCAGAGGTGCCTCCTGGAGGAAGGCTTATCGGCGACCGCGCGACCGCAGAGCAGCCGGGCGGAAATCGTTCTCAGTGGCCTCGATGGGCTTGTAGACCACGTCGTAGTCGTTGGTGAGCCGCATGGCGATGTAGCGTTTAGCATTGAGGTCGTGATGAACCTCGACGCCCGCCGACAGCATCGGCAGGTCGTAGAAGTTCAGCGAGTGCAGCTCGGCCACGCGCCACAGCTGATCCCGGTTGTCGTACTTGTCGACGACGTGTACCGCCCAGCTGTCCTCATCCAGGTAGAAATCCCGGCGCTTGTAGATGTGGCTGGTGCCTTTCTTGAGCGTCGCCCGAACATGCCAGACCCGGTGCAGTTCATACCGGGTGTATTCCGGGTTGATGTGTCCGGGGCGGATAACATCCGAAATGCTGATCTTGTCGCTGTTCAGCTCATACGTGTTGTACGGGATGTAGATGGACTTCTTGCCGATGATTTCCCAGTCGTAGCGGTCGGTCGCCCCGTTGAACATGCCAAAGTCGTCATTGGTTCTCAGGCTGTCCGAGGCCGTGCCAGGATTGTCGTAGGCCACGTTGGGTGCCAGTCGCACGCGGCGGGATCCCGGGTTGTACACCCAGGCCTTGCGTGGCTGGGCGTTCTGGTCGGCATATTCATGCACCAGCAGGATGGACCCGGCCAGGCGCGGTGGCGCCGTGATGGCCTGCAGGAAGTACAGCAGCAAGTTTTCCTGGCGCTGGCTGGCGGTCTTGCGCTGGTTGCCGTAGATGAAGTCGTATTCGTAATCGAACTCGACCAGGTTGTAGTCCCCGCCGGTGGTGACCGGCGCCTGGGCCCAGCTGGTACCCCAGGTGTCGCCCTTGTATGCCGTGAGGTGATTCCAGATGACTTCGGTGCCGTTCTGGGGAATCGGGAACGCAATCCCCGATGTCGCGCCGGTAAACCCGTTGCCACCGTCGACCAGAGTCACCTTGGTGGCGTTCTCGCGGGTGGCGTCGTAAATCCCCTGCGGAAACGATGCAGTGCGTCGTGTCGGGTACACCTTCATCTGCCAGGTCGGGTACTGCTTGAGCAGCGCCATTTGTCCGGGCGTCAGGTGGTCGGCGTATTGATCTGCATTCTGTCCGGTAATGACGAACTGCACGTCATCATCCGAGAACGGATCGGGATAGTGCTTGGTGGGCTGGAAGTCCGGGTGTACTTCGGTAATGCCC
The DNA here is from genome assembly GCA_036156195.1 of Pseudomonadota bacterium. Classification (GTDB taxonomy): domain Bacteria; phylum Pseudomonadota; class Gammaproteobacteria; order Nevskiales; family OUC007; genus Abyssibacter. The sequence goes on along the minus strand of JAYZUZ010000016.1, from coordinate 188,634 downwards.
CCATCCCAGGACGGAATGCCCAGTGCGCGGTTGCCGGCTTTCTCGGCTCCCAGTGGGGTCAGGTCCTGGCCGAGCCGTGCGGCCTCGGCTTCGGAGACCGCGGCGCCTGCCAGCATGGGCAGTGCGGTGGCCATGGCCGCTGTGGCTGCGATGGCGGTGGTCAGCAGTCGATTGCTGCGTGCTTGCATGATGCTCTCCATGAGATTCGGTTCGTGTAACGTCAGTTCAGGCGCGCTTAGAACGCGTAACTGACGGACAGGCCGAGGAAGTCGCGGTCGGCAGAATCGTTTGCACGAGTGGCGAAGCTGGCCGACTGGCTGTTCGGATCGCCGGTGGCGGTGGTGCCGATCGGGGTGGTTTCGCCGGGTGCGTAGGGGTCGGTGCCCGAGTAGGTCTCACCCCCTGTGAACACGGTGTAGGCGATATCAGCCTGCCAGCGCTGCAGATAGCTAAATCCGATGCCCGCGCTGACAATCTGGTTGCCTTCGGTGAAGGTCGAACTCACACCGTTCACGTCATGGAAGAACACCAGACGCGGCGACATGTTGATGGACGCGAACACGTTGGAGTAATCCAGGCGTGTCACCAGCCGGTAGCCCCAGGAGGACTGGGTCTGGAAACCCTCGCCGCCCCCAATGGCTTCCTGGCAGGAGCCATTGGCAATCGCGATGATCAGGATGGGGTTGTTGTCACAGGTGGGCAGTGCCGCGCCGGCGCCGGAGTAGGGGCTGTCGTCCAGGTCCTGACGGGTGTAGCCCACCTCACCCAGCACGATCCACTGGCCGGCGCCGAAGCTGGGGCCGAAAGCCTTGGTGATCGTGGTCTGGATTTGCCAGGTCTCGATCTCGTTATAGCCCTGGATGTAGTCGCCCGGGTTGTAGGTGCCCAGCAGCATGCCATCGGTCAGGGCGGCTGGAACGAGGTCGCCACCGCTGTATTGCACGGGTGCGTTGGGCCGGTAGCTGATTTCACCCTGGACAGCGGTTCCGAACGGGCCATTCGTATTCATGCTCAGACCCCAGAGAGAAATGTCCTCGTCGTACTCAATAAAGTAGGACGCACGACAGCTGGTCGGGTCACTGCCTTCCGTCGAGCACAGCGGTGCCTCGAAGGGGCCACCCGGCATGTTCGCCACGTTGGTGGCCGCGTTGCGCGGCGTGGGGTTGCCGTCGTTCGGTACGCGCGCTCCGCGAATCAGCGAGATGTTCGGCGTGCGTGAGTGATAGTTCACGTAGTAAAAGCCGAATTCGGTGGAGTTGAGGTTCTCCGCGAAGTAGCGGAAGGCCACGCCGGCCTGCGAGGTTTCGTCATCCGGTGCGCGATTGCCCTCGCGTGGTACCCAGGCGTGGGCGTCGCCTTCACCCATGAAGCCGGTGAGCGGCCGCGTGTTGTTGTCCAGACGCCGGCCATAGCTCAGGAAGATGCGCTGGCCATCGTCGGATGCCACATCGTTGGTGGAGAAGAAATTGCCGCGCGGGTCGATTTCCACCTGCTCCCAGTCGAACTGCCACACCACGTCCATGCTCAGGTTGTCGGTGAGCGAGGTTTGCAGCGACAGCATCGGGATGGGTGTGAGTGCTTCCTTGATCTCCGATCCGGGCAGGCGGATCTTGGAAACATCGATTGGGTTCAGGATGTTGATGCCATTGCGAATAAAGGTGCTTTCGCCCCAGCTCACGACCTGGTTACCAAGCGTCATGCTGATGTACTGACTGCCCAGTGAAAAGCTGCCGTAGAGGAAGGCGTCCAGCAGATCGGCGTTGTGATCCAGGCGTTCGTGGCCTCGCTCGCCCAGCTCGGCCTCACCGCGTGCACGTGACACGCCCGCGCCACCATTGGCGTTCAGTCTGTCTTCTATGGAGCCGGCATCCGAGGCTTCCGGGTTATAAAACGCGCTACCACGCGTGAAGATGCCCCAGTTGCGGTTGAAGGCGAGGTCCATGTCGACGGTGATTTTGGCCGCAGCCGACACCATGTCGCCCTTTTCATAGCCATAGTTGCCGTCATCACCATTCGCAGAGCGCGAGGTCCCGCCATTGGAGATGCCGATCAGCGCCTCGTTGGGATCCTGCATGCGAAAAGCCACGCCTGCGGACAGGGTGGTGTCGATCTGGGCTTCCATGCCGCCGAGATTCAGCGTTGCCGCGGATGCATGGAACGGCACGGTCGCCGCACCAACGGCGGCCAACCGCAGCAAACTGCGTGAATGCATCTTCATTGAGGTCGTCTCCCTTCTGGGTCGTTGATGTTTGTTGTCCTGACCGATGCCCGGTCGCGGGTGGCTCCTGGATTCCGCAACGCTTGCGAGATCCGAATGGCCAACCTTCTGGTTATGGTTTGCAGTGCACCATCCGACTGACCGATCAGTCAGTTTGTGTACGGCCAAGTACTTTGCAGAGCCGTTTGTACCTGCGCCCGCGTTAAGCGGGTGTAAAGCATTGTTTTTCATGTCAGTCGGGGTGCCGCACCGCCGGAATCGGCAGAGGGGTCAGCGATGGCTCGCCGCCCGGCCGAGCAGCGGGATTCACGCAGGCGTGTTGGACAGGGTGCGGGGCCGTTGCGGGGTGTCGCAGCGGGCAGGCGTGCAGGGCCATCGGCCCCGTCGGGTTGCCTGAAACATGCATCGTCTCCTCCAGACGCTGACGTCTCTTATCGGGTCGGCCATGCTGCTCGCGTTGTTCCGCTAATGGCGGAATCGGATGACGCAAGCCGGCTGGCCGGCCGGTTGCCCGGATCATGTACCAGCGGGTTCATGATTCATAGGGGCAGGAGCCACTTCCAAGGCGGAATTGCGCCGCATGGGAAATTGTTCCTTGCTGGCGGCCGCTTTCCGGCCACGGAGGGGGCTTAGTGCAGCTGTTCGTCGAGGAAGGTGGTCACGCGCGGGTCATCGAGCAGATCCCAGTGATTCATGCGTGCAAACACGCGCGTGCCGGATTCGGCCCAGGCCATGGCCGGCCGGCCGTCCTGCGTTTGGCCCAGCGCGCTGTTCACGGGTACCAGTCCGTCACCCAGCAGATGCGTGCGTCGCGCACCCAGCGTACCGGCGGCAGCCACGGCTCGGACATGCGGGGGGAGCGGCATGAGTTCCGGGCGATGCGGGCTGCGTTCGAATCGGTCCCGCCCCTGCCAGTCGCTGTCCAGGGTGTAGCCATGGCGCAGATCGGTAATGCCCGCGCTGCGTAGCCATCCGAGGCGAGCAATGGGGGCGGTGTACGGGCTGAGTCTCCCGAGCGTATCCACCCAGTTGCCGCCACGTTCCAGCGGCGCGCCCAGGTGCGGCGTACCGAGGAAGACCAACTGGCTGACGAGCGCGGGCCATTGCAGGCTCTGATCCTGCGCCTGGCTTAACGCACTACGGGTCACGAGCCCGCCCATGCTGTGTGCTAGCACACGGATTGATCTGACCTTGACAGGCCAGGCTGCCACGAGGGCCTCGAGCTGCGTGGCGAGGTCGCGGCCATTGTGGGAGATATGACGCCCGGTGTTGTAGAACAGATCGACCTGCGATGCGCCCAGTCGTCGTGCCTGGTAGGCCCCGTGATTGTGGCCGTTGCGCGTCCACTGACGGTCGTTCATGCACAGGCCGTGGACCGTGATCAGCAAGTGCCGTGACGGCTTGTCGACGCGGAGTCGCAGTTCGTCCCGGTCCATCGGCAGCGGCGAGCCGAACTGGCGCCATTGCATGGTCAGGGCCAGCGGGTTGTCGCTGCTCAGCAGGTAGTCGCCCACGACGCCGTTGAGTGCAGACACCACTGCTTCGCGGCCGGGGCCCGGGGGCGCGATGTCATCCAGTGATTCAGCCAGCTGGCCGAGCACCAGGTCGACCGACTCGCGTGTGATGCCGTTTATGCCCCGGATCGTCGCGTGCACGAATCCGGCGATGCCGCGCGCGCTGCCGGTGGGCCCTTCACCGATGGGGGGCGAGGCCGCTGCAATGTTCCGGTACATGTCTTCGACGATGTTCGTGACCCCGTCCACGGCGTCAAAGGCCAGCCGGGCGGCACCGCGGAGTGATTGTCCTGTCTTCATGGTCGTGCCCTCGCAGGCGGCCCTAGCGGCTGCTCTTCCAGTGGGGAACGCCGAGCAGGATCAGCCTGAGCTGCTGCTCGGCGCGCTTCATCAGGGCGGCTTCGCCATCCCGGTCGTGGGCGCCCACGTCGAGTACATCCACGGCAATGGCCACCATCGCGTTGACGATCAGCGAAGCGATCATATGCAGATCCTGCGTATTCCAGTCTTTTAGAAACGGCAGGCGCGCTAGGTCGACGGCCAGCTCGGTCTGTACCAGGCGCAATTCGCGCCGAATCGCATTGCGGACCGTAGCGCTGCCGCCAAAGCGCTCACTGGCGATAAAGGCGAAGCCGGCACGATTCGCAGCGATATGGCGGTAGAGCGACTTGACCACGCTGGCCACCAGGCGCTCGGCGCTACGTGTGTCCTTGCGAACGTCCTCGAGTATCTGTCGCAGGGATCGAAACGACTCATCCACTAGCGCCAGGCCCAGCGCGTCCATGTCCGGGAAGTGCCGGTAGAACGCAGTGGGCACGATCCCGACCTCACGCGTGAGTTCGCGCAAGGACAAGCCATCGAAGCTCTTGTCTCCATCGAGCATGGCCAAGGCGGTTTCGATGAGCAGGCGGCGCGTGTCCCCGCGGCGGCTGAGGCGTCGGGCGCTGCGAGGTGGCTTGCCGGGTCGTGTGCTCATCTTCATAGTGTACTGCATTGCTGATATTGCGCGAGCATCACTGCTTCGGTCACACAATAATAATTTGTAAACTGTTGAAAATAAAAATATAAATAACTTTTTAGTGTACAAGTGTTGACTTGCAGATCAATCCATTTAAAGTGTGAACACACGTACACTTCGTCTGGTGCAGGCCGTCATGTCGCAACCGTCTCCGAACAATCTGTTTCGTCGTCCCGCCGAGCTCGGTACCCGCGTCTTGTCCGCGCTGGCTTATCCGCATCCCGTCGGCAGTTTTGTCGAGGCAGTGGATGCCCGGTTGCGGCTGCGCACATCGAGCGGCCACACGCCTGCTCGTGTGGTCGCGGTGGATCGGCCAACCGCCGACACGGCCCGGCTCACCCTTCGGCCTGCCGTTCGGTGGACTGATTTTCAGCCGGGACAGTTTGTCCAGCTTGCGGTGGAGGTGGATGGTGTTCGCCGGGTGCGATGCTTCTCTCCCGCCCAGTCGTCCCATCTGGACGACGGCCTGGTTGAATTGGCGATCAAGGTGAACGGCGAGGGCCGAGTCTCGCGTCATCTTTACGACCACGCGGTGCCGGGAATGCGCCTGGCGTTGTCCGCACCGCAGGGTGAGTTTCACCTGCCGGCGGTTCGGCCGGGACGCATTCTGCTGATCAGTGGCGGCAGCGGCATCACGCCCGTGCTGTCGATGTTGCGGACACTGGTCGATGAGGGGCATACCGGGCGGGTGACCTTCCTGCATTACCTGCGTCGTCCCCAGGATCAGATCGCGGCCGATGAACTCGCTGCCATCGATCACGCGCATGCCAACATCGACGTGATCACGGTGTTCACCGACCCAGCGTTCGCGGATGCGGGCGCCGCGGCTGGCCACTGTACGACCGAACAACTGGCCTCGCTGGTGCCTGATTTTGATCGGGCAGAGACGTGGCTGTGTGGCCCGGAAGGGCTGATGCAGGCCGTGGAGTCCGTTTATGCCCTGCGCGAGTGCAGTCAGCGGCTCCACACGGAACGCTTCTCGCTGGCCACCCCCGTGACCCCGGACCCGGGCCCGTCGACCGGCGAGCTGCGTTTTGCCCGCAGCGAACGCGTAATCGACAACAGCGGTGCGACATTGCTGGAACAGGCGGAGGCCGCCGGATTACGGCCGCAGCACGGTTGCAGAATGGGCATTTGCAGCACCTGCACCTGCCGCAAGCAGTCCGGTGCCGTGCGCAACCTGCAGACCGGTGCGATTTCGACGGAGTCCGACGAGGACATCCGCATCTGTATCTCACAGCCCGTGGGTTCAGTGACGCTGGACCTCTAGTCCAGCCCGCTCCCTCGGCGCTTACCCAATGCTAGACGTCTCAAGGAGGCATCCAATGACAGAATCCACTGCATCCAAGGCACCGACCCTGACGCCCGAACAACTCGAGGCGTTTGGGCAGGAACTCGACGCCCTGCGCGATCGCGTCCTCGCCGATCTGGGCGAACGCGATGCGCGGTACATCCGCAAGGTCATCAAGGCGCAGCGGCGGCTCGAGGTCGGCGGTCGCGGTCTGTTGTTTCTCAGCTTCTTCCCGCCCGCTTGGGTTGCAGGCACGCTGGCGCTGTCTGCGTCCAAGATCCTGGACAACATGGAGATCGGGCACAACATCATGCATGGGCAGTACGACTGGATGAACGATCCGGAGCTGGCCGGGGCCAATTTCGAATGGGACACGGCCTGTCCGGCGGATCAGTGGCGCCACTCTCACAATTACATGCATCACACCTTCACCAACGTGCAGGGCGTGGACCGGGATATCGGCTACGGTGTCCTGCGCATGTCGGAGGACAAGGCCTGGCACCCGTACTACCTGCTCAACCCACTTTGGGCGTTCTTGCTGGCCGTTTTCTTTCAGTACGGCGTGGCCTTGCACGATTTGGAGGTCGAGCGTTTGCGCAAAGGCAAACGCGACAAGCGCGAGGTCATGCGTATCGCCAAGGGGATCTGGCGCAAGACCAGCCGACAGTCTTTGAAGGATTACGTGTTGTTCCCCTTGTTGGCAGGCCCGGCGGCCCCGCTGGTATTCGCCGGCAACCTCACAGCCAACCTGGCACGGAACCTATGGACCTACACCATCATCTTCTGTGGCCATTTCCCGGACGGGACGCATCAGTTCTCACGCGAGGTACTGGATGATGAGCGCCCGGGGCACTGGTATTACCGCCAGCTGCTAGGTTCGGCCAATCTGACCGGCGGCAAGCTGTTTCACATCATGAGCGGCAACCTGAGCCATCAGATTGAGCATCATCTGTTCCCAACCCTACCGGCCCACCGGTATGCGGAAATCTCCGAAGAGGTGCAGGCGATCTGCAAGCGCTACGACCTGCCTTACAACAAAGGGCCGCTGCACAAGCAGTTCGGCACGGTGGTGCGTCGCATCGCTCGCCTGTCTTTGCCGGAGCGGCGAGGACAAGATGCCCTGGCCGCTGCGGCCTGAAGAAACGGATGTCGGGGTCAGATGCGTGCGCATCGCAGGCTGCTACGCTCTGACCTCGCGATTTTCGGGATGACACGATGACAAGCAAGGACGCATTCGCCGGATCCACAGCCGAGGCGCTGCTCGAGGCGCATGTGGCGTGGTTGGCAGGACGGCTGGAGAGCGAGGCACTAGAGGATGATGTCGCGCGTCGTCTGGACGCTGCGCTGGCCTTGGCCGGCCAGCTCAAGCTAGAGGATGTGGTGACACTGCGTTCCATCCAGCAAACCGCGATTGGCTACGCCTCTGATATGACCCTGGGCGGGGCGATTCCAGCGCTTGTTGGCGATATCGCCACGGCGCTGTACGAGCATCCGGTCCATGAGAAGACGCGGCTGGAACAGTTGCTGCCGGACAAGCAGTTCGAAGAAATGCTGGACAAGGTGTTGGAGCTCCGCGAACTGCGTGAGGCGGTGGTGCACGAGTCTGTCTCCAACCCCATTTTCGCCAATCTCATCACCGAGTTGTTGTACTCGGGGGTGCGTGATTACGTGGCGACCAGCACCAAGTTTGCCGGCAAGCTGCCCGGCGCGAAGTCAGCGATGAAGTTCGGCAAGGCGTTTGTCGATCGCGCGCGTCCTGAGCTGGGCAACTCGTTTGAGGATGGCATCAAGACTTACGTCAACAAAAATACCCAGACCAGCCTGAACGCCAGCGAACGCTACCTACTGGAGGCCTTCGAGTCCGATGAATTCCGGCAGGTCATCCTGGATCTGTGGGATGAAAACAAGCACCAGTCTGTGGCGAGCGTGCGGGATTTTGCCGGTCAGCTCGATATCGAAGAGCTCTTCGTGATTGGTTACGAATACTGGCAGCACCTGCGCAAGACGGCGTTTTATCAACAGCTGATCGAGTCGGGCATCGAGGTGTTCTACGACACGTATCACAAAACGCCACTGACGGAGATTCTCGAAGACATCGGCATTACACGCGACATGATGGTGCGAGATGCCATGCGGTTTCTGCCGAAGATCATCCGCGCCCTGCGTAAAAAGGGCTTGCTGGAATCGGCTATCCGGCAGCAACTGGAGGACTTTTACCGGTCCGAGGCTGCTGCGGCCGTTCTCAACGCGCGCTGAGCGCTGGGGACACACAGATCGATTCGCGCCACCACGAGGGAGCTGGCGCTCAGGCTGTCACTTGGCGGTGCGAGTCGCTCCGCGCTTCGCTAATTTTTGAGGCGGGCCGTGGCCCGTAGGCGAGCCTGCAGCGTCTGGTAACGCTCCACCAGAGCGCCCCAAGGGTTGCCGAGATCCAGTAGCGGCCATTTGGCCGTGTGAATGGCGCTAAAGCCCTTGGGCGTGAGTTCGATTAGCCAGTCATCCTCATCTTCTCGAGCCACGAGGCAGTCTTGTTCGATCAGGTGACGGATGGCGTCGGCGACGTCTTCGTCCCGGACTTTGCCCCGCTTGCCGATTTCATCCATGAGTGTTCGGCCCAGCAACCGGCCTGTGGCCGACACATTCAGGTCGCGATACACCGCGAAGATCATCGACTCGGCGACTTGCCGGTATTCATCGACCACCAGGTGGCGGCGCTCGGAAGGCTGGTCCAGGTCGATGTGTGCATTCATGGATGCTTGCTCCTGCAACCGCTGGCGGGCTGCTTGCGACATGCGTTGATCAATCATGAGCCGGTCCGTGTTGAGAGGCGAACTGTGAACGGGCGCACGATTATCAACATGTCGCGCAAAGAATCCGTAAAGGCCTAGTTCGCGCTATTAACGGGCCGCACATGTCGATCGCCATCGACCAGGGCGAAGGTCACTGCCTCGTGGGCGAGCGGACTGCGGCCGACGGGGCCGGTGAGGTCGAAGACCCGCTTGCGATCATCCCAGGGGTCGGTGCCCCAGCCGCGCTCGAGAATCTCGATGGTGTCGCCCTGGACCTCGATGTAGGCGTAGGACACGTTGTCGCTGTCGTCGGTCTCCAGGACATAGCCCATTTCATCGACGATGGAACGGACGACGTAGCGTCCGTTGGGGTTGCCATCAAACTCCACGTACATGCCGGGTCGCTGCCAGCGGTAGACGTCGCCCCAGCCCACCGACAGGCCGATGGTCCCCGCCGTGGGTGAAAAACAGTTGTCCAGCGGGCTGTCGCCACCCGGTGTCTCGTAGCCTTGCTCAAAGGCATACCAGTTGCCGAACAACTGATCGGCGGGGCAGAAGCCTGATTTTGTGCCCAGGCCTGCGGCGACCAGGGCGCCCAGTTCGGTGTCGGTGACCTGATAAAGCTCGAACTTCAGGATGAAGTCATCGTGGAAATGCACATGCACAGGGTGGAAGGAATAGGTGCCGGCCGGTCGCGTGGTCTGGCTGCCGTCTGACCAGTGCAGGACCTGCGTCTTGGGTCCGATAATGGTCCGGGAGAGCAGCTCGTCGGGCGCGATCTCAGTCTCGCCGGCCAAGGTGTCGGCCAGCAGCTCGAACCGCATGTCGTAAATGCCCTGGCCGACGTTCACCGGCCCGGAAGTGAACCGCAGGCAGCGCACCGCGCCTGCGCCGCCGATTTCAACGGGGGCCGCTTCGTCCACGCTACAGGAGACCGGCTCAATGCCGGCCACGGACAGGGGGGGGTTCACGGTGTCCGGTGGGTACAGACCATTGAGCGGATTGGCCGGAGCCACGAATCCGAACTCGTACGGTGGAACAGTGCGCAGGTTGGGGAGCAGGGGCTCGGGATCGGCCGGAACGGGGGGATTTACCGTCAGTTCGGATTCCAGCTTGGCGCGCATGCGAAAGCTGGCATAGGTCGCATTGTCCGGCCGGATCTGTACCTGCCAGAGGCCGGCGGTGGGTTCATCGATCAGGACTTCGGAGTTGAACTGGTTGAAGTTGTCATCCTCGCCCGCCAGGCTGCCATCGGGCGCAAACACGTGGATACCAAAGCTGTCCGTCCGCTCGGGGGTATCCAGCCCGATGCGCAGCCGCTTGCCGCCGGGTGCCACGTCGAGCAGGTAGCGGGGACAGGCCAGATAGGTATCGCATAGCGACAGGCTGGGGACCTGGCCGTTGAGTGTTTCGCCCTCCCAGAACCAGGCTTCGTTGATGTCCAGCACCGCATCCAGCGTGGCCGGGGGCGCGGTGCCAGTCTCATCAGTGGTGTCGGCCTGCGGGCCGCCCGAGCAGGCGTAGCAGAGCAGCAAAGGCGTCAGGCTGAGCCCGAAAAGGCTGGGTCGCATCAGTTCACTCCCTGAACAGGCTGGATGGTGGCCTGATACGCCGCTGCAACGGCTGTGCCAGCGCGTGGCTTCAGGGTGCCGGGTCGCCTGGCAACGCGGGTCGCCGGCGGTGCAAGGTGGCTTGCTCGTAGGCGTAGGCCAGTGTGAACAGCGTCGCTTCATCCCAGCGTCGGCCGAAGAACTCGATTCCGACCGGCCGGGCTGGCGTGTCGCCCGTGAAGCCGGCTGGCACCACGATGGACGGCATGGCCGTGGTGCTGCCAAACGCGCAGTTGTCGGTTTGGGCCTGGCCAGTGGGCTGGGCCGCATTCTGGACCGGTGGGTACACCAGGGCGTCCAGGCTCAGGTTGTCGAGCTGGGCCTCGACGTAGTCGCGCACGGCTTCGCGCTGGGCCAGCAGGTCCTGATAGCGCGTTGAACTGGTGTCGCGCAGCAGCAGGCTGGCACCCACCAGTGCCTCGATGAAGGGGTGAACCAGGCCGCTGGCAAACACTTCTTCAGTGTTCGCGCGTGGGGCATCGAAACTGGCGAGATACTCATCCAGGTGGTCGGCAAATTCCTGCACGATGAGCGTCTTGGAAATGTCGACAAAGTCGGGCAGCTCCACCGGATCGACGATCTCCGCGCCCAGCGCGGCAAGATCGGTGAGCGCCTGCTCCATCACGGCGTTGATGTCAGCATCGTCCCCAAATGCATCGGTGCCTCCATAGCTGCGCAGCACACCAATGCGCCGGCCTGCCAGCCCTTGGGCATCCAGCGCATCGACATAGCTCGCGGGCTGATAGCGATCGGGCACCTGGGTGCGCGGATCGGCAGGGTCTGCCCCGGCCATGGCATCTAGCATTAGGGCGGCGTCGTGCACGCTGCGTGTGATCGGGCCGCCCACATCCATGGTGTGCGACAGCGGGACCAGGCCATCCTGCGATACCAGCCCCACGGTGGACCGCACGCCAACCAGGCTGTTGTTGGCCGGCGGCAGGCGGATCGACGCACAGGTATCGGAGCCGGTGCCGATGGCGCCGAAGTTGGCGGCAATGGCGGCAGCCGTGCCGCCACTGGAACCGCCAGCATCCAGGCCGGTGTCATAGGGCAGGCCGATGCGCTGGCTGACGCTGTTAAAACTTTGCGTCCAGTAGGCGTATTCGCTCATGCCCGCCTTGCCCAGAATCAGGGCGCCGGCCGCTCGAAGGCGTGCCACCGTAAAGGCGTCATCCGGCGGCTGGGAGCCTGCGAGTGCCAGGGATGAAGCGGTGGTCGGAAAATCGTCGGTGTCGTACAAGTCCTTGAGGATCACCGGGACACAGTGCAGCGGCCCGACTGGGCCGGCTGCTGCATAGGCGTGATCCAGCGCTTCGGCCTGGGATTGCCACTGCGGGTTGATGCTGACCATGCTGTTGATGGGCAGCCCTGTGTCCGCGCTGCTGTCCAGGGAATCGATGCGCTGCAAATAGCGCTGCGCTAGATCGACACAGCTCAGCGGCTCGCCGTCGGCATCCACCTGATCCCCCCGCCAGGCCGCCTGGATGTCTTCAATGCGGGCTTCTAGCAGTTCAAACGGGACGGGCTCGATCGTAGCGCTGGATTCGCCAGCCGGGGAGGATGGCCCGCAGGCCACGAGCAGCAGGGCGCAGAGGGGCAGGCACAGGCGAATAGGGCGAGAGGGCATCGGTCGGTACGGCGGAGAATGTCCCCGCCGGTCTCGCAATCGCCATGCCGGTGGTCAGTGGTCGTGGTGTCCGGCCGGCTGAGCGGCCAGCGCCGCGTCCACAGCGGCTGCGGCTTCCTGTGGGGGCTGGCTGTAGTAGCTCACCCGGACCGGATAGACCTTGCCGTTGGTGCGCTGCATGTTGCCGATGCCGCGGTACTGTTTGAGCTGCCGGGTGTCCTGGTCGTACTCCACGATGAGCGGGTCAACAAACACGCCCAGCAGCGAGTCCAGGGCCACTTTGACCTGGATGCTGGGACGCCCCTCGAAACTGGACTCACCGATCCGCTCGGCCTTGAAGTTGTAGGCGTCTAGTCGGCCCGCTGCGATGAACTGAAACTTGATCCGCTCTCCGGCCGTGAGGGCTTCCCAGTGCTCGCGCACAAAATGGTCAAAACCCGAGTCTGCACAGGCGAGCGTGCGCGGCTTGAGCGTGGTGGTGGATTCCGACGCGTCGCCCGGCTTGCGCCGGTAGAGGGTGATCGATTCGCCACCGGTGTTGCGAATACCCTCGCGGTAGCCGGTTCGAATCATGTGGAAGTCGTAGCCCGGAATGGCGGGCTCTTCACCGATATCAAACGTTTTTTCGGCGATGTGCTGGCCATCGGCATCCCAGAAGTCCACGCGCCAGTCGGTGACGGTCCCCGAGCCGTCCACCTCTTGCTGGTGATGTTCGACGTAACGGAACTCTCCACCCTCCAGCGTATAGCCGTAACCGAAAAAACTGCGTGTGTCCGCTAGCGCTGGCCCGGTGACAACGGCCAGCAGGCAGATGCACAGGGCCAGTGGACGCAGAGTCATCAGGCAGCCTGCGCGTCGGTGTGGGTCTCGCCGGTCGCCTGCCCAGACACCGCACGCGGCCGGAACAGGTAGTGGCCTACGCCCCATTCCCGGCCCTCGCGGTAGCCGAAGAACTCGGCGACGGCCATGTAGAACATGCGCCAGCGCTGGAACCAGATCCGGCCTTCGCGGGCGCTGCCATAGGCGCGCTCGAACAGCGGCAGAATGCTGTCGCGCTCGGCATCCATTCGCTCCAGCCACTGGTTGGAGGTCCGCTCGTAATGCTGGCCGCCCACCCACCAGTGGTCGGCGATCTGCATGTGCTCCTGGAAGTGCATGAGCAGGTGCTGCGACGGCATGACCCCGCCGGTGAAGAAGTACCGGGTCATCCAGTCCTTGTCGCCCCGATCCTCATAGGGATAGGCCAGATGCGGATGGGCAAAGATATGCACGAACAGCAAACCCTCGGGTTTGAGCCAGCCACTGATGCGACGCAGCAGCTCCCGGTAGTTGCGCATGTGCTCGAACATCTCGATGGACAGCGCACGGTCGAAGGGCGCGGCCTCGTCGTGATCGGCCGGGTCGAAGGCGTTGATGTCGCAGGTGATGACGTGAATGTTCTCGAATCCGCGCTCGGCCGCCTGGTGTTCAATGAACTGGCGTTGCCCATGCGAGTTCGAGACCGAAACAATTTCCATGTTTGGATACTGCTCCGCCATCCAAAGGGTGAGCGAGCCCCAGCCGCAGCCAATGTCGAGCACGCGCATGCCGTCCTCCAGCTGAGCCCGCTCGGCGTAGAGCGCCAACATCGCGTCCTCGGCCTGCTCCAGTGTCTCGTTGCCCTGTGGGTAGTAGCAGCAGCTGTACTTCAACCGCTCGCCCAGCGAGCGATAGAAAAACTCGGCGGGCACCTCGTAGTGCTGGGCATTGGCGGCGTCGGTGTCCTCGGCAATTGCGCCTTGCGACCAGTCCGTGACCAGCTGGCGAATGGCTTCGGAGCGTGCTTCGGGGTTCGACGCTTCCTCGCTGTCCAGCCGCTGCTGGATCAGCCGGCGCATGCCGGCACGGGCCAGCACGTCGGGCACCAGTCCACGTTCGCAGAGTTCGATAGGTGACAACATGTTCAAACCTTGTGCTTGTTGGCCTTGGGCGGCCAGGGGATAAAGGAACTGGTGGTGCGGACGTACTCGTCGTAGCCCTCGCGCTTGCGCTTGCCCTCCGGTGTCTCAACGCCAGGCACGCCCGACACCTTGAGCAGCAGCCAGGCCATGAGCAGCGGGCTGATCAGGGTCAGCCACCACAGCGAGCTGCCCAGCGCCAACGGGATGTACGCCACCCAGTGCAGTGACTCAAAGAAGTAATTCGGGTGCCGGGAGTAGTACCAAAGCCCTTGGCGGCACACCTTGCCGCGATTCGCGGGGTCGGCCTTAAAGGCCATGAGCTGGTAGTCGGCCAGCGCCTCGCCCAGCACCGAGATGCCCCAGATCACCACACCCAGCACCAGCAGGGGCGCCGCGACCACCGCCTGCTGATAGGCCACAACCAGAAAGGGCAGGGAAAGCACCCAGGCCATCACGCCCTGGAACAGATAGAACAGCAGCATGTTGCGGTCTTGTGCCTGCCCCCATTTCTCCCGGAGGGCGGTGTAGCGACTGTCTTCAGGTGCGCCCACATTTCTTAAATAGAGATAGCCGCCAAGGCGTGCGGACCAGACCAGTCCCAAGACTCCCGCGAGCAGGCGCATCACAGTCTCGCCATCAGCCAGCAGCGCGTAGATGACCGCCGCCAGGCCCAGCGAAAACGACCAGGTGATATCCACATGCCCCGCATTGCGTGTCTTGAGTTGGAGCACCCAAGTCGCGGTGAGCACGGCCGTGATTGCGGCCAAACCAATGAGATAAGTCGTGATCACGCGTCGCAGCCTCCTGATTGTCCAGCGCAGATCTGAATTCGAACGCCGCGGGCAGTTGGATGCAAGCCGCGCAGCGTTTGAACAATCCATGACCAAGCAGCCTGGCGTGAACGCGCTGCGACCCGGCCCAGTCATCCACTGTCACACGACCGTCAAATTCCACTCTTAGTCTCTGCCGCCGAGTCGGGGGTCAGAGGGAAGCAGGGCCGCAGGGTTTGCGGCACCAGTCCCCGAATGGCTCGAGCGACGAGACCGGGTTCATCCGGGGCCATCCAGGCCACTCGTCATCGAGCCGCACCAATTTCAGAAACGGTCAGCCGCCACCGGTTGTGTATGGCGGTTGTGCCGTGTCAATTCTTACGAGTGAAGGGGTCGGGATGAGCCTGCAAGGTGTAAGAGGAATCGTCGCCATGGCTCTGGCCGCGAGCATGGGCTTTGCTTACGCGGCTAACGAGTTGGTCATTCACGCCTATGAGGATGGTGCCGCAGGTACCGGCCTGGAGGTCGTGCTGGACGATGAGCAGACCGCAAGACTGGACGCCAGTGGGTCAGCCACCTTCGATCTGAATGCCGGGCCTCACACGATCGCAATCTTGCTGGGCGGCGTGCCCATGCACGACTTCAAGTTCAGCTCGGCCGCCGGCCAGCTGGTGGACATCACCGTCACGCTGCAAAGCGGTGAAGACCCGCAGCACTTTGTCGAAAGCTACTTCCCCACCGAGACCGCGCGAGACCGCGCCTCGGCACCCAAAGGGACGTACAAGGGGCGTGTGGCCTTTGATGGGTCTGCACTCGGCGGGGCGACGATCACCGTGCCCAAGCTCGGCACAACAGCCGAAACCGATGCCGGCGGCAACTTTTCGCTGACGCTGCCGCGCGGCGTCTACGAGCTGCAGATCACCCATCCGAACATGGATAGCGCGCAGAGCGAGCAGGTGCGTGTCGTCAGTGGCGTGACCAAGCAGGCGCGCTATCAGTACGGTGCAACCAGCACAGCCGGTGGTGATGTCGAAGAGGTGCTCGTGCTGGGTTCCTTCGACCCGACCGCGTTCGGTGAGTCCGAGCGGTTCTCGGTCAACGTCATTGAAACCCTGGGTATCGAGCAGCTGGCGCGCTTCGGCGATTCCGATGTCGCCGCCTCGGTGGTGCGCGTACCCAGCGTCACGGTGCAAAGCAGCCGTTTTGTCTTCATTCGTGGCCTGGGTGGTCGCTACATCACCACCACGCTCAACGGCGCGACGTTGCCGTCCACAGACCCGACCAAGCGTGAAGTGCCGCTGGATCTATTCCCGAGCAACATCGTCAAGCAGCTGGACGTGAAAAAGTCCTTCATCGCGGGCATGCCGGGTGAGAGCACGGGCGGCAACCTGGTCATCAATACCCGGACCTTCCCGGAAGAAGCCGCCGGCAAGCTGTCCTTTAGCCTGGGCTACACCGATGGCCTGACGGGCGAGGACGTGGCCTTCGACCCGATCAGTGGCGACTACGACGCCTTCGGCTTCGACGATGGTTCCCGTGACGTCCCCGGTGGCGTCGAAGCAATCTCCGCGCTGCTGAACTGCACCGAGTGCGAAGGCAGCTTTAGCGACGGCACGCGCCAGGCGCTGAACCAGATCGCTGCCGTTCAGCTGATGAACGACATGGACCTGGGCTCCGCCACGGCGGATCCCAAGGTGTCCTTCGGTGCCAACTACGGCAATCTCTTCAACATCGGCGGCCGTGAGATGGGCTTCTTTGTCGCCGGTAACTACCGCAACGACTGGGGGCAGCGCGCCGAGGGTGTCAGCCGGACCTATACCACTGACGGCGGCGTGTTCGATGACTTCACCTTCGAGGAAGCCTCGAACACGGTGGACACCAGCGCGCTGATCTCGCTGGGCATGAATGCCGGTGACAGCAGCTACCAGTCCACGACACTGGCCTCGCGTTCCACCGAAGCCGCCACCCGCGTCACCCGTGGCCGCGATGGTGATTCCGGCGCCGAGACCTACCGCTACTCCATCGATTGGGAAGAGCGCCAGTTCCTGTCGCAGCAGTTCTCGGGTGAGCATGTGCTGGGTCAAGGCGGTGGCCTGGTGGCCAGCTGGCAGATCACCGGCAGCAACGCCCGCCGCTACGCCCCGGACCGCCGTGAAGTGCGTTTCGATCTCGATGGCGGTGACGGCGTGTTCGACTTGATCGTGCCGGAGCTGGTGCGCCGCTACGACGACTTGTCGGACGACAATCTCGATGCATCCACCGACTGGGAATACCTGTTCGACAACAGCCTGGGTGCTGCATCGTTCGAAACAGGGGTTCAGCTGATTCATCGCGAGCGTGACTCGGATTCAAATGCCTATGGCTACATTGGCAACGAATCGCAGTACGACCAGAATTCGCCGAACCTGCTGGTTAGCGATGTCATTACGCTGGACAACATCACGGGCGATCAGAGCACAGGGTTAGCGTTCGCGGATCGGACACTGGCCAGTGATAGCTACGAGGCCGAGCTTGATCTGAACAGTGTTTACGGTTCGTTTTCTCAACGGTTTGCTAGCGTCTATCAGGTCATCCTCGGTCTACGTTTCGAGGCCTATAAGCAGAGTACCAACACATTCTCGCTCCAGGAGGAAGGCAAACCTGAGCCTTCTGAGATTGACGATGATGTTCTGTTACCTAGCTTGGCGTTCAACTGGGAGATCGGCGACGCACAGCAGTTGCGCTTTGCTGCTAGCCGTACGGTGTCGCGCCCGGACTTTAAGGAAACCTCGAACGCCACGTTCTACGACAACCAGTTCAACTTCCGAGTGCGAGGTAACCCTGCATTGAAGGTCTCCGAGGTTACCAACCTGGATCTGCGCTGGGAGTTGTACGGCGACGAAGATGAAAGTCTCAGCGTTGCGGCCTTCTACAAGATCATCGAAGACCCGATTGAGCGCGTCCTCCTGCAAGCATCAGGAACGGCTGGTAACTCCCGTACTTTCGAGAATGGGCAGGAGGCGAATGTCTACGGCCTCGAGTTCGACGGTCGTCGTGACTTTGACATCAGCGACAGTGGGTCGCGCTCTATCTTCGTAGCACTCAATGCCAGCCTCATCGAGTCCGAGATCGAGTTAGACGGTGGGGAGAGCCGCAAGCTTCAGGGGCAGCCCGACTACACCTTCAACCTGGCTGTTGGCTACGACGATTACGCGGGCACCATCCGCCACGAGCTGACGATGCTGATCAACCAGTCCGGCGAAACCATCGTGGACGTTGGTCTGAGCGATCTGCCGGATGTTGTGGAGGAGCCGAGGTTCGACCTCGATCTTAACTACAAGGCCTTCCTCACCAAATCCCTGGTCTTCAAGGCCAAGGCAGGAAATCTTCTGGACGAAACCGTCGAGTTTACGCAGGGCGGGCAAGTATTCCAGGAGTACAAGCAGGGCGTGACGCTTGAAGCAGGTATCGATTGGAATTTTTAACCGAGTGCACGATTTGTCACCCCCGTGTGACGCCCCTAGTGACTCAAAGAAACTGACGGAGTTGTTATGAAGTTCTCGAAACTATTGCTGGTGAGCACCGTCGCCGCAGCCGCTGTGGGCTTGCACGGTTGCACCGAAGGCGATGAAACCTCGATTGTTGTGGAAAGCAGTGGTGGCGGCGGTCCCGGGACCGAAAACCCATTCTCGATCTGTCCGGATTTTGCGACTTCGCGTCAACAGACATCGGAGGGCGATAACGTCTGCCAGCTACCGGCCAACGTTACGTCTGACATCACGCTGACCGCCGACACGATCTGGTACATGAATGGCCGCGTGACCGTGGGGAACGGCAACGGCCGGATGACCGCGACCGAAGGCACCCTGGAAAGTGGTGACGGCACTACCCCTGTGCTCAACGTGACCGTGGAAATCGAGCCGGGCACGCAGATTATCGCCGCGCCAGGCTTCTCCAACATGATCATCACGCGCGGGTCGAAGATCATGGCGGAAGGCACGGCCAGCGCGCCGATCATCTTCTCCTCTGAAGACGAGGGCTTCGACGGCAACCAGGAATGGGGTGGTCTGATCCTGCATGGCTACGGCAATCACAACCAGTGCACCGCCGGCACGGCCTGCAACATCGACGCGGAAGGCGAGTCCGGTTTCGCCGGTGGCTTCACGCCCGATGACGACAGCGGCGTGCTGCGCTACGTCATCGTCGCCGAAGGTGGCTTCGAGTTCGCTGTCGGTAACGAGATCAACGGCATCTCCTTTGTCGGCGTAGGTTCCGGCACGACGGTTGAGTACATCCAGGTCCATGGCAACTTCGACGATGGCGTCGAGTTCTACGGTGGTTCGGTCAATGCCAAGTACGTTGTGCTGACGGCCAACGGCGACGAGTCGCTGGATTGGGACGAAGGCTATGTCGGCAACATCCAGTACTTGCTGGCTGTCCAGGCGGCTGATGAGGGTGACTACTGCATCGAAGCCGACACCGAAGGTGCGGCCTCCCCGCTGTCGATTCCGACCATTGCCAACGCCACCTTCGTCTGTGATGGTGACCCGGAAGATGCCGGTTTCCGCCTGAAGGCCGGTACCGGTGGCTTCTTCCACCACACGATCATCGACGTAGACGCCACGCTGGGTACTCCGGACGTCTGCATGGAAGTCGAAGGGATGGCTGCCCAGCAGAACGCCACGGCCAACCCGCCGGCGCTGGATATCAACCAGTTCATCTGTGACGCCGCCACGTTCGAGACCGACGCCAACGCTCAGACGAACAACATCCAGACCGCTCCGGTCAGCACGGATGACCCGGCGCTGAACGCCCTGTACGCCGCCACGCTGGCTGCTGCGAACAACGTCACCCCGACGGACTACGCGGCCTACAACGCCGGCAACAGCAACAGCACGGCCATCCCGAGCTTCCTCGACCAGACCGATTACATCGGTGCGGTTGATCCGGATGCTGCCACCGCATGGTGGGAAGGCTGGACCCTGGACGGCACGCTTTAACGTACCGCGCCAGCCGCATCCGCCAATCGGACGGGTGCGGTGATTGATAGACGAAGCGGCAGTCTCGACTGCCGCTTCGTCGTTTCTGCTGACCGGGCTCCGGTCAGCGTCATCGCACTGTCATATTCCGGCGGCACCCTTCGCCACCCAGTCTTCGGATCGCGCCGATTCCCTGGCGCGAGACGCCCGTTCGGCCGGGCCTGATGCCCTCCGGCATGGGCCGGGGCAGACGCATGGGCCGCGCGCCCGCAACCTGACGCACGAGGATCACGTCATGACACACTCCCCACGCATGGGCCGGTCGCTGATCGCCGCGTTCGTGCTCGGCCTGACTGCTGCCGCGCCGCTGGCTGCCCAGACCCTCGACCAGGTGGTCGAACAGGGCGAGGCCAAAGCAGCCGAAGGCCGCAAGTCGCAGGAAAAAATCGACGGCATCGTCGATGCCAAGCAGGAGAAGCTCATCACCTACCGCGCTTTGCTGAAGCAGCGCGAAGGCCTCGAGCAGTACAACAAGCAGTTGTCGACCCAGATTGAGGGGCAGGAGGCGTTGATCCGGCGCTTTGACACGTCGATCAACCAGGTGGCGCAGATCGAGCGCCAGATGCTACCCCTGATTACCCGCATGACGGAGGCCCTGACGGACTTCGTCGAGTTGGACCTGCCCTTCCACGAAACCGAGCGCCTGGAGCGCATCAACTTCGTGCAGGACAGCGTCGGCAAGCCCGATTTGAACGTGGCCGAAAAATTCCGCCAAGTGCTGGAGGCCTATCAGATCGAGAACGACTACGGCCGCAAGATCGACACCTACCAGGACATCATCGACATCAACGGTGAAGAGCGTGAGGTCGACGTCCTGCGCGTAGGCCGTGTGGCGCTGGTGGCCCAGACCCGCGATGCGGCTACCACCGTGGTCTGGAACCACGATGAGAAGGCCTGGCAGGAACTGGATGCCGGCACCTACCGCAACAGCGTGCGCCACGGCATCAAGATGTCCAAAAAGCAGGCGTCCATCGACATGGTGACGCTGCCCATCCCCGCACCGACCGCCGCGGAGACTGAAGAATGAGCCGCCCGATGAATCGCCGCGGTGTAGCGGCACTGCTCTGCACGGCATTACTGGCCAGTGCACCGGCCGCCATGGCGCAGAGCGAAGAACTGTCCATGCGCGAGCTGCTCCAGGAAGTGAAGCAGGGCCGCGCAAAGGCGCGTGAGGAGAACCGCAAACGCGAGCAGCAGTTCCTGGCCGAAGAGGCCGAACAGGACCGGCTGATTCGCGAGCAGGAGCAGGCCATCGCTGCGCTGGAGCGTCGTTCTGACGAGCTGGAAAAGCGCTTCAACGCCAATGAACTGAAGGTGGAAGAAAAGCGTGTCCAGCGTGATGAGCGTTTGGGTTCGCTCAAGGAGTTGTTCGGTCATCTGACGGGCGCGGCTGGCGATTTGCGTGTGCGCTTGCGCAACTCGATCACCAGTAGCCAGTTTGAGGGGCGCCAGGCGTTTTTGAATGCGCTCATCGCCAAGATGAGTGATGACACCGACCTGCCCACGGTGGAGGAAATCGAGCGCCTTTGGTTCGAGCTGCATCGCGAGATGACCGAATCGGGAGCCGTGGCTGTCTACCCGACCCGGGTTGGCACGCAGCCTGATCGTCAGGTGGTGCGTGTCGGGCTGTTCAACCTGCTGTCGGAAGGCGATTACCTCGCCTGGGACGAGGGCACCCAGTCTGTGTCGGTGCTGCCGCGTCAGCCTGAGGCGTATACGGGCGGTGCCAAAAAGCTGCAGTCTGCGAGTACCGGTTACACGCCGGTCGGCATCGACCCCACGGGCGCGGCCGGTGGTGGCTACCTCAAGGCATTGATCAATTCCCCGACGCTGGTCGAGCGTTGGCACCAGGGCAAGATTGTCGGCTACGTGATTACCGGCGTCGGCGTCTTCGGTCTGGTGGTGGCCCTGTGGCGCCTGCTGGCCCTGATGGCCTTATCAGCCAAAGTGGGACGCCAGCAGAAGTCCGATGACGTTTCCGACAGCAATCCGCTGGGGCGCATCATCAAGGTGGGTCAGGACCATGCCAACGACGATGTGGAGACCCTGGAGCTCAAGCTTGGCGAGGCGATCATCAAGGAGCGCCCGGCAATTCATCGCGGGCTGCCGCTGATCAAGATCATCTCCATGGTCGCGCCGCTGATGGGTCTGCTCGGCACCGTGACCGGCATGATCATCGTGTTCCAGGCCATCACGATCTACGGCGCTGGTGATCCCAAGGCCATGGCCGGCGGTATTTCCAGTGCGCTGGTCACCACGGTGCTGGGTCTGATCGTCGCGATTCCGATGATGCTCGCCCACTCGATGTTGTTCGCGCGTGCCAAGCGGATTCTGCACGTGCTGGAAGAGCAGAGCGCCGGCATCGTCGCCGAACGCGCGGGACGGTAGTCGCTGTGCTCCTGCTACTCGACGCCCAGGAGGCGATCGCCAACTTCTTCGGCTCCGGCGGAGTCGTGCTGTTGCTGATCGCCGCCCTGACGTTCGTGATGTGGGTGCTGTTGTTCGAACGGTTCGTGTACTGCCTGTTCTTCTTCAAGCGTGACCTGAAGCGGGCGCTTGCAGCCTGGCGGCAGCGCACGGACCAGACGTCCTGGTACGCCAATGCGGTCCGGATGAAGCTGATCTCCGAGATGCGTGTCTCGATCGAGCAGAACCTGCGGCTGATCAAGGTGATGATCGCGCTCTGTCCGTTGTTCGGTCTGCTGGGCACCGTGACCGGCATGATCGAGGTGTTCACCGTGCTGTCGGTGACCGGCGGCGGTGATGCCAAGTCCATGGCCGGTGGCGTCTCTCGCGCAACGATTCCCACGATGGCCGGCATGGTCGCAGCCCTGTCTGGCCTATTCGCCAATATTTATCTGAACCAGTTGGTCACCCAACGGCGGGCGCGCGTGGATGCGCAGCTCGAACCCGTGCACTGACCCGCTGTTTACGAGGAAACCCCATGGCCCGTTCATTCTCATCCCAGGATGAAGCCGAAGAAGAAGGCAACGTCGATCTCACGCCAATGCTCGACGTCGTCTTCATCATGCTCATTTTCTTCATTGTCACTGCGACCTTCGTGAAGGAAACGGGCGTGGAAGTGAACCGCCCGCAGGCCAACACGGCCGACCAGAAGAACAACCCCTCAGTGCTGATCGCCATTCGCGAGGACAACAGCATCTGGGTGGACCAGCGCCGCATCGACATTCGCTCGGTACGCGCGAACATCGAACGCCTCCATGCCGAGAATCCGGAAGGCGGCGTCGTGATCCAGGCCGACGAACTGGCGTCGGTCAAGACCTTCACCGAGGTGCTGGACCAGGCCCGCGAGGTGGTCCCGCCGGAGAAGGTATCGCTTGCCACAGAAAACGGTGGCTAGGAGATCCCCATGTTAGGAATCGTTCGTACATTCATCGTCATGCCGCCTGCGGCCGCCGTGACGGGTGGGCTGCTCATGACCATGGTCACGCTCATCGAGTTTGCCGATCGCGATCTCGACAAGAGCCCCGTGGTCAAGCTGCCGGATGTGTTTATGCCCGAGGCGGAGATCCGCACGCAGCGGTCGGTGGAAAAACCCGAAAAACCGCAGCTGGATGACACGCCTCCGCCCGAGGTACCGCAGCAGGCCTTCGACCAGATCGATGGCAATGCCACAGTGGGTCAGCTGGCGGCGCCCCAGGAAGTCGCGACGAATCTGGATCTGAGCATCGGCGGCGGCCTATCGGCCAGCGACGGTGAATACCTGCCCATCGTCAAGGTGGCGCCGCGCTATCCGCGCGCAGCACTGAGCCGGGGGCTGGAAGGCGAGGTGGTGCTGGAGTACACGGTGACCCGTTCGGGCACGGTGCGTGACCCGGTGGTCATCGAGTCCACGAATTCCGTGTTCAACAGTTCCGCCATCGATTCCGCCAGCCGCTACAAGTACAAACCGCGCGTTGAGAATGGTGAGCCCATCGAGGTGCCGGGTGTGCGCACCCGCGTCGTCTTCCGACTGCAGAAATAACGAGCGACCCTGATGCCGACCACGTGGATGATTCGTCTGGCGGGCGCCTGCGCCCTGCTGTTTGGCGCCGGTGCGATGGCCCAGCAGGGCGGGATCGATGCGCGGACCTTTGATCAACTGACCCGCGCCCAGGAACTGGCGGAGGCCAATCAGTACGACCAGGCCATCGCAGTGCTGGACGAGCTCAAGGGCAGCGACCGGCTCAACAGTTATGCCAAGGCGCAGCTGTGGAACTTCTACGCGTTCATCTACGCGAATCAGGAAAAGTACGACGAGGCGATCAAGGCCTACCGCAACGTGCTGCGCGAACCGGATTCCACCGACGGGTTGAAGCAGCAGGCCAAGTACACCATGGCGCAGCTGTACTTCCAGACCGAGCAATACGACCAATGCATCCGGTTCATGGAGTCCTGGTTGTCGGATGTGGCTCAACCCACGCCGACGGCGCATATCATGCTGGCGCAGGCGTACTACCAGAATGACGCGCACGACAAGGCGCTGGAGAATCTGGATATCGCCCTGCGTCTGGATCGCGAGGCCGGCAAGCCGGTGCAGGAATCC
The DNA here is from genome assembly GCA_036156195.1 of Pseudomonadota bacterium. Lineage (GTDB taxonomy): Bacteria > Pseudomonadota > Gammaproteobacteria > Nevskiales > OUC007 > Abyssibacter. The sequence goes on along the minus strand of JAYZUZ010000016.1, from coordinate 164,293 downwards.
TGGCTGCGTCTGAAGGCGGCGATCTACTTCGGCAAGAAGGATTACGCGAATACCGCCAAGGTGTTCGAGCAGCTGATCACCATCTCGCCGCAGGTTGGCTACATGAAGCAGCTTGCTGGCATGTACTCCGAACTGGGTCGCGACGCCGAGCGCCTCGCCGTGTTTGATGCCATCCACCAGCATGGCGCGCTGACGACCGAAAACGACCTCGTGAACCTGGCCTACATGTGGCTGGGCCAGCAGGTGCCTTATCGCGCCGGCCGTATCCTGGAAGAAGGCATCAAAGCCGGTCGGGTCGAGGAATCGCAGAAGAATCTTGAGACGCTGGCCAACGCCTGGGCCCAGGCCAACGAGCGTGACAAGGCCGTCCCGGCCTTGACGCGCGCCGCCGAGGTCACGGGCGATGGCATCTTCATGGCCCGGCTTGCCGGCGTGCATTTCAACGCGGGTGAATACCAGGAAGCCGCCGCCGCGGCTGCCAAGGCAGACCAGATGGGCGGGCTGAAGAACTCGGCCGGCAACCTGATGCTGCTGGGTATGGCCCACTTCAACGCCAAGAGCTACGAAAACGCACTCCAGGCCTTCCGCCGGGCGAAGCAGGATCGGGGTACGTTTAAGGCCGCGGCCAAGTGGGAGCAGTACACCCTCGACGAGGTCCGACGCCTGCGCGCGATTGAAGAGGCCCAGCGTGAGCTGGAACGCCGCACCCGCGAAGCGCTGGAAGCCGAAGAAAACAACGTGGAGGCACTTGGCACCGGGGCCTGATGCCCCCTGTGTGTTTCGTTCGCCTTGCTACCATCGCGCTGAATGGTTCATTCAGCGCCTGCAATGCTCTACAGGTGGCTGTGACCGCTTGGGGATGCAAATGGTCAAGGCATTGAGGTCCCGCCTGCTGTGGGCGGGGTGGGTCCTGTTACTCGCCGGCTGCGGCGGCGGTGGGAGCGGTGAGGACGCACAGCGTCAGCCCAGCGTGTTCGTCGCCCAAACCGAGTTCCGCTACGAGCGGGTCGGCGACGACACGGCTCGCATCGAAGAAACAGTTTCTATTCGGCTGACGCATCTGCCGAAGGACGGACTGTTCGTGTCTCACGGCGAAGTCCCTGCGTTCCTTTCCAGGCTGCATTTTGAGCAACCGTCGTCTACCCAGGCATTGCTTCACTTCCGGGTGGCGACAGCCAGCGAGCTGGACCCCGGCTTGCACACAGGAGAGCTGCAGCTGCACTTCTGTCGTGACGAAGCCTGTGAGCAACCCATTGCGGGTTCCCCGGTGGTTTTGTCGTTCAGTTATCTGGTGACGCCGCCCCCCGTTCAGCACTACCCAGAGCCCGAGGAGCCGGGTGATCCGCTTGCGCGCCTGACACCCTTGCAGCTGTATCCTCTGGCGTACAAAGTCGTCGACTCCGCATTTAGTTCAGCGATGTCTTCGGTGCTGCTTCTGGCGGCCGAGGCTGAACCCGGATTAGTAGCCTACGGAGCCGATGGCGCAGAGCTGACGCGGTACACCCTCGACCAGCCGGCGCAGCGACTCCGCCTGTCCAATGACGGAACGCTGGTGTTGGTGCAAAGCGGCCTCTCGCTGCTGCAGGTGGTGGCGCTGCAGCAAGCCAACGGGACCGTGGTGATGTCGCCTGTGCGGCAGGTCGACCTGGGCGGATTCGATGCGCTGGACGATCTCGCCATTGCCGACGACGGCACCCTCTACGCCGTTGGGGTGCGTAACGATTCGCCAGCGGCGCTGTACTGGCTGCCTGCGGATGAGACGAGCTGGCGCAGGGCGGAGCAGCAGGCTCAGCGCTCTGTGCTCTGGTTGCACCCGGATGGCCTCACCCTCTATCTCATGAGCACGCCGGGTCTGGCGACCGGACACTACAGTCGATGGTCGCTGGATCGGGACCAAGGGCCCCAATGGCTGGGGGTGGGTGAGGCCAATCTGGCGGAATGCGGACCCTTGCGTCCGCTGGGACCGGTGGAGGGTCGATTCCAGTCGATCTGCGGAGACACCCTGGAGACAAATGCGGACGGTGCACTGGTTTACGCTGGGACATTGCGCCATCCGCGCTATCGGCCTGCTCTCTTTGACAACACGATGTGGCACTCGGTGGCGTCCGCTGGCGGCGGGGCGCGGGTTTTGGGCATTCAGGGCTCTGCGGCGGCTTGCGTGGCAGCTGAGGAGGCAGCCTGCCGCTGGGTGCTGTCTATTTTCTCCGCCGAGGCGCTCGGTTTGTGGGGTGACTACCTGCTGACGGATCGTGTAGTGGGTGGCGAGAACCTACCCCAGCACCCGGTCGCTGCCTATCCACTGGCAGAACCCGGGCGGGTGATGTTGCTGACGCGCGCTGTTGGAGAGCAGAGTGAGGCCTACACGCTCGCCATTCTCGACGCGGATGCCGCGCCACGCGCCTTGCCTTTCGAGCCGGATCCGGGGCCGTACCGCACACCCCGCACACACCCGGAGTTGGATGCCCTGGTGGTCGACGAACGGCAGTTCCTGGCTCACAACGTGGTGGCCGCGCGCGGGTTGCCCGCACGGGGGCTGATCGCGTTGCTGTCCGACTACCCCCAACACGCGCTTTATCTCTACGACGTGATGTCGCTGGACAGCGTGACGGTGCCGCTGGACAAGCAGCCTCTGGGCCTGGCGCTCAGCCCGGATGAGGATGCGCTGCTGGTCGGCCACGATGGGCGCATGACGACCGTGGCACTGGACACCGTGGCCGACAATCCGGCAGCTGCGACCCGTGTCTTTCCGTTTCCTGGCGTGGTCGCAGAGTTGGCGGCGGACCGGTTCGACCAGATTCACCTGAGTGAGACCCTGCGGCAATCAGACCCGGTGACCTGGTCGGTATCGACCGGAGAGCTGATGGCCAGTGATCGGGCTTTAATCGGGGCTGGGTGGCAACTGGATGCCACGCCGCCGCTGCGTCTGGTTCACGCATTTCGTTATCCGGATCAACTGGTGCACTTTGAGGTCAGTGCGACGGGATTGCAGTACCTTGGGCAGCAGGCATTGGAGACGGTCGGCGCCGCTGCGTTGCGCATGCTGCGACTGACCGGGCGTGATGAGTGGCTGCTGGATGACGGAGGGCATTTCGTGCTGAGCGATCCGGTCACCGGCCAGTGGGCACGCCAGGGGGCACTGCCTTTGACCCTTGGTGACTCGAGCGAGGCCCATCTGGTCTCGGTGGCGCCCTGGGTGTCTGAAGAGCAGCGACTAACGCTGGAAAGCGAGTGGACTAGCTGCGAGCCCGGCCGCCGCCAGGTCGAGATGTGTCTACATCGGTTGGCGATCCATGATATCGACCGTCATGTCCGCCTAGCCTCTGGGGCGCTCGCGCCGATCACGATTGATGGCAAGCCCTACACCCAGCTGGGTGTCCTGGCCGTGGCCGACCCATCCGTGACCGGGGGTGCGGTGCTGGTGTCACGCCTATACGGCAGTGCGCCGCGGACTGCGCGCTACCAGATTTCCCGGGTTCGACTGCCTGAGTCGGCCCGGTGACGTCGTCAGCGGGTCAGCCCTTGGCGCTGGGTACCGTGATGTTCAGCTCGAGGATTTCGGTGTCGCCATCGCGCTCGACCTCGATATTGACGGCATCCTCACCCACTGCAACGTACTTGCGGATCACGTCTAGCAGCTCTTTCTGCAACTTGGGCAGATAGTCTGGTGCATGCAGGTGCCCGGCCCGCTGGTGCGCGACGATAACCTGCAGGCGCTCCTTGGCGAGCTGGGCAGTGGTGGGCTTGTTCGCCCGAAAAATGTCCATCCATGCCATGACTAGCCTCCGAACAGCCGGTTCAGAAAGCCTTTGGAGCTGGGATCCAGGAAGCGATGGGCGCGTTCTTCGCCCAGGAAGCGGGCCACCAGGTCCTTGTACGCTTCAGCGGCCTGGACATCGGGCATCGAGATCACGGGCGAGCCCTGGTTCGAGGCGTTGAGCACATCCTTGGATTCGGGGATGACGCCCAACAGCGGGATCGCGAGGATGTCCTTGACGTCCTCCACCGACAGCATTTCACCACGGGCGACGCGGTTGGCGTCATAGCGCGTAATGACCAGGTGCTCCTTGACCGATTCACCGGATTTCGCCTTCTGCGTCTTGCTCGACAGGATGCCCAGCACCCGGTCGGAGTCGCGAACGGACGAGACTTCCGGATTGGTGACCACGATGGCCTCGTCGGCGAAGTGCATGGCCAACAGGGCGCCCTTTTCGATGCCGGCCGGGGAGTCGCAGACGATGTAATCGAAGTCCTTGGACAGCTCATCGATGACGCGGGCCACGCCGGCCTCGGTCAACGCATCCTTGTCGCGGGTTTGCGAGGCCGCGAGGATGTAGAGATTCTCGACGCGCTTGTCCTTGATCAGGGCCTGCTTGAGCGTGGCCTCCTGAGCAATGACGTTGATGAAGTCGAACACCACCCGCCGCTCGACGCCCATGATGAGGTCAAGATTGCGCAGGCCGACATCGAAGTCGATGACGACGGTTTTGTGGCCGGCCTGCGCCAGGCCGGTGGCGAATGAGGCGCTGGTCGTGGTCTTGCCCACGCCGCCCTTGCCGGATGTCACAACAATGATCTTGGCCACAGTTACCTCGGGTGCTCGATCACAATGTCTCGATCGTGAGTTTTTCATCGGACAGCCGGACCATGGAAGGCTGTTTGCGATGTTCGGATGCGATGTCTTCGGCAACCAGGTAGTTGCCGGCGATCGCGACCAGCTCTGCTTCCAGAGACTGGCAGAAGATGCGTGCGGATTCTTCGCCCCTGCAACCGGCCAGCGCCCGGCCACGCAGCGGGCCGTACACATGAATGCTGCCGTCGGCGAGCACCTCGGCACCGGGGCTGACGGCGGCTCGGATGATCAGGTCCGTGCCGCGCGCGTAGAGCTGCTGTCCCGAGCGCACGGGCTGATCGACAATGCGAGCGGCAGGGCGATCCTCCGAGCGAGGCCGGCTTGTCGAGCCGTTGGCCGCATCGAGCGCGCCCCGCTGTAATACGCCCAGGCCGATGCCACGGGCTGCGGCGGCGGTCTCTTCGTCTGCTTCCACCACAGCGACGGGGACCAGGCCCTGGGTTCGCGCGGCGTCTGCAATGGCTGGCAGGTCGATGCGATGTCCGTTGGGGTCGATGAGCACCGGCAGGCCGCTGAACAGCTTGGGCGCACGGGTGACTTCGGCCTCGATGCCAGCGGTGACACGCTCGGGGTCCGGCGTATTGATCCGCAGCACGGTCAGGCTCATGACCCGCCCCTTGAAGAGGATGTCGGGCTGGCTCATGCGCGCGCCTCCGGCTGGGCTTGCGGCGCCGTCGGTCGGGAATTGGAACGAATGAAGCAGTGCGAGAACACGCGAAAAGTCTACGGGAACAGGGGATTTCTCACCAGGGGCGAGCCGGGCAGCGGCGCCACCTGGGCGGTGAAGTCCCGGTAAACTACCACTACCCCTACCTGTCACAGAAGAAGCGACGCCCATGCGCCACCTCGCTCGCCGGACCGCGACCGGACTTTGCTCGATTGGCATGCTGCTGATCGCGACCGGCTGCGCACCGCGCATCTACTCGTTCCCTGCGCCTGAGTTTGAGCGCGCGCGCCTGTTTCAGGCGCCGGATGTGCTGCCGCCGATTCTGGGTGTGCGTGTCGAATACCGCGTCAATGGCCGGCCGGTGCCGGAAGAGGCGGCGGCTTCGCGGGATTTCATCGCCAACCTGCTGGGGCGTAACCAGCTGACCCAGATCGTCCCGCCAGCGGCGGTGAGCGCGGTCACGCCGATTCTCAAGCTGACCATCGACCACACCTTTGACGAGGGCAAGGCTCGCAGTGCCGGGTTTCAGTCCGGTATGACCTTCGGCGCGGCCGATCGAGATATCCGCGACGACTTCAGCGTGCGCATTTCCCTGAGTGATCCACGCAAGAATCGGCGCCGTGATGTGCTCTACGACACCGGGCAGAACGGTGTGTACCGCCACGCGGTTGTCACACGCATCGGTGGGAGCACGGCCGGTCTGCTGCCCAGTGATTATCCAGGCGCCTATCAGCGGATGCTCGAAAGTGTGGTCGCCGGCTTTCTCAAGGATTTGCACATCGCCGGCCAGGAATCCAACCCGATCATCTTTGTCCCGGACACTCGCGAGGATCCCTGAGGTCCAACAGCGCATGGTCTCGCCGATTCTTGGAGTGTTCGATGCGCGCTGCCCCCGGTTTCAACCTGTTGAGTGTTCCGTCTGCGCTGGCCGTGTGCCTGCTGGCCAGCATCGCGGGTTGCGTCACGCTGGACTCTTATCCTGATCCGGCCTACACCCGTTACTCACTGACGGATCATCCGCCGGGCAGCCTGCCGCCAGAAGTCGCGTTGGAGGTGGCGTATCGGGTGAACGACGAGCCTGCGCCCGAGCAGGCTGCCCGCGCCCGCGACCGTGTCATCCATTTGCTGAGCCGGGCGTCGATGGCGCAGGTTGTCCTGCCCGAGCGCGTCGAGCCAGGCACCGCCACGCTGCGGCTGCGTATCGACCAGCGCTTTGACCCCGCGCAGGCAAGAAACGCCGGCGCCAGCACCGGGGCTTCGCTGGGCGCGGTCGACAACCGCGTGCGCGATGAATTCAGCATTGCCGTCGAACTGGTGGAGCCTGGCCAGACGCAGGCCGCGCCCGTGGGCATCTACGAGCACGCCATCGTGACCGATGTCGAGGACATTTCGGTGGGCGTCCCGTTGCAGGAATACGCCGATGCGCTGGACGCTGTGCTCGATGATGCGCTGGCCCGGTTTGTGGCGGATCGCCAACGGGCCAAGCAACGACCATCGCCCGTCATCGTGCTACCCGAGGGGCCTGATTTGTCCGAGGATGGGCAACCCGACCTGTAACCGCAGCAGTGGCCATGCAGCCAGGCTTGCGATCCTGGCACGCTCCGTGGGAGCCTCTAGCGCATGACAACAAGCACAGTCGGTTTCATTCCCGGGGATGGCTTTGAACTGGTCTGAATACGACCCAAACGGGTTTTTTGATGAGTTGTTCGAAGCGCCCGGTCGCCCGCGCCCTTCGGCACGCACACTGGTCGATACCCTGGCAGGGATGAGCCGCCAGGAACTGGCCGACCGCAGAGTCGCGGCTGATCTAGCGATCAAGTCCATGGGGATCACGTTCACGGTGTATTCCCAGGGCAGCATGCTGGACCGCACCTGGCCGTTCGACATCCTGCCGCGCATTATCGATAGCCGCGAATGGGCGCGTACCGAGGCCGGGCTCAAGCAGCGTGTGCAAGCGCTCAACCTGTTCATTCAGGACATTTACACCGACCAGCGCATCATCCGCGACGGGATTTTCCCACGGGAGTTGCTGGAGCAGTCGGTGAACTACAGGCCGCAGTGCCAGGGCATGCGCCCCAAGCATGGGCAGTGGGCGCATATCTGCGGGTCCGATCTGGTGCGAGATGGCGATGGCACGCTGTACGTATTGGAAGACAACCTGCGGGTGCCGTCAGGCGTGTCGTACATGGTCGAGAACCGACTGGTGACCAAGCGGGTATTCCCGGAGCTTTTCGAGCACAGCAGCATTTTGCCGGTGGATGAATACCCGGCCGAGCTCTACGAAATGCTGGCCAGCCTGTCGCCGCGCGATGGCGATGATCCGATGATTGTTCTGCTCACGCCGGGCATCTACAACTCGGCGTATTTCGAGCACGCCTATCTGGCGCAGCAAATGGGGATCGAACTGGTCGAAGGGCCGGACCTAGTCGTCGGGGATGATGACTGCGTCTACCTGCGCAGCGTCGAAGGCCTGACCCGTGTCGATGTGATTTACCGCCGGGTCGACGATTTGTTCATCGACCCCGAGGCGTTCAATCCGGATTCGCTGCTGGGTGCCCGGGGGCTGATGCGGGCCTGGCTGAAGGGGAATGTCGCGCTGGCCAATGCTCCAGGCTGCGGCATGGCAGACGACAAGGTCGTCTACGCCTATGTGCCGGAGATCATCAAGTACTACCTGGATCAGGACCCGATTATCCCGAATGTGCCCTCGTTTCTGTGCCACCGAAAGCAGGACCTGGATCACGTACTGGCCAACCTCGACAAGCTGGTGGTCAAGCCGGCCAACGAATCCGGCGGTTACGGCATGTTGATTGGCCCGCGATCGACCGAGGCCGAGCGCAAGAGCTTCGCTGAGCAGATCCGCAAGAACCCGCGCAACTACATGGCGCAGCCGACTCTGAACCTATCGGTGTGCCCAACGGTGTGCGATGAGTCGCAAATCGAACCACGGCATCTGGATTTGCGGCCCTTTATTCTGTCGGGCGAATCGCAGTACGTGACCATGGGCGGGCTGACCCGGGTGGCCATGGTGAAGGGGTCGCTGGTGGTGAACAGCTCGCAGGGTGGCGGCAGCAAGGACACCTGGATTGTCGAGGTGGATGACTGATGCTTTCGCGTGTTGCCGACAACCTGTTCTGGTTTGGCCGTTATGTGCAGCGGGCCGAAAACACCGCGCGGCTGGCCAGTGTGCATGCCAATCTGATACTCGATATGCCGCGACGCGTAGTTGTGGCCTGGGAATCCGTCGTGGATATCACCGGCAGCCGGGCCGGATTTCTGGAACGCTACGACGACTTTTCCGAAGCCAATGTTGTTCGGTTTCTGCTGGTGGACGACGCCAATCCCGGATCGATTTTGTCCTCGCTATCGAATGCACGGCAGATTCTGCGGTCCTCGCGCGACATCATGCCGCGCGAAATCTGGGAGGAGATCAACAAGCTGTACTGGTTCGTACGCGACGCCACCCCCCAGGCACTGGAGCGTCGTCGTCGGAGTGATTTTCTGGATCGTGTGATCCGCAGCTGTCTGCTGGTCGACGGCATGTTGTACGAAAACATGTCGCGGGATCTCGCTTTCCGTTTCCTGAGTCTCGGCTCCAGCCTCGAGCAGGCCGATATGACGTCTCGTATCGTCGATGCCTCGGCCATCGGGCTGTTGCCGCACCATCAGGACGAGTTATTGCCGTTCTCCAACATCCAGTGGCGCAGCGTGCTGATGTCGCTGACCGCCTACCAGATGTACCGGAGGCAGGTACGCAGGCGCGTATCAGGACCCAAGGTCGTACAGTTCCTGATCCAGGATCGCGACTTCCCCCGGTCTGTTGCGTGGAATCTGGATGCGATCTGCCAGACCTTGTCGCGTATCCCCAACCATGACCTGCCACTGCGTGTGGCACGGACGATTCGTACACGGATTGCCGAAGCCGATCTCACCGCACTGCCGCAGTCACAGGTGTCGGCATACATGGATGATTTGCAGGGGCGTCTGGCGCAGCTGGGCAGCGTGATTACCGAGCACTATTTCCGTCCGGAACTGGCGCAGGAGTCGGCCAGCCAAAGCCAATAATCAAGGAGCCAGGCATGGCGACTATTGAGTTTTTCTGGGATCCGGTCAGCCCCTATACCTACCTTGCGTCGACCCGGTTACCCGCGCTGGCCAGTGATGTCGGGGCACGCTTGTTGTACCGGCCGTTTTTTCTGGGTGGGGTCATGCAGGCGACAGGCAACCGCCCGCCCGCAACCGTGCCGAGCAAAGGTCGCTACATGATGGCGGATCTGCAGATGTGGGCGCGCAGCTACGACGTGCCCTTGCAGCCACCAGAGCCATTTCCGGCCAAGACAATTCTTGCCCTGCGAGCAGCGTTTGTCGCTGACGAGCAAGCAGTGGGCGAGGCCTATGCACAGGCCATCATGCGCGCTTATTGGGGCGAAGGGCGGGATATCTCGGATACCGGTGTCGTGGCTGCGGTGCTGCGCGATGTCGGCCTGGACGCCGAAGCGGTGCTCGCGGATACCCAGCGTGAGGACATCAAGGCGGCGCTTAAACGCAACACCGAAGAAGCCGTGGAGCGGGGTGCCTTCGGCGCGCCCAGCCTGTTCGTCGGTGAGCAGTTGTTCTGGGGGAATGACCGCCTCGACCTGTTGCGGCAACATCTGGCGGCATCTGCCTGCTGAGCCGGACATGGATCTGGCACATAACAGCGGAGCATTGGCGGGCGGGGCGCGCAGCCGCGTGGTTCGGGTGCGCGGCTTGCGCTACCACCTGTGGTCCTGGGGCGCACCGAGTCAGCCCTTGCTGCTGTGTTGCCATGGCTGGCTGGATACGGGTGGCAGCTGGCAGTTCGTCGCCCAGGCGCTGGCCCAGCGCTTTCATGTAGTTGCAGCAGACTGGCGTGGCTTCGGCTATAGCGAGTGGGTCGGCGATCACTACTGGTTTCCGGATTACGTGGCCGACCTGGATGCACTGGTCGATTTGCTGAGTCCGTCGGGTCCCGTGCAGCTGGTCGGGCACAGCATGGGCGGCCAGGCCGCCAGCCTGTTTGCGGGTGTGCGCGCCGAGCGGGTCGCGCGGCTGGCATTGCTGGATTCACTGCTGCTGCCGGATATGGATCCCGACCTGGCGCCCAAACGACTCACCGGCTGGCTGGATGCCCTGAATGATCCGCCCACCCAGCGCAGCTACGACAGCTATGAATCGCTGGCTGAACGGATTGCTCGCCGCAATGCCCGGCTCACCCCCGAACGGGCCCTGGCCATCGCCCGCGTGTGGGGGCAGCAGCGACCGGATGGCCGGATTGAACTGCTGGCGGATCCACGGCACCGGATGCGCAATCCCATTCTCTACCGGGCGGCCGAGTCCTATGCGGTCTGGCGGCAGGTGACTGCCCCAACGCTGTTTCTAGACGCCAGTGATTCGCCGCTCATGGCCGCTGCCGGCGACGAGGAAATGCAGCGGCGGCGCGACTGCTTTCGCGATCACCGCCGGCAGGTTGTCTCGGACTCGGGCCATATGCTGCACCACGACCAGCCCGAGGCCGTCGCCGCTGCCTTGCTGCAATTTTTTGACGCCTAGGCACAGCCTGCGCGGTGTTTGCGACCCCGCGAGGCCTTCCCTATGCTCGAAGTTGTGCTGCGTCAGAACGATGACCGTATCGAGCGCGTTCTGAACACAGACCGGTTTGAGCGGTCGACCACCTGTGGTGGGGCTGATGCCGCGTTGTCCGCCGAACTCCATGATCAGGGGTTTGTTGTCGATGGCACCGGTGCAGCGCCTTCACCGTCTACTGACAGGAGGTCGATATGAGCACGCTACTCTGGTTGTTGGCATTCATTGTCGCCGGTACCGCACTGGCTTATCGCGGCTCTTCACTGCGCACATCCACGGTTGTCGTGGGGGCTTTGCTGCTCCTGCTGACCGTGGCGGGCGATGCCGCATGGGGCTGGCTGCTGCTGTTCTGGGTTCTTTTTGCCGGCATCGCCACGGTGCTGAATGTGGAGTCGCTGCGCCAGTCGCTGCTGACCGCACCGGCCTTCAAATTCTTCAAGAGCGTGCTGCCCGAGATGTCGGACACTGAGCGGGCGGCACTGGAGGCCGGCACGGTCTGGTGGGAGGGTGATTTGTTCTCCGGCCAGCCGGACTGGCGCCGGCTGGGCGCCCTGCCCAAGCCCCGGTTGTCCGACGAAGAGCAGGCGTTTCTCGACGGTCCCGTCGAAACCTTATGCGGCATGCTCGATGATTGGGAGATCGTGCACGAGCAGGCGGATCTGCCTGCTGAGGCCTGGGAATTCATCAAGCAAAACAAGTTCTTCGGGATGATTATTCCGAAGCGCTACGGGGGGCTGGAATTCTCTGCCGTCGCACATTCTGCCGTGCTGACGAAGATTGCCAGCGCTGGCGGGACGACGGCGTCTTCGATCGTGGCCGTCCCGAACTCGCTGGGGCCTGCCGAGTTGCTACTGCACTACGGCACGGACGAACAAAAGGACTACTACCTGCCACGCCTGGCTGTCGGCGAGGAGATTCCCTGCTTCGGGCTGACCAGTCCCTACGCGGGCTCGGATGCCGGCTCCATTCCGGACATGGGCGTGGTGTGCGAAGGGACCTGGAAGGGCAAGAAGACGCTGGGTATGCGGCTGACCTTCGACAAGCGCTACATCACGCTGGCACCCGTGGCCACCGTCATCGGGCTGGCATTCAAGCTCTACGATCCGGATCACCTGCTCGGTGATCAGGACGACCTCGGGATCACCTGTGCGCTGGTGCCGCGCGACACCCAGGGCGTGGAGATCGGCAACCGTCACTACCCCCTGTCGGCGCCGTTCATGAACGGACCCATTCGCGGCAAGGATGTGTTCGTGCCGCTGGACACGATCATCGGCGGGCAGGACAACGCGGGCCGTGGCTGGCGGATGCTCATGGAGGTCCTGTCGGTCGGGCGGGGCATTTCATTGCCTTCCGGCAGCACGGGCGGCGCTCTGCAGGCAGCCTATGCCACCGGTGCCTACGCGCGGGTTCGCAAGCAGTTCAATGTCTCGATTGGCGAGTTCGAGGGAATTCAAGAAGCCATGGCCCGGATTGGCGCACAGGCCTATGCATGTAACGCGGTGCGCCAGCTCTCGGCACTGGCCGTCGACCTGGGCGAGAAGCCCTCCGTGCCTTCCGCCATCGCCAAAATGCATGTGACGGATCTGGCTCGGCGGATTGCTGTCGATGCCATGGATGTGCACTCCGGCAAGGCAGTGTGTATCGGCCCTCGCAATGTGATCGCCGGCGGGTACCAAAGCGCGCCGGTCGCCACGACCGTGGAAGGCGCAAACATCCTGACCCGCAGCATGATGATCTTCGGGCAGGGTGCCATTCGTTGCCATCCGTATGTGCTCAGTGAGATGGACGCGGTGAACGACGAGGACGCCCAGCGCGGCCTGGAGAATTTTGACCGTGCGTTCATGGGGCACATGGGACATATCGCGACCGCGAAGGCGCGGTCGCTGGTACTGGGGCTGACCGGCTCGCGGTTGGCCAGCGCACCGGTGTCCGGGCCAACGGCGATTTATTACAAGCGTCTGGCGCGTTACAGCGCGAATCTGGCCTTGCTGTCCGACGTGGCCATGGCCCTGCTCGGCGGCACATTGAAATTCCGCGAGGGGATTTCAGCCCGGTTGGGTGACGTGCTGTCGGCGCTGTTCATTGGTAGCGCAGTTCTCAAGCAATACCAGGATGACGGGCGTCCAGAGGCGGACCTGCCGCTGGTCCAGTGGATGCTGGATGATCTGTGTCACAGCATTGAGGATCGACTGGATGGCGTGCTCAACCACTTGCCGATGCAACCGGTGATGTGGGGGCTGCGTATGGTGATCTTCCCGTTGGGTCGCCGCGCACGGGCGGCTGACGATGGCACCAATGCCCAGGTGGCTCGCCTGATGATGGAGCCGGGTGACACCATGCGGCGTTTGTCGGCCGCTGTGTACAGGCCGACGGAGATTGCTCATCCGCTGGGTGTACTGCGGCAGGCGCATGCTGCGGTCCTCGACACTGAGGCCCTGGAAACCAAGCTGGTCAAGGCCTACAAGAAGGGCGAACTCAAGCACCCCCACCCGCGCGAGCGAATTGACGAGGCCGAGCAGGCCGGGCTCGTGACCGCCGACGAGGCCGCGGCCTTGCGCAAGGCCTGGGAGTTGGTCGCCGAAGTGGTACGGGTCGACGAGTTCACAAGCGAGGAAATGGCGGCAGGGCGTTCCACGTTCGCCCGCTCGAACCCCCATGAAGGCGGTGCCAAGCCTGCATCGGCTCGCAAGACCGCCCGTCGGGCTCCGGCCAAAGGCAGCACGGGGGCGACCAAGCGGGCGCGTAAGCCTGCAGCCAGCAAGACCAAGGCCTCAAAGGCGAAGTCCGGGACTACCCAGTCGGGGACTCAGCGGGCTGCCAGCAAGTCGACCAAGCAAACCCTGGAGCCGGAAGCGGGGTAATAACCCTGCCCGGCGTGGGCAGTACCGATTCCACCGAATAGCAAGGACGCCTGATCCATGGATCGACAGTTCGAGGCCATGCAGCATGCCAGCGTAGATTTGCTGGTCATTGGCGGGGGCATTTACGGAGCCTGGACGGCTTACGATGCTGCGCTTCGAGGCTATCGGGTGGCGCTGGTCGACAAGACGGACTGGGCGGCCGGAACGTCATCGGCGTCCAGCAAGCTGATTCACGGCGGTCTGCGATATCTGGAGCATTTCAATTTCGGTCTGGTGCGCCACGGCTTGGCTGAGCGCGCCACGCTGACCCGGATTGCACCGCACGCGGTGGACCCTATTCGCTTCGTCATTCCCAAGTACCACGGTGATCGCGTTGCGAGTTGGAAAATGCGCATCGGGCTGGCCTTGTACGACCTGTTGGCTGGGCGCGGCCAACCGGTGGCGCCACACGACCGCTTTGACGCGTCGGAACTGCGGGAGAGCTTTCCGTATCTTTCCACTGATGGACTGATCGGCGGCTTCTCCTATGGCGATTGCCAGGAAGACGATGCCCGAGTCACGCTCGAGGTGGTGGCGGCGGCGCAGCGCGCGGGTGCGCTGGTGGCCAACCACACCGCCGTGTCTGAGCTGCTCCGCATGGGGGATCGCGTGGTGGGTGCCCGGGTCGAAGATCGACTGGGTGGCCGGACTGGACAGATCAGGGCGCGGCTGACGGTCAATGCGGCTGGGCCTTGGGCGCCCGACCTGGCCGGTGGCCGCTCGGTGGTCGGAGATTACAAGCTGATCAAGGGCGTGCACCTGATGATGCCGGAACTGCCGGGCCCTAAGGACGCCTTTCTACTCACCGCGCGTTCGGACGGACGGGTGTTCTTCGTCATCCCCTGGTACGACCACACCATCATCGGGACAACTGAATCGGATTATCAGGGCGACCCCAAGGACCTGACGGTGTACGAGGATGAGGCCGAGTACCTGCTGGAGGAAGCCAATCGCGCGCTGCGTCAGGCGAACTGGACGCGCCAGGATATTCGCGGCTGCTTTGCAGGGGTCAGGACGCTGATGGGTGGCACCGATGACTCCCTGTCTGCCGTGTCGCGCGATTTCATGGTTCGCAAGGCCAGCCCCGGGCTCTGGATGCCCATTGGCGGCAAGTACACCACCGCACGTGGCGACGCCGAGGAAATCATCGACATGGCACGCGCTGAGCTGGGGCCGGCGCGGAGCACGCGCCGGACAGACCAGCAACCCCTGGCCTGGGCGCCCAGCGGTGATGTCAGCCAATGGCGAGCGGAAGCCGAGGCCGATGCCCGTGCCCTGGGTGTGGATGCACGGGCGGCGATGTGGCTGGTCAAGCGTCATGGGACGGGCACGGACGTCGTGCTGGATTTGATCCGCACCGAACCGTCGCTGGCGCAGCGTCTGCACGAAGACTGCCCTTTTATTCGGGCTGAGGTTGTGCATGCGGCGCAGCATGAAATGGCGCGCTCCCTGGCCGATGTGCTGCGTCGTCGGCTGCCGGTTATGCTGATGTTGGCCCCGGATGCCGAGTTGGCGCGAACAGCGGCCGGTCTAATGGCTCCGGTGCTTGGCTGGGATGAGGATGCGGTTTCCGGACAATGTGAGGCCGCCCTGGCGCTGTGGCCAGGTATTTCACCCCGTATTCAGCCCGGCTAGCGTCCAGCCCGCGCGTCGCCGTCCGGCTCGGGTCAACGGTAATAGCGTCCCGATGGGCGGTTGCCGCTCCCCTGTTCACTTCACGTGTCATTGACAGGCACGCCTCCACAATCGCGCCCCATCGGTCCACTTGAGACCGTCGTAATGCATAGGTGCACACTGGAGGTCTGCCATGAAGTACTGGCTTGCCGGCGCGGTCGCGCTCGGGTTGCTGGCTGGCTGCAGCGTCAATGAAGACGCCGAGCAGCAGCCGATTAATGAGATCGCTCTTTCGCTGTTTGACCCCGTCGCTGCCAGCGCGGTGGTGCCCTTTCCGATTGATGCATTCTTCTCAGGCTTCGTCGATCCGACGCTGAACATCCCCAACGGGTCGGCGGCCCCATTCGTCACGGCGGCAAACGAGGTGGACGGCTTCTCGACCACGGCGCCGATCTTCACGGACTTGCTGGGCGCGGTGGACTTCTCGACCACGACGCAGGGTGTTGTCGTCATCAACACAGCCACCGGAGCGCCGCTGGTGCCCGGGCTGGATTACGAGGTTCAGGATTACCCCGCGGTGGATGACGCCGACGGGGTGCCCATCAACCAGAAGCGCTCACGGTTGCTAATCCAGCCGCTGCGCCCATTGGCGCCAGAGACCCGCTATGTGGTCGCTCTGACGCGCGCGCTGCGCAGCGAAGCCGGCCATCCGGCGCAGCCATCCGCACTCTTCGAAGTCGCGGCCAGCGAAGTCGAGGTGTCGGAGCAGGATGTGCCCGCGCTGTCCACGTTGACGGATGCCCAGAAGGCGGTACTAGAAGCTTTGCGTTCACAGGTCATCCGACCCACCGTCGAAGGTCTTGCGGCCGCAGGCATCCCGGCTTCGCAGCTGGTGTTGGCCTGGCCGTTTACCACGCAGTCGGTGGGCAAGAGTCTGCGCACGGTCCACGCCCAGGCCACCGCCGCGCCGCTGGGTGTGCAGCCTGTGCCGAATGGTGCGGGTGGCACGCTGAACACAGGCAATCTGAATCTTGGCCTGCCGCCGGTTGCCGACATCTACGCCGGGACCTTCCAGACGCAGTACTACCTGCAGGCGCCCAGTCAGCAAAACCCCACGGCGCCACTGAGCAGCATCTGGCAGGCGGATCCGGCCCAGCCCGACGTCAATGCCTTGTTCCTGGGGCAGGTGCCCTGTGGGGCCTTTGCCCAGGGGGCCATGCTGCCCGGCAGCAACGAGCCGCTGCGCCCCAGTGTCAGCACGACCACCTGCTTCCCTGTGCCCATCGCCCAGAGCACACAGACCATTCCCGTGCTGTTGACTGTCCCCAACGCCAATAGCGGCCGCAGCATGCCGGCGGATGGCTGGCCGGTGGTGATCTTCCAACACGGCGTCACGCGCAACCGCACAGACATGTTCGCGGTCGCACCGGCGCTGGCAGCGGCCGGGTTCGTGGTGATCGCCATCGACCATCCCTTGCATGGCATTTCGCCGGAATCGAGCGTCGCCGCCTTCCGCATCAACGGTGTCTCCGAGCGGACCTTCGACGTCGACTACGTCAACAACGAGACCGGTGCACCGGGGCCGGACGGTTCGCCGGATCCATCGGGTGAGCACTTCGTCAATCTGGTCAGCCTGCTGACGGCGCGCGACAACATTCGCCAGTCCGTGGCCGACCTCACGCGGCTGTCCAAGTCCATCGGTCTGCTCGACCTGGACGGCGATAGCCAGACCGATGAGATCGACGAGTCACGCGTGGCCTTCGTGGGTCACTCCCTGGGCGGTATCGTCGGGACGACCTTGCTGGGTGTGAATGCCGACATCGGCGCGGCCACGCTGGCGATGCCTGGAGGTGGCATCGCCAAGCTGCTGGACGGCTCGCTGGCCTTTGGGCCGGTCGTCGCCCAGGGGCTCGCAGCGGCCGGGTTTAACGAGGGGGGTGACACCTTCGAAACCTTCCTGCGCTTCTCACAGTTGGTGCTGGATACCACGGACCCGATCAACTTCGCGGCGGCGGCCCGAGCCAGTCATCCGATCCACATGATCGAGGTGCTGGGCGACCAGGTCGTGCCCAACAGCGTCCCGGCCGGATCGCAGACGGCGGCCAACGACCGCGTGACCATCCCGGGGCCGCTGAGCGGCACTGATCCCCTGTACATGCAAATGGGGTTGGATGTCGTGGACAACGTCGTCCCAGGCGAGACCAGCGAACTGCTGCTCGCCACCGATGCCAGTGGCGTGGGCGCGGTCGTGCGATTTGCGGCCGGTGATCATGGATCGATCCTCGACCCGTCTGCCTCGCTGGCGGCGACCAGCGAGATGCAGACCGAAATGGCGAATTTCCTCGGCTCCGGCGGCCTGTGCCTGCCGGTCGGCCAGTCCTGTCCGGCACCTGCCCAATAAGCGGCGCGAGGAGTCAATCATGCAGATAAAACACTACCGCGCAGCGGGTCTGACCCTGGCTGCTCTGTCTTCGTTGGCGGCAGGGCCTGCCGTGGCGATCGATTTCGAACTGGGCGATGCCTCCATTCGCATCGACAACGACCTGACCACCGGGTTTGCGGTGCGTATGGAATCCCAGGACCGTCAGCTCATCGGTCGCGCCAACCAGACCGCCGATGGCGAGGCCGGGTTGGCGTATTCCACCAACGGCGATGACGGCAACCTGCAGTTCGACAAGGGCGATGTCTTTGCCGCTCCAACCAAGCTGACCTCGGATCTGTCCTTGAACTGGGGTAATTTCGGTGCATTTGTGCGTGGCACCTACACCTACGATCTGGTGCTTCAGGATGAGGCGTTTCTCGATCCGGCGGACCACCAAGGCCTGCCGGATGACACGCTCAACGCCCAGGACCTAGCGGCGCGCCGTGATGCCATTCAGGGTGAGGTTGGTAGTGACGCCGATTTACTGGATGTGTATGTCTACGGCGATTTCGATGTCTTCGGGCGCTATCTGGCCTTTCGCATCGGCAAACAGGCGCTGAACTGGGGCGAATCCACGTTTGTGCAGAACGGCCTCAACAGCGTGCTGTCCTTCAACGTCAATCATCTGCGAGTGCCAGGCTTTCAGTTGGAAGAGGTTTATCGACCCGTTTCCATGGTCTGGGCTTCAACTGATCTGGCAGACAATGTGTCGTTGGACCTGTTCTACCAGCTGGACTGGGAAAAAACGGTCATCGATGCGAGCGGAACGTATTTTTCGACCAATGACTTTGCAGGTATTGGCGGGGTTACGGCCCAGATCGGCTTTGGCCGTGCGCCGGAAAATGCGGTGCCGCTGACGGTTTGCTCCGATGGGACGCCCTGCGTGCCGTTTGGCGCGGCCATCACCCGATTGCCGGATCGTGAACCCGATAGCGAAGATCAGTTCGGTGGTGCGTTGCGCATGTACATCCCGGCGCTTAACGACCTTGACCTGAGTCTCTACGCAGCCAACTATCACAGTCGTCTGCCGTTGGTGTCCGGCCGTTCCCGACCCACGGGCAACGACCCGTCGACCGAGTCCGGCTACCGACTGGTGTACCCGGAAAACATCAAGCTCTACGGCTTGTCGTTCAATACGACCATCATCGGCGGGCTGGCCTTGCAGGGTGAAGTCAGCCGCAAGGATGACCAGCCGCTGCAGATCGACGATGTCGAATTGCTGCTGGCCGGTTTGGGCGTGTCCAGTCAGGTGGCCCCGATCCAGGGTTCCGCACTGGGCGGTCAGGAAATCGTCGGTTTTCGCCGGTTCAGCGTGAACCAGGTCAACCTGGGACTGACCAAGATCCTCGGCCCCTGGGCACCGATTGGCGTGGATCAGACTACGGTCGTCTTCGAGGCGGCCGGGATGTACGTCGAGGACATGCCGGAGTTGGAGGAGCTGCGCCTGGAAGCGCCCGGTACCTACACACCGGGTGACGCCGCAACGGCGGCTGCGTTGGGCGTGCCTCAGCAGATCGGGGGCTATCCGACCGCCTTTTCCTGGGGTTACCGGCTGGCCGCGCGGATGACCTACAACAACGTGTTCAATCGCTTTGTCATGGAGCCGACGATCCTCTGGCAGCACGATGTGAACGGCACCTCGCCGACACCCCTGTCGAACCATGTCGAGGGGCGTGAGCAAATCAATCTGCTGCTCAATACGCGCTATCTCGACCGCTGGGAACTGGAGCTGGGCTACACCGTGTTCCAGGGCGCTGGCCAGTACAATCTGCTGGGTGATCGGGATTACGCCCAGGCGGTACTGAGTTACAGCTTCTAGGCTCATAGCTCTCCACCCTTGGGTGGCAATCAGGGCGCCTACGGGCGCCCTGTTTCGTTGCGGACTGACTGTGCAGGTTCTAGTCTGTCGCCGACCCAGGGAGGGGACGGCATGCAATACGCAAAGCTCTACGCGAATGACACCGGCACACTGCTGGCTGTGGATGAGACAGACGCCGCTCGCGCATTGGTGGCGGGTGTCACCCTGCCTCGCGCCATGTTCGAGGGGCGCTGCGTTCCCCATCATGTGGCCCGGGCTTTTTTGACCGAGTACGGCGGAAAGTGGATGCGCGATGATGGCGTCCATCATTTTCAGACCAATCCGGTGAAAAAGCCGCGGCCAGCGGCTACGAACCCCGTGGAGCAGACGTTGACGATGGATTGGGACCCGAAGCCTTAGCCCCCTGCTTCGTCGGTGTTGTCGAGGCGGATTTCCTCGCGTTCGCCCAGAAACCGGGGTTGCTTGTCGATGAAGAAGAGATCGAGCACCGCTTTGACACGTGCGAAGACTTCACGAATTTCGGTTCGGTAGGAACGGCGACGCGGAATGGTCGGGGCCGTGTAGGCCACAACGTCCAACCCCAGGTGGCGGGCGATGAACACCGCCCGGTAGGCATGGAAGCGTTGTGTGATCAGGGTGAATTCTTCCAGACCGAAGATTTGCTGGGCTCGCACGACGGAGTCCAGCGTTCTGAATCCGGCGAAATCCAGGGTCATGTCATCACGGTCGACCCCGAGTTCCGCGAGGGTTTTGTACATGGCGCGGGGTTCGTTATAACGATCGCTGGGGTTGGCGCCGGATAGCAGGACATGCTGCAGCGCGCCGCGTTTATACAGCAGGGCGGCGGATTCAACCCGGCCCCGAAAATGTGCGTTGGCGCGACCCTCGCGGCTCCACGGACTTGTACCAAGCACCAGCCCGACCCCGCGTGGGGGGATGGCGGTCGGGCTGTCGTACAGGAAGGCCTGCGTGCTCTGGATGACCCACAGGTTGCAGGCAAGCACTCCCAGGCCAAGTCCGGCAAGCAGCAAGGTCAGTAGCATCAGCAGGCGTTTCGTCACGACTGAACAGTCTACCGTTCTGCGACGGCCTGCGCGGGACGGGCCAGTCCGCGGCGATGGGCTCCGGACTAGTCCGAGGCGGCGTACAGCATCGGCTTGCGTGCAGCCCAGGGCTGGGCAGTCTCCAGCTGCCGCGCCAGTTGCAGTAGGGTCGCCTCGTCGCCGAAATGGCCCGAAAACATCATGCCGACAGGCAGACCGTCTTCCGACCAGTGCAGGGGCAGCGAGATCGACGGATCTCCCGTGACATTGGCCAGCGGTGTATTGGGGATGAACCGGAAGATGTCCTGCGCCATTTTTTCGATCAGCCCGGAGCGCTTCGCGACACCCGCCAACGGCAGCCGGTTCAGCGCCTGGATGCCGATGCGGTCGGCCAACCCGGGCTGGTACTTGCCGATCACAAAAGGCGGTTCGGCCAAAGTGGGTGTCAGCAGCAGGTCGTAGTCCTGTAACCAGCGGCCATAGGTGCGGGTTTGGGCCTGAAGCTCACGCAGCGCCAGCGCCAGTTCGTCGGCCGAGAAGCTGCCCGCAAGACGGACCAGCGCTGCGGTGGTGGGTTCCAGTTCGCCTGCACGCGGCATACGTCCCAGCTTGCGGGCAAAGTCCTTCACGTCGGCGGCGGTTTCGGCGACCAGCAGCACGATGAAGGCTTCGACGAAGGCCGTACGGCTGATGGGCGGATGGTCAGCAATCAGGGTATGCCCGAGTGATTCGAGCAGCGCGACGGTCTGCTCCAGTCCCTGCAGGCATTCGGGGGCCATATCGTCCCCCAGCAGCGGCACGCCGGTGTAGGCAATGCGCAGCGGGCGGACCGGTGATTCGATGCTATCCAGGTAAGGCGCGGCGGGCGGCGGTGCCCGGTGCGGGTCGCCGGGTTCGGCACCGCTCAGCGCGTCCAGGGCTGCCGCCGAATCGCGCACGCTGCGGGTCAGCGGGTGCTCAACCGCACAGCCAAACCAGATATCGCCCCGGGTGGGGCCTGTCGGGTTCCTCCCCCGGGTGGGCTTGAGGCCGACCAGTCCATTACAGCTCGCCGGAATGCGAATCGAGCCACCACCGTCTCCACCCCCGGCCATGGGAACCAGGCCAGCGGCGACAGCCGCGCCGGCCCCGCCACTGGAGCCTCCGGGCGTGCGCTCAGGATTCCACGGGTTATGCGCAGGGCCGAACAGCCGCGGCTCGGTGAACGGGGTGAGCCCGAATTCCGGTGTGTTGGTCTTGCCGAAAATGTTGAGTCCGCTGCGCTTGTAGCGAACCACCATTTCGCTGTCCTGCTCGGGGATGTAATCCCGCAGAAACCGGCTGCCGGAGGTGATGGGCTGGCCCGCGTAGTCTGAAAGCAGGTCCTTGATCAAGAACGGCACGCCGGCGAACGGGCCGGAGCGGGTGGGCAGTGCAGTCCGGGCACGGGCGTCGTCATAAAGGGAGGCGACGACGGCATTGAGCTGGGGGTTGAGACGTTCGACCGCGCAGATGGCCGCTTCGAGTAGCTCACCGGCACTGACTTCACCGGTGCGGACGAGTTCAGACAGGTGGAGGGCGTCTCCTTCCGGCAGAGCATTCATTGATTATTCTCGGTTGTTGGGCCGGGCGCCGCGGTTAGCGGCGCGCTGTGACGCCACCGACCGTAGCGAGCAGGCGGGCACAGAGCAAGCTGTAGAGCCGGCGCCCAGGGGCGCGGATTTATTCAGGGTTTTTTCTAGAGTTGATCGAGCCGCAAGGGCAGGGCCGGGCCCAGTCAGCGGGCGTCCACGGTATGGGCGGCCAGCTCATCGGCCTGGACCGGATGGACCAGTACCGACAAATCGCCGCGCAGCGCATCAAGTCTCGCGCACAGCAGGTCGATGCGTGATTCAGGTGCATGGAGTTCGAACATGGGCTGGGGGTGTGGGCCGATTGCATAGGGAATGAGTTGGCCGACGTAGGTCAGAGGCAGGCCATCTTCGAGTAGCTGTTGGCGTAGCCGCTGGGCGTCCGCCAGGGTCTGCGAGTCAAAATAAACATGCAGGTGGTACCAGGCCGGGCGAGGTAGGCGGTTACTCATGGCAACGGGTCCGTGGAGCGAAGCCCGAATAACAGGACCTGACTGGCCACATCGGCGATGAGCGTGGCCTCTTCTTCTGCGGCCAGAATGGCGGCGTCACCCGACATCAGCCGCTGACCCGCGACACAGATGCTGCCCTCGGCAACGTGCAGGTACCGCAGCGGTCGCGCTGGATCCCGGGGTAGCGGCATGACAGCCGCCGCGTCCGGCCAGGCCAGGTACAGCGATGCCTGCTGATGCAGAGTCAGCGCGAAGCCGGCGCCTGCGGGGCCGGCGATCGGTTGAAAGCTCTGGCGCAGCGGGTCGGCGTCGGGGCGTAGGCAGGCATGCGTCGGCGGCAGATGCATGTGTTCCGGCAGGATCCAGATTTGGAGGAACCGGAGTCGATGCGCGGCAGAGGCATTCATCTCGCTGTGTTCGATGCCCGTACCCGCGCTCATCACCTGAAGGTCTCCGGGTTCCAGCAGACTCTGTCGCCCCGTGCTGTCCCTGTGCACAAGCTGGCCCTCCAACACGTAGGTGAGAATTTCCATGTCATGGTGAACATGAGGTGGAAAGCCCCCGCCGCCCGCGACGCGATCATCATTGAGCACCCGCAGGTCCGAGAGGCCCATGCGGGCCGGGTCGTAGTAGCCGGCAAACGAGAAACTGTGGCGACTGTCCAGCCAGCCGGTGTTCGACTGCCCGCGCAAGATGCCGGGACGCAGTTCCATGGTCTCACCTCATCATCGAAGCAGGATGCACACGATGCGGTTGCGCCCGGTTCAGGAAAAGCGAAACATTTGCGGCACCACGTTCAGATTCTCTGATCCATGAAACTGACCCTCGACGCGTTGCGCGTCATGGACGCAATCGATCAGGCGGGCAGTTTTGCCGGAGCCGGAGATTTGCTCTTCCGCGTGCCTTCAGCCATTACCTATTCCGTGCGCAAGCTCGAGGAGGATCTTGGCGTCACGGTGTTCGATCGCAGCGGCCGCAAGGCGGTACTGACGGCCGCTGGCCGTGAGATGCTCGAACGGGGGCGTCGCTTGCTGATCGAGGCCGAGGATCTGGAAGACCGGGTGCGACGCATGGCCACGGGCTGGGAATCCGAGGTTCGGATTGCGGTCGACGACATCATTGGGGTCTCCCGTCTCATGCCCCTGCTGTCGACCTTTTATGAAGGTGCCTGCGAGACGCCGCGCATTCGTCTGCTCACCGAGGTGTATGGCGGGCCGACGGATGCTCTGGCTGCCGGGCGAGCGGACCTCGCCATCGGCGTCACCGGCGAGCTGCCTCAGGAGCCTGCCATGCGGTCCACGACCCTGGGCTGGGTGCGATTCCTTTTCTGCGTCGCCGCTGACCACCCGCTGGCCGCCCATCCGGAGCCGATCACCGCTGACGTGCTGCGCCAGCACCGGGCCGTGGTTGTCAGTGATACTTCCAGAAGCCTGCCAAGGCGGTCCAGTGGATTCCTGCCGGAGCAGGATGTGCTCAGCGTGCCCAGCGTCTCCGCCAAGCTGGCGGCGCAGCTGGGAGGACTGGGGGTGGGTTTTTTACCGTCCTGCGTGGCCGCGCCAGAAATTGCCGCAGGCCGGCTTGTTGCCCGCGACGTAGGTATCCAGCGCGAACCGGCCTTGTTCAAGCTGGTCTGGCGAGCAGACCGGGAAGGCCGCGCGATGGACTGGTTTGTCCGTACACTTAGCACCTATGAACCGATTCTTGCTCTGCTTGATCCCCTGTCTGCTGCTGGCGAGTCCGACACAGTCCCGCGCGAATGACGCGGTTGCCGCGTCCATTGGTGAGCTGCTGGCGTATTACTTTTCCATTGAGGAGTACGCCAGCGTTTGCCGGGTGCATGCGCGGTCGGCTGCGCCCGGCGTCGAAGGTGCTTTCGAAACCTGGGACCAGCGCAACCGGACGCTGGCCGACGAACTCCAGGGGCGCTTCGCGCAGTTGGTCTCCGACGATCTCAAGCTTGATCCGCTGGACACGCTGGTGCAGAACGAGGTGGAGCGGAACTGGCGCGCAACCCGCAATGCCGCATCGCGCTTCCAGCGCCAGCAGCTGGCGGCAATGGAGACCAGCCAGCTGCACACGGCCTGCCAACGGCTGAACGAGTCACTGCTCACGGCGTCATCGGATATCGACCAGGCGAACCAAAAGGCCTGGGAGACCGTCTTCTTCCGGGTGCCGGCGACGCAGCGCTCGATACTCGGTACCTGGGCAACCGACGAGGATTGCCAGGGCGAGCTGTGGACCGTGCGCGCAGATGGCACGGACCAAGTGAGTCTGCAGACTGCCGACATCACCTACGGGTACAAAGGGCGGTGGACTCTGGCGCGTGGCCTGTTCCGGTCCACCGGGATCGAAAATTCGGGCACCGAGGTCACCATGATCGGCAACACCATCATGGATAGCAGCGGCCGTCTGCTGACGCTGGAGGTGACGCACCAGACCACGCGGGCGCCGGGAGAGGACATCGTCACCACGCCGCCAGAAGACCTCTACACCGTCAGTTATCAGCGTTGCCCACCGGGGACCCAGGTGGCGCATCTGCAGTTTGATGCCCGTGCACAAGCTGCCGCTCCGCCGGCTGACATGCCCGCCAATGACTCGGAGACGATCATTTATGCACGCCAGCCGTCTGATACTGATCGCAGCGATTCCGCTGACGTTTCTCGCAGGCCTGGGCGCCGCTAGACTGGCTGCGCCTGAACCGGTGACCGCAGCGTCTACGACGCCGGTGCGTCCCGCCATTGATGCCGAGATCGCCAAGCTGACCGAATCAATGTACGTCGCGCGTCAGCTCGACGTCGGTGAGGTTGAGGCTGCGCGGGACTACCTGGCTTTGTCCATGGATCTCGACATCCTGGCCCTGGCCGAGCAGCTCGACGCCTTGTCGCCACAGCGTCGGGCCGCCGCGCTGAGCGTGCTGGCGGAAATCCACGAGTACCGGGAGAACTACCCGTCGACCATCGAGACGCGCGGCGGCGATCGACAGCCGGCTTTCGCAGCCATGCGGGCGGATGTCGAGGCGGTGCTGGAGCGGGCTGCGGCGCTGGCGCCGGCGGGGCGGCTGCAGTTTTAGCCGGGGCGTGCCGATAGGACTGTTCTCTGCTGACATGTCCACAAGAGCGTCACTGTAGGCCAACCGTATCGCACATCATTTTCGGCCTGACGGCCGAGCCCCTTTTGCGCGCCCAAAAGGGGCGGAAAAGGGCGGATGCCACTGCTCAGGTCGTGGGGGCGGGGGGGCGCCGCCGCCCCTCGGGGCTGACCTCGGGGGGGCCCCCGGCCCCGCGCCCGCCCCCCCCGCCCCCCCCCACTGCCCTGCGATGCTCGCCGTCGACGGGCGGGTTGAAAACTCGCCCGCTGCGCGGGCTCAGACAGCCGACCCGCTGATCCGTCGCCGGCTGCGCGTCTCGGCTGAGCACAGGCACGGAAAAGCCCGTGATCCGGCGTGACGTGGACTCGACCCTGTGCCACGTGGCCGAGCTCGGTCGAAAATCTGGCCCCGAAACCAAAAAAGCCCGATCAGGCAGACGCCTGACCGGGCCTTGTTGACGCTGCAAATGCGGCGTTTAGCGGCGAGCCATCCGCTTCACGTTTGAGGGCGTGAAGTGGTCGTCACCGAACTGTGCTTCCTGCGCTTCGTCTTCTTCGTTGTTCATGGCGAAGGCAAGGTAGCGATTGTTCAGCAGGTCGTAGGCGACTTCAGCCGAGGTGCCGGGTAGGCCGGAGGCTTCCCCAAACTGCTCGGACACACCGTAGGACGCGAGAATGTGTTGCTCGTGCACCCGCCACAGCTGCCCGCGCTTGTCGTAGATGTCCTGCAGCGCGATGGTCCAGGTGTCCTCGTCGACATAGAACGTGCGGCTGGCATAAATATGGCTGGTGCCATCGCGGACTTCGGCTTCCACGACCCAGACGCGGTGCTTCTCGTAGCGCGTCAGATCCTGGTTGATGTGGCCGCGTCCCAGAATGTCGTCGTACTCGTGCTCGTCGCTGTGCAGCTCGTAGGAGTTGTAGGGAATGATCATTTCCTTCTTGCCGACGAGCTTCCAGGTGTAGCGGTCCATCGCACCGTTGAAGCTGTCGAGCTGATCATTGGTCCGCAGCCCGTCTGAGCCCGTGCCCGGGTTGTCATAGCCGACGTTCGGCGCGCGGCGCAGTCGACGCTGGCCGGGGTTGTACAGCCAGGCGCGGCGGGGTTCCTTGACCTGGTCCATGGTCTCGTGAACCAGCAGGAACTGGCCGGCCAAGCGTGCGGGCTCGCGGATCTCCTGGAGGAAGTAGATCAGCACGTTGTTCAGCGAATCCGGCGTGGCGTCCTTGAGGCTGTAGTTGAACTTGAAGTCCTCGTACAGCTTGACCAGGTTGTAGGCACCGGAGGAGGTGACAGCGGCCTGGACGTTCCAGCGGCTGCCGGACATGCCACGGAAGCGGGTCTTGTGGTTCCAGATCACCTCGCGGCCAGAGCCGGGAATCGGGAACGGAACGCCGATAATGGCATTGGCCAGCGCTTCACCATTGGCTTCCAGCGTGGCGTTTGTCGCATTCTTGAAGGTGGCGTCGTAGACGAACTGCGGGGCACCGTTGCGGCGCCGGGTCTGGTAAAGCGGCATCTCGAAGTCGTCGAACTTCTTGAACAGCGCAATCTGACCGGGGGACAGGAATTCCTGGTACTCGGCGAGGTTGTCATTGGTGATAACGTCCAGCGGCTCATCGTCCGGCCAGGGGTTGTAGAGCCGGGTGTTAAAGCCCTCGTACTTCTCGGGCGCTTCTGAGGATTTGAGACCGCCGCCCCACTCGGGGATGGAGCCGTCGGCGTTGCCCGCGCGTTCGGCGCCCAGCGGCGTGAGGTCGCCGCCTTCTTTCAGGCGTTGCGCTTCGTCTGCCGATACTTTGGCGTTTGCGGTGAGTGGCAGCAGCAGCGCAATCGCGCAGGCGCTACGGATGAGTGTCTTCATTATTTGGTGTCTCCTCTCACGGTTGTCTAGGCCGTGGTGTTGTCCCCAGTGGCTTTATGTACTCGCCGGTTCGCCAGAGAATCTGACGCATCGCCGGCTGAAAAACAAGCACCCCGGCATGGTGGCCGGGGTGCGGTGTTGCATCAGAGCCAGACGACCTTGTCTTCGTGGCCCAGCATGGTTTCGACCTGGTTGCGGTAGCGGTCTTCCATCTGTGGCCGTTTGATCTTCATGGTCGGTGTGACCAGGCCATCTTCGACCGTCCACTCGTCGCGCGTCAGGAACAGCTTGCCGACGCGCTCGTGCGGCTCCAGGGTCTTGTTCAGTGCTTCGACTTTCTCGGCCAGTCGCTTGGCGATTTCCGCGTTGTCGTCGTCGCTGTCGATGCGGACAATGCCCACGGGCAACTTCATGCCACTGCCGATCAGGCAGATCTGGTCGATGGCGCCATCGGTGGCGAGCTTGTCTTCGATCGGTGCGGGGTCGACATACTTGCCCTTGGATGTCTTGAACGCATCCTTGATTCGGCCGGTGATGTAGAGGTAGCCGTCCTTGTCGATCCGGCCCTTATCGCCGGTATGCAACCAACCATCGGTAATGGTTTCGGCCGTCTTTTCCTCGTTCTTGTAGTAGCCCAGCATGGTTGCGGCAGACCGGCACAGCACCTCGTCGGTGGCTTCGTCGATCATGATCTCGACCCCAGGCATGGGGCGACCGACTGAGCCCACCCGGTTTTCAGTGGGCGTGTTCGTTGTGCAGTAGGCCGAGTTCTCGCTCATGCCATAGCCCTGGCAAATGGTGACTCCCAGCTTGGAAAACCAGTTGATCTGCGCTTCCGGCATCGGTGCCGCGCCCGAGACGACCATGCGGGCGTTTTGCAGGCCCAGGCCGCTGACGACCTTCTTGCGAATCAGGCCAGAGATGATCGGCAGTCGCAGCAGGCGGTCCATCTTCTTCTGCGGCAGCTTTTCGAGAATCCCCGACTGGATACGGCCGTAGACCACGGGCACGCCGTAGAAGCGCGTCGGCGCGACTTCAGCCAGTTGAGACGCCAGCTTGTCGAGGGATTCCATGAAGGAGATCTCGGCCCCGACGTACAGGCTGCACAGCTCCACGACGCCGCGCTCGAAGATGTGCGCGAGCGGCAGATAGGAGAAAAACCGTTCGTCATCGGCAAACTGGAGACGGTTGATCACACCACCCATGGTTTCGCGCGCCGAACGCGTCGTGAGCATGACGCCTTTGGGGTTTCCGGTGGTGCCGGAGGTGTAGATCATCGTGTGCACAGCGTCGGGATCATTCGGCTCCCAATCCTGCAGGGGCTCGTGCTCCTTGATCAGCGCATCCCAACCATAATCCGTCTCAGGGAGATCGGGGTATGGCATGCCGATGGTCTTTACGGACTCCGGGATGCCATCAGCCAGCTGCTGCGGGTCCATGAGAGGGCCGAAGAATAGGAATTTCGTACCGCTGTGCTCGAGCACATAGCGCGTGGTGTCCGAGGCCTGATTCGGGTAGATGCCGACTGAAATGCCACCGGCCATGCCAACGGCGAGGTCCGCCATGATCCAGTGCGCGGTGTTTTTGCCCGTCAGCGCGACGGCTTCGCCGGGCTGCAGGCCAAGTGCCTGGAGTGCGGCCGCCATCCGGCGCACCTGGTCAGCGACCTCGGCCCAGCTGTACTCGCGCCAGACGCCATTGAACGGCTGACGCAGGTAGGTGGATTTGGGACGCGTTTCGGCCCAGTGAAACAGCATCGCGACGGGGTCGCGGTCGTGCTGGATGGGTGCACTCGGTGCCGAAACGTAATTCTTCTTAATGGTCAAGGACTGACCCATGCGTCCCCCTTCGTACGTTGTTAGTCGGATAGAAATGGGGTGTCACTGTCGCCCGATATCGATCCGGTCCGTTACGGCCTGCATCTGTTTGGATGCTGCTGCCATGCGAACCGAACCCGCCCGGATGGCTGATGGGCCGTCTTTCGCGGCTGGCTCATCCTTCCGGTTGTGAACGCAGTGGTACCCAAAGCGGGCCATAGCGTAGAACGCTTTCCGCCCTTGCGCCAATCCATCAGACCAGCGTCACCTCCGGCCTAGTGCACAACTGTCTGTTGCTGGCATTGTTCAGTTTGATCCCTCCGTGCCTGCCGAAGCGTCAAGCCAGCGCGGGTTGTCTGCGCCTCGGGCGGGCGCGGGTTGCAGGGGCGGGGGTGTGTCACCCACGTTGATCGGGCAGCGGATGTAGCCGCCGTCGTCGGTTTCGACGTAGACGCCGCGTGCTTGCATGTGGGGGTCGGCCAAGGCTTCTTCCAGGTCCAGTACCGGCCCAACGCACAAGCCCTTGTCGGCGAGCAGCGCGACCCAGTGATCGCGCGGCTGGCTGAGGAACAGGGCGGCCAGAGCATCCCGTAGCGGTTGACTGTCGGGTCCCGTGGACAAGGGCATTCTGGCCAGATCGGGCCGCTGAACGGCCTGGCAAAAGCCCAGCCAGAACTTGGGTTCCAGCGTGCCCAGCGCGATATGCCGGCCATCGGCGCAGGCGTACACGCCGTAGTTCGGCAGCCCGCCGCTGAGCATGCCTTCGCCGCGCGGGGGGATGCGCCCGGTGGTCTGCCGTGCGGCCAGTGCCACGGGCATCAGAGCCAGGGACGCATCTGTCATGCCGACATCCACATGGCGCCCATGGCCTGTGCGCTGTGCGTCCAGCAAGGCAGCGACGACGCCAAGTGCAAAGGTGAGGGCGCCGCCGGCCAGATCGGCAATCTGCAGATTCGATAGGGCGGGCGGCGCGTTGCGATGCCCGATCTGGTCTAGAACGCCCGCATAACCGAGATAATTCACGTCGTGCCCAGGCCAGTCAGCGTAGGGGCCCTGCTGGCCATAGCCCGTGAGCGACCCCACGACCAGGCGCGGGTTGGCCGCGTGCAGGCGGTCGATGCCCAGGCCCATTTTGTCCAGCGTGCCAGGGCGGAAGGATTCCAAGAGCGCATCGGCGCGCCCGACGAGGGCCAGCAAGGCGTCGCGGCCTGCGTCCGAGCGCAGATCCAGTTGAACGGCCTGCTTGTTCCGGTTGAGCATGCGGAACAGGCCGGGATCCAGCTCACGGGTGTAGTCGCCAGCCTTTTTGTCTTCCACTTTGACCACGGTCGCGCCGAGGTCGGCCAGGTAGAGCGTGGCAAATGGGCCCGGCAACAGGCGGGTCAGGTCGAGGATGGTGAGGCCGTCCAGAGGCAGGCTCATGAGGGTGTCTCCTTGCGGGTCGGGCAGCCGCCAGCCGTCATGCGCTTGGTCGGGCTGCAGGTATTGGATTGGCCCGTTCATATCCTATGCCGCTGGGTTCTGGCCAATGGCTCGGCAACGGGATTTTCGTTATCGTGCGCCGCAGCATGGACGCAGGTCGGACAGGCTCCGCCGTGAATAACAGGCCTGATCGACCGCTGCGCCGCAGTTTCTTTGAATCCCATGGAGTGATCAATGAGCGATTACCTATTACGCCTGGCCAGCCAGCCCACGCTGCGCAACGTCATCAAGTCTGTTGGCTTGCCCACGCCCGTTGAACTCAAGCGCGCGAGCACCCGCTATGCAGAGCAACCGCTGGCAGGCCTGCAGGTGCTCTTCGGCACCGCGGAAGATGGCAGCGTGGCAGCCGCGGTGCGCGGCGAACTGGAAGGCGCCGGCGCGACTGTGGTCGCCTCGGCTGCTGAGGGCGCGAAATACGACGCCCTGGTCCTGGATGTGACCGGCATTGATGGTGTCGATGGTTTGAAACAGCTCTATCAGTTCTTTCATCCGGTCATGCGCCAGATTGCGGCGAACGCCCGCCTGCTGGTGCTGGCCAGTGAGCCTGCGGAAGGGGCCGATCCCAAGGCCGTTGCCACAGCGAGAGCCACCGAGGGCTTTGTGCGTTCTATCGGCAAGGAAATTGGCAAACGCGGCGCAACGGCTAACCTGATTCATGTAGCCAAAGGCGCAGAAACCCGTCTGGCTGCGCCCTTGCGCTTTTTCCTCAGTGGTCATTCCGCCTACGTGGATGCCCAGCCGGTTCATGTCGGCCTGCAGGCCAAGTCTCCTGAGGCGATTCCCCTGTCAGGGGCACTGGACGGCAAGGTGGCGCTGGTCACAGGCGGGGCTCGCGGGATTGGCGCGGCCACCGCTGAGCGACTGGCGGCCGAGGGCGCCCACGTCGTCTGCCTGGATATCCCCGCAGATGAGGAAACCCTGAATGCCACGGTGGTCAAGATTGGTGGGGCGGCCCTGCCCATGGACATCACCGACCCCAGCGCGCCTGAGAAGATTGCGACCTACTTTAAGGAGCAGCACGGTGGCGTCGACATTGTTGTTCATAACGCCGGCGTCACGCGTGACAAGACGCTGGCGAATATGAAGGAGCACCTGTGGGACATGGTCTTGTCGATTAACCTCGGCGCCATTCTCGCGATTGATGAGGTGTTGCTGGGTGAACAGGTCATTAACGACGGCGGCCGCATCGTCTGCTTGTCGTCCATCGGCGGAATCGCCGGGAACATGGGGCAGACCAACTATGGCGCCACCAAGGCCGGCCTGATCGGTTACGTGGCGGCCCAGTCAGAGGAGCAGGCCAAGCGTGGTATCACGGTGAACGCTGTGGCACCCGGCTTCATCGAAACACGGATGACCGCCGAAATGCCCTTCATGATTCGCGAGGCAGGCCGTCGGATGAACTCCCTGTCCCAGGGTGGCCAGCCGGAAGATGTCGCCGAGTTGATCAAGTTCCTGACGACGCCAGGCGCCGTTGGGATTACGGGGCAGACGATTCGCGTCTGCGGTCAAAGCCTCATCGGAGCCTGATCATGAGCGCAGCCGCCAATCTGCAGTTCGACGCACCGCCTTCGGTCTGGGTCAGTTTCGCCAAGGCGGCCAAGCCGGGCGCTGTGCGTCTGGCGCCCGGACAGGACATCCCCCGGCTCGAAGCGCATCTCGCGCCTGCACCGGCATCCGCTAGGCAGGTCGCCAAGTACCGCAAGCTGTGTGGGTTCGAGTCCAACGGGCTGTTGCCTGCAACCTATCCCCACATCATGGCGGCACCGCTGCATATGGCCGTGCTCACCCATGAGGCGTTTCCCTTACGTCTGCTGGGCGCTGTGCATATGCGCAACGTGGTCCATCAGCACCGGGCGCTGCATCAGAATGAGCCACTGGGCGTGCATGTTGTGGTCGAAGGGCACCGTCCGGTGGACAAGGGGCTTGAATTCGACCTGCAGACGCGGATCGTCGATACCGACGAGCAGTGCGTCTGGGAGAGCATTAGCACCAACCTGATTCGTGACCCCGGCAAGAAATCCTCGACCGGGGGTGGCAAGAAGGGCTGGGAGCCGCCGGTGTGGGATGAGTACAGCGTGGTGGATCGCTGGAAGGCTGCGAGCAATATCGGCCGTCGCTACGGTGTCGTGGCCGGGGATGTGAACCCGATCCACATGCATGCCGTGGCTGCGAAGTTGTTTGGGTTCAAGCGTGCCATCGCGCATGGCATGTGGTCGTTTGCCAGCGCTGTCGCGCGTTGCGGGGGCGACATGGTCGAGGGCGCTTGTACCTTGGATGTGGCCTTTAAGCGCCCGCTGTTCCTGCCAGGGCAGCCCGAACTGCTGGCCAAGCCTGCCGAGGGTGGCCAGTCCTATCTGATGACCAACCCCGGTCGCTCGACCGTATATCTGGACGGCTCCACCACGCCCGTCGGCTAGCGGAGTGCGGGGTGGCGGTCTCGCCGCCACCCCGCTGCGCAATCCATTCCGACAGGCGCGGCCAGACATGCGTTTGCGCCCGCTTGCTCACGACCAACCCGGGGTGGTCGAACGGGCCGGGCGTTGTCGGGGGATTGCCCAGCAACCACCAGTGTTTGTCAGCCGAACCGACTTGCTCAAATAGCTGGCGGCAGCCCGTGGCGGGATCGACCCGATCCTGCCGCGACGCGATCGCCAGAACAGGTGCGGTCAGCGTATTCAGGCGTGCAGGCCAGCCTCCGGTTCGTCTGGCATCAATGGTCCACCGGATGGAGTCCTCGATCGCCGCAGCGGGTTCATCCTCTGGCCCCAGTCCTGCCAGCCGCGCCGGGATCCGGCCGAGGCGTCGAGCAATTGCGAGCAGTGCGGTGGACAGCGGTGGTACGAGCCAGCGTTTGCCGCGTGCTGTTTGTGTCGCCAGCAGAATGAGGCCAGCCACTTGCTCCGGGGCAAGCCCTTCATTGACGACCCGCGCAGCAAGCTGACCACCAAACGAATGGCCGATCCAGACGGCTGGCCGATTCGTTTGTTCGTAGGTCAGCTGGGCCAACAGGGGCAGGTCGTGGCGCAGGTGTTCATCTGCACCCGGACGCGCGGTGTTCGGGTGAGTGTGGCCGATACCTCGACGCTCAATGATCCAGCAGGCGTGGCCTTGCCCGGCCAGGTAGGCGGCAAGTCCGATGTTGCGATCCGACAGCCAGAACCGGCGACTGGTGAACATGCCTGGCAACAGCACAATCGGCGTATTCATCGGGGCCGATGTGTCCACGATATGGGTGACCCGACAAACGCCGCCATCGGCTGCGTGCTGCAGCCAGTCCTTGCGGTCCAGGCTCATGCCTGTTGTTGATCCGAGGTCTGCGGGTCGGCCTGGGTGCGTTCGAAAAAGCGCAGAATCTCTGGCATGAGCCGTGTCGGTCGCGTCCGTAGCTCGAGTGGCGAACGCGCGATGATGAGCTCGGCATTGGGCAGTTCCTGCGACAGCGCCCGTGCATCCTTCAGGTTGTGTAACCAGTCGCCTGCGTGGCCGACGACCAGCGCCGGCATCGACAGCCGCAGGCGCTCTCGCAGCGGTGGAACAACGGGCCCCGAAAGCACGCCGTGGATGACGGCTGCTAGGTGTTCGGGATCCTGGCTGACGGTGTTCAGCAGGCTTTGCCAGAGGCCGCGCTGTGGCCGGGGCAGGCGTCGCAATTGGCGTGCACCGAATCGCCAGGGTCTGGTGGCGTAGCGTGCCCCGACCATGAGGGGGACCAGCATCAGCGCGGCAGCCGGGGCGGCTCGTTCCATGACCGGCATTTCGAGAAACAGGCCATTGACCCGGTTAGGTGCCTGCACGGCGGCGTGGAGCGCGGTAATCGCACCCAGCGAGACGCCACCGAGTACCGCACGCGACCATCCCAGGTGGTCGAGTAATGCGATGGCCTGCTGACCAAACAAATCAATGCGCAGGTCCTGCGCACGGGTGGTTTTGTCGCTGCGGCCGTGGCCTTGCAAGTCGAGGAGTGCCACGCGATAGCCGGCCTGCGCCAGTGCCTCAGCCAGGTCCCGATTGAGCAGCGAGTCCATCAGAATCCCGTGCATGAGCACGATGCGCGGGCCGCTGGCAGGCCCGGCCAACGAGTAGGCCAGGCGCGCGCCAGCGTGAGAGAACGAACCGCATTCCATCAGTGTGGGCATCGATTGAGTCCGTTGAGGGCAGGCGGCCAGCCTGCAAACAGGTCAGTGCTTCCCTAGCGGGCTACGCAGCGTTCGGGGGGTGGCAGGCGGGCTGTCTGCAACCAGCACTGCTGCACACCCTGCGCGATCTGAACATAGCCGTCAAAATCGAGTGGCTTGGGGATGTAGGCGTTGACCCCGGCCTGATACGCCTCGTGAATGTCATCCGGCAGCTGGCTAGAACTGAGCACCAGAACGGCCGTGCAGGCACGTGTTTCTGGCGCGAGGGATTCGAGAAACTCCAGGCCGTCCATTCCCGGCATATTGAGGTCCAGCAGGACCAGCCGAATCCCGGGACATTCTTCCAGCGCTGCCAGCCCCTGTTCGCCATCTTCGGCATTGTGCAGGCGAACGTCAGCACAGGTCAGGTCGAAGGCCTGCTTGATCAGCATGCGGTCCGACACGGAATCATCGATGAGCAGTATGTCTTGCATGATCGTTTCACTCAGCCGCCTTGTGGAACCCTGATGATGAGCGTGACGCCGGGTCCGGGGTTGTTCTCCAGATCGGCCGATCCGCCATGAAGTTGAGCTGCGCGCAGCACCATTGCCAGGCCAATGCCATGGCCTGGGAACAGGGTGCGAGGGTGCAGGCGCTGAAAGATGCGAAATGCCCGGCGGGCGCGTCGGGGCTCGATCCCCACGCCCTGGTCCGATAGCCGGATCTGGACGCTGTCCTGGTGACGCGTGGCCGTAATGGTGATCGCTGCCCGGACCCCCGGGGCGTGAAATTTCAGTGCGTTATCAAGACCACAGCGCAAGGCCTGGGTAAGAACCACGGGATCGGCGCGCAGCGGGCAGGGTTGCTGTGGCCGCTGAATGCGCGGGTCGTCTCTCGGCAGTCCGAGGCTGTCCATTGCGCGATCCAGCAGGGCTTCCACACTGGTGGTCTCGGGCTGCAGGGGCCGCTGATCGAGTTGTACATAGTGGAGCAACCCCTGCATGAGCGCCTGCATCCGCTGGGCCTCGGCCTTTGCCACGCCCACGGCTTCGGCGGCCTGTGGCGCAAGCTGCGTCAGATCGACACGATCGAGGTGGCCGCGGATGCCGCGTAGCGGCTCACTGAGGTCGTGGGAGGTGGCGTAGGCCAGTTCGCTAAGATCGCGCACCCGCTGCGCGAGGAGTTCGGCATGGTCTTCCAATGCCTGGCGGGCGCGCTCACGTTCGGTGACGTCGTGCATCATCACGACCGCCCCTAGCTTGTCGCCCGCGGCGCTGTAAATGGGCCGACCCTCGGCTTCGATGTGGCGTGGCGGATGACCATGCCGGGCAATGACCATGCCCGCACTGCGTACATGCTCGCCGGAAAACGCACGGAAGAGGGGGATGTCTTCCATCGCCAATGGTGTGATGCCGTCGGCATGGAACAAATCGTATCGGGATGACCAGTGTTCCGGCGGCAGCGTCATGGCGTCCATTCCGTGCCACTCACGCGAGGTCTGGTTAAACAAGGCCAGGTTGCCGTCGGCGTCACAGGCCACCACCCCATCACCGGCATGTTCCAGCAATGCTGTGATGAACTCGGCTTCGCGCAGCAGGCCGCTGAGCGGTGCGCGCGTCGGTGAGGGGGTGTTCGATGGGCTGCCCATCGCGGGAGCCTAGCCCGCGATGGGTGAAGTGGGCGTGAGCCGATGCTCAGCTCACGCCCGATGCCTTAGGCGTTCTCGGCCTTGGGCTGTTTCATGGTGAATCGGGCAATGGCGGGTAGCAGCAGAATGGCCCCGAACATATTTGCCGTGAACATGAAGACCAGCAGAATGCCCATGTCTGCCTGGAACTGCAGCTGCGAGAACAGCCAAGTCGCGACGGATAAGCCCAGAGCGATGCCGGTGAACACCACGGCCTTACCTGTCTTGCCCAGCGTGTCGACCAGGGCCTGTTCGATTGACTTGCCGGACTTCACGCCTTCTTCCAGCGTGGCGTAGATATAAATGCCGTAGTCGACGCCAATGCCGACGGCCAGGGCCACCACTGGCAATGTCGCCACCTTAA
This sequence comes from Pseudomonadota bacterium, assembly GCA_036156195.1. Lineage (GTDB taxonomy): Bacteria > Pseudomonadota > Gammaproteobacteria > Nevskiales > OUC007 > Abyssibacter. The sequence goes on along the minus strand of JAYZUZ010000016.1, from coordinate 127,115 downwards.
GCCCGATGCCCAGATAGGCCATGACGCCGTAGGCCATCATCGAAACCAGCGACAGGGGCAACACGATGGAGAGGACCGAGGACAGGTTGCGGAACGACAGCCAGATGAAGCTGATCACCACAACGTACACCCAGAACACGACCATCAGTTCCTGTTCCTCCACCACTTCGTTGGTCGCAGCCATCACACCGACATTGCCGGTCGCCAGTCGGAAACTCACGGCATCGGTATCCGATGTCTCTTGCTCGTACTGTTTGACTGCATCGACGATGCGGCTGATGGTCTCCGCGCGGTGATCTTCGGTGAAGATGAAGATGGCCATGGCCGAACAATCGCCATTGAGCAAACCGGAGGTGGTGGGCACCAGTGCCGTGGACTGGGCCAGCGAGAACTGGTTGCGCGGCAGGACTTCGGCTGACAGGCGCGCTTCGTTCAGCCCGCGGTACACCATCTTGGCGTAGTTCAGCACCGAGAGCGTGGAAGCCACGCCCTCGACATTGTCCATGCGCCAGGCAAACCGGTCGATTTCTTCGACCACGTCAAAGTTGACGCAAGCATCGGCATCGGCCTCGGCGATGACCTTGAGAATGTCGATGCCGATCGAGAAGTTATGGCCGATGGCGCGCGCGTCCTGGTTGAAGCGCGAGTCGGGCCGCAGCTCCGGCGTGCCCTCCAGCGCATCACCGACCTGCAGTTTGGGATACATGTAAAACGCCCAACCGAGCAGCAGGATGCCGACAAAGATGGCGCAGGCGGCCGGCACGGGGCGTGTGATCTTGGCGACAAACCCCCACATCGGCGCCAGTAGATTTTCACGCACCTGCTGTTTCCGCTCGAAAGCCGGCAAATCCCCGATGCGCATGTAAGTCAGCCAGGCGGGCATCAGGATCTTGTTGGTGATGATGATGGCCGCCACGCCAAAGGCCGCGTTGGCGCTCATCTCCTGAATGATCTGAATATCGATCAATGCGATGGTCGCAAAGCCCGCCACATCGGTGATCAGCGCGACCGTGCCCGGAATGGCCAGGCGCCGGAAGGTCTCCAGCGAAGCGTCATAGCTGCTGCTGCCATGCCCAACCTCAGCCACCCAGGCGTTGACGTACTGCACGCCGTGGGACACCGATACGGCCAGCACCAGGAACGGAACCAGAATCGCGAAGGGGTCCAGGCCGAGACCGAAGAGCGATAACAGGCCGAATTCCCAGATAACGGCCACGATGGAACAGGCCATGGGCAGGAATGCCATCTTCATCGAGCCGGTGTAGCCCCACAGCAGCAGTGAGGTCATCAGCAGTGCCAGGCCGAAGAAGCCGACGACTTCCAGCGTGGCGTCAGTGATATCTCCGACGACCTTGGCAAAGCCCACGATGTGGACTTGCAGGTTCGGGTTGTACTCCGGATTGTCGCTGGCGACGATGTCCAGATCGCGATTCTTGAAGGTGACGGTCTGGGTCTCGCCCGACGTCTGTGGGAGCGTGACAACCTGCTCGCCAAACCACTGTTCCAGTTTGCCGGGCTCGCTGTAGTCACGGCCCACGACAGTGCCCGCGTCCATGTCGCCACTGGCTTCGCGCAGGCGGTATTCCCAGACGGTCGGGCTTTCGATACGCCCGCGAATCGTCTCCAGCAGTTCCGCGACATGGGTGTAGTCCACCTGTTGGCCGGTTTGCGGATCCACCTCAAGCAGTTCGGAGACGACCATGGCGCCTGTTTCGTCTTCCGAGACCAGCCGCCCGATGATCTGCGCCTTGCTGACATTCGATTTAATGGTGCCGAACATGGCCTCCGAGGGTGCGTAGTCGGAGGGGATGACGTCGCCGCCCTCGAAGCCCTGCTCAGTGATCTCTACAAAGCGCACATTGGGGGTGAACAGGCTCATCACCCGAGGACGGTCGATGTTGGGCAGGAAGAACACATCGTCAGTGACCTGCTTGAGCGTCGAAAGAAAGCGCTCGTTGTAGATCTCGCCTTCTTTCTGCATCAGCGCCACGAGAACCAGGTTGGCGCCACCAAACTCGCTGTAGTACTCCTTGAATGCACCCATGTACGGGTGCTCCATGGGGATGGTCTTTTCGTAACCGGCGTCCGGCTGAATGCGGGCGGCGTGGTAGCCGAAGAACACCGTCAGTGCGGCCAGCACGAACAGAGTGAGCGCGGGTTTGCCAAACACCAGCGGCTCGACAATGCCCAGAATGGCGCGCGCTACCGGTGAATTCGTCAGTGAAGAGCCTTCCGAGGCCATGAGCGAGTCTCCCAGCGGGCGACCACGGCGGCGCGCCCGTTCATTAGATTTGATTCAGTCGCTAGATTGGATGCGTTGCCGCAGGCGGTGCCTTCTGGCGATCATCGGTGGGCTAGTGCCACTCGACACCCTGACGCCCGACGGTTAGCAGTTTGCCGTCAACCGGGACCACGCCCGCCAGCGTGTCGCCGTTCGGGTTGGGCAGGATGGACCAGCTGGAACGCTGAGGATCGGAGTTCAGGATCAGCCCGGCGTTCCCCACCAAGGTGATACCGCCGTTCGGCCGTGTTGTGGCGCCGAAAAAGGACTCGCTTGCTGGCGTCTTGATTCGCTCCCAGCCCATGGCCTGGATGGCCTCTGGGTCTTCGACGTTCTCGGCCATGAACGGGTCATAATCCATGGGATTCTGCGTTGCCACAGCGAGCACATCCGGTATGCGATAAAGCCGTCCACGCATGCCGTAAACCCAGGCGCCTCCGGAGTCATCGGGAATCAGGCCAAAAAACGACCCGCTGTACGGAGAAACCAGCATCTCCCAGGTTTCGCCATCATCCGTCGAGCGAGCGGCCAGCCCTTTTTCGCCGACGATGAGCAGTACATCGTTGGACAGGCGCTGGATCTGGCTGTTGTGAAAGCCGAGAAACTCGATGTCCGGCGTGAGTTGGGTCCAGGTCTCGCCGCCATTGGTGGTCCGCAGGATCAAGCCGTAGCTACCGACTGCAAAGCCTCGCTCGGGCGTATCGAACATCAGGTCGTACACAATGACCGGCCGGCGCGGCTCGGGGTTGAAGTGCTGCAGTGACCAGCTGTTGCCACCATCGGTTGTCTTCAGGATGGTGCCGTCATGGCCGCCGATGAAACCGGTCGTATCGGTTGGGAAGTCGATGGTGACCAACATGGACCGCACGGGGCTGGGTTGCTGGGTCCAGCTTTGCCCGTCGGCAGATTTCAGAATGTGGCCGCGCATGCCGACGGCGAGGTAGCCATCGGCCAGCGGCTGCAGCCCGACCAGAATGCGTTCGGCCGCCAGGCCCATCTGCTCGGCCGGGTTGAGTCTGGGGTCGTCCTTGACCGCCTCTTCAGCCGCCAGGGCCACGCCGCAGACAGCGGCGAGGCCCAGGCTCAGCGAGAGCGCGGCAGCTGCGCGCCCTGCCATTAGCGTCGGCCCGCCACGCGCGCCAGCCCCTGGGGCAGGAACATGCGGTCTTCGTAGCTGACGTCGAAGTCCGAGATCTGGTCTTCGTTGGTCATGGCGGTGGCGAAGTAGCGACCGGTCTGCAGATCGTAGATCAGCTCGGGCGATCCGGAGACCGTGGGCACGAACGGGAAGGTGGTCAGGTGGGCTTCCTGGAGCTTCCACAGCTGATCGCGGTTGTCATAGCAGTCGACAATGGCAATGGACCAGGAATCCTCATCCACATAGAAGACGCGCTTCTTGAACTGATGGCGCTGGCCGTCGCGTAGCGTGGCTTCGACAATCCAGACCCGGTGCAACTCGTAGCGAGCGTGGTCCTGGTTGATGTGCCCCTTGCCGAGGATGTCCTCATAGGACAACAGCGGGCTGTTCATTTGGCCGGAGTTGTAGGGGATGTACATCTCCTTCTTGCCCACGAGTTTCCAGGTGTAGCGGTCCAGCGCCCCGTTGAAGACATCGATCTGGTCGTTGAACTGCTCACCATCGGAGCCCAGTGACGGATTGTCATAGCCCACGTTCGGCGCACGGCGCGTGCGGCCAATGCCCGGATCGTACAACCAGGCGTTGCGCCCCCCGGAGGATTGATCCGCCGTTTCGTGGACCAGGGTGACCTGGCCGGCGACACGGGGCGGGGAGACCACCTCCTGCAGGTAGTAGGCGATGAGCTTGTTGGCCTCATCGGACTGATCGTTGAGGTTGGCGTACTTGAACTTCACATCCTCGACCAGCTTGGAGATCTTGAAATCTCCGTCCTGGGCGACGATGGCCTGGTTATTGAAGCGCTTGACCGCTGAGCCACGGAACTTGAGCTTGTGGTTCCAGATGACTTCCGCACCCTGTTTGGGGATAGGGAAGGGGAAACCGAGCTTGGCGTTCTTGACCGCGTCCGTGCCTTCCAGCGAAGCAGCCGTGGCATTGGCCTTGGTGGCTTCGTAGATTTCTTCCGGGAAGAAACCGGTGCGAACGGTGGGGTAGACGATCATCTTGTAGTCGTCGTAGAGCTCGAACATCTTCTGGTGGCCGACGGTGAGCTTGTCCGCATGCTCTTTGTAGTTGGCCTTGGTGATGGTCAGCCGTGCGGTGAGGGGATCACCGTCGAGCAGCGCCTGATTGCGCTTGATCTCGTTATCGACGAGATCCTCAATCTTCTTGGGTTCGTTCTTGCGCCATTCTTCCAGCTGGGCGCGGGTCAGGTCCTGAACGTCCTGCGAGAACAGTTTGGCGCCCAGCCACTCGGGAATGGAGCCATCCGCATTGCCAGCCTTCACGGCCCCGATCGGGGTGAGCTCGTCGCCGAGCTTGGCGGCTTCGTCGGCGCTGACGCCTGCGAAAAGGGGAAATGAGACCGCGGCTGCGGCCAATGCAGTCATTCGGCGCATGGCTCCTCCATGTAGCGCTTTTGGGGTCCGGTGTACTACGGATGGCACACGAACTTCACTATAACATCGTTCACTGTCAAGGTTGTGGCGTTCGTGACGCGCCTCGTCAGCTCCTGGGGTCAAGCAGGGTTGGCTGACGCCTGTTTGCGCTGGCGCATCCGCTGTCGGTACTGAATGGGTGTCTCGTCGCGCCAGCGTCTGAATGCCCGGTAAAAGGTGCTGGGTTCCGAGAAACCGGTGAGATAGACAATCTCGTCAACGGATTGGTTCGTTCGGTACAGCAGGCGGCAGGCCAGGCGTTCGCGGTACCGGTCCAGTTCCTTGTTAAAGCTGGTGTCGGCTGCAGCGAGCCGGCTGCGTAGCTCGCGTTGGGTCACCTCCAGGCGTTCGGCAACGCGGGCGAGACTGGGCGTGCCGTACTCCAGCTCGCGGGCAATTGCGCGCCGGGCGGCGATGACGAAATCCGTGGCGTTGAGTTCCTTGAGCCGGTCCTCGGCCACGCGTTCGTGCAACTCGACCAAGCGCGGCTCGGCGTGGGGCGAAGCACGGTCAAGCACCGCTGCATCGAATTCGATGCTGTTGTGCGCATGCCCGTAGACCAGCGGGCATCCGATGAGTGACTGGGCTTCCTGGGTGTCTTCCGGCGCCTCAGCGACAAAGGTCACCTGCTGGGGCATGAAGCTGTCGTCTGTGACGCTGCGAAAAAACTTGATGACACCCTGGCTCAGGCATTCGTACAAATGCCGGTTCGCGTTCACGGCCGGTAGCGCAGAATCGATGGTGAGCACTGCGGTCCGGCCGGTGCGGGACAGACTTCCCAATCCGGCGCCCGAGAGCAGCGCTTGATAGCGCAGCGCCCGGTCCAGGCCCTCGCCAAACGTCGTGCTGGAGAGGAACAGGTACTCCAACACCTCGCCGCCGAAGGTCGGCAGGTAGCGTCCGACATGCAGCCCGATGTTCCTATCGCCGGTTTCTTCCTCCAGGCGTTCCCAGAAAAAGGGAATTCGCTCGTGCAGCGTGCGACGATCACGCTGCTCAATGGCTTCAGGGCTCAGACCCAACTGGGCCATGAACGCCTCGGCATCAATCCCGGCCCGTTCCATGGCTTGGTAGACCTGGCGGGTCAGGGCGCTGGAGTCGTGATAGCTGTGCGTTTCGATTGGCGCGTCCACCTGTGTTGTCGCGTCGGCTAAGTCATTGCGGAGCGAGCGATACCGGCCCCAATATTAACGGCTAACTTGAGGCGGCTGTGTACCGCCTTGTGCACCACGACCTCAAACCACAGGGAAGCGGCGAGAGATGGAGGAAACAATGCGCAGGATTGCGGTGGCATTTGCACTGGCCAGCACGGCCGGGTTGGCTCAGGCCGTCACGGCCGAGATCGGTGATGTCGAAATTGAACTCAACACCCGCCTGACGACAGGTTTGGTGTGGCGCGCCCAGGAGCGCGATCCAGGGCTGATCTCAAAACTGGCGAACAACCCCGATCTGTGTGCGGACGATGACTGCATGTCGTTCATGGGGGACCCTGCACCGAACCAGCGGTTGGTTGATGCGCCCGGCCTGTTCTCAGGCGTCAATCTGGATGACGGGAATATCAATTACGACAAGGGGGACATCGTGTCGGCGACGACGTATGCCACCCCTGAACTCACCGCCTACTGGGCCGGCTTCAAGTTCAAGGCCTCGGCGCTGGCGTTCTACGATCCTGAAAATGTGGACTTTGACGAGCGCCACCTCGATACGCGCTGGCAACCCGCCACGGCGCCACGGCCTGCCTATGTGGAACGCGATTTCGCGTCCGATATCGAGCTGCGCGAGCTCTACATCCAGCGTTATGTCGATCTCTTTGATCGCGAGATCTCGGTTCAGATCGGTCGCCAGGTCGTGCCCTGGGGCGAGGCGACGCTCACATTGTTCAACAGTGTCAACGAGCTGAATCCACTGGATGCGACGATTGCGGGCTTCCCCGGTTTTGAGCTGGGGCAGGTCAACCGGCCGTCGGGCATGGCAGTGTTTCAGACGGCGCTAACCGATTACCTGGCTGCAGAGTTCATCTACCAGTTCGAGTGGGTGCCTGTGCGAGTGCAGCCGCCCGGCAGTTTCCTGTCCACCAACGACCTGGTGGGCGGTACCGACTATGCGATGGTCACGCTCGGGCAATTCAATGATGACCCTGAGCGTTTGTACCAGCCGCCGGCCGATGGTGCGGGTCTGATCTCCAGCTCAACCCGGACGGTGCAGGCCCTCCCCGAGAACGAGCCAGACAATCTCGGGCAGTACGGTCTGCGTCTGTCCTATTTCGCCAGCAACCTGAACAACGGCACCGAGTTGGGCTTTTACTACCTGCGTTATCACAGCCGCCTGCCGGTGGTCAGTGGCCATGCTGCGGAGGCGTCCTGCACCCGTGACGCCGCTGTGCCGGGCAATTTCGCTGCGGCGCTTGTGGCCTGTAACGGGTTTAACGGGAGCATCAACGTAACAGGCGCCGGTGAGGAGCCCCTGCCAACCGATACGATGGCGCTGCAGGTGGAGTACCCCGAAGACATCGACATGTTCGGTGTGTCATTCAACACCAATGTGGGCGACTGGGCCTTTTCGGGCGAACTGTCCCATCGCCGCAATCTGCCGGTGCAGGTGAATCTTGCCGACGTGGTCTTTGCGTCGCTCCAGCCGGCCTTCCCGGAAGAAGACATTCCCATCGGCATTGGCGGCGTGGGCCTGACGGTTCCGGGCGCGCGCTCTGCCGTGCCGGACCTGCTGTCTGCCTATCGGGGCATTACGGTGCAGCCGGGCCAGTATGTGCGTGGTTATGAGCGCATTGATGCCAGTCAGCTATCCCTGGCGGGCCTGCGGATCTGGTCACAGAACCCATTTGGCGCTGATTCCGTGCTGTTCCTGATCGAAGGCGGCTTCTGGTACCACCATGACATGCCGGAGACCAGCGAGCTGGCGTTTCTGGGCACGGGCGACTTCACTCACCCGACCTATGGCGCGGACGGGACCGGGACGGCGCCCGATGGTGTCGACCGGACGTTGACGCTGAATCCCACCCAGCAAACCGACGGTCTGCCAACCGAGTTCGCCTGGGGATACCGCAGTCTGCTGCGTCTGACGTACAACGAGGTGTTCCCCGGCGTGACCTTTGAACCGCAGCTGCTGTGGTTCCACGACGTCCAGGGCCAGACGCCGTCGCCCATTTTGAACTTCACCGAGCGGCGCAAGGCGTTGACCTTTAACAATCTGTTCAAGATCGGGCAGTCCTTGTCGCTGGGAGCCACCTACCAGTGGTACATGGGGGGCGGCGACTACAACCTCGAGCAAGACCGCGATTTCTACAATCTCTACGCGGTATTCAACTTTTAATCCGAAGACAAGCTTCCGAACATGAATGACGACCAACGGGCCGCCCTGCGGCAGGCCTCCGTGCCGGATGCGGATCTCGATTCGCTGGAAACCTTGAACACGACAGCCGTCGACTGCCTCATCCAGCGCCTGGAGCAGGCACAGGATTGGCAGGCACGGGAGCTGCGGTCCGCCATGGACGGCATGCTCGATGCCATGCCGCGATTACTTCGCGGCCCTGTCAAAAAGCTGTTTGAACGATGAGCGCGCTACTGGAACAGGCCGAGCGCCTGAAGCTGGCGCGGGTGCTGGGCTGCGAAGTCGATGAACTCGGTCCGTTGGGGGATTGCTCGGCGCAGGCGCTGCGCGCAAGCAGGCATGCAGCGTCGAACGCGTTGTTTGGACGTCACCGCAGCCTGTTCAGCAAACTGGCGGGCGCCACACGTTTGCTGCCGACCAAGTTGTCGGCCCAGTTCACCCAGAAATTCATTGGCCCGACACTGGCCGGCCGCGTGGCCAGCGAAATGGAGCCCAAGCAGGCCCTGGCGCTGTCGGAACGGTTGCCCACGCCGTTTCTGGCACAGGTCTGTCTGTCGCTAGACCCCGGTCGATCGGAAGCCATTATTCAGGCCATGCCCACCGCTCTGGTGATCGATGTTGCCCGGGAGTTGCGGGCGAATGACGAGCATATCGTCATGGCCCAGTTTGCAGATGCGCTGACGGATGAGGTCGTTGCGGCGGTCATGGATTCCATCGATGATCCCGGCGATTTGCTCAAGATTGGTTTTTACATTGAGAGCAAGCCACGTCTGGAGACCATCATCAGCGCCATGGACGATGCCCGCTTGGCACGGACGCTGGTCGCTGCGGATCAACAGGGACTGTGGCCCGAGGCGCTTGCAATGGTGGATGGAACATCCGAGTCCTTGCGCGCGCGCATGGCGAATCTCATCGCTGCCCAGCCGGATGCCGTAGTCCGTGGCGTGCTGGATGCTGCCAGCCGTGAGGGGTTGTGGCCCTTGCTGGCAGATGCCGTGACGCAGATGGACTCCCCCAGCCGGGAACGGCTGGCTGCCTTGCTGGATCAGCCCGAGTGGGTGACCCAGCTACAGGCCGCGTTAGAGGCGCAGGGCGCGGATCCGGCGATGATCCAGGCCCTGGGAAGCTAGCAGCCCCTCCGGTCGTTGGTGGACCCGCATGCCGTCCAGTCTGGCGACGGCATGCGAGCGACGCGTCTACTGACCGCCTGATTGGGCGAGCAGTGTGTCCCGCACCGATCGCAGATGCTGCTTCACGGCACGTGCCTGCTCAGGCCCGATGCGGATCAGCGCCTTCTGCCCCCAGGACAAGCGTTCGAGTTTGGGGTCGGCGAACTCGAAGAACACTTTGGGCTGTTTCAGTGCGATGGGGCCCGTGACTTCCGGGGTCGCCAGCAGATGGTCGATGATCTGAACCAGGCGATCGTTGAAATATCCGTCTGGATAGCCCAGATCTTCGTAAGCGTCTTGGAACAACGGGTAGTAGCGGGTGTACACCGCAACCAGCTGCTCGGGTGAGGCCGTGGTGAACGCCTGGACCCAGGGTTCATACCGTGCGTAGTTCGCAGAGTCCAGGCGAATGCTGTCGCCGCTGCGGATGACCGGCACCGTGCCCTGAACCTGGGTAACCGGGCGAAAACGCCGCGAGACGGGGTCGCTATCCAGGTTGTCGACGGTGACCACAGCCTTGCGAATCAGCGCGTCGGGGACCAGGAAGCGTTCGACGGCGCTCGGCCCGGTCGTCTGTGCCAGCTCACTGCGCAGCGGCGCATCGCTGTCCGCAAGGCTGGGCAGGGGGGGCTGCTCGGGTTCGGGCGCCTGCTCATCGGCCGGTGTCTCGGAGGACTCGAGGCTCGCGGGCTCCGGTGTCGATGGCTCAATGGGATACTGCGGTTTGGTGGGCGTCGGTGCCTCGGCCTCGGCAACCGGCGCTTCGGCGACCGGTTCGCCCTTGCTCAGCTTTGTGCCAAACAGGCTGAGTACACCCACCGCCACGAGTACCAGAGCCGCAACTCCAATCGCAATCCATGCTCCGCGTTTCATTCGGTCGTCCGCTTGATCGATAAGGGAGCGCCGAGCGTAGCGAACCCGGCAGGATATGGAAACGCAACAGGGTATCGGCAACGCTTCCACGTGAGTCCCCAACAAAAAGCCCCGACTGGCACAAAGCCAGCCGGGGCGGTTAGGCAACGCGTGGATCAGGCCTGGCCGGAGGCCACCAACTTCGGCCGCGGGGCGTCCTTGCCGATGAAGCCTTCGGTCACGGCTGTGGATGAGCCAATGCGGACATAGTCTTCGGGTGAGAACTCGTCCACACCCCAGGACTCCAGCTGAACCCGGCGTGTTTCGCGAACCTGCTCGGCCTCTTCCGCTGTGATGACCTGTTGCTCCAGCGCCAGATTCACCAGGTCGGCCGGGTGTCCTTTCGGCAGGCGGCGTGCCTTGACGGCTTCAGCGATCTTGGCATGGATGGGTCGCACTTCGTGCAGCATGCGGAATGCACGATACAGGCGACCTGCGCCACGGTCGGACTCGGCCGGAACATGGAGGCCGGCCTGCTGACGCTTGAGGTTGTCGCCGTGGGTTTGGACAACCGCCGCCGCCGGTGCGAGCAGCGTATCTGTGACGCCCTTGCCAATCGGGTTGAGCCGGAGCAGCCAGCCCCCCACCGATTTAAACCACCAGCCGACGATCGGGGCGTCGAAGTTGGCGTAAACCCCTTCGAAGCCGTCCTGGATTTCCTTAAGCCCATAGTTCAGCGCGTAATGGACCAGGGGCAGATCCTCGGCGCGACGCCCCTCGGCCTCGAACCGACGCAGCGTCGCCGTGCAGAGGAAAATCCACGACAACACATCGGCCAGTCGGCCCGTGAAGTTGCCCTTGGCCTTGAGCTTGGCACCCATGAAAATCATCGCCAGGTCGGAGAGCATCGCAAAGCGTGTCGATGCCCAGCTCAGGCGCCGGTAATACGTGGCGGTTTCGCCTTTCACCGGGGCGCCGGCACTGCGGCCACGGGTGAGGTAGCGGGTCATGCCACGGCCGAAGTTGACCACCATGCCGCCTATCCAGCCCAGCAGCGCCTTGCGGAAACGCGTGCTGTCCTCGGCCTCCACCGCCTCGACCAGTGTTCGCGCGTACGGGTGGGAGCGATTCGCGCCCTGGCCGTAGATGATCAGCGTGCGCGTGAGAATATTGGCGCCTTCCACCGTGATGTTGATCGGTGCGGCAATGTACGCGTCGGAGACGATGTTGTTTGGGCCGCGCTGGATGGCCGCGCCCGCCATCACATCCATGGCATCGATGGACAGCGAGCGCATCAGCTCCGTCAGTTGCTGTTTGAGAATGGCGGAGACCACCGGAGGTTCGTGTCCGGCGTCGACGGCGGAGCAGGAGTACACGCGTGCAGCTTCCATCAGATACTGCAGGCCGGCGAGCCGGGCGACCTTGGCTTGCGGGCCCTCCATCAGTCCGATGGGCATGTTGAACTGCTCGCGGACCATGGAATAGGCGCCGGTGACCGAGGCCAGCATGCGGGCGCCACCGACGGCCGAGGCCGGCAGGGAAATGGCGCGACCACCTGCCAGCGATTCCATCAGCATCTTCCAGCCCTTGCCGACATAGTCGATGCCGCCAATGGTGTTGGCCAGCGGAGCGACGACGTTTTCACCGTAGATGGGGCCGTTGTGAAAGCTCACGCCCATGGGGTCGTGGCGAGCGCCGATGGACAGACCCTCCATGCCCTTGTGGAGCAGCATGACGCTAATGCCCAGGTCTTCGCCACGGCCCAGCAAATTGTCCGGGTCACGCAGGCGTACCGCCAAGGAAATGAGGTTGGCGATCGGGGCCAGGGTGATATAGCGCTTGGAGAAGTTCAGTCGTGCCTTTAAATGGCCGTCCTCATCCCGGAAGACCTCACCATCGGCCTTGATAGACGCGGCGTCGGAGCCAGCCGTCAGCTCGGTCAGCCCAAAGCAGGGGATGTATTCGCCTTTGGCCAGGCGCGGCAGGTAATGCGCCTTCTGCTCCTCCGTGCCGTATTTCTCGGTGAGTTCAGCGGCTCCCAGCGAGTTCGGAATGACCACAATGGCCGCCACGGCGGCGCCGGCAGCCTGGATCTTGGCCATGATCGTCGAACGGGCCAGCACCGAAAAGCCCTTGCCACCGTACTGCTTGGGGATGAGCAGGGCGAAAAAGCCGTTCTCCGCAAGAAAATCAAAGACGGCATCCGGAACCTGGCGTGTGCGCGACATCTCCCAGGTGTCGCACATGGCGATGAGCTCATCACAGGGACCGTCCAGAAACGCCTGTTCCTCGGCCGTGAGCTGGCCGTAGTTTTCTGCGAGCAGTGCCTTGAAGTCCGGATTGCCTTTGAAGAACTCGCCTTCGGCCCAGACGTCACCGGCCTCCAGCGCCTGACGCTCCGTATCGGACAGCCGTGGGAGCATGCCGGCGTTTTTCATGCCCATCATGATGGATTGGAACATTGCGATCTCCTTGGTGATGACACCCAGGTTGAGGTTGAGCAATTAGGCGGGAATCTGTTCGAAACGCTCGCCTGCGGCGGCCATGGCCACGAGCCGATCGGCCGGAATGAAGCGCTCGCCGTACCGGTCGGCGAACTCGCGCAGCCGTGCCACGGCGCGCTCGATGCCGTAGGCATTGAGATATTGCAGCGGCCCACCCTGAAACGGTGCGAAGCCCCAGCCGAAGATCGCGCCGATGTTCGCGTCCCAGACCGACTCCAGCACGCCTTCTTCCAGGCAACGAACCGTTTCATTGGCCTGGACCAGCATCAGTCGCTCGATCATTTCGTCTTCGGGGATTGGGGTGTCCGCGACCGGGTAGTGCTCGGTCAGGCCGGGCCACAGGTGTTTCTTGCCGCCGTCGGGATAGTCGTAAAAACCGCGACCCGCCTTTTTGCCAGGGCGATCCAAGGTCTCGACCATGGTCTTGATCAACCCGTGAGCCGGCTGCTCGGGTACCGTCTTGCCCTCGGCCTCGAGGTCCTTGCGTGTCTGTTCCATGATGTGCAGCGACAGGGACAGTGAAACCTCGTCATGCAGGGCCAGCGGACCCACCGGCATGCCGGACTTGAGCCCGGCTACTTCGATGCGCCGCGGATGCTGGCCATCGACCAGCAGGGCAATGCCTTCCATGATGTAAGTGGAGAACACACGGGAGGTGTAGAAGCCGCGGGCGTCGTTGACCACGATCGGGGTCTTGCGTATCTGCTGCACGTAGTCGAAGGCCCGCGCCAGCGTTTCGGGACTGGTCTGTTCCCCCTTGATGATCTCGACCAACGGCATCTTGTCTGCCGGAGAGAAGAAATGCAGGCCAATAAACTGCTCAGGCCGAGCCGATGGCTTGGCGAGTCCGGTGATGGGCAGGGTGGAGGTGTTCGACGCGAATACCCCGTTGGGGTCCATCACCGCTTCGGTTTCCTGCGTCACCCGGGCCTTGAGTTCGCGGTCCTCGAACACGGCCTCGATGATCAGGTCGCAGCCGCTCAGGTTCTGCACGTCGCCGGTGGCGGTGATGCGGCTCAGCAGTGCGACGCCGTCGGCCTTGCTCATGCGCCCCTTGGAGACCGCTTTGTTCACTAGGGACTCGGAGTAGGCCTTGCCCTTGTCGGCGCCAGCCTGCGAGACATCCTTGAGGACCACTTCGATGCCAGCCTTGGCGCTGACAAAGGCAATGGCAGAGCCCATCATGCCTGCGCCGAGGATGCCCACCTTGCGAACCTGGCTGCGCTCGAACCCGGCGGGACGCGAGCCACCCTTGTTCACATGGTTAAGCTGATACCACAGCGTGGTAATCATGTTTTTGGCTTCGGGCGAGATGACACAGGCCGCGAAGTAGCGGGACTCAATCTTGAGCGCGTTTTCGAAGTCGACCAGCGAACCCTCGACCACGCTGGTCATGATGTTCAGCGTCGCCGGGTAGTTGCCCTGGGTCTTGGCGCGCAGCATCGACGGCGCAATCGCCAGCATTTGTGCGACAGCCGGGTGCTTGGCGTCTCCACCGGGATACTTGAATTTCTTCTGGTCCCAGGGCTGGGTCGCCTTGGGGTTGGCCTTCGCCCAGGCCTTGGCCTTGGCAATGAGGTCTTCGGGGGTGTCGGCGAGCTCATCAATAATGCCCTGCGCCTTGGCTGCGGCCACACGCAGTTCCTTGCCCTCCATCAGCAGCGGCAAGGCGGTCTGGATGCCGATCAGTCGGGGGAGGCGCTGAGTCCCACCACCGCCTGGTAGCAAACCCAGTTTGACTTCGACCAGTCCGAATTTGGCCTTGGGATTGTTCAGCGCGATGCGGTGGTGGCAGGCCAGCGCCATTTCCAGGCCGCCGCCCAGCGCAGAGCCGGGCAGGGCGCAGACGACCGGCTTGCCGCCTGTTTCGAGCTGGCGCAGCAACGACTTGAAACTGTTGGCCATGGCGACGACTTCGGCCGGGTCGGTCATCGTGTACAGACCGTCGATGTCCGCGCCGGCCATGAAGTCACGCTTGCCGGACGTCAGAACAATGCCCTGGACGGCGTCATCGCCGTAGGCCTGCTCGATCACCTGTCGAAAAGGCTCGGTCAGGGAGTCATTGAGCACGTTCTGCGAGCGCCCCGGCATGTCCAGGGTGATCAGGGCGATGCCGTCGGCATCGAGTTCGTAGCGAATGGGTGAATCGGTATTGTTCAGCTTGGCCACCATGGCGGCTTGTCTCCGGGAAAGGCGTGTATCAGGTGGGGGCGGGCTGCGGGTCAGGGTTAGACGCGCTCAATAACCGTTGCGATGCCCATGCCCCCGCCTACGCAAAGCGTGATGAGGCCTGTGGACTTGTCCTGGCGTTCCAGCTCGTCCACCAGTGTGCCCAGCAACATGGCGCCGGTGGCGCCCAGCGGATGCCCCATGGCGATGGAGCCGCCATTGACATTGACCCGCGCCGGATCGATATCCAGGTCCTGCATGGCGCGCAGTACAACTGCGGCAAAGGCCTCGTTGATCTCGTACAAATCGATGTCCTGCGGCGTCATGCCCGCCTTTTTCAGGGCTTTCATCGATGCCGGGCCCGGGCCGGTGAGCATGATGGTGGGTTCGGTGCCGACCACCGCCGTGGACACAATGCGAGCGCGTGGCTTCAGGCCCAGTTCGGCGCCCTTGTCGCGAGAGCCGATGAGCACAACTGAGGCGCCGTCGACAATGCCGGAGGAGTTGCCGGCATGGTGGACGTGGTGAATCGTCTCCACCGTCGGGTACTTGCGCAGCGCTGTGGCATCAAAACCCATGACTCCGATTTGCTGGAACGAGGGTTTGAGGCCGGACAGCGTCTCCACCGTCGTGTTGCCGCGAATTGTTTCGTCATGGTCCAGCACCGTCAGGCCGACGTCATCGCGGACGGGTACCACCGATCGCTGGAAGTGCCCGGCCTGCTGCGCGGCGGCAGCACGGCGCTGGGATTCGACCGCATAGGCATCGACATCCTGCCGCGAGAACCCGCCCAGTGTCGCGATGAGGTCAGCGCCAATGCCCTGGGGGACGAAGTCCATTTTGGCGTTGACGCGCGGGTCCATGACCATCGCGCCGCCATCTGAACCCATCGGCCAGCGGCTCATGGATTCGACGCCGCCGGCAACAACAAGCTGCTCTTCGCCGGACTTCACCTTCATCGCGGCGAGATTGACGGACTCCAGCCCCGAGGCACAAAACCGTGATTGGGTGACGCCGGGAACGGATTCATCCCAGTCGGCATAAAGCACGGCGGTCCGTGCGATATCAGCGCCCTGTTCGCCGACAGGGGTGACGCAGCCCAACACCACATCGTCCACCTGGCTGGTATCCAGGCTGTTGCGGTCGCGCAAGGCGACCAGCACGTTCTTGAGCAGATCGACAGGTGCGATTTGATGCAGCGAACCGTCTTTCTTGCCTTTGCCGCGCGGTGTGCGCACCGCGTCATAAATATAGGCCTCAGTCATGGGGCGTCTCTCCGCGAGCCTGGGCTCGACAATGGGTAATTATTGTTACCAATCGGGTGAGGGTGATTCATCACCCCCAAGATGGTCTGACTGTGAAGTAAGCTAGTCCATACGGTACCGAATTGCAATGGCGATCAGCCGGGCGTATTGGTGTCATAAAGGCAAGTGTGGTAATAATAATTACCATGACTGACACGCATGTATTACCGGATCTCAGCGGGCTGGACCCCGCGACGCGCAGGCGCATTGAGGAGGCGTTGCTGGACGTGTTCTCGGAGCGCGAATTCCACAAGGTGGGCATGGCCGAAATCGCCCGGCAGGCCCGTGTCAGCCTTCAGACTCTCTACAAGTACTACGGCAGCAAGGAAGCGCTGCTGTACTCCGGGCTGGATCACTGGATGGCTCAGGTCACCGAGCGGATGACCGATCATCTGCAGGGGATCCAGAACTTCAAGGATCGCCTGCGCAAGGTGTTCTGGGTGTTGCTCGATTTCTACGAGCGCAATCCGAAGGTCGGGCTGCTGATGCAGAACGCCATCTATTTCAATGCCTGGGGGCGCGAGCCGGCGCTCCGGCAGCCGCAGTTCACGCACGTCTTCATGCAGGTGCTCAGCGAGGGGCGTGATGCCGGTGTACTCACCGATGAGGTCGAGACCCGGGTGCTGCTCGACATCTTCTACGGCGTCGCAGCCCGCATCATTGCCCAGTGGCTGAACCGCGGCATGAAGGACCCGCTGGCGGCCCGCTCAGACGTCTTGTTCGAATTGATCTGGCGCGCCATTGCCAAGCCGACGTAGGGCTTGATTGCGACTTGGCCTGGGGCGTCGGATACTGCAGTTCCCATGTCGTGCCAAGGGCACGGCGCATCACGCAGTCACCGAGAAATCTGCGGATGTTCCCAACAAAGCGAGGAGAGACGAATGAGCCGGACAGTCATCCAGGTGTTCGAAGAAACGGCTGCGCGCTGCGGCGATTTGCCTGCGCTGAAGACCAAGGTTAACGGGGTCTGGCAGGCCACATCCTGGGCGCAGTATCGACGTAACGTCCGTAAGACTGCCCGCGCACTCATGGGGGCCGGAATTGCACCAGGCGATGGATTTGCCTTGCTGGCCGGCAACAGCGAACACTGGGTAACCGCCTATCTGGCGTCGATTGCCGCAGGGGGCGTGCCGGCCGGCTTGTACGTGACGTCCAGCCCGGAACAATGTGCCTTTGTCATTGATCACTGCGATGCCTCGATGGTGCTGGTGGACTCGGAGGAGCAGCTGGCCAAGGTGCTGGCAGTGCGTGACCAGTTGCCCAAGCTCAAGACCATCATCCTCACCGAGGGCGAATCGGATGCCCCGGATGTGCTGACCTGGGGTGCACTGCAGACCTGTGCAGATCAAGTGGCCGAGGATGCGCTGCAGGCACGCATCGATGCGCTCAAGCCGGATGATCTGGCAACGCTGATCTACACCTCGGGCACAACAGGCAACCCCAAGGGTGTGATGATGACGCACACCAATCTGACGTTCACCGGAGAGACCGCGCGCGAGACGGTCGGCATTCAGCGAGGCCACGAAGTGATTAGCTACCTGCCGCTTTGTCACATCGCTGAACAGAACATCACCCTGCATGTGTCGCTGGCTTCCGGGCAGACGGTCTGGTTTGCAGAATCGCTGGATGCGCTGGGTGAGAACCTGAAAGAGGTCCGCCCTCATTTCTTCGTGGCGGTCCCCCGGGTCTGGGAAAAAATCCAGGCCAAGCTGGAGGCCGGGATGGCCGAGGCGACTGGCGTCAAAAAGCATTTGCTGCATTGGGCGCGCGGCGTTGGTGCACGGTCAGCCGAGGCCGATCAGGCGGGGCGGCGCCGGCCGTTGCTGTACCCCTTGGCGGACAAACTGATTTTTTCCAAGTTGCGCGCCGCGCTGGGTCTGGATCGCTGCTTTTACGCCATGACCGGCGCGGCACCGATATCACAGGGCACCATGGATTTCTTCGCCTCGCTCGGCATTACGATTCTTGAGGTCTACGGGCAGTCGGAGTCCACCGGCGGCGGCACATTGTCCAAGCCTGGCGCCAATCGCAAGGGTTCCATCGGTCGTGCATTGCCGGGTACCGAAGTCTCGATTGCCGAAGACGGCGAGATTTTGCTGCGCGGTCCCCATGTGTCACCGGGTTACTTCAAGAACCCTGAGGCCACGGCGGAGACCATGGATGCCGACGGTTGGCTGCACACGGGAGATGTGGGGCGGATGGATGACGAAGGGTTCGTCTATATCACCGACCGCAAGAAAGAGCTGATCATTACAGCGGGAGGCGAGAACATCAGCCCGCAAATGCTCGAGGGTCGTCTGGCCTCGATTCCCGGTGTGAGTCAGGTGGCGGTGATCGGGGACCGGCGCAAGTACATCACGGCCTTGTTCACCTTGAATCCGGAAACCCTGCCGGGTGCTCTCCAGGCGGCTGGCAGCCCGGCCCGTCACCCGCAGGAGGCGGCGAATTGTCCGGTTTTCGTGCGCTGGTTCGAGTCGCAGGTGGAACGGGCGAACGAGGATTTCGCCCGCGTCCAGACCATCAAGAAGTTCACGCTGCTGGACGAGGATTTTTCGGTGGAAGGCGGTGAACTCACCCCGACCATGAAGAAGAAGCGCCGGATCATTGCTGAGAAGTACGCCTCGCAGATCGAGGCCATGTACGCCAGCTAGGCCGTCCGGGCGTCAGACCCCGCGCATGGTGGGTCGATTCTACGACAGCGGCGCCGCGTGGGCGCCGCTACAGTGTTGGCTACACCGCACCCAAACACGGCAAGGAGACCCCGATGAGCGAGACGGTGAACTGGGACACCCTGATTCGCAACGCGCTGATATTTGATGGCAGCGGCCAGCCGCCCATCCGCGAAGACCTGGCCATCGCCGGCGGGCGCATCGCCGCGCGCGGACCCGCGCTACCGGCCGAACAGGCGCGTGAAGTCATCGAGGCTGATGGGCAGTGGCTCATGCCTGGCTTGCTGGATATCCACACCCATTTCGACCTCGAAGTCGAGCTGGCGCCCGGTCTGCCGGAGGCAGTCCGCCACGGCACCACCACTGTGGTGTTTGGCAATTGCTCACTGGGTCTGGCCTATGGCGCTCAGCGCCGGAACGGCGAAGACCCCATCGTCGACTGTTTTGCCCGGGTTGAGAACATTCCCAAGCCGGTTCTGGCGAAGGTGGTGGACCAGGTGCAGTGGAGCGATTCGGCGGGTTATCTGGCGCATTTCGATGCGTTGCCTCTGGGGCCGAACGTTGTGCCTTTGCTGCCGCATTCCATGTTGCGTGCCGAGGTGATGGGGTTGCGCGAATCGGTGTCGCGCTATCCGACCGATGAGGAGCTCAAACGCATGGAGGCGCTGGTCGACCAGGCCATGCAGGAGGGCTATGCCGGTTTTTCCACTGATGCGTTGCCGTTCCACTACCTGGCCAACGACCCGCATCGTCGGACCAAGATTCCCAGCCAGTGGGGTTCGTTCAAGGAGCTGCGCCGGCTGACGGGTGTTGTGCGTCGCCATGACCGCGTCTGGCAGGCCACGCCACCCAAGGACAGTCCGCCTCAGGTGTTGCGCAATTTCCTGCTGACGAGTGGCCGATTGTTTGGCAAACCGCTCAAAATCACCGCCGTTGCTGCACTGGATATCGCTACCAACCGGGGCATTGCCAAGCTAGGTAAGTTGCTCAGCAGGATGCTGAACTCGAGACTGATCGGGGGGCATTTCCGTTTCCAGGCGTTGGCGGCTCCGTTCAAGGTGTATTGGGATGGCCCGATCAACCCTCTGGCTGAGGAAATCGACGAGCTGCGTGAATTGAACGAACCGGACCTGGATGAGCAGGCGGCGCGGATGGCTTTGCTGGACGATCCGGCTTACCAGCAGCGATTCCGCAAGATGTGGCGCCATGGCAAATCCGGCTTCAACCTAGCGAATCTTGCACGCCTGCTGGGGCGTGAGCGCATGGCATTCAGTCGGCGGTTGGAGGACATGGTTTTTGTCCAGGTGCCAGGCGATGTCGATGCCCTGTGGAAGGACGAGACCTTCCAGGCTGTTTTTGCACGCTTGCAGCGCTGGCAGGCCACAGGCCAGGGGGCGCGGTCACCGGCTGAGGCGGAGGTATTTGGCGGTTTCCCCAAGCCCATCGAGGACGATGCCGCCTTTGTCCTGCATTTGTTCCGCCGCTACGACCTGGACTTGCGCTGGTACGTGATCTCGGCGAATCGAGACCCGGCGGTGGTCAGGGAATTGCTGTTCAACCCCAATGTGCTACCCGGTTTTAACGATTCTGGTGCACATCTGACCAACATGGCGTTTTACGATGCCAACCTGCGCGGGCTGCAGATCGCGCAGGCGGACGGCCTTGACCGCGTGGCCTGGCATGTCAAACGGCTGACGCGGGATCCGGCTGACTTTTTCGGCGTGCGGGCGGGTCGAATCGATGTCGGCGAGCAGGCGGATGTTATTCTGGTCGACCCGGAGGCCCTGCGTGGCTATGACTCCGATGCGAATACCCATCGCATCCATCGTGAGGCGTTCCAGAACGATCAGATGGTCAACCGTTCCGACGGCGTCGTGCGGCTGACGCTTATTGCCGGCAAGGTGGCCTGGTCGGTTGATCGACACGGCGAGCGCCTCGGCGTGGAGCGGATGGGACGGCTGCTACGTCATCGTTCGCTGGAGCCGTCGGCTGACCTCACGGACACCCCGCAGCAGTCGCTGGCCAGCGCGGCCTGAGAGCCACGCCGGCCGCTGTTGTGCAGCGGGGCGGTTTATCCCGATGACGAGGCGTCCTGAGAGGCGGACGCATCGTCATTTTTCTTGCATTCGGGCAGCGTATGCGGCGATTGCAGGGGTGCGCGGCGCAGGGCCTCTGCCACGGTGATTGCGCCTGTTCGATCCAGCTGTTCTCGGGTAATCACGCGCTGAGCGGGCGTGTCACACGGGCCGCGATCACGGTGTGAATCGGGGGCGGGGGACGCGCCGCTGGCTGTGGCGGTGAGCGGTGATGCTGCGCACAGCAGGGCGAAGAAAAAACCAAATCTGCGCATGGGTCGCTCCGTCGCTGGATGAGCCTGTGACTGTAGGGCCTGTGCCCTGCCTTGTCACAGGCTGTATCCGTTGTGCGGGGCGCCCCGTTGCGGGCGTGGTCGGGCGCTGGTTAGTGCCGGAAGTGCCGGCGACCGGTCAGAATCATGGCCAAGCCGTGTTCGTCGGCGGCGGCGATCACCTCTTCGTCACGAATCGACCCACCAGGCTGGATGATTGCCTGGACGCCGGCTACTGCGGCTGCGTCGATGCTGTCCCGGAAGGGGAAGAACGCGTCGGAGGCCATCACGGCGCCTTGCACCGAAAGTTCCGCCCTGGCCGCCTTGTCGACGCCCAGTCGAGCACTGTCGACGCGGCTCATCTGTCCAGCGCCAATGCCGATGGTGCGAGCATTCCGTGCATAGACAATCGCGTTGGACTTGACGAAGCGGGCGACCGTCCACGCAAAGGCCAGGTCCTGACGAAGCGCCGCATCAGGCTGCTGCTGGGTGGCCACCGTCCACTGGGCATCCGAGCCTGCACTGTCCAGGCTCTGGACCAGCAGGCCGCCGGCCACACGCTTGTAGTCCATGGCGGTCGTGCCCGGAGCCGGCGTGCCCAGTGCCAGTGCACGGACGTTCTTCTTGCGCGTCAACACGTCGATCGCTGCGTCCGTAAAGCCGGGTGCGGCAATGACTTCGACGAACTGACGCTCAAGAATGGTTTCGATCAGTGGCGCATCCACCGGTTGATTAAACGCAATGATGCCGCCGAAGGCCGAGGTGCTGTCCGTTGCGTAGGCCGCGTCGTAGGCATCCAGCAGGCTGGCGGCAACCGCCACACCACAGGGGTTGGCATGCTTGACGATGACGCAGGCCGGAGTGGTTGCGTCAAAGGCTTGCACGCAGCTGACGGCGGCATCCGTGTCGGCCACATTGTTGAAGGACAACGGCTTGCCCTGCAGCTGGCGCGCGGTGGCCAGGGTTCCGGCCGGGGCCTGGCGTTCGCGATAAAACGCAGCGAACTGATGCGGATTTTCCCCGTATCGCATGGGTTGGACGCGCTCAAACTGCAGCGTCAGCGTGCCCGGCAACTCAGGCTGGGCTGCCTCGCCGGTGTCGCGGGTCAGGTAGGCGGTAATGGCGCCATCGTAGCGGGCGGTGAGTGCAAAGGCCTTGGCGGCCAGCTGGCGGCGCAGGCTGAGGTCGGGGCCGCCTGCGTCCAGCGTGCCGATGACGGTGGCGTAGTCGGCCGGGTCGACGACCACAGCGACATGCGCATGATTCTTTGCCGCCGCGCGAAGCATGGCAGGGCCGCCGATATCGATGTTCTCGATGGCTTCGGCGTCTGTGACATCCGGACGCGCAATCGTGGCTTCAAAGGGGTAGAGGTTGAGCACGACCAGGTCGATGCCGGTGATACCGTGTTCGGCCATGACCGCATCATCCTGGCCACGCCGGCCGAGAATGCCGCCGTGGATCTTTGGGTGCAGGGTCTTGACCCGGCCATCCATGATCTCCGGAAAGCCGGTGACCTCAGAGACATCGGTGACCGCAATACCCGCATCGCGCAGCGCGCGTGCCGTACCTCCGGTGCTGAGAATATCGATGCCGCGCTCGGCCAGTGCCTGGGCAAGATCGACGATGCCGGTCTTGTCGGAAACACTGAGCAGGGCGCGCCGCACAACGGTGGGCGCTGCGTTCATTCGTGGAGTCCGTGAGCCTTGAGTTTCTTGCGGAGGGTGCCGCGATTCAGTCCGAGTATCGCGGCGGCGCGAGACTGGTTGCCATCCGAGTAGTCGAGCACGGCCTGCAGCAGCGGCGCTTCCACCTGGTCGATGACCATCTGGTACAGGTCGCAGGGAGCGGAGCCGTTCAGCTGTCCCAGATAGTGGGCGAGACTATCCGCCACATGCTCGCGGAGAGGGCGGAGAGGTACTGAGCCGTTGTTCATGGGGCCAGCTTGATCGAGCGGGTTCTCATCAGGCATTCGTCTAGTGACGCAGTTCAGTCAACGAGGCAACCGAGACGGACCAGGCGCCCCGCGAAAGCATGCGGAAAAGACGGCGGATCATAGCGCTGCGGCCTGTCAGCGCAAGCCCGGCCCGGCCAGTGGCAGATACGGTGCGCCCTCGGCGGAACGAATGCCTAAGCGGCTCAGCGGCTTGGACGCGTTTCGTCGAGTTGTCCTTGCAGTCGTGCCCAGCCATCTTGCACTGCACCAATGCGCAAATTGATGAGTGGTGCGTAGGCGGCGATCACGTCCTCGGCCTGGTTTTCCAGCAAGCCTGCCAGTACGAGATGGCCGCCGGGGCGCAGTCGCGCCGCGAGCGCCGGTGCCATCACCATGAGCGGAGCAGCGAGGATGTTCGACAGCACGATGTCGTAGTCGCCATGGGGTTGCGCATTGGGCAGGTAGGCCTGGACGTCGACTTGGTTGCGCCGGGCGTTTTCGCACGTGGCGCGCACGGCTTGCGGATCGATGTCTACGCCGTCGACATGCGCCGCGCCCAGGCGCGCCGCAGCCACTGCCAAAACACCCGAACCGCAGCCCATGTCGAGCACGTCGCGCCCACTGCAATCCATGCCATCCAGCCACTGCAGGCACAGCGATGTCGTGGGGTGCGTGCCCGTACCGAACGCCAGGCCAGGGTCGAGATGAACCGTGACCGCATCGGCGGGCATCTCGGTTTCGTAGCCGGTCGGGCAAATCCAGAGGCGTTTGCCAAATTGCATGGGATGGTAGTGATCCATCCAGGCACGCACCCACTCGCGGTCTTCCAGGCGCGATGCTGTCCAGGGGCCGATGTCAGTTTCCGGAATACAGGCGCGCACACAGGCCAGCACAGCGGCTTCATCCGCGTCTGCTGCAAACAGTCCGGTCACGCAGGTGCTCGGCCAGGTGGGGTGGGTGCCCAGTTCCGGCTCTAGAATCGGGACATCGGCGGCGTCGGTGAGGGTGACCGCCACCGCGCCAGCCTCCAGCAGGGCGTCTTCCAGCGCCTCCGGGTGGGCGCCGGTGGCGGTGACCTCCAGCCATCCAGCATGAGCATTCTGCACGTCTAGTCCAGCCATTGGCGTAGCAGGGTCTCCAGATGATGGATATGCACGCCACCGGCCACGAAACCGGGGTCGAGCATGATTTGCTCGTGCAGCTTGAGATTGGTCTGGATGCCCTCGACCACCATCTCCGACAATGCCTGTCGCATGCGTGCCAGGGCGGACTCCCGTGAGTCACCGTAGGCGATGAGCTTGCCGACCATGGAGTCGTAGTGCGGGGGTACGCGGTAGCCGGAATACAGATGCGAGTCCATCCGGATGCCCGGCCCACCGGGTGGGTGAAACATCCGGATCTCGCCCGGTGACGGCACGAAGCTGCGCGGATGCTCCGCATTAATGCGGCACTCGATGGCGTGGCCCCGCATCTGGATGTCGTCCTGGGTGAAGCGCAGGGGCTCGCCGGATGCAATGCGCAGCTGCGCGCGGACCAGGTCCACACCCGCCACCATTTCGGTCACCGGATGCTCCACCTGGATACGGGTGTTCATCTCGATGAAGTAAAACGAGCCATTCTCGTAGAGAAACTCAAAGGTTCCCGCGCCGCGATACCCGATGCGCTTACAGGCCTGCACGCAAAGCTCGCCGATCTCCTGCCGCTGGGCCTCGGTAATGCCCGGTGCCGGGCATTCCTCCACCACCTTCTGGTGGCGGCGCTGGAGTGAACAATCGCGTTCACCCAGGTGGACAACATTGCCGTGATTGTCGGCCAGCACCTGGAACTCGATGTGTCTCGGCGTCTGCAGGAACTTCTCCATGAACACCGCGCCGTTGCCAAACGCGGCCTTGGCTTCCTGTTGGGCCATGCTGACCGACGACAGCAGCGAGGCCTCGCTGTGCACCACATGCATGCCGCGACCGCCGCCGCCGGCCGCCGCCTTGATCAGCACGGGGTATCCGATGCGTTGGGCGATGGCTTTGATGGCGTCGTCATCGTCCGGCAACACGCCGTCGGAGCCTGGGACGCAGGGTACGCCGGCGGCCTTCATCTCGGCGATGGCCGCAGTCTTGTCGCCCATGATGCGGATGACATCTGCGGTGGGGCCCACAAAGATGAAGCCCGAGCGCTCGACCGATTCGGCAAAGTCCGCGTTCTCGGACAAGAATCCATAGCCCGGATGGATGGCCGTGCAGTTCGTAACCTCGGCGGCACTCATCAGCGCGGCCATGTTCAGGTAGCTCCCGGTGGCCGGCGCCGGCCCGATGCACACGGCTTCGTCAGCCAGCAGCACGTGCTTGAGGTCGCGGTCTGCGGTGGAGTAGGCCGCCACTGGCTGGATGCCCAGCTCCCGGCAGGCCCGCAGAATCCGGAGCGCAATCTCGCCCCGGTTGGCGATGAGCAGTTTCTCAATCATCACTCAATGACGAACAGCGGCTGATCAAACTCGACAGGTTGCTCGTTGTCGGCGAGCACTTCCTTGATGACGCCGGCGCGGTCCGCCTCGATCTGATTCATCATCTTCATCGCCTCGATGATGCAAAGCGTCTGGCCGACCTGCACGGTCTGGCCGACCTCCACAAAGACCGGCGCCGAAGGCGAGGGCGACCGGTAGAAGGTGCCAACCATGGGGGCGCGCACCGTGTGGCCGCTGCTGGCGGGGGGTTCTGCGGCGGCGGGTGCAGCCACCGGTTCCGGTGCAGCGGCGGGCGCAACCGGCGCGCTGTAACTCAGGGGTGGTGGCGCGGCTGCTGGCTGATTGGCCGAGTAGCGGCTAATGCGTACCGACTCCTCGCCTTCCGTGATTTCCAACTCTGCGAGGTTCGATTCCTCCAGCAGCTCGATCAGTTTCTTGACCTTGCGAATATCCATGTCAGCCCTTCGGGTTGGGGTTCTGCAATCGGGACGCGGCGGCGCGCAGGGCCAGGCTGTAGCCGATAGGGCCCAAGCCAGCGATGACGCCGACCGCAATGTCGGAAAGAAAACTCGAATGTCTGAAGGCTTCTCGCGCATGGACATTCGACAGGTGTACTTCGATGAACGGGATGGCCACCCCCAGCAGGGCGTCTCGCAGCGCAATGCTGGTGTGGGTGTAGGCCGCTGGATTGATGAGCACAAAGCTCACCTGGTCTGCTCCGGCACGATGGATGCGGTCGACGAGCGCGCCTTCGTGATTGGATTGAAAGCACAGCAGTTCGTGGCCCAGTGCACGCGCCTCGTCGACCAGCTCGGCTTCCAGGTCCGCCAAGGTCTGGTGGCCATAGACATTCGGCTCGCGCGAGCCCAGCAGGTTTAGATTCGGACCGTTGAGCAGCAGTAAGGTCGCCACGCCCATCCCCGTAAGAGTGCGAGCCTGAGTGTGCCGCAGCTTGGGCTGGGTGTGAACCCTTTCGGGGACGATGTGTGAAATTTCGCAGCTTTTAGGCGCAATATTCCTACAGTCCAGGGTTCAGGGTCGGGGCGCGGGAAGCAGGGCGCGGATGTCGTCCCCGGTGACTGCACCTTCGTGTCGCAACGCGACCGTGCCGTCGGGGTGGATCATGACATTGAAGGGCAAGCCGCCGATTTGTGCGCCGTAGGCATCCATGAGGTCAAAGCCTTCCGCGCCTTCAACAACAAGCACGGGGTAGTTCATGCCCATGCGTGCCGCATATTCAGCCACTCGGGCCCGGTCGTCCAGTGCGATGCCCAGCACCTGCAGTTGACTGTCGCCGAATTCCGACTGCAATTCGATCAGTTCCGGAATTTCGTCCCGGCAGGGCGGACACCAGGTCGCCCAGAAATTGATCAGCACCGTCTTGCCCGGAAAGTCGGCCGGGGTGACAGGCTCACCCCCCAGATCGTCAATGCTGAAACTCGGCAGCGGGGCCGCAGGCGTGTCATCCAGGCTCTGGGTTTGCTGCATGTAGCGCTGCAGACCGAAGCCTGCGCCCGCCGCCATGACGGCGACGAGCCCGAGAATAATCCAGGTTTTCATGATCTAAGGCAGTTGGTAGCGGCGTTGCTGGGGCGGGTAGCACAGGCCTGCATCCGCGCAGCCCTGATAGCGGACGAGCAGCTCGCCGCCGCTTTGGGTGTGCGGCAGCGACACAAACAGCTGGTCGCGATAAATGGTGACATCCCCAAAGTGGGCATCGTGATAGGGCATGCCGGCAGGGATGTCCACGGCCAGGGCTTCTCCGTCCAGTTCGAAGGCCAAGGCATGTCCGTACAGGTAGTAACCGGGTGCTACGGTCCAGGCCACGGTGTGACCCGTTTCCTCGCGCCAGACGTCGGCGGCAAAGGCCTGGTCGGCAGGCAGAAACGCGCTGGTCTGCGTTAAGCCGGCTGCGCCGGCCAGCGGCGCGGCGCAAAGAATCAGCATCAGGGCGAGCAGGCGTCGTGAACCCATTGCAGGTAGTCGGGTAGGCCGAGGGCGGCTTCGACCGCCAGGATTTCGGGAAGTTCGTAAGGATGCGTGTTCCGGATGGCGGTTTCCAGTGCGGGATACCTGCGCCGCGAAGTTTTCATCATCAATAGATGTTCCTGGTCCGTCTGCACTGCGCCGTCCCACAGGTAGGTGGAGCGCAGGCCGGGAATGCTGTTGACGCAAGCGGCCAGGCGCTGGTGTACCAACGTCTCGCTTAGCTGTGCGGCGGAGGCCTCATCCGGGCAGGTGCAGAACACGATGAGGGCCGTCGGGCTGTCATCAACCATGGTGTCGTCAGCGGGTCGGGGGGTTCTGGCATACTACGCCGCCTTTCGTCTCCCCAAAGAACTCGGAAACATGGATTTTCTGATCTCCACGGCTCACGCCCAGCAGGCCGGCGCCGCCGCGCCTAACCCGATTGTTCAGCTACTGCCGCTGGTCGGCCTGATCGTGCTGTTCTACTTCATGCTGATTCGCCCGCAGATGAAGCGGAACAAGGAGCACAAGCAGCTCATCGCTAGCCTCTCCAAAGGCGATGAGGTGATTACCGCCGGCGGTCTGACTGGATCGGTGACGGACCTGGGCGAGGAATACGTCAAGCTGCAGATCGCCGAAGGCGTTGTGATCACGGTTCAGCGCCAGTCAGTCTCCAGCGTCTTGCCGAAGGGCTCGCTGAAGTCGATCTGATGAATCAGAACTCCTTGTGGCGATGGCTGGTGTTACTGGCTGTCGTGGCCGTTGGCGTGATTTACGCGCTGCCTAATGTATTCGGCGAAGATCCGGCGATTCAGGTTTCAGCCGATTCGGGCGAGGCGGTGGACACGCAGTTCGTGTCGCGCGTGGAAGCCATTCTGGAGCGCGCTGAAGTCACCCCTAAGCGCCTGGACATCGTGGACGGGCAGTTGCTGGCGCGGATGCCCGATGATGCTTCCCAGCTTGAAGCAGCGGAGACGCTGCGCGAAGTGCTGGGGCGTGACTATGTCGTGGCGCTGAGCCTTGCGCCCCGGACGCCTGGCTGGCTGGTCGGGCTTGGTGCCGAGCCGATGTCGCTGGGGCTTGATTTGCGGGGTGGCGTGCACTTTCTGCTGGAGGTTGATGCCCAGTCGGTGCGCGAGACCGCCATGGAACGGTATCTGCAGGAGATTCCGGCGTTTCTCCGGACGCGTGACCTGCGATACAGCTCGCGCAAGGTCGAGGATGGCCGGCTGCTCATCAGCCTGCGTGACCAGCAGACCTTGCAGGCGGCCCAGTCGGCACTCACTCAGGAATTCAGCGAACTCAGCGTGGGGGAAGCGCCTGATCGTGCGGATACGCTGGCCATTACGCTGACGGAGGAAGAGGAGCAACGCATCCTTGATTTCGCCGTCAAGCAAAACCTGACGACATTGCGCAGTCGGGTCAACCAGCTGGGTGTTGCCGAACCGGTGGTTCAGCGCCAGGGCGCCGCGCGCATTCTGGTTCAGCTGCCCGGTGTGCAGGACACGACGCGCATCAAGGATTTGCTCGGAGCCACGGCGACGCTGGAGTACCGGGCCGTCTCGCTGGAAGGTGATGCCGACCGGGCCGCCCGCACCGGCATCGCGCCGGCGGGCACGCAGCTGTTCTACGAGCGTGGCACCGGGCGGCCGTATCTGCTGAAGCGCAGCATCATCGCCACGGGTAATCAGCTGGTGGACGCAGCCGCTACGGTGGATAGCGAAACGGCCAGTCCCGCTGTGTCGGTGACGCTGGATGGTCGTGCGGCCAAGCGCATGTTCGAGTTCACGGAAAAGAACGTGGGTAATCCGATGGCGGTGCTCTACAAGGAGACCATCATCACCACCACCTATGACGAGGCGGGTGAGCCACAGTTCGAGCGCGAGAAGATCGAGGAGATTATCTCCGTTGCCACGATTCGCGGCGTCTTCGGCAAGCGTTTCCAGACGACCGGGCTGACCAGCAAGGAAGCCCACGACCTGGCATTGCTGCTGCGTGCAGGCGCGCTGGCGGCGCCGATTGCCATCGTCGAGGAGCGCACCATCGGTCCGAGCCTCGGTCAGGACAATGTCGAGCAGGGTCGCAACGCGACGCTCCTGGGCTTTGCGCTGGTCGTGCTGTTCATGGCTGTCTGGTACAAGGCCTTTGGGCTGATCGCCAACGCAGCGCTGTTGCTTAATGTCGTGATGATCGTCGCCGTGTTGTCCATGCTGCAGGCGACGCTGACGCTGCCGGGTATCGCGGGCATGCTGTTGACGGTGGGTATGGCGGTCGATGCCAACGTGCTGATTTTTCAGCGTATTCGCGAGGAGCTTAAGGCGGGCGCAAAACCGCAGGAAGCGATCGCCGGCGGCTATGACAAGGCGTTCTCGACTATTGCCGACGCTAACATCACCACACTGATTGCCGCTGTGGTGCTCTTCATGTTTGGAACCGGTCCGGTCAAGGGCTTCGCCGTGACGCTGTCGATCGGCATTCTGAGTTCCATGTTCACTGCCATCTTCGGCACCCGCGTGCTGGTGAATGCCTGCTTCGGCGGACGTCGCCTCACCAAGCTACCGATCTAAGTCATGAAATTTTTCAGCCAAACGCCGAACTTTGACTTCATGGCCCAGCGCAAGGTCGCGCTGCTGATCTCGCTGGTCCTGCTGGTGGCGTCTGTCGCGTCGCTGGCGACGCGCAGTCTGAACTTCGGCATTGATTTCACCGGTGGTGTCATTGTTGAAGTCGGCTATCCAGAGGCCGCTGATCTCAATGTCGTCCGCGCGCAACTGGCCGATGCCGGATTTGGTGATGCCACGGTGCAGTACTTCGGTGCCCGCGATGACGTGATGATTCGTCTGGCGCCCCGTGCCGAGGAGAGCAACGCCGACTTGTCGACCCAGGTCCTGCGCGCGCTGCAGACCGATGACAGGGCGCCGCAGTTGCGCCGGGTTGAATTCGTCGGGCCGCAGGTGGGTGAGGAACTGACCATTGACGGCTCGTTGGCGACCATCATCGCGTTGTTGCTGATCTTTGCGTACGTCTGGTTCCG
This sequence comes from Pseudomonadota bacterium, assembly GCA_036156195.1. Lineage (GTDB taxonomy): Bacteria > Pseudomonadota > Gammaproteobacteria > Nevskiales > OUC007 > Abyssibacter. Next base: position 96,508 of record JAYZUZ010000016.1, on the reverse strand, counting down.
GTTTCACTGGAAGTTTTCAGCCGGTGCCGTGGCCGCATTGGCACATGATGTGATCATCACGCTGGGATTTTTCTCGTTTCTGCACCTGGAGTTTGATCTCACCGTGCTGGCCGCCGTGCTGGCGGTGATCGGCTATTCGCTGAATGACACCATCGTCGTCTTCGATCGCTGCCGTGAGAACTTCCGCCGCCTGACGTCGGGTGACGCCAAGATCACGATTAATCGCTCGGTGAACGAAAACCTGTCGCGAACGCTGGTCACCAGTTTGACCACCTTGCTGGCACTGATTGCGCTGCGGGTGATTGGCGGCGAGGCAATGGCGGGGTTCTCCACCGCGTTGATTGTCGGGGTGATCGTCGGGACTTATTCATCGGTTTACGTGGCCAGTCCCGTGTCGATTGCGCTGGGCGTGAGTCGTGACGATGTGTTGCCGCCAGCTGATGATGGCGACCGGCCGGCCGATGGCGCCGTGGTTTAGCGCGTCGGCTGTAATGGACAATGGACGCCCCCCGTGGGGCGTCGTCGCGCGAGCCGGTGGTCCTCGATGACCATCGGCTCGCGTTCGTTATGGGGGCATGCTCGAATACGCGTCACAACTTAGATCGGCCATTCAGCGCCGACATGACGCAGGAGGAGAGGGCATGTCCATGTATTGGGAGACTGAGGAACACCGCAGTTTTCGTGACCAGGTCCGCCGTTTTACCGAACAGGCGGTGGTGCCTCAGATCGACCAGTGGGAAGCCGAGGGCCGGCTGCCCCTGTCATTACACCGCGAGGCCGCCGAGGCTGGCGTGCTGCAGGTGGGGTTTCCCGAGGCCCTCGGCGGGATCGAAGTGCCAGATCGGTTCTTCGAACTCATCGTCATCGAAGAGCTGTGCCGGGCGGGTTCAGGCGGGCTGATCGCCTCACTGCTGTCACTCGGCATCGGCTTGCCGCCCATTGTGGCGTTGGGCAGTGATGTGCTGAAGCAGCGCGTGATTCCGCCCGTACTCGCGGGGGATGCCGTGTCGGCCCTCGCGATTACCGAACCCTCGGGTGGCTCGGACGTCGCCAACCTCAAAACGCGCGCCGTCCGGGATGGCGACCACTACGTCCTCAATGGCAGCAAGACGTTCATCACCAGCGGGATGCGCGCCGATTGGATTACCGTAGCGGCCCGCACCGGAGCGCCCGGCATGCATGGCATCACCTTGTTCGCCGTGCCCGGCGATACGCCGGGACTGGCGCGCAGCGCTCTCGACAAAATGGGGTGGCGGTGCTCGGACACGGCGACCCTGTATTTCGATCAGTGTCGGGTGCCGGCGGATTGCGTGATCGGGCAGGAGAACGCTGGCTTTCTCGGCATCATGCGAAATTTCAACAGCGAGCGGCTGGCACTGGCTGCGCAAGCAATCGGGCTGGCCCAGTGTGCCTACGACGAAGCGTTGGCCTGGGCCCGTGAGCGCGAGACCTTCGGCAAGCCTTTGGTCCAGCGGCAGGTCATCCGTCACAAGCTTGTCGACATGCTGACCGCAATCCACGCCCAACGGGCATGCCTTCATGCCTTGGCCTGGCGTTGTGGTCAGGGCGAGGCCCCGATTGCCGAGCTGTGCATGCTCAAGAACGGAGCCACGGCGATGCTGGAGCAGGTGGCAGGTGAAGCCGTGCAGATTCTTGGCGGTGCCGGCTACCTGATCGGTAGCCGAGCCGAGCGCATTTTCCGCGAGACCAAGGTGCTCTCCATTGGCGGCGGTGCCTCGGAGGTGATGAAGGATCTGGCGGCCCGGCAGCTGGGCCTGTAGCCGCGCAGGCGGAGCGGCGCTATCCTAAACGAACGTTCGGCGGAGACCGGACTCACCGTGCGTCAGGGAGACCCCATGCGATCAACTGTATTTTCCACACTCGGCCTCGTCGTGGCCGGGCTTGCCAGCCAGCCTGTGGCCGCCGACGAGACGTCCATCGTCTACACCCGTGTCGGTGTCAGCCAGGCCCAGCTCGATTACGAAACCTCCGGATCCGGTCTGGATCAGCCCGAGGCAGTCGATCTCAGCGGCGATGCCGACGCCCTGACCTTCGACGTGTCGGTTGCTGTGCGTCGTGCCGGTCCGCTGGAGGCCTTGTTCCTGGCCGCTCGCTACAGCGATGGCGAGCACGACAACGATACGGCCGTCAGCGCGACCCGTATCGGTCTTGGCAAATACTTCATTGGGGAAGGAGGGGTAGGGCGGCTGTCCTTTAACGGGCGCCTGAACTATGAGGAATATACGTTCGGCGACAATGAGGAGATCACCCAGGACGGCTATTCGTTGACCGGGCAGCTTCGCGCCTACATCGATACGTACTGGGAAATTGGTGTTGGGGCTGGCTGGGTCGATCTGGGCGAGCCACAGGGGTTTCGCGTGACGTTGAGTACGGCCATCGAGCTGCCCTACCAGTTCTTCCTGACCGCTGAGTGGGAAACCCAGTCACTGAATCAGGACTTCGATCGCCGCACCAGCGACGACATCCAGCAGGATCAGTCCAATCTGCGCCTGGGTCTGCGCAAGGACTTCAATCTTTTCTAGGCCCGGCAGATGCCGGGTCAGACGCGGCCGGTCGATTGCACCGGCCACGCCTGACCTGAGGTCGCTGGCTAGCGCTTGCGCAGATGGCGCATGATCTTGCCGCCCAGCGCCTCATAGACCTTGGGATTGCCGGCAACAATGTTGCCGGTGTCCATCGGGTCGCCCCGGCCGGCCATGTCACCGACCATGCCGCCGGCTTCGCGGACAAGCACGACACCCGCCGCCATGTCCCAGGGCTTTAGGCCTTGCTCCCAGAAGCCGTCGAGGCGTCCCGCTGCCACAAAGGCCAGATCCAGGGCAGCGGCGCCGGCGCGGCGCACCCCGGCCGTGTTGGCCATGACGTCCTTGAACAGCGCGACGTAGGCGTCAATATCCTGGTCGTCGCGAAACGGAAATCCCGTGCCGAGCAATGCGCCATCAAGACTGCTGGCCCGGCTGACTCGGATGCGGCGGCCGTCCAGACTGGCGCCGGCGCCTCGGCTGGCGGTGTACAGCTCCTGCGAGTAGGGGTTGTACACGACGCCGTGTTCCAGCTTTCCGCGCACCTCGATGCCGATGGACACCGCGAACTGCGGAAAGCCGTGGAGGAAGTTGGTCGTGCCATCCAGCGGATCGATGATCCAGCGCACCTCGTCGGAGCCGGAGGCGCCGGTTTCTTCGCCGAGAATCGCGTGATTCGGGTTGGCACGATGAATATGCTCGATAATGCGCGCCTCGGCAGAACGATCCACCTCGGTGACGAAGTCGTTGCGTTGCTTGCTGTGCACGCGCAGTTCATCAACGCGATCGTAGTGCCGCATGATCAGGTTGCCGGCCGAACGGGCCGCGCCAACTGCAATATTGACTAATGGATGCATCGTAGTGACTTGTAAAGAGCGGGGAATGGAGGCGCGAGGCCGCGCGAGATTACCACGGGAGTTGGCATGCGTGACTTGAGTTGCATTCGTGTCGTGCTCGTAGGGACCACGGATTCCGGCAACATCGGGGCCGCGGCGCGTGCGATGAAAACCATGGGCCTGAGCGATCTGGCGTTGGTTGCTCCGCGCGAGTTCCCGAGCGCAAAGGCAACGGCCCGGGCTTCGGGTGCCACGGATGTGCTGGCCAACGCTTTGGTGGTCGATCGCGTTGAGGATGCCATTGCTGATCGCAACCTGGTCATGGGGGCCAGTGCGCGGCTTCGAGCGATCACCGTTCCGGCGGACACCCCGCGTGAGGCGGCCGAGCGAATCGCCACACTGCCGGACGACACCCGCGCAGCCGTCTTGTTCGGGCGCGAGAAAACCGGACTGACCAATGCAGAGCTCGACCTGTGCCAGCGGTTAATCCACGTACCCGCTAATCCCGAATACAGCTCGCTGAATCTGGCGATGTCGGTCCAGGTCATGGCCTATGAGTTGCGGCAGTGTCTGCTGCGTCCAGAGATCGATGTGCCCGATGCCGCGGCGCCGGCGACACAGGCGGCAATGGATGGCTTCTTCGAGCATCTGGAGCGGGCGCTGATTCACGTGCGCTATCTGGACCCTGCGAACCCCCGGCAACTGATGCGCCGGATGCGCAGGCTGTTTCACCGCGCCCAGCCGGATGCGGATGAGGTGAACCTGTTACGCGGCATCCTGACCAAGATCGAACGCAGTACACCGCCAGACCAGGGCTAGCCGCGCTCGCGACCACCCGCTGTCAGGGCGTGGCCTCTGCTCCCTGCAGCTTGTCCAGGGCCTCGGCCCAGCGCCGCTGGTGGTCCGGGTGCGTCCCTTGGATGCCTTCGCCCTTGAGGCCCAGCGCTTCCAGGGTTTCATCGGCGCGGGTCGGGGCCTCGTTGGCCTGGGTGTCCAGCTCGGGGAGGGACTTGCCGATCTCGCGGATGCGTCGCTCCGCGTCATACAGCGGGTTCGCCTGCTCATAAATGGTGATCGGTTCCAGCTCCAGCAGGTCCGGGTCGTCGGCGGCCACTGCAGGCGGCCCGAACAGGCTGATGCCGAGCACGGACTGGGCGATGCCGCGGCTGCAGCGTATAATTCTGAGTAATTCAGTCGGAATAAACATCATGTTCCAACGTCTGCGCGAAGACATTCGTATCGTGTTCGACCGCGACCCGGCGGCCCGCCACGCCCTGGAGGTGTTGACAGCCTACCCCGGACTGCATGCGATCTGGGCACATCGCGTGGCGCATTGGTGCTGGACCCATGGGCTTAAGTGGCTGGCTAGGCTGCTCTCGCATCTGACGCGGTGGCTGACGGGAATCGAAATTCATCCCGGTGCGCAGATTGGTCGCCGATTGTTCATTGATCACGGCATGGGGATCGTCATTGGTGAGACTGCGGTCGTCGGCGATGATTGCACCCTTTATCACGGGGTGACGCTGGGCGGGACATCCTGGTCGCCCGGTAAGCGTCATCCAACACTGGCCAATAACGTGGTCATCGGGGCGGGCGCCAAGGTGCTGGGCCCGCTGTCGGTGGGCGATGGTGCACGCATCGGGTCAAATGCTGTGGTCGTGGCAGACGTGCCTGCGGGCTCCACGGTCGTAGGCATTCCTGGCCGCATCGTCACCAAGCGGCAGGCGCCGACTCGGGAAATGGTGGCCATGGCCGAAAAAATGGGCTTTGACGCCTATGGGATGACGCGTGACATGCCGGATCCGGTCTCCAAGGCCATCGGTTCCATGCTGCATCACATCCATGTGCAGGATGGCCGTATCGAACAACTCTGCAAGGCGTTGCGCGAGCATGTGGACGCCCAGGATTTGCCGCGACTGGATGTGCCCGAGTTTGCGCGTGATGAAGCCGAGCAGGCCGCAGAGTCCATTGTCCGCGAATCCGCCGAACGGGCGGCCAACAAGCCATCATGAAGCTCACCACCCGAGGCCGCTATGCGGTCATGGCCATGGTCGACCTGGCCGAGCATGGCGACGAGGACCCCGTTTGTATCGGCGAGATCGCCAAGCGGCAGAATCTCTCGGTGGCCTATCTGGAGCAGTTATTCGCGCCGCTGCGGCGGGCGGGGCTGGTGACGGCACGTCGAGGGCGCTGTGGCGGCTACGCGCTGGCGCAGTCAGCCGAGTCCATCTCGGTTGCGGCGGTGCTGGCCGCGCTGGAAGAAAAGCTTGATGCCACGCGGTGTGGCGGTGAGGCGGCCTGTACCGGAGGAGTCGAGCGCTGCCGGACCCACGGCCTGTGGACAGCGCTCTCTGCCCACATGCAGCAGTTTGTTGCGAGTGTGTCCCTGGCCGACGTGGTGTCGGGCCGCCTCGACACGCCTGAGTCTGTCATTACCTTTGCAGCCTGAGCATGAGCCTCTACTTTGATCACAACGCGACGACCCCGCTGGATTCTCGGGTTCTCGAAGCGATGTTGCCCGTCTTCGATCCGCGCTACGCCAATGCGTCCAGTCTGCACCGCGCCGGCAGGAACGCGCGTGATGTTGTTGAGCGTGCCCGTGCGCAGGTCGCCGATCTCGTTGGCGCCCCTGCGCAGACGCTGATCTTCACCACAGGCGGTACCGAGTCCAACAACCTGGCGCTGCGTGGCGTCATGGCGGGGCAACGCGGAAAAACCCTGCTCATTGGTGCCACTGAACACCCGGCGGTGCTGGAATGCGCCCAGGCGCTGGCTCGTGAGGGCGTGGCGATGGAGCAGATTCCCGTGGACTCACAGGGCGCGCATGATCTCGACTGGTTGTCCGGCCGGATGGGTCAGGGCGATGTCGCTCTGGTGTCCGTGATGTACGCGAACAACGAGACGGGCGTACTGAGCGAGCTGCCGGCCATTGCCGAGCGTGTGCATGCCGGCGGCGCCTGGTTGCACTGTGACGCGGTTCAGGCTGCCGGCAAGCATCCGCTGGCGTGGTCTGACACCGGTGCGGATTTGTTGTCCTTGTCCTCCCACAAGCTCTACGGCCCCAAGGGCGTCGGTGCATTGCTGGTCGCAGACCCTGTGGTGTTGCACCGGCAAATGCACGGCGGCGGCCAGGAGGCGGGCCTGCGCGGTGGGACCGAGAACGTGCCAGCGATTGCCGGCTTTGGTGTCGCCGCGCAGCTGGCCCGGGAAGAGCTGCCAGCGCGAGTAGCGGCCTTGCAGGCATTGCGAGACCAGCTTGATGCCGGGCTGGACGCCCTGCCAGGGGCACAACGATTCGCCGCCCAGGCACCACGTTTGTGCAATACAACCCAGTTCAGGCTCAGTGGGTTTGACGGCGAGTCGTTGCTCATGGCGCTGGATCAGGCCGGCTGTGCGGTGTCATCGGGGTCGGCCTGCGCCAGTGGCCGGGGCGAGCCCAGTCACGTGCTGCTGGCCATGGGTATTACGCCTGATGAGGCCAAGGGCGCGATTCGCGTCAGTCTCGGGCGCGATAACCAGTCTGCGGATGTCGAGCGTCTGCTCCAGGAGTTACAGCGCCTGAATCCTATGACGTCCAGACTGATGCGATCGGTGGCGTCCTGACGATGACGGCGGTGTATCTCGACCACGCTGCGACCACACCGATTGACCCGGCGGTGGCTGAGGCGATGCAGGCTGCCCTGCGGCTGGCCAACCCCGCCTCGCCCCATGCAGCGGGTCGCGAAGCCGCTGCGCGCGTCGAGGCGGCGCGCGCGGCCGTGGCCGCGCGGGTGGGCGCCCGGCCGGATGAACTGATCTGGACCAGTGGCGCCACCGAGGCCGACAATCTGGCCATCCTCGGCACGCAGTCTTTGAGCGATCCTGGCCATCTGGTCTGTGCCCGCACCGAGCACAAGGCCGTACTGGACCCGGTCCGGCAGCTTGAGCGCGCCGGCTGGCGCGTCAGCTGGCTCAAGCCGGGTCCCGATGCCGTGGTCGATGCGGCCGCAGTGCTGGATGCAGTGCGGCCAGATACCCGCTTGGTCACCGTTATGCACGTCAACAATGAGACGGGCGCGGTGCAGGACATCGCACGCATCGGGCAGGGTTTGGCAGATCATCCGGCGCTTTTTCACGTGGACGCAGCGCAGTCCCTGGCCTGGCTGCCCATCGATGTGGCTGAGATGGGGGTCGATCTGCTGGCCTTGTCAGCGCATAAGTGCCACGGGCCGACGGGCATTGGTGCGCTGGTCATCCGTCGGGGGCGCGCGCGCGTACGTCCCTTGCTATTCGGTGGTGGCCAGGAGCGCGGCCTGCGGCCGGGCACATTGGCGGTGCATCAAATCCTCGGCTTCGCCAAGGCGGTGGAGCGTCTGGACGCGGACCCTTCGGCCCACGAACGGGTGACGGGGCTGCGCGAGCGACTGTGGGAGGGGCTGCGTACGGTGGGTGGTGTGATCCGCAACGGCCATCCGGAGATGATTGCGCCCCACGTGCTCAACGTGACGTTCGCTGACGTGCACGGTGAGAGCCTGGTCTTCAGTCTGCCGGAGCTGCTCCTGTCGCAAGGCTCTGCCTGTACCGCCGGCGGCGATGAGGCGTCCTATGTCCTGCGTGCGCTGGGGCGTAGCGATGCCGAGGCGCGCGCCAGCCTGCGACTAAGCCTGGGGCGTGGGACGACGGCAGCAGATGTCGAAATCGCCATTGAGCAGATTTGCGGCGCTGTTCGTCGTCTGCGCAGTGTGGCTCCGCTGGCGGTCGAGACTGGGCGGGTCGCATGATGGAGGCGCTACGCACGCGGTTCGACACGCTGCACTGGGCAGCCGATGCGCGAATTCCCGCACGTGCTCCGTATGTCGGGCATGCGACGACCCCGGCCGGCGATGATCGGGTGCAGATCTGGCTTGCCGTGCGCGACGGAGGCATTGAAACCGCGCGCTTTCGGGCCCATGGTGGGCCTGCAGTGCTTTGCGCGGCCGACTGGTTGTGCGAGTACTGCGAAGGGCAGGCGCTGGACGGCCTCGCGCTGACGCCGGCGATGGTGATGTCGGCACTCAACCTGTCCAGGCTGCAAATGCCTGCAGCCCTGCTTGCAATCGACGCGCTGGACGCCGCGCGTCGTCATGCGATGGAACATCAGGCGTCCGGGACGGTCAGCACAGTATGAGTGAGACAGCAAACATCGAGATCACCACCGCCGCAGCTGCGCGAATCCAGGAGCAACTGGCCAAGCGGGGTCATGGCCTGGGGCTGCGCGTTGGTGTGCGGACGTCTGGCTGCTCCGGCTACGCCTATGCGCTGGATTACGCCGACTCCGTGGAGGAGGGCGATGTGACCATTCAGGCCCACGGTGCCACCGTCGTGCTGGCGCGTGAGCATCTTCCTTTACTGGACGGCCTGCGCTTGGATTTCCGGCGCGACGGTCTGAACCAGATGTACCACTTCGAGAACCCGAACGTGGTGGATCACTGCGGCTGCGGTGAAAGCTTTGCGGTAGCCAGCTAGCCGCACGGCGGTGCTGCATTGCCGCAAGCATCGCCGCTCTTTAGAATATATGGGTTAACGCCGTCCTTCGTGACGGCGTTTCTTTCTGAAACGGACCGGGATCGTCGACGAATCCGGGCCAACCAATCCCCCGAGTATTACGCGTAGGAGCACGCATGGCCGTCGAGCAAACCATTTCCATCATCAAGCCTGATGCCGTTGGCAAGAACGTCATTGGCGACATCTACTCGCGTTTTGAGCAGGCCGGTCTGCGCATTGTCGCAGCCAAGATGAAGCACCTCTCCCAGGCCGAGGCCGAGGGCTTTTACGCCGTTCACGCCGAACGCCCGTTCTTCAACGACCTCGTGGACTTCATGACCTCCGGTCCGGTCATGATCCAGGTGCTGGAAGGTGAGAACGCCATCGCCAAGAACCGAGAACTGATGGGTGCCACCAACCCCAAGGACGCCGACGCCGGCACGATCCGTGCTGACCACGCTGACTCGATCGACGAAAACGCGGTGCACGGCTCGGACAGCCCCGAGACGGCTGCCGTTGAGATCGCGTACTTCTTCAGCACGACTGAACTCTGCCCGCGCACTCGATAAGGACATGACCGCCACGGCCGCACAACCCGTCAACCTGTTTGGTCTCGACCGCGCGGCCCTGGAGGCGTTTGTCCAAGAGCATGGCGAGCCCACGTTCCGGGCTCGCCAGCTCATGCAATGGCTTTATCAGAAAAGGGTCACGTCCTTCGAGGACATGACCGATGTCAGCAAGAAGTTTCGCGCCCGGCTGCCCGAGATCGCTGACGTACGCCTGCCCACGCTGGAGGCGTCGCAACTGTCGTCCGACGGGACCCGCAAGTGGGTGCTGCGCCTGGAGAGCGGCGGTGCGATTGAGACCGTGTTCATTCCGGAAGCCAATCGCGGCACGCTGTGCATCTCCTCACAGGTGGGTTGCGCGCTGGACTGCGCTTTTTGCTCCACTGCGCAGCAGGGATTGCAGCGCAACCTGACGGCTGCCGAAATCGTCAGCCAAGTGTGGTTCGCTATCCGTACGCTCGTGGACGAGCTGGGTAACGATCGGCCGATTTCCAATGTCGTCTTCATGGGCATGGGTGAGCCGCTGGCAAACTATCAGCAGGTGATTACCGCGATCCGCCTGCTCCAGGATGATCTCGGGTTTGGCCTATCCAAGCGGCGCGTGACGGTGAGTACCTCCGGACTCGTGCCATTCATGGACCGCTTGGCCACAGATGTCGACACAGCATTGGCCGTGTCCCTGCACGCACCCAACGATGCCTTGCGTGACGAGCTGGTGCCGATTAATCGCAAGTACCCGATTGCCGAACTGATGGCAGCCTGCAAGCGCTACACGCAGCGTGATCGCAAGATGCACATCGTCTACGAGTACGTGATGCTCGATGGGGTCAACGACGGCGAGGCGGAGGCGCGCCAGCTTGCCCGGTTGCTGAAGAACATGCCGGCCAAGATTAATCTGATCCCGTTCAATCCTTTCCCGGAAACCCGATTCCGTCGATCCAGTGCAGACCGGATCGAGGTTTTTGCCAATATTCTGCGGCGCGAAGGTCTGATCGTGACCACGCGGCGCACCCGTGGTGACGACATTGATGCGGCCTGTGGCCAGCTTGTCGGCCGGGTCGCAAGCCGGCAGCAGCGCAGGCTGTCCGACATCCCCGTGCGGGTGACTGGCGCATGAAGCAGCTTGCGGGGGGACTGTGCCTGCTGACCCTGTTGATCGCGGGCTGCGTGACCGAGTCACCCAAAGGGTTGTACTCCCAGTCACAGGCCGATTACACCGAGGCCGCACGGATTAACACGCAGCTGGGCATCGACTACATGCGCAAGGGTGAGTCCGAGCGCGCCCTGTCCAAGCTGCAACGCGCGCTGGAGCAGGATCCGACGCTGGCACTGGCGCATTCGTCGATTGCGTTTGTCTATCAGAGCCGGGGCGATGCGGTCTCGGCGGACCGTCACTACCGCAAGGCCCTGGCCCTGGAGCCGAACAGCCCGGACACGCAAAACAACTACGGTGTGTTTCTGTGCGGGCAGTCGCGTTACGATGAGGCATTGGCTGCATTTGAGCGGGCACTGCGGGTGAACGGGTATCGAACACCTGAAGTGGCCATGACGAATGCTGGCGTCTGCGCACGCAAGGCGGGAAACATCGCCCAGGCCGAACAGTATTTCCGTGGGGCACTCCGAGAGAACAGCACGTTTGCGAGCGCGTTGGCGCAGATCGCCTTGCTGTCCTACGAACGGGGTGAGTACCTGCGCGCTCGCGCGTTTCTGCAGCGGTACTCGCAGTCGGCGGCGCACAGCCCGCAGACGCTGTGGCTGGGTGTGCGCACTGAGCGGGCCTTGGGGGATCAAGCAGCGGCGCGGCGGTATGCCGACCAGTTGAAGCAGCGTTACCCGGAGTCCGAAGAAACCTACTCGCTACTGAGATCTGAACGGAATGGCTGAACAAGAGCCGATTGAGCCGGCTGAGCAAGAGGGTCGTTTGCCGCCGAAACCGGGGGGGCTGCTAAAGGCAGCGCGGGAGGCACGCGGGCTCAGTCTGGACGAGCTCGTGGTCCAGACCAAGCTGCCGCGTTCGATGATCGACGCCATCGAAGGCGACAATTTCGCGCTGTTGTCGGAACCGGTGTACGTGCGGGGCTATTACCGCAAGTACGCCCGCGTTGTCGGTGCGGATGAGGCCACGGTGATTGCTGCCTACGAAGCGCATGCGGGCGGTGAGCTCCCCAAGCTGGAGATTCCGGTCCTCCTGCAGGATGAGCCGATGCGTCAACGTCGACGCTGGCCGCTTGTTGTCCTGATCCTACTGCTGGTCGCTGGCGTGATTGGCCTGGTCCTCTGGCTACTTGCGCCGGATGCGACATCCAGCTCAGCCCAGGTGAGCAGCAACGCCGCGCCGCGTGTCAGCGAGCCGGCGACCATCCGCCAGGCGGCCCCCCCGCAGGCGGTTCCCGCCAGCGGCCAGGCTGGGGACAGCACCGCGGCAGACGCCGGCTCACGGTCCAGCACCAGCGCAGGTGGTCCTCGTCGCCTGGCGCTGGAAACGCGAATCGCCTCCGCGCCGCAGCCAGTTGAGCCGGCGACAAGCCGCGAGGCTGAAGCGGGCGAGCCCGTGGAGGAGGCCGTGGTCGAACCCGAGCCGCCGCTGGTGTTGCGCTTCAAGGAAGCCTCCTGGGTGCGTGTTGAAGATGGCTCGGGGCGCCGCGTGCTCAACGGCCTCGTCCAGGGCGGTGAAGTGCGCGAGATTGACGAACAAGGCCCCTACGCGGTCTTTCTTGGCTATGCACCAGGCGTCGAAGTGAGTTTCCAGGGCGCGCCGGTGGATGTCTCTGCCTATGTGCGCGGGAACAATACCGCCCGGTTCACGGTCGAGTAGCCAGCGCTCGGATCGAATCCAGCCTACCGAGTTTCTCCCATGGCAATGCAGAGCAAGCACAGAATCACGCGGCGCGTCTCGCGGCAGATCCATGTCGGCAATGTGCCGGTGGGTGGCGATGCGCCGATTTCCGTGCAGAGCATGACCAATACCGAGACCGAGGACGTCGATGCCACGGTCGAGCAGATTCAACGCATTCAGAAGGCCGGGGCGGACATCGTCCGCGTCTCGGTGCCGACGCTGAAGGCCGCGGAGGCGTTCAAGGAGATTCGCCGCCAGGTTGAGGTGCCGCTGGTCGCCGATATCCACTTCAACTGGAAGGTGGCTATTGCCAGCGCCGCCAGCGGTGCCGATTGTCTGCGGATCAACCCCGGCAACATCGGGGGAGAGCACCGTGTGCGAGAAGTGGTTGCCTGCGCGCGCGAGCACCAGATTCCGATTCGGATCGGGGTCAATGCCGGCTCCCTGGAGCGTGAACTCCAGGAAAAGTACGGCGAGCCCAACTCCGATGCCCTGGTCGAGTCGGCGATGCGCCATATCGACATTCTGGAACGGCACGATTTCCCCGATTTCAAGGTCAGCCTGAAGGCGTCCGAGATCTTCATGACTGTCGAGGCGTATCGCAAACTCGCCGATCGCATTGAGCAACCGCTGCACCTGGGGATTACCGAGGCGGGCGGAGTACGGTCCGGTGCGGTCAAGTCGGCCATTGGTCTTGGGATGCTGCTGGCTGATGGCATTGGTGACACCGTTCGCGTGTCCCTGGCGGCCGATCCGGTGGAAGAGGTGAAAGTGGCCTGGGACATGCTCAAGTCGCTGCATCTGCGCACGCGCGGAATCAATCTGGTGGCCTGCCCATCGTGCTCGCGGCAGAACTTCGACGTCATCAAGACCGTCAACGAGCTGGAATCGCGATTGGATGACATCGATGCGCCACTGGACCTTGCCGTGATTGGTTGCGTCGTCAACGGACCCGGCGAGGCCCGAGAAGCCCATGTCGGTGTGACAGGCGGCAAGCCGAACAGCATCTTCATCGATGGATCCATCCAGCACAAAACCAGCAACGCGGACCTCGTGGACACCCTGGAACAACTGGTCCGCCAGAAACTGACCGAAACTGCATCGTGAGTATTCAAGCCCTACGTGGCATGCCGGATGTCTTGCCGGATGCCTGCAATCTGCGCGCGCAACTGCTGCGTGCAGCCAGTGAGATCATCGAGAGCTACGGCTTTCGGGAGATCAGCCTGCCGTTGCTGGAAAAGACCGAGCTGTTTGCGCGATCCATCGGCGAGGTGACGGATATTGTCGAGAAGGAGATGTACAGCTTCGACGACCGTAACGGCGAGTCGATGACCCTGCGGCCCGAGGCCACCGCCGGTGTGGTTCGTGCAGTGGTTCAGCACTCCCTGGCGCATGGCGGCGCCCAGAAGCTGTGGCTGGCCGGGCCGATGTTTCGTTACGAGCGTCCTCAGAAGGGGCGCTATCGTCAGTTCAACCAGATCAACGTCGAGGCCTTTGGGCTCGTGGGGCCGGATATCGACGTGGAACTCATCGCCATTGGCGCGCGGTTGTGGAAGCGTCTGGGCGTTGCCGATGCGTTGACACTGGAGCTGAACTCGCTGGGTGACGGTGCGGGCAGGCAGGCCCATCGTGCCGCGTTGGTGGCGTATCTGCGCGAGCATGCCGAGCTGCTGGACGCGGATGCCACGCGCCGCTTGGAAACCAACCCGCTGCGTGTGCTGGACTCCAAGACCCCCGACATGCAGGCCATGCTCGCGGCCGCGCCGCAGCTGCCAGATTTCTGGGACGCCGAGTCGCGCGAGCATTTCGAGACGCTGACCGCGCGACTGGATGACCTGGGTATTGCCTGGACGCTGAACCCACGGCTGGTGCGCGGGCTCGACTATTATTCGCGCACCGTCTTCGAGTGGACGACTACCGCATTAGGGGCGCAAAACGCCGTATGCTCCGGCGGCCGATACGACGGATTGGTCGAGCAAATTGGCGGTAAACCGACGCCTGCCGTGGGTTTCGCCATTGGTGTCGAGCGTCTGGTCGCCTTGATGGAAGCGGCCGGTGCGGCGCCCGAACCGGTGGCTGATCTGTATCTGGCGGCCCTGGGTGCCAAGGCCGAGGCACATGCGGCCGTATTGGCCGAACAGCTGCGGGATGCGCTGCCGGGCGTGCGGTTACTGGTCAATGCAGGGGGCGGCAGCTTCAAGGCACAGCTCAAGCGCGCAGATCGCAGTGGCGCACAGTTCGCGCTGGTCCTGGGGGATGCCGAGGTGGAGAGCGAGACAGTACAGGTCAAGCCACTTCGTGTGCGCGACGACCAACAGGCGGTGGCGCAGTCAGCGTTGGCCGACTTCATTCGCAAGCAGCGGCCGGCAACGCCGGCGGCTGCCTGAGCGAGACAGAGAACGGGAAAGACACGTGGAACAGAGAACAGACGAAGAACAAGTCCAGCGCCTGCGCGAATGGGTTGCCGAATATTGGAAGCCCGTTGTGGGCGGTGTCGTGGTGGGCCTGGCTGCTGTGCTGGGCTGGCAGGGCTGGGGTAGCCACCAGGAGCAGCAGGCGTTGGCGGCCTCGGGGCAGTTTGATGCCATGACCGCCGCAGTGGAGGCCGGTGATCTCGATACGGCGGCTACCCGCGTCGATACCCTCGTATCCGAGTACAAGGGCACCTTGTATGCCGCGCTGGCGAATCTGTCGCTGGCCAAGGCCTATGTGGACGCCGAGCGTTACGAGGATGCCGCTGGCGCCCTGACTTGGGTAGCCAATTACGGGGAGGACGCCCCGACACGTGCGCTGGCCCGGCTGCGTCTGGCGCGGGTGCAATGGGCGATGGGCGAGACCGATGCTGCGCTGGCGACCCTGACGGAGAACACTCCGCCGGAGGCGTTCCAGGCTGCCTACCTTGAGTTGCAGGGCGATTTGCAGTCGGTGCTGGGCGATCAGGCCGCGGCGCGACAGGCGTATGCCGATGCCCTGGCGGCGATGGATCTCAACGCGCCGACACGCGCGGCTGTCGATCGCAAGCTGGCCGAACTGGGTGCGCCCGAGCAGGATGAGCAGGCCTCGTGATGCGTCAGATTCTCCTGCTGAGTCTATTCCTCGGATTAACGGCCTGCTCCGGCAACAAGGTCGTTAACACGCCGGCTGAACTCACACCGGTCAGCCAGGCGGAACTGCGTTTTGAGCGGGCGTGGAGCAAGCGCGTTGGCGCCGGGGCAGACGGAAAGTACGCCGCCCTGGCCCCGCTGATTGTTGATACACGTGTATTTGCCGCCGACGCCAAAGGACGCGTTCGAGCCTTTGACACCGGTGCGGGCGCGACGCTGTGGACGCAGGATACCGGCTATCGGTTCGTCGCCGGTCCGGGCATGGGCCGCGACCAGATACTGCTGGGCACCCTGGATGGTGAAGTTGTCGCACTGGACGCGGTAACCGGCGAGCAGCGATGGCGCGCAGTGGTGGATGCCGAGGTCCTGGCTGCGCCCGTACAGGACCGAGGGCGTGTTGTTGCACGGACTGTGGACGGTCGGATCGTGGGGCTGGATGCCGACACCGGTGATGCGGAATGGGAATTCAACCGAACTGCACCTGCATTGACGCTGCGGGGGTTGTCCAACCCGATTCTGCGTAGTGGCAGTGTCATTGTCGGCCTGGATACCGGGCATGTCGTGTCCCTGGATACCCGGACCGGCGAAGTGGAGTGGGAGCAGCTGATCCGTGAGCCGACAGGGCGATCGGAGCTTGAGCGTATTGTCGATGTCGATGCGCAGTTGCTACTAGACGATGGTCGCCTGTTCACGGCGAGTTACGGCGGCGAACTGGTGGTGTTGAGCGCTATCACCGGGCGCGAAATCTGGCGCCGCAACCTGCGCAGCTACACCGGTATGGCTATTCAGGGTGATCAGCTGTACGTGACCGACGCCGATGGCAAGGTCTGGGCGCTGGATGTGGTGAGTGGGGCGGCCATCTGGGATCAGTCTGAGCTGGCGTACCGCGGGCTCACGCAGCCGGCCTGGTACCGCGGCAATCTTGTGGTTGGTGATTACGAAGGCTATCTGCATGCCTTGTCGCCGGCAGATGGTCGGATTGTGGGACGCACGCGGCCTGGCCGCGACGCCATTCTCACCGCGCCACGGGTCCAGGGTGAGCGGCTGTATGTGCTGGCCAGTGACGGTACCCTGGCGGCGCTTGAAGCCACGCCGGTCTCACGCTGAGCCAGGAGACCACGCCCCCTACCATGTCTACGGCCCCGGCAGAATCCGGCGCGCTGCCAGTCGTTGCCCTGATCGGGCGTCCAAACGTTGGCAAGTCGACGCTGTTCAACCAGCTCACGGGCACCCGCGATGCGTTGGTGGCCGACTTCCCGGGTCTGACCCGGGATCGTCAGTACGGCATTGGCC
Source organism: Pseudomonadota bacterium (assembly GCA_036156195.1). GTDB lineage: Bacteria > Pseudomonadota > Gammaproteobacteria > Nevskiales > OUC007 > Abyssibacter. Next base: position 79,828 of record JAYZUZ010000016.1, on the reverse strand, counting down.
GGCTGGAAGAACAGCGCTTCATCGTGGTCGATACCGGCGGCATCGGGCCGGACCAGGATCCCGATTTCCGCGAAATGACCGAGGCTCAGGCCACGGCCGCACTGGAAGAGGCGGATGTGGTGGTGTTCCTGGTGGATGCGCGCGCGGGTCTGGACCCGGCCGATCAAGAAATCGCCCGACGCCTGCGTCGTCAGGACACGCCGGTCGTGCTGGCGGTGAACAAGTCCGAAGGGTTGACCAGCATTGAGGCCAATGCGGATTTCTACGCCCTGGGCATGGGCGAGCCGCTGCCCATTGCCGCGGCCCACAACCGGGGTATGGCCTCACTGGGCGAGCGTCTGGCGGCGCACGTGCCGGCGATGGAAGCGGTCGAGGCGCCGCCGAGAGATCCGGGTATTCCCCGCATCTGTGTCATCGGCCGACCCAATGTCGGCAAGTCGACGCTGGTCAATCGCCTGATTGGCGAGGAACGCGTGGTTGCCGCCGATGCACCGGGTGCGACACGCGACAGTGTCGAGGTGGCTTTCGAGTGGCAGGGGCGATCGTTTCGACTGATCGACACCGCCGGCCTGCGGCGTCGATCCAAGCGTGACGGCATCGCCGAAAAGTTCAGCGGCGTCAAAACGCTCCAGGCCATCGAGCAAAGTGACGTGGCCATCGTGGTGGTCGATGCCCGCTCGGATATCGGTGCCCAGGATGCGCGGGTGCTGGGTCTGGCCGCAGCAGAAGGCCGCTCGATCATCGTGGCGGTGAACAAGTGGGACAAGCTGGAAGAAGAGGTGCGCAAGCAGATTCGCGAAGACCTCGATTACAAGCTGCCCTACCTGGAGTTTGCGCCGGTCCACACAATCTCTGCCCTGCGGGGGTCGGGTCTGGGTGAGATGATGCGCTCGGTGATCCGTGCGTCCGATGCCGCCAATGCCGACCTCAGCACCTCGCAGCTGACCAAAGTGCTCGAAGACGCCGTGCGGGCGCATGCGCCGCCGGCTGTCCACGGTCGCCGCATCAAGCTGCGTTATGCCCACCAGGGCGGACGACGGCCGCCGAAGATCGTCATCCACGGCAACCAGACCGCCCGGGTGAGTACCGACTACAAGCGGTATTTGTCGAATCGGTTCCGAGAAGCCTTCGACTTGTTTGCCACGCCCGTGGAAATTCTCTTCAAGAGCAGCGACAACCCCTACGAAGGCCGGCGCAATACGCTCACGCCCCGGCAGGAGCGCAAGCGCAAGCGCACGATCAAGCGATTCGGCAAGAAGAAGTAGCCGCGATTATTGGCCCCAGGCAGCCGTCGCCTCCCAGAAGCGCAGGTAGGCTTCCGCTGAGCTGAACAAGGCGCGCAGGGCCGCATCCACTTCGGCCTGGCTGCGGTCTGTCGTATGGCGCTGCATGTCCGCGATCTGATCGGGGTACAAGCCGTAGTGGGCGACGCCACGCCCCTCGTACAGGTCGAAGACCCGATCGCCGGTGACCTGCCGATCAAATTCGACGCGACCGTCGACTGAGCGGAAGGGATAAAGCGGCGTGTCGCCGCCGGCGCTATTGCCCGGTAGCGAGGCGATGCCGTTGACATCCGTGGCCAGCCCCGTCGGCACGATATCGCCCACGCGCAGCGTGGCCGGCCGCTGGCTGGCGCGCAGCAGCCGGTCGACCCAGGCAGCCCGCGCACTGGCAAAGCGACTAATCGTGCCGCCATCGGCCACCAGCCGGTCCAGTAACGCTTCCGAGTACAGCCAGTCGTGGCTGCTCGTGATCCCGGGATACCCATTGCCTTCGGCGATTTCGAGGATGCGGTCGATGACCGCCCGTGCGCTGTGATCGACCTCGATGATCATGTTTCTGCGCATCAGTTCTTCAATCAGGAACTGCCCCAGCTCAGTCATGCCCTGCAAGTTGCACAGGCCGTGTTCGGACTGCGGCACCAGTGGTGGGACGGGTAGCGCCTGGCTGAGCTGGCCGTTGACATACTCCAGTTGCCGCAGCAGTTGATCGATGATCCCCAGTGGGTTGGCCGTGTCCGGCGCATCGATCGAAGGATCATCAAATGTCGCCGGGCAGGCCTCGTACAACAACGGGGTGCCGGTCTCTGCGAGATTGCCCACATAAAGCACCGTGCCGATGCCCAGCGCCTCGTCGGGTACGACGCCGCCGAATGCATTGTCGAATTTGTGAATGGGGAAGATGTGGCGTACGCCCATGGCATGGGCCGCATCCAGTCGCTGGATGAGCTCCTCGCGTGAACATTCGGGCAGGCCGAGAAACTCGCCGCAGTTGAAGAGTTTGGAGATCTCAATACCCAGAACTACGGCCAGCTTGCCGTCTTCGACGACTGCCCGGGCATCCGCTGGGTGATCCACAATCCGGAACCAGCCTTGGCCGGGTCCGCCGTGCTGGGCATCGATGTAGTCCTGCATTTCATGGATGCGCTGGTACTGCAGTCGCCAGTTCTCCTCAAAATCACAGGCGTTCTGCTTCTGCGGGTTGATCTGGCAGAGGATCTCGTTGCCGGTGAAGTGATTGACCAGAATGCGCAGGCCGCCGAGATAGGCGCGTTCGATCCAGCGGTAATAGCTTTGATGGTGTTGTAGCGAATTGTGGCGCGGCCAGAACGGGAAGTCCGGCCAGCCCCTGGTGTCGTGCGTCGGTCCAATCCCCGAGGTGACGGTTTCGACGAGCCCCAGTGTCCCCTGGGGGCCGTGGTTGACCGCGCAGTCATGCAGCGCATGGTCAACGCCGAATTTGTGGAAGGGGTCCCCGTAATTGACCTGTCCGCCAATGAATTCATAGGCGGTGATATGCGAGTGGGCGTCGACAAAGCCGAATAGGTCGTCATCGTCGAAGGCCTCGGCGCCCGGGCTGTCGGCGAACAGGTCAACCTCGGTGAGGTAGCGTGCCGGGCCGCCGGCGTCCAGTAGCCGCGCGTTCAGCGAAGCCTCCGGGTAGCTGGCGCAGCCGCTGGCCGGTTCCAGCACAAAGGCGGTTTCCATGCCGGATGCGGTGGCCGCAGTTAATCCGAGCACAGAGCCCAGACTGGCCAAGCGCTGCCCGGTCACGCCGTTGCTGAGCGAGAATCGGCCGTCACCGGCATCCAGCAGGTGCCAGACCGCCAGATCGTTCGCACCGTTGACCAGGGCGAGCTGAGGGTTGACGTCGACATCGCCGATCACATCCCCGACGCCTCCGACGGTTTCTCCCAGTTCACGGATTGGCCCGCCGTTGCCATCCACGATGTCCACGACCAAGTCAGTGATGTCTCCAACCCCGCTGACAACCTCGCCAAGCTGCCCGACAAACTGACCCAGCTCATCCAGCCATTCGCCGGCTGGGTCGGAAATGCCCAGCAAGGTTTTGGTGCCCATGGAGCCGGTGGCGCGTGTGTAGTCCGACAACAGCAAGTAGGCGCCCAGTGCGGTGGCCTGGAAGCGGAATGCAGTCGCCGTCTGCCGGGTCGGCTCCATACGAGGTGCGGCGTCCACCGCGTCTGCCGCGACATAGCCCGCATCCGTTTTCAGCAGGTAGCAGCCGTTGGCCACCGAGTAGATCGTCTGGGCAGATGGCGCAATGGGGTCATCGACAGGGGCGGAGGCATGGTCACCACCGCTGCAGCCTGCCAGCAGGAGTAGTCCGCAGAGAACGCTGCTCCACCAACGCGACTGGGTGCCTGTATGGGGCCCTGTGTATTCGCCGATCATCATGTGCCCTCCATGGCGCATGTGGGGTCAGCGGCGATGTGCCGATGACTGTCCGCAGTCTAGGAAATGCCGCGACCGGTTTTGTCCGGCGTAGGCTGGATTTACGACCGGTCGGATCAAGTTCCCACAGGCATCTGGTGACCTGCCGGTGAGTCGTCCCCTCACAGCAACAAGGCTAAGTGTCTGAAAAATATGGACTAAAGCGTCTGGTGCCGGTCTTTCACGCGAGCGGGTGTAACCGATAGGAGACAGGTGGCCACTCCTAAGTTGTTGATATGCAAAAGAAAAAACTTGGCACGCGCGCTGCAACAAGGAAGGCGTCAGCTGAAAAGCTGCATTCCACTTCAAATGGAGAGATGAACCATGAAAACGCAGATTGCCTTGATCAGTTCCGCACTGATGGCCAGTGGTGCCGCGCTTGCTGGTTCGGGTTCCGTCGACACGGAAACCTCGTTCGAAACCGAACAGCGCAGCTATGAATCCAGCACCAGCGGCTCGGGCGACATTTCGCGCGATGGTATTTCCACCGAATTGAACCGCGAGGCCGAGTACTCCGGTCCCCGCGGGCAGGCCAGCTCCAGCACCGCGCTGTCGAGCAACCTGAACCTGGGCGACATGGTCAATGCCCCGGACCAAGCCTTTAACCGCATGGACGAAGACAGCGATGGCGTCCTCAGCAAGCTGGAAACCGAGGACACCCCGCTGGCGGATCGTTTCGAACGCGCTGACGCCAACGGCAATGCCCAGCTGTCCAGTGGCGAGTACGATGAGTTCGTTGCCTCGCTGGGAGACAACATGGGTGATGACTCGGACGCCGGTGACGAAGCCGAAAGCGAGTTCGACGAAGCGGAAGAAGAGGCCGAGGAAGAATTCGGTGAATAAGCCCTAGTCGGGCGGATACCCAGCGCGCTGGCCTTCGGGCCAGCGCTTTTTTTTTTGGCTGCAATTGCAGATGGCCGCGGGCCGCAAACCCGGTGTGGGTGGTATCCTCAACCCATCGTATGCGATGGCAGGTCAAGGAAGGACGCCATGTCGATAGGGCAGATGCGGGGACTCATGGCGGGCATGCTGGCACTTGGGCTGGTTGCCTGTGGGTCGGAGACGACGGATAACGCCACCCAGGCCGATGTCTTGTCGGAAGGGGCCGGGTTTGTTGGATTGGTGGCCACGCTGCTGTCCGATAGCGATGTGGCTGCAGGCAAATCATTGGGCTTCGCAACGGCCAGCGCAGGTCGCAAGGCGGCTGTCACCACCCACTGTGATGCCGGGGGCACCGTCAGCCACGATGCGGAGACCGGACGCACCGAGTACAGCCAGTGCGTGACGCGATACGTCCAGGGCGACTACGTCCTGACGTCGACCGTTGACGGTGTCGAGATCATTCGCGAGACGGGTTGTCCCGAGAGTGGCTGCGAGGCACAGACGCGTTACTACCTGGATCAGTACGGCGAGAACGGTGAGCCACTCACCGCTCAGACTGCCGACAGCGACGGTGAAGACGTGATCTCGACCCTGTTGCTGGACGATCAGTATTCGATCACGGAGCTGGCTGACGGCACGGCCTACACCTCGGTGCTGGATGGCGTTGTGACCACCCGGGATCGCGCCCGGGGCGGGCCGGAATTGCGGCTTGTTTATCAGCAGACCCGATTTGCCGAGGTCGAGACCTCCACGGGTTATTCACTGGAGATCGACGGTGCCTTCACGGCCAATGCTGGCGCGATCTCCCCGGGCTGCGGCCAGGGCGCGGTGAGCTTCGAAACCACCACGCCCATCCAGTTTGATGCCAGCAATGCCCTGGTTGCGGGGGCATTGAACCTGCTCTTGTCAGACGACCGGGTCGTGCAGGTCCGGGTGGAGCAGGGCGTGTTTGTCCTCGAAAGTGAGGGCGCCAGTCGCCGCTACAGCGTCGACGAATTGCAGCAGCTCTGTAGCTAGTCGCCGTTCGAATCGGTTGATTCCACCCGCGTGGCGACCTGTCCGTCCACCAGGCGCAGGTTGAGCAGGTCGCCCGGCGCCACATGCTTGACCGATCGCAGGATCTGACCCTGGCCATCGCTGGCCACGGCAAATCCGCGATTGAGCACCGCCAAGGGGCTCACGGCTTCGAGTTCTCGGCCCAGTGCCTGCACCCGCAGGCGCTGTCGATCCAGTTGCTGTCGCAGGCTGCGGTCTAGCCCCGTCGCAAGACGCCGGACGGTTTCTTGGGCGTCGCGCAGGCGATGCGCCGGATGTTGCTGGCCGAGTCGGGTCGCGGCGTGATCGACCCGCTGCGAGGCCACGTGCAGCTGGCGGTTGATTTCGCGCTGCAGCCGTTCCGATAAGCCGTCAACGTGTTGGCTGCGCTGCTCCAGCTGCCGGCCGGGGTGCGCCATGGCGACGCGGTGATGCAGGGTCGAAACTTCGCGGCGACTGCTCTGTACCCGGCTTGACAGGCCTCGCTGCAGTCTTGCGCCCAGCTGCCGCAGGCGGGCCAAGTGCTCTTGAAGATCAGGCACGGCCATCTCCGCCGCAGCCGATGGTGTCGGCGCCCGCAGATCCGCGACCAGATCGGCAATCGTCGTGTCCACCTCATGACCCACGCCGCTGATCACCGGCATACGCGCTCCAATGATGGCGCGCGCCACCACCTCTTCGTTGAACGGCCACAGGTCTTCCAGTGAGCCGCCGCCCCGGCTGACTAACAGCAGATCGCAGACGCCGTGGAGATTGGCGCGTTCGATGGCCGCTGCAATGCCCGCCGCTGCCTGATCGCCCTGGACCAGGGTGGGGTAGACCACCACATCGATGAGTGGACAGCGCCGGGCGAGTACGGCCCGGATGTCCCGCAGCGCAGCACCGGTGGCCGAGGTGACGATGCCGATACACCGCGGATGGCTGGGCAGCGCCCGTTTCCGTTCGGGCGCGAACAGGCCCTCCGCCTGGAGCTGACGTTTGAGCGCCTCGAACTGCAGTCGCAGTGCGCCCTCTCCAGCCGCCTCCAGGTGTTCGATGATGAGCTGGTAGTCGCCGCGTGCTTCGTACAACCCCAGGCGCCCGCGGACCAGCACCTGGTCGCCATTGCTCGGTACATCGCGCAACAGCCGGTTGGCATTGCGGAACATGGCGCAACGCAGCTGTGAATCACGGTCCTTTAACGTCAGATACCAGTGCCCGGAACGGGGGATCGACAGATTCGAGATCTCGCCCTGGACCCAGATGCGGCCGAAGCCTTCCTGCAGCAGCAAGCCCACCTCGCGATTGAGCTGACTGACGGTGAAGATGGCACGGGTGTCCGTTGACGGCGTCATATTGATAATCGGGGAGGTCAGACCAGGGCGCAGCCGCGTATACTACGCGCCCCTTCCGACCTGAAGTCCGCCATGCGCTTGAGTGAAGAGGCACTCACCTTCGATGATGTCCTGCTAACGCCGGCCTACTCGAACATCCTGCCACGACAAGTCGATCTCACCACAGCGCTGACGCGCGAGATTCGGCTCAATGTTCCGCTGCTGTCCGCTGCCATGGACACGGTCACCGAAGCGCGGCTGGCGATCAGCCTGGCGCAGGAAGGTGGTCTGGGCGTTATTCACAAGAATATGCCGCCAGCAGCCCAGGCGCGTGAAGTTCGCAAGGTCAAGAAATTCGAATCCGGCGTGATCAGTGACCCGATCACGGTGGCGCCTAGCGCCACCATCCAGCAGGTGCTGGACCTGACCCGCAAGCACAGCATTTCCGGTGTGCCAGTGGTCGATGGCACGGAACTGGTCGGCATCGTCACCAGCCGCGATCTGCGCTTCGAGACGCATTACGACGCGCCGGTCACCAGCGTCATGACACCCAAGGAACGACTGGTGACGGTGCGTGAGAACGCCAGCAAGCAGGAGGTCATGGACTTGCTGCACAAGCATCGCATCGAAAAGGTGCTGGTCACCAACGATGCCTTCGATCTGCGCGGCATGATTACGGTCAAGGACATCCAGAAGTCCTCTGACTTCCCCAACGCCTGCAAGGATGGCCAGGAACGCCTGCGCGTGGGGGCGGCGGTCGGCACCGGTGCGGACACCGAAGAGCGCGTTGCTGCGTTGGTTGAGGCCGGCGTGGACGTGGTGATCGTCGATACGGCTCACGGACACTCGCAGGGCGTGCTGGAGCGGGTGAGCTGGATCAAGCAGCAATACCCGGACTTGCAGGTCATCGGCGGCAACATCGCCACGGGCGACGGTGCGTTGGCGCTGGTTGAGGCCGGTGCAGATGCCGTCAAGGTTGGCATCGGGCCGGGCTCGATTTGCACGACCCGCGTGGTCGCCGGAGTCGGCGTGCCGCAAATTACGGCGGTTGCCAATGTGGCGAATGCGCTGCGCAGCAGCGGCACCCCGCTGATTGCCGATGGCGGTATTCGGTATTCCGGCGATATGGCCAAGGCGCTGGCGGCCGGCGCCTACTGCGTCATGGTGGGCGGCATGCTCGCCGGCACCGATGAGGCCCCCGGTGAGGTCGAGCTGTATCAGGGGCGCTCGTACAAGTCCTATCGCGGCATGGGCTCGCTGGGCGCCATGGGGCAGGGGTCCAAGGACCGGTACTTCCAGGACGCCACCCAGGAGCTGGAGAAACTCGTACCCGAGGGGATTGAGGGGCGGGTGCCTTACAAGGGCTCCATGTCTGCCATTGTTCACCAGCTGATCGGCGGTGTGCGCGCGGCCATGGGCTATACCGGCTGCGGCAGCGTGGATGCGCTGCGGACCGAGGCCAGCTTTGTGCGGATCACCGGTGCGGGCGTCCGCGAGTCACACGTCCACGACGTCTCCATCGTCAAGGAAGCCCCGAACTACCGCGTCGACGGCTAGTTTCGCCACCGACGTTCGAATCGCTCGACAGAGAACAGCATGCAGCCCAGTGACGAAAAAATCCTGATTCTGGATTTCGGTTCCCAGTACACCCAGCTCATCGCGCGCCGCGTGCGCGAACTGGGCGTCTACAGTGAGATCCATCCCTGGGACTGGACGGCAGAGCAAATCCGTGGATTCGCGCCCAAGGGCATCATCCTGTCCGGTGGGCCCGAGACGGCTTCGGTGGATGGCGGCCCCAAGGCTGACCCCGAGGTCTACGCCATGGGCGTGCCGGTGCTGGGCATTTGCTACGGCATGCAGACCATGGCGGCCGAGTTGGGCGGGCGTGTGGCGCCCTCCAGCAAGCGTGAATTCGGCTATGCCCGGGTCGCGCGCACGGGTCCCTGTCGGCTGCTGGACGATATCGAGGACGCCGTGACCACCGACGGGCTGGCCCAGCTGGACGTGTGGATGTCCCATGGCGACCGGGTCGAGACGCCGCCCAGCGGCTTTACCGTGGTCGCGGGCACCGAATCCGCGCCGGTTGCAGGGATTGCCGACGACGGCCGCGGGTTCTACGGCCTGCAGTTCCATCCCGAGGTCACACACACGATTCAGGGCGCCCGCATTCTCGGCCGCTTTATCCACGACATCTGCGGCTGTGGCAATGCATGGCAGCCGGGCAACATCATCGAGTCGCTCATCGAGCGCGTGCGTGAGCAGGTCGGCGGCGGCAAGGTGCTGCTGGGGTTGTCCGGCGGGGTCGATTCCTCAGTGGTCGCGGCGTTGTTGCACCAGGCGATCGGAGATCAGCTGACCTGTGTATTCGTGGACAACGGCCTGCTGCGCAAGGACGAGGGCGATCAGGTCATGGCCACCTTCGCCCAGCATCTTGGTGTCAAGGTCATCCGTGTCGACGCTGAGGATCGGTTTCTCTCGGCCCTGGCGGGCGAAGAAGACCCCGAGGCCAAGCGCAAGATCATTGGCAAGACCTTTATCGATGTGTTCGACGAAGAGGCTGGCAAGCTCACCGAAGTCGATTTTCTCGCGCAGGGCACGATCTACCCGGATGTCATTGAATCCGCAGGTGCGGCCACGGGCAAGGCCCATGTCATCAAGTCGCATCACAACGTAGGCGGCCTGCCCGAGCACATGAAGCTGCAGCTGGTGGAGCCGCTGCGCGAGCTGTTCAAGGACGAGGTCCGCAAGATCGGCCTGGAACTGGGGCTGCCCCGCGAAATGGTCTACCGGCACCCGTTCCCTGGGCCGGGCCTGGGTGTACGCATTCTGGGCGAGGTCAAAAAGGCCTACGCCGATCCGCTGCGCGAGGCCGATGACATCTTCATCTCGGAACTGCGCAATCACGGTCATTACGACAGCGTGAGCCAGGCCTTTGCCGTGTTCCTGCCCGTGCGTAGCGTCGGTGTCATGGGCGACGGGCGTCGTTACGAGCATGTCATCGCTTTGCGGGCGGTCGAGACCATCGATTTCATGACAGCGCGCTGGGCGCATTTGCCCTACGAGTTTCTCGATCATGTGGCACGCCGCATCGTTAACGAGGTCGATGGGATTTCACGGGTGGTGTACGACATTTCCGGCAAGCCGCCTGCCACGATCGAGTGGGAATAGGCTGCGGCCCACGCCGTCATGGCTGAGCCGTCTGGCATGTCGCGACAGGCGGCCGCATCAACGGATGAGGCGCAAGAGGCGGTAGACCGGCGCTGGATGCAGCACGCGCTGTCGCTTGCGCGGCGGGCAGCGGAGGCCGGCGAAGTGCCCGTCGGCGCGGTGATCGTACGGCAAGGCCAGTTGCTGTCCGAAGGCTGGAACCGGCCCATCGAGTTGTCCGACCCCACGGCACATGCGGAAATCCAGGCGTTGCGGGCCGCTGCCGCGAGCGTCGGCAACTACCGTCTGGTGGACTGCGACCTGTATGTCACCCTTGAACCCTGCGCGATGTGTGCGGGTGCCATCATCACGGCACGTGTGCGTCGCGTGATCTACGGGGCCGATGATCTGCGTGCAGGCGCGGCGGGCTCGGTCTTCGATGTGTTGCCGGGGGCGCAGCTCAACCACCGCTGTGAGCTGCATGCTGGCCTCGAGGCCGATGCCTCGGCGCAGTTGCTAAGGGCGTTCTTCCGCGCGCGCCGTAAACAACGCTAGTCCGAGTGGCTGGCGGCCTGAGCAGCCGGCGCGAGCAGCCGGCGTAGGGCGTCATCGAGTGCCTGCTGCTGCTCTGGGTCGGTCAAGCCCCCGTCGGTATCCGAGAAGGCCTGCTCAAAGCGTGGGAGCGAGAAGGTGGCGCGCACCTCGCCGCCCTGGAAGCCGGCGCGTTCGCTGGCCATCTTGAGCACGCTGGCTCCCCCGCGCCCACCCGGGGAGGTCGACAGTATCAGCAATGGCTTGCCCTGGTACAGCTTGGTCTGGATGCGAGAAGCCCAGTCGAACACGTTCTTGAACGCCACCGTATAGGCGCCGTTGTGTTCCGCAAATGAAATGATGATGCGATCTGCCCAGGCCAGCCGGTCCAGAAACCGCTGGGCTAGCGCTGGCACGCCGCTGCTGTGCTCACGGTCGATGCTGTAGATCGGCATTTCGAAGTCATTGAGATCGAGCATGTCGGTCTCGGCCTCCGGTAGGTGGTGACTGCGCAGTCGCTCCAGTGCGTGTCGCGCCAGTCGGGCATTGATGGATCGGCGGCTGTTGCTGGCGCCGAATCCAAGTACGCGCATGAGGCTTGGCGACCAGGCGGTTAGCCCGGCACTCCGTCAAAGAAGTCCACCCGACCGGTTTCCAGCGAGTATTCAGCGCCGACGACCACCAAGCCGTCATCGCGAATCAACGTCTCAAGAATTCTTGATCCGTGGCGTAACTGGTTGGCGGAGGCTGCGATGTTCGCGCGCACGGCGCGGCCCACCAGGTCGGCCGGCTGGGCATCCGGGAAGGCGTCGCGCAACGGCGCGACGGCGGGCCGGATGCGATCCACAATGGCATGCAGATTGGGTGAGCGGGTTTCCGGCGGCTCGTCCAGCTGCTGGAGGGTGGCGGTCACCGCACCGCATTGCGTGTGACCCATGACGACCACCAACCGTGTGCCAAAGTGTTCCGCAGCAAACTCAACGCTGCCGACCAGCGAGGGGGCGATGACGTTGCCGGCCACGCGGATGACGAACAGATCGCCCAATCCCTGATCAAAAATCAGCTCTGCAGGCGCGCGGGAATCCGAGCACCCCAGCACGATGGCGAAGGGCTCCTGGCCGGCAAGCAGGGCCTCACGACGCTCCGGGCTACTGAGCTGGCTCGATGCCAGTCCGGGGTCGGTCTGAACAAAACGGGCGTTGCCTTCCTGCAGGCGCTGCAGGGCTTCGGTAGCTGAGATCATCAATCGTCCTACGATGGTGTTTCAGTGATGAGCGAATCGCTGCCGGTCAGCGACTTGTGCATGACATGGGCATCTACGCAGCCGTGCACGGGGTGGTCGAATGCAGACGGCAGGGTGCCGACTATTGCGAAACCCAGGCGTTTCCACAAGCGTACGGCGCCCAGGTTGGTCGCCACGACAAAGTTGAACTGCATGGCCGTGAACCCCAAGGCATGGGCGTAGTCCTGGGCATGGACACAAAGCGTCGCGACCACGCCCCGTCCGCGAGCGGCCTGGTCGACAACAAATGCCGCATTCGCAACATGGCGACCGCCACCCCGTTGATTGGCCTTCACGATGGAAGTGCCGAGTACCTGGCCGGTGGCGTCGCAGGCGACAAACGTCCTGAGCGGCAGGCTGCACCAGTCCCGCCGGGCCGCGTGTTCGCTGATGTCGCGATCAACAGCGTAGGTGTCCCCCTGGCGAAAGACAGGTTCGAGGACAGACCAGATCGCAGGCCAGTCAGCGGGGCAGGCGGGACGAATGTGAAACATGACAATAGTCGTACCGGGGTTCGTGCCCCGCGTCCATGCCTACGCGCTTAGTCAGCAGTTGAAGTGCTGAGCAGCTGAGAGGGCAGGCGGATCAGGCGTAGCCATCCCATGCCCGTATCCTGTGTCCAGTCCCCCTGATCAGCATAGGCCAGGATGAGGTCGTCGCCCTGTGGGCGTAACCGAGCCTGGGCGACATACCCTGTCGTTTCCAGGGTGGTGGCTGCGCAGGCCAGTTCACCAGATGGCTCCAGGCAATACAGGACCACACCGGTCGACATGCTGTGGTCGGCTGCGCGAATCGATGCGGTGAGTGCAACAATCGCGGCTCCCGAGGCGCTGACGACCACATCGTGGACCCGGATGTTGCTGAGTTCGAGTGGAAGGTCCGGGTGGAGAACGGGGCTGGCCGGCCGATGATCTGCACCGAGAAAACGAACGCGCAGTCCGGTTTGCGCAGGATAGGACGGCTCATACCATGCCAGCGCTGTCCGCCCATCCCTGTGATCGACCTGCAAGTGCATGGCATTTCCGGATTGGAGCGTGTCGATACGTTCCGTCCGACCCACGGGCGCGCCAAAGGCGTCCAGTGGCTGGATGAGTGCCGCATGGCGCTGTGGGTACGCCATCGGCCAGGCGGATATCAGATCTGTCCCTGTTCGGGCGAGCCGAGGGCCTTCTTCTGTTGCTCCGTGCCAGACATTCGGTCGCAGGGCAATGAGCTGTGCCGTACCCAGCAGCGCTCCGTTGCTGTCGACGGCCTGGGTGAGCACGCGTCGGGATTCGAGTCTCGGTGAGGCAAGACCCAGATTAACCGTCTGGAAGCGATGGACAACGCTCCAACTGGTCAACCAATGCGCTTCCGGGGTGGCTGAGATTTCGGCGTCGGCCATGACCCGGCGCTGGCCATCGGCCGGTTCGGGATAGAACGCGCTAATCAGGACAGGCGGTGGCAGTGGGGCGTCGTCCTGCGAGACGATTTGCATTTGCAGGGCTCGACGCGCGCTTTGCCGCCCAAGGGTTTCCACCAGGGCGAAGCGACCGTCGGCCGCCAGCGCCACGCCAGCGAATCGGAATTGCTCGGGATGGGGGCGTACTGGCGTGACGTCGAACGGTTCGCCGAGCAGCGGCCCGGGTGACAGACGGATCGCTACGTAGCGACCCGCCTCCCAATCTGGGGAATGTCCGGCCTCGGTGGTGACGAGCAGCACGCCTTGGCCATCATTGCGGATGTCTAACCCGATTCGGGTATTGACCCGAATCCGATCAACAATCGGGATGGCCGTGTCTGCTGACAAAGGCGGCAAGGCTTCTGATCGCGTCGCCGACATCGTGAGGCCTGCTACCAGGGCAAGCGCGAGGTATCGGGCATCCATAACCCCCCTCCGTGCCGGACGTCCTGTCGCGGCATTGAACCAAACCGGACGACCAGAATTTGCACATCCGGCTTCGAGGTCAATCCTTCGGACGGGTAGTCCAGACGGACGGCGAGCGGGTTACTGCATCAACAACGTATCGAGAAAGGCCAGTAATGCGGACCAGGATTGCGTGTCGGCATCCACTCGATAGCTGTCCTGCCCAAACACCGTAAAGGCATGGGGTGCGCCCCCATAAGTGGTCATGCTGTGCGGCAAGTCGGCGTCTTCCAGTGCCTCGGCCAGGGCAGCGAACTGCGCCATGCTGATATGCGAATCCGCTGTGCCGTGCTGGATGAGGTAGGCGCCTTTGGCACGGTCATAGGTCTGGCCCTCGGGGGTGCCGAGTCCTCCGTGGAAGGTGGCGAAGCCTTCGAGGTCGGCGCCGGACCGCGCCAGCTCCAGCACCGCGGCACCGCCGAAGCAATAGCCCATGGCCACAGCCTTTCGGGTGTTGGCCCCCAGTCCACGCGCCGCTTGCAGCGCACCTTGCATCAGGGCGCGCAGTTTCTCCCGGTCCTGATACAGCTCGCCGGTGTGCGCCCGCTTGTCCGCAAGCGTGGTCGGGCGCTTGCCCTGGCCAAACAGGTCAGCGGCGAACACGGCGTAGCCGTGACCGGCCAGCATGTCCGCTCGGCGGATTTCATAGTCCGTCAAGCCATCCCAGTCGTGGAGTAGCAGCACCAGGGGCGCGTCGGGTGCAGGCGTGACAAAGTAGCCCTCATAAGGCTGCTGATTGACGCTGTACTCCACGGGTTGTCCAACGCTGGCCACGGCCAGGCCAGGCGCCAGCAACAAACAGGCGATAAAATGGCGAAAACGCATAAGCGGACTCCACAGGCGGGTCGTCGGAGCCTAACGCAGACGCCGTCGGTGTTTCACGCATGAAAAAGGCGGCCCCGTCGGGGCCGCCTCTATGCGGTGTGACACCACACCGTAAACGCGCGGGCCGTTATTCCGGCGGACTCTCCGCAGCTGCTTCGAAGTTCACCGTCGTTTCTGCATCCGCATTGATGACAATGTTGTTCTCCACATCGCCAAAGCTGATGGCATCGTCCTGCTCGCCATCATCTTCGCGTGCCTGGCATGTGAAGGCAGCGGTGTACTCGCCTGCGAGCAGGAAGCCGACTTCGTACTCATAGCCTACGACGATGTCATTTTCGTCGGTCACGGGCGTGAGCAGTGCGGTGGTCAGGGGGTCGACATCCTCGTCGGTGGATGCATCGGCATCGTCAGGGACTGTGGCGCCACCTGAAAAGACATACACAGCACCGCCTTCGCCCGTGGCCGGGTTTGCGCTGGCACAGGCTGCATCGGTAAACAGGTCGGGGTCTACGGTGCCGGCCAGGGTGCCGACCTCAGCGTTGTCGACCACACGAACCACCGGGCGCAGGTTGTAGCAGCCGGTTGCGCCGCGTTCGGCGATGGCTTGGCGCAGATCAAAGTCCACCGTGTAGGCCGCAGACTGGCCCGCCGCTACCGTGATGGGCCCCTGGAACTTCAGGCCTGACTGCTCGCCACTAGGGACCACGAGGGGGTAGTCCACGCCATCGATGGTGATGTAGGAGGGCAGCGGGTCCGGGATGTTATTGCAGCTTGGCGCTACCGCATCAACGATCAGACGGATCTGTTCGTAGGTGCCGACCGGGACTTCTTCACCTTCGATCAGGAACCGGCTGTTATTGCCCTGCAGGGCCAGCAGGTCGATTTGTTGCGGTGTGTCCAGCGTGAAGGTCGAACGCACAGCATCGTCCGCTCCCAGCAACTGGACTTCGGTGAATGTCACCACCACAGCGTCCGCGTCATCTACCGGTGCATCGGTGACGCCGAGCGAGACGAAGCCGGTGCCCGAAATATCGGCGTTACTGCTACCGCCACAGCCGGTCAGCGCCAGTGTCATGGCAATAGGGATGATGGAAACTGCAAATCTCATTGGGGCCTCCTATGAGGGTGTGGTGGAATCGCCTCGACGCGTCGTCTGCGACTCGATTTGGCTAAATGCGTAAATCCCCATCCCCGCAAATTCGCCACCATCGTCAGTGGTGTGTTCCGCTAGTTCGCTATCCAAGCGTTTGAGTAACTGCATCCCTGCTTCGGATGCCAGCACGTGAAGCTTTTCGACACCGGCAGGTGTCAGATTGTTGAAGCTCACTTTGCGCTGGAACCGTGCTGCTGACGGTTGCTCGATATTCCAGCCAACGGTGTTGATGAGCGCTGCCACGTCAACACCCATCAAGTCCAGTTTGGCCGTGATGTCCTCTTTCGGGACATAGGCTTCTGTCTGCAGCGCGATGACGCCAGGCCGCGTTTCATCACCATCCGCAGAGCGCGCAACTCCAGAATTCAGTAGTTCGCGTGTGACGGCCGTGATGGGAATATCCGGGCAGACCCGAGCGCGCAGCGCTTCGAGCGAAGGCGCGTTTCCCAGGACCGGGAGCTGAATCGGGTGACCGTTTTCGTCCAGGTAGTCAGGTTCCCGAATCCACAGCGAGACTAGCCGGAATGCCGGGTTGTAGATTTGAGCGACATGACCGCTCGACCCGGACTCCCTCTGAACACGTGCCACGTCCCGCCGATTGATTCCGGTCAGTAGTGCAACTCGAGACTTGCTGGCGGGTCTTGAGCGCAGGCCGAATTCTTCTGTTGCAACGGACACAAAGACGCGCTTGGCAATCTCCGAGAAGGCGCCATAGTCGATACCTTGGCGCAGCAGTACGCGTGCCAGGGCTCTCAGAATGCGTTCGAGCGCCTTCTGTACTCGGTGCTGAACGGTCTGATCGAAATGGGTTGCTGCATCCATAATTGGCATACTAATGCCAAATATCACATTACGCCAGAAATGAAGCTATTATTAGGCGCGGCAGTGGACACGACACCGGGGAAACTGGGCGGTCACTGCTTTGGCGTCAACCTTCGCTATTGGGGAATCTAATGACTGGTGTTAACCGCCTTTTTGCGGCAGGGTTCGGCCTTGCTGTCTGGACAATGTCTGCCACCGCTGTCGCAGATGATTCGTTTGACACGGTATCCATGGCTGGACTCGTCGCCACCGGACAGCCGTCGGCACAGAGTTTGTCGATCTTGCACGCCGACGCAGAGGGGGCCGTGCTGCCCACAACCTGCTCCAGCTTGTACACACCCGCGCAGATTGCGTATCGCGCTGCGTTTCAGGGACTCGTCGTTTCGACTCTATCGATGATGGACCTGTTGGCGGCCGCAGCGGAACTGCCGCGAGGTGACGCCCTCGACGCGCTCGACGTGAATGGGGACAGCCGATTGGATCTGCTTGACTTTGCCGCGATAGAGGCAAGTGGCCAGTCATTCGATTCGGCTCGGGCGGGGTTCCGTGATATTTCAGGCACGGGTTTCCTCAGCGGCTATTGGGATCTGGTCGAGCCTTCAGAGGATCGGGACATTTCTGGAACCGGATTCGACCTGATTCTCGAAGTCAGTGAATTGCTGGTTCAAGATCGCGATATCTCCGGCACGGGGTTCGATCTCATCCTGGATCTGGGAGAACAAATGCAGGAGGAGCGGGACATCTCCGGTACCGGCTTCGACGCAGTGCTCGAGCAGCTGGGCCGTCTTCAGGTTAATCGCGATATCTCCGGCACGGGCCGCGTGGCTGCGGACAGCTTCGACATCCTCGGTCAGCAGGTCATCAACGCCATGAATCGTCTGGCCGTTGATGATGTCGCCGGAGCGGGTGCTGAGTTGGTGCTGGGGTATCTGGCCGCTGCGGCGATGCTGACGGAAGACTAGCGACGATGATCGGCCAGCGCCGTCAGCACTTCGTCTGCGGCGCGCTGGCCGGATCGGATGGCGCCTTCGATATATCCGCAGAACTCCGTTGCGGTTTCCGTGCCTGCCCAGTGGATGCCCGACCAGGGCGTCCGCAGGGCCGGCCCCAGTTCGGTGAGCAGCCCCGGGGTCATGAGTCCCACGTAGCAGCCGCGCGACCAGGGGTCGGTGATCCAATCATGCTCGACATAGTCCAGCGGTTCAGCGGCCTGCGGGCCGAAGTAGCGGACCAGGCTGTCGAGTACTGCCTGACGGCGCTCCTCGGGGGGGCGCGCCGACCAGTGCCGAGCAGGGGCACCGTCGATGAAGCCCACCAGTGCCCCGGTCGCGCCCTCACGGGGCGAGGCATCAAAAACCGTGTTGAAGGGCAGGCTGTGACTGACGGCCTCGCCTGACAGGCCCGCCTCACGCCAGAAGGGTGTCGCATACGCCACAACGACCTTGATCACCGAGCCCATGGGCATGCGATTGGCCAGTCGGGCGCGGTCGGCCGGCAGCGCGGGCTCGAAAGCGATGCGGTCCTGCAACGCGGGGGGCAGGGCGCAGACTACGCGACGGGCTTGCCAGCAGCGCTGTTGGCGATCTTCCACCTGCCATGCATGTTCGGTGCGGACGATCCGATGCACATCCGCGTTGAGTGCAATGCGACGCTCGGCTTGCAGCGGAGCGGCCAAATGTTCCGCGAGTTGAACCATGCCGCCACCGACCGTGGCTGCCTGCGCGCCGCCTTCGACCGAGGTCAGGGCTTCAAAGCCGTTGTTCGAGGCGCAGTAGAACAGGAATCCCAGCAGCGACAACGTCCCGGGTTCCGCGGTCATCACCGATCGCACCGCGATATCGAAGATCTCGCGCCCCGTCCGTGTGTGCAGATGACGTTGTTTCCAGGTCGCCAGCGTTTCGTGGTCCCACCGGCTGGCCTGGGCCGCCTGCCAGGGCGCATCGAGACTGAGCGACTGGCTGTCCCGATTCAGCCGCCGGATGGCGCGATCCAGCTCGAGCAGGGCCAGCGGGTTGGCATTGGGGATGAGTCCGCGGTAGCGCTTGACGCGCTCACGGCGGCCGCTGGCCAAGTGCAGTAGCCTGGCGCCTTCTGCGTATTGCGGAACGATTGCCGCGCCGGCCTTCTGAGCCAGGGCCGTGAGTTCGCTGTGACCGGCCCCGATCCACTGACCGCCGATGTCGACCGTACGATCCGCCAGCGGAGCCACCCGTGTGCGGCCGCCGAGTCGTTCCCGTGCTTCGAGTACCTGCACCGCCAGACCCGCCTGATGGAGGCGCTGTGCGCATTGCAGGCCGGCGAATCCCCCGCCAATGATCAGGCAGTCCAGCGTCTTCATGGCGCGGGCCTGCCCAGCGGGCAGTGTCGTGTGCGGCGAAATAGCCGCTGGACGCGATCTTCTGTCCATGTAAACAAGGCCAGCGACTCCAATTGCAGGGTGAATGGCGGTGGCACCTGCCCGTCAAGGCGTTGCGCAAGTGCCTGCCGGGTCGGGTTATCAACCTGGCGATTCAGGCGGGCCAGCGTGACATGCGGCCTGGGTGGCCGCGTATCCGGCCGGGCGCCGGCTGCTGCATAAAGGGCGGGGCGCAGTTCGGCGATGCGTGTGCTCAGATCGGCGGACCTGCCCTCCATGAGGAGTGAGACGGCTGACGGTGCCTGGTCGCCACCGAGCAAGGCCCACCCGTGTGCGCTGAGGCTCAGTTTCGGGGGCTGGATCCTGGCCTGTTGGGCCGCCAGGTCAAAGGCACGGTTAGCCGCGTGCTCACCACAGCGCCCGAGAAATGCCAGCGTTACGTGCAGATCATCGCCGGACATCCAGCGAGTCGACGGTGGCAATGCCAGGTCGTGCTGCATTCGGGGAACGGCGTCGGCGGGTGCCCAGGCATCTGCTGGCCAGCCGATGAACCAGTTGGCATGTCTCATGTGACACATTGTGCCGAATCGAGACCCGTTCGGCGGACCGATCGGATTAATCGATGCTTATGCGCAGAATCTTTGACTGTGTGCTTAGGAACCTTAACGGTTAATTTCAGTCAGACGAACGCTTCGGGATTCTATTCGCCGGGTAGCCGGCTCAGGGATGAACCATGATGGAACTGCGGGTGATGCGGCTCATGCTGGTCGTAACGGGGGGATTGTTGGTGGCCTGCGGTCCCGAGCCAAATGTCACAAACGATGCGGAGCGACCTGCCACGAAGGTGCTGGCAGAACGCGTGGAACTCGCGCGATTTGCCAGCGGCATCGAGGCGCTGGGTACCGCGCGCTCCAATGAATCCCTTGAAGTCAGTGCCAATCTCACCGAAAAGATCATCGCGCTGAATTTTGAAGACGGCGCCGAGGTTGAGGCCGGTGCGCTGCTTGCACGGCTGGACGACACGGCCGAACGCGCCGCGCTCGCTGCCGCACGGGCGCGGCTGGCTGAGCGTCGTCGCACCCTGGATCGCTCTGAATCGCTGGTTCGGGATCGCGTGCTGTCTGAGTCGGAAGTGGATTTGCTGGGATCGGAGGTTGAGACCGCCGTCGCCGAGGTCACGGCGCTGGAGGCTCAGATCGAAGACCATCTGATCCGGGCGCCTTTTGCCGGCCGTGTCGGTCTGCGCATGGTCAGCGTGGGCGCGTTGATCCAGCCGGGTGATGTCATCACCACGCTGGATGACATCGACACCATCAAGGTTGATTTCACGGTGCCCGAAACCGAACTGGCCCGCCTCCAGGCGGGTGTGCCGCTTGTCGCTCGCACATCGGCGTTTCCTGATCGCAGCTTTGAAGGCGAGGTCTCCGCAGTGGCGACACAGGTCAATCCGCAAACCCGGGCCATTCTTGCGCGGGCGCAGATTGACAACACCGACCATGCGCTGCGACCCGGGATGTTGATCGAACTGGAGTTGCTGGCCCGGCAGCGTGATTCGCTCGCCGTGCCGGAAAGCGCGCTGGTTCCTCGCGGCGAACGCCAGTTCGTCTTTCGCATTGTCGACGAGGTTGTTGAGCGTGTGGAGGTGACGGTGGGTGCCCGCCGCCCGGGCCTGGCGGAGATCACCAGCGGACTGGCACCCGGCGACTGGGTGGTCACCGACGGCACGCTGAAGCTGCAGCCGGGCTCGCGCGTGCGTGTGGCGGATCGGGCGGCGGCATTGCCCAGTGTTGTCGACGGCGCGGAGAGCTGACATGGTGCTGTCTGATCTCTCGGTCCGGCGACCGGTTTTCGCCAGCGTGCTGTCTCTGCTCATGCTGGCCTTTGGCGCCCTCGCCTACGAGCGGCTGGCCCTGCGCGAGTATCCGGATATCGACCCGCCAATCGTCTCCGTGGACACGACCTACACAGGGGCGTCGGCGGCTGTGGTCGAAACCCGCATCACCGAGATCATCGAGGACCGCATCGCCGGCGTGGAGGGAATTCGCTTCATCGAAAGCAGCTCGGAGGATGGCCGCTCTCGCGTCACCATTGAGTTCGACTCGGGGCGCGATATTGATGGTGCGACCAACGACATCCGTGATCGGGTCTCTGGTGTGCTCGACAATTTGCCCGAGGAGGCGGACCCGCCCGACATCCAGAAAGTCGAGTCGGATGACGACGTCATCATGTGGATGAACCTCACCAGTACCGAACTCGACCTGCTGGAACTGACCGACTACGCCCGGCGCTACCTGGAAGACCGCTTTTCGATTCTGCCCGGCGTGGCGCGCGTGCGCGTGGGCGGCGGCCTGGAATACGCGATGCGCATCTGGCTGGACCGCAAGGCGCTCGCGGCCAGGGGGCTGACAGTGGCCGATGTCGAGAATGCACTGGTCTCGGAGAACGTCGAGTTACCTGCCGGGCGCATCGAGTCCGAAGACAGATTGTTCACCGCCCGCGTGCGACGCGGTTACCACACGCCGGCGGATTTCAGAAACCTGGTGGTCGGCACAAGCACCGATGGCCATTTGGTCCGGATGTCGGAGGTCGCCCGCGTCGAGAAGGGCGCGGTGGAAGACAGGACGCTATTCCGGGGCAACACCGTGCCCATGGTCGGCATGGGGATCATCAAGCAGTCCACGGCCAACACCATCGAAGTGGCCCGCGCCGCCAAGGCGCTCAAGGAGCGGATCAGCCCCAATCTCCCTGCAGGGATGAGCATCGAGCAGAGTTACGACTCCAGCGTGTTCATCGAGGCGGCCATCGCCGAAGTCTGGAAAACCCTGGCCATTGCCGTGGCGTTGGTGGTGCTGGTCATCTGGCTGTTCCTGGGCAGCGTACGGGCCATGATCGTGCCTGCGGTCACCGTGCCGGTGTCTCTCATCGCGACCTTTGTCGCGCTTTATTCGTTCGGTTTCACGATCAATCTGCTGACTCTGCTGGCGATGGTGCTGGCCGTGGGCCTGGTCGTGGATGATTCCATCGTCATGTTGGAGAACATCGCACGTCGCGTGGAGCTGGGCGAAACGCCGCTCGTGGCGGCGTACCGCGGTGCGGGTCAGGTGGGTTTTGCCGTGGTCGCGACGTCGGTGGTGCTCATCGCCGTGTTCGTCCCCTTGTCGTTCATCTCCGGTGACATCGGCCGGCTGTTCACCGAGTTCGCGCTCACGATGGCCGCGGCTGTGTTTTTCTCCACGATCGTCGCGCTGACGCTGTCTCCCATGCTGTGTTCCAAGCTGCTGAAGCCGCAGGATCGCAGTGCGCAGCGCCGGTCAATGGCGGCATTGATCGAACGCGGGTTTGATCGTACGGCACGCGGCTATGGCCGACTGCTCAACGGTCTGCTGCGCGCCCCCTGGATTATCGGACTGGTCGTGGCGGGCGTGCTGGTCGGTGCCGTGTATCTGTACCAGGCCGTGCCGACCGAGTTCGCACCCAAGGAGGACCGGGGTGCGTTCTTCCTGGTCGTCCGGGGGCCGGAAGGCGCGACCTTCGATTACATGAAGGACTACATGGATGAGATCGAGGCACGCACCATGCCGCTGGTCGAGTCCGGCGAAGTTCAGCGGCTGCTCGTGCGTGCGCCCAGCTTTGGTGGGGAACGCTACAACAGCGGCATCGTGATCTTCGTGCTGCGCCCCTGGGCCCAGCGTCGCTCAGCCTGGGCGATCATGGATGACGTGCGCGCCCGCGTGGGCGATCTGCCAGGCGTGCGCGCCTTCCCGATTATGCGCCAGGGTTTTGGTGGGGGACGCGGCCAGCCGGTGCAGTTCGTGATCGGCGGCGGGACCTACGAGGAACTGGTCGAGTGGCGCGACACCTTGTTGGAGGCCATCAACGAGCGCCTACCCGGCCTGCGCGGAGTGGATTCTGACTACAAGGAAACCCAGCCGCAGCTGCGCATTGCCATTGACCGCAACCGTGCCGGCGACCTGGGCGTCTCGGTGCGGGACATCGGCTTGACCCTGCAAACCATGCTGGGCTCACGCCGTGTGACCACCTACCTGGACGACGGCGAGGAATATGACGTCATTGTCGAGGGCGAGCGTGAGTTGCAGCGCACCCAGGATGCCGTCGCCAACCTCTACGTACGCTCCGACAGTACGGGTGAACTCATTCCATTGGGCAACTTGGTCACCATTCGGGAACAGGCGGATGCCTTTGCACTGAACCGCTACAACCGGGTTCGGGCCATTACCATCGAGGCAGATCTGGCCGACGGTCTGGTTCTGGGCGAGGCGCTCACCGAACTCGAGGCGCTGGCGCGCGAGGTGCTGCCCGAGTCGGTGGTGATTGATTACAAGGGGCAGTCACGCGATCTGCAGGAATCCACCGGGTCACTCCTGTTCGTGTTCCTGCTGGGAATGGTCGTGGTGTTTCTGGTGTTGGCTGCGCAGTTCGAGAGCTTTGTCCATCCGCTGGTCATCATGTTTACGGTGCCGCTGGCCGTGGCCGGCGCGCTGTTTGGGCTCTGGGCGGTGGGTTCGTCACTCAATATCTACAGCCAGATTGGCCTGGTCATGCTGATTGGTCTGGCTGCCAAGAACGGCATTCTCATCGTGGAGTTCGCCAATCAGCGGCGTGATGCCGGCGTCGCCTTCGATGACGCACTCCGCGAAGCCGCGCAGGTCCGGTTCCGGCCTATCGTGATGACAGCGATCACGACGGCCGCCGGCAGTCTGCCGCTGATCCTGTCTTCTGGTGCAGGAGCGGAGACGCGCTTCTCGATCGGGGTGGTCATTCTGTTTGGTGTGTTGGCGGCAACACTGTTCACGATTTTCGTGGTGCCTGTGGCCTACGCGCTGCTCGCCCGTGGTACCGACTCGCCCGAGGCTGTGGCCCGTGAACTGGACGGCCAGCTGGCCGAAACGCCGATGCAGCCCTGAGGCCTCACCCGCATCAGCCGCCCAGCGCGCGTAGCAGAAACCAGTGGCTGCCCAGAGCGGCCAGCCCGCAAAGCGCGAAGGTGGCCGGCCAGTGCGGCGCAGCATCAGGGCGTCGGTATGTCCAGCTGTGCTGGAGCAGGGCACCCGCAGCGGCCAGCACCAGGACAATGCCGAGCTGCCCCAGCTCAACGCCCAGGTTAAAGCCCAGCAACATCCTCCAGAGCGAGTCCGTGCTGATGGCAAGATCGAGCAGGGCGCCGGCAAACCCCGCACCGTGAATCAGCCCGAAGGCGGTGGCAATGAGCGGGCCTGTTGCGCGGGCGCGCCGGCCTGGCCCGGCTGGTGGCACGAGTCGGGCGCAGAGCAGCAGGCAGGCCAGCCACACACCGGGAGCCAGCGCGGACAACCCGGTGAGCCAGCTGCCCAGTCCGATGGCCCCGAGCGCGACCAGCCAGCCACGCATCGATCCGCTGCGCAGGTCCCCGCGTTCACGGGCCGCGTCCAGGGCCGCGTAGAGCACGCTGAACCCGATGAGCGCTTCTACTGTTCGGCCATCCGGCAGCAACTGGCCGGAGGCAACCAACGCCAGCGTAATGGAATGCCCAATGGTAAATCCCGTGACGGTCCACAGCCGGGCCCGCCAACCGCTAATTAGCAGCAGTAGCGCTGCCAGAAACGCGATGTGGTCCCAGCCGCTGGCGACATGGGTCGCGCCCAGCCAGACAAAATCACGCATGCCAACAGCCGTGGGCACGGTCCTCGTGCTGAGTTCCAGGTTGGCGTGCTCTGGTGTGAGCACCCGCTCAATCTGCTGCCCGTCCCGGGTGACCTGGGCGATGTGCAAATGCGTGGCGGCATAGCGGAACAGCGCGTCGATCTGCAGATTCGCGGGCGCCTCGCCAAGCGGGCGCGGGCAGATGAACTGCAGATCCACCGCCAGCCAGCCGGCCGCCGCCGGTTGCGGGCTGGGCGCCGTGGCAGCAGGGCAGGCGACATCGCCCTGCTGGAGCCGCACGGTGTCTGCAAGGTGTTCGGCCAGGCGCAGGGGCAGCGTCTGGGCGACCGCGGTCGCCGTCGCCGGGACATCGGCATAGAGCAGCGTTGCACGGCGTGCGTCGATAGTGAACCGACCTGTCACCTCCGCCCCGGACCAGCTCCAGGAGGAGAACGACTGGCTGCGGGTATGTGCGTGGGCGACCGGCGTGACGGCCCAGAGCAGCAGACTCAGCAGTCCGCAGGCGAGCAGCCCGCGATGCAGGGTACGGCCTGCGGGCATCAGGCTAGCCACCGATCCGGATATCTGCCTGTTCCCGCAGCCGGGCGACATAGTCTGCGACGGCCTGTTCACGCCTGCGTTGCTGCCAGGCCTCGAGCAGCTGAGGGCGCAGGGTTTCGTAGCGGGGGCGGGTGCCGGGCTCCACGGCCTGCAACCAGACAAAGTGCGCCTGCTGGCGGATGCGCAGTGGCCCGATGATGTCGCCAGCCCGCTGCGAGGTGATGGCTCGGATGACCGTCGGGGGCAGGTAGTGGTCCAGCTGATCGAACCGCAGCCAGCCATCAGGCAGCGGGGCGGGGGACGCACCGGCGAATACGGTTTCGAAGGGCTGCCCGTCGCGCAGGGCGGCGACCTGCTGGGTCGCTGGCCAGGGCCGGACCGCGTATTGCAGGCGTACACGACCTGCCTGCGCACCCATCAGCGGGTGATCGGCATAAAAGGCGCGCAGCGTGTCATCGTCCGGCAGCGTGGCATCGGCCCGCGCGGCAACCGTCTGGATCATGGCGTCGACGACTGCCGCACGGACGGCGCGATCTTCGTCGATCAGCCCGATGACCCCGGCCTGCTGGACCAGCAGTTCTTCAGTGATCAGCGTCTCCAGGGCGCGGTCGCGGTCCGTGTCTCGCAGTGGTGATTGCTTGTCGCGCGCAATCGCTTCCACGGCGCGTGCGAGGCTGGCCTCGGTGATCACTCGATCGTTGACCTGCGCGGCCGCCCCCTCGGTCGCATTGGCGGCGTTGAACTGGGGCTGGAACAACGCTTGCCAGCCCGCCAGTACGAAACCCGTAGTTGTCGCCACGCCGATGAGCGCGGACCGTGTGGATGGCCGGCTTGTCACGATGCGTCGGTGCCCGCGGTCAGGTAGATCGGTGAGGACCAGGCGCGGTGTTCAGCGGGAGCGGTACAGGCATCGTCATCATCGGTGCGAGCATCGCCAAAACAGGGATTGACCCGGATGCAGTTGCCTTCGGCGTCGTATTCACAGCGCAGGTTGTCTGCGTTGATCGTCGGTGTCGCCGCCTGGATTGCGCGGGCGTAATACAGCACGTCGCGAGGTGCGTCTGCAAAGTCCGGGTCGCTAAACTGAACGCGGCAGCCCTGACCGCGGTCGTCGCAGTCGTGCACCTGCCAGGGGTCCTCGATCAGCGTGTCGATGGCTTCATCCGGGCTGGCCTGGCGGTGGATGCGGACGATTTCGATGCGGGTGATCGGGTGGCGCTCATCCGTCGGGTTGTCGCATTCACCCGAGCAAAGCTGCTCGATGCGGTCCGCATCCAGCCCGGCATGGACGAAGTCGGGGCAACCGGGCTGTTGTTTGAATGCACCCACCGCGCGGACCTCAAAGGTCGGTACGCCGCTGGCCCGGAGCTCGCTCCCCATGGGATGGCGCTGCTCGCCGTCAAGCAGGTCAAACCAGAGCAGCATTTTCGGCCCGGAGGTGCCGTAGATCTCCCTCCGCTCGAAGGCCTCCCAGATACCGGCGCGATCCGGCGTGCTGGCGTGGACGGCCGCCAGCCCGCCGGTCAGCCAGAAGGACGACTGACGCTCCAGCTCCGTGAGCTGAAAACCGGCCATCTCGCTGAGCGTATCGCGGTCGATGAGCCGGGCTTCGGCGGTTTTGGGTCCGGGCTCACCGTAAATGCGCTGGGCCCAGGTGTCGTTCACCGGTCCATTGGCCTCGGTAGTGACCTTGCGGTCCACGGGCTTGTAGCCCGTGCCCGGGCGCGCGCGGTGGTTGTCCGATGAGGCGATGAAGCCCCAGGTGAAGCGGGCCGGTTCGTCCTCATCGAAGTTGGAAATGGCCAGCCCGTACTGCACCGAGGTGCCCGGCCGGTGATTGAACGGCGGCAGGAAGCAGTCGGTGCACTGTCCGGCATCGAGCCAGTCCTCTGCCGATTCGCCATCGACCGCCAGATGCCCTGCAATGCTCATGTTCGCGTAGGCATGGCGGGCATCGGCCGCGCGTTGCTCGCAGGTTTCGGCGGGTTCACCCGCCTCGGCGCAACGCTGGGCGATGATCTCGCCGGCACGCCAGCACGATGGCAGGTAGCCGGGGCTTGGCTCGGGACAGCGGCCCGCCAATTGCTCGGACTCGGTGTCCAGCTCCACCGCCCGCCAGGGTCGATATTCTTCTGAATTGCCATGGCCCGACATCACCTCGATGACACGAAATGCCTCCGGGCGCTGTTCAGCCTCGAGCTGCTTGTCGAAGGTGGTGCCTGGCGGCGTGTAGAACCCCCAGCTCGTGCCATGCGGAATGATCAGCGGGTCCAGGCCCTGATCTTCGAGCCGGCTGACCAGCTCGCCGGGCGTGGCGGCTGACTCAAAGCAGTTGGCGGGCAACTGGCTGGATGGCGTGTCCGGGTCGCAGGATGGCACGCTGCGCACCTCGTCGAGGAACGCATTGAAATCGAGATAGCGACCGATCTCGCCGCGCTCTGTCAGGACCAGGGCGGGTGGGAAACCTTGCATCTCGGTGCGCAGGACCTGGGTGGTAATCCCGGCAGCGGCAATGGGGCGTTTGGCCACCTGGTCATCGTCCAGGTCCCGGAAAATCACGTTCTTGTGGCCGTAGTGATTGGTGGGCAGGTTGCCGACCTGTGTCCATTCGAATCCGAGAAACGACACCAGATCCGGCTGGGACGGATCGCCGGCCAGCGCTTGACACTGGCGCAGGGATTCCTTGGTTTCGTTCCAGCGACGCGGCGTGGAGGCGGCCGCGTGATCGGTAATGCCCCAGAAGTCCAAGCCCGAACAGTAGCGGGCATAGTCGCAGGCATCCCCAATCGGGTGCACGCCCCGGCCACCGGCCATGGGCAACGACCACAAAAAGGCGTCGGTGGAGTAGGTGGTATGCACGTGAAAGTCGCCGAACAGCACATGTTTGGGTCCAGCCACGCCTGCGGATTCGGCTGCGCGGATACGTGCCTGTTGACGGGCGATCACGGCGGCCACGGGTAGCCCGTCTCCTGTGATGCTCCCCGGGCCCGGGGGTGAGCCTAGCCAGTTCTGGCGGGCGGCCACTACGTAGCCCACCACGATGACGACGAGCAGCACGACAAACGTCCCTGCAATCCTTCTCATTCCCTGTCTCCCTGATCGCCGGCGTTGACGCCGGTCTATGGGGTCGTGTTTAGCACCCGCTGGCCGTTCGGTCTACCGCCACGCAGACCGGGCTACACTCTTCGGCCGTGTCAGCAGCGAGAGTCGTGTGGACAGCGAGCAGGGCGAACAGACCATGGCCGGCCCCGAAAACGACGGCGATCCGAGGCCGGAGATCCCGAATCTGCTGATTGTGATCGGCGCCTCGGCTGGCGGCCTGGATGCGTTGACCCGGCTGCTCGACCGACTGCCGCCGACCCTGCAGGCCACCGTGGTCATTGCCACCCACCGGCCACCAGACAGCCCCGGCAACCGGCTGGCGGAGATTCTGCGGCGCCACTCCGGGGTACGCGTGAACGAGCCTGAGGACGGTGATGCGCTGAGCTGCGCCACGTTGGTGGTTGGCGCACCTTCGGAGTTCGTCACGATCCGGGGTGATCGCCTCGGCATTGATGCCATGCATGAGCAGGCGATGCGTATGCAGCGGATTGATGCCCTGTTCGAATCCGCTGCGGATCATGCCGGCCCGAACAGTGTCGGCGTCATTTTGTCGGGCACCTTATGGGATGGCACGGCCGGGCTGCAGGCGATTAGCGAAGCCGGTGGGCATTGTCTGATTCAGGACCCGGATGACGCCCAGTTCGCCGGGATGCCACTGAGCGCCATGCGTTGCGTTGACGCCGATCGGATCGGCACGGCTGAGCAGCTGGCAAAGTGCATCGTGGAGATCGCATCCGAGCGGCGGTGCATCTGACCGTGAGTGGCGGCGTGGGTCATCACCCCGCAATCTGCACGCGTCAGACTTGGGGCCGATCTTGGGGGGGGGGCGGTCATGCCGACACAGCTAGCACGCGCAGCGCGCGCATTAAGACGACGACGGGCCGGCGTACTCGGCCTGCTCGTCGTGCTCGCGGGTTGCGGTGACGACGCGGCACCTGGGGCAGCCGATCCGCAGTCGCCCGTGGCGGTCGCGCCGACCGTAGCGCTCACTGCCAGTCGGGAACAAGCTGCGGTGGGAGAGCCGGTACAACTCCGCTGGCACGCCGACCATGCAGAGGACTGCTTCGCCTCCGGAGGCTGGGAAGGCCGCAAGCCCTTGTCCGGTCGCGAACCGGTGTCGCTGACGGTCGCCGGCGAGCAAGTCTTTACGCTGACCTGTGCAACCGCCCAGTCACAGGCCAGTGACAGCGTCACGCTGCGGGGTCTGCCAGCGCCCAGCCTGGAGTTCACGCTCAGCGCCGCTCGCGTGCTGGTCGGCGAGTCGGCCACGCTGCAGTGGGTCAGCACGGATGCGGATGAATGCCTGGCCAGCGGAGATGCCGAATGGACGGGTGCGCGCGCGCTGTCAGGTCAGATGCCACTGGCGGCGACGCTCGGCCTGCGTGCGTTCACGCTGCAATGCCATGGACCGGGTGGTCAGGTGGCTCGGTCGGTGAGCTTGGAAGGTCTGCCGGCACCGACGCTCATGCTTGAGATCAGCGCCAGCCAGATTGAACTGGGCCAATCGGCACAATTGACCTGGAACAGCACCTCGGTTGCCGGTTGTGTGGCCAGCGATGGCTGGTCGGGACCGCGTGCGGCCAGCGGTCAGGAGCGCCTGCACCCAAGCGTGTTGGGCGTGCACCGCTACACCCTGAGCTGCGACGCCCTGCTGCCAGGGCGCGCGATCAAACGTCGTGTCGAGCTGGACGTCACCGACCCCCTGGCCCAGGCCAGAGCATTGTTCGAACAACGCCAGCAGCTACGCCAAGCGGCCGGTTTGGGAGACGGATCATGATCAAGACTCGAAGCGCCCGTCGCGGTTGGTTTGTTGCGGTCGCGCTGGGCTTTAGTGGCCTGGCGTCGGCGGCCGGCATGAGCACCCACGCGCTCATGGCCGAGTATGGCCGCCGCTATCTGCCCGATTCGCATCCGCTCAAGGTTGTGCTGACCGCGCATCGCCCCGCGCTACTGGCCGGGGCGTTGTACCCGGATGGTGGTTACGCGACGGGCGCTGCCTTTCCAGGGGATCGCCACGTGGCTGAGGACGCCCACTGGGAGTACTTCGTCAATCCGTTGATGCAGGTGCTCCACGATAAGGGCTGCGTTACCGGTGCTGCGCTGGATGTCCCTGTCTTCGGCGGCACGCTGGCGTATGTGACCACGACTGCGACCGGGTTGGCGCCGCTGGCTGAGCTGCGTTTTGACGACAGCTGCGGCACCCAGATCGCCTATGCGATGGGCATTGCCGCGCATGGCCTGGGGGACGAGGTGTGGGATGCCTTGTTCGAGCCGCAGGTGCGGGAGCGGGGCGAGGAGGCTGAGTCCTCGCCGGCGTACACGCTGGACGCCTTTCCGCCCGGAGCGGATCCCAGTGTGGGGGATTTGCTGCGCGGCGTAATCGGCGATGAGCTCTTCGAGGCCTTGCGGGCGGGGTTCGACCCGGTTTCGCTCAACAGCATCGAGTATGCGATGGATGTCATCGCGATTCGTGAGCAGCAGCTCTGGGCCGATGTGCCCTACCTGACGTTCCCACCGGCCGACACATTGGCCGAGGCTTACAGGCGGGCCGGCCGCGATGCGGACGTGTCACGCGAGGCCATCGAACGCGCAGCGCTGGCGACCCGGACCCTGGTCCTGGCGGAACGATTGGGCGCCGCGGCCGAGTACGATCGCGTGCGCGAACAAATGCCCTGGGCCGCCGGTCATTATTTCACCGGGTCGGGCGGGGTCATTCATGTGGGCAAGATGATTGCGGGCTACTACCTGCATCTCTGGGACAAGCTCCAGGCCGGTGTCGTCAACGCCCGAGGACCCCGGGTAGTGGGCGTACATCCGGACAACGGTGAACAGGCCGTGCCCATTCATGCATCCGCCGATCGCTATGTTCGCGTCTTCATCTCCAGCGGCGTGGACCGCGCCAGCGTTGCCCATGCACCCGGTGCCCTGGTGCTGTTTGCACCCGATGGTCAGATTGTTGAGGCGCGGCTGTCCGGCTTTGGCCCGCTGTATCAAGGCGAGGGGACGCACGGGATCGGCATTGAGATCACCGGAGCCCTACAACCTGACACGGAGTACACCGCTGTCATCACCCCACGGGTGCGTGACGACCGTGGACGCGCGCTGATGGAACCGCTGGTGTGGACATTCCGCACCGCCGCGGAGGTGACAGACTAGGACATCAGGCGATGTGTCCGCGTGGGGACGTTTCCGCCTAGTGGGACGCGTCGCCGTTGATAAACCGGCGAATCCGCGTCACGGCGCGCGTGGCATCGGGGAGTAAACCCACCTGCATCTGGAAATCGTGCCAGAGCCCGTCGTACACCTCGCAGCGGATGTCTACCCCGGCGCCTGTGGCCGCCTCGACCAGCCGAATGCTGTCGGATAACAGGATCTCTTCGCTGCCGACCTGCACCAGGGTTCTTGGCAGACCGTTCAGTTCGGCGAACAACGGCGACAGGCCCGGATCGTCGAAGGGCCGTTCGCCCGCGTAGCCGATGCGCGCATGCCCACCCCAGGTGGATGGGATGAACGGATCGCGTCGCGCCAGACGCTGCACGCTTTCTCCGCTCATGGTCAGATCAGTCCACGGAGA
Organism: Pseudomonadota bacterium; assembly: GCA_036156195.1. Lineage (GTDB taxonomy): Bacteria > Pseudomonadota > Gammaproteobacteria > Nevskiales > OUC007 > Abyssibacter. The sequence goes on along the minus strand of JAYZUZ010000016.1, from coordinate 47,968 downwards.
CATCAACACCAGTGCGCCCGCCTGTGGGCCACCCCGATCACGCAGAGCCAGTGCAGTGGCCAGTGACAGGCCGCCGCCGGCCGAGTCGCCCATCAGGATGATGTTCTCGGGTGCGATGCCGTTGTCGACAATGGCGTCGAATGCGGCCAGCGCATCGTCCACCGCAGCCGGGTAGGCATGTTCGGGCGCCAGTCGATACTCCGGCAACCAGATCGTGCGACCCAGCGCCTGCGCCATTTGCCCGGCGTAACCCACGTAGGCGCCGTCGCCACCCAGTACATAGGCGCCGCCGTGCAGAAACAGCACGACCTCGCCCGGTGCGCCGCTGGTCGGCTGCAGGATGTGCACAGGCACCGCGCCAAACTGTCGGCTGCGGTGCTGCACTGAACGGGGCTTGCGAATGCTTTGCGTGAACGCCTTGGTCCAGGCGCGTTGCAGCGCAACCGGCGGGTGCGCCGCCAAGAACGGCTTCATCGTCGTTCTCAGCAGGCCTTTGACGATCCGCCGCCTGAGCCCGGCGGAAGTCGGTGCCAAATGCGTAATGGCGGTACCGTTTGTGGTCATGCGTGCCGTCCCTAGCCTGTGTCCGGCGCATAGTGTGCTGGATGTGCGGGGCGACGGCGCGCTAGTGCGGGACGGCCAGCTCCGGCGTGTAGGCCGGCGCGGCGCGGCCCAGGCCGGGTGTGGCGGCGACCTGCTGCTCATAGGCGTAGGCCAGACGCAGGATGCGGGCCTCGTCGAACTCACGGCCCAGCAGTTCCATGCCCACTGGCAGCGCGGGATCGGTGGCCGCAAGCCCCGCTGGCACCGATACGGCCGGGAACCCGGAGAAGGGGCTTAGCCGGTTGTTCGAACCGGTGTTGGGACTGGAGCCTGCGCTGGGTGCCAGACCCAGCACGCTGGGGTAGAGCAGCACGTCGTAGGCTGCGCCCTGCTGGGTGCCGTCCAGCAGGCGATTGTCCAGCGCGGCTTGCAGGCGTGCGCGGACGAACGGGCCGCGTTCCCGCACGTTTTCGAGGTAGGTCGGGTCGAACTCACGGGTGTGGCCACTGGCGGCATCCAGTACCAGCACGAACAGGCTGTCGTTCTCGTAGCCGCCACTGGCGACCACGGCCTCGAAGCTGCGCAAATGACCGTCCTCGTCGGAGGGCCAGGATTCCAGGTATTCGGTCATGTGGTCACGAAACTCCCAGCGCGACACGCTGGAGTAGCTGGTGATGCTGTCCAGGTCTTCGATGGTCACGTCTTCGACCGTGGCACCGGCGGCGACCATGGCCTGCAGGGCGGCGTCGATCACCGCGATGACATCGGCGTTGCTGCCAAACAGCTCGCGCACTATGCCGATACGCGCACCCAGCAACCCGTCAGCGCTGAGGCCATCGGCATAGGCATCAGGCAGTCCTACAAGCGCCGCGTAACTGGCAGCGTCAGCCACCGGCGTCGCGCCATCTTCAGGACGTGTGGTCGGCTCGTTGTACTGGCCTGATCCGGGGCCAGGGTCAAACCCGACCATCGCATCCAGCAATAGCGCGCAGTCGCGCACGGTCCGACACATCGGCCCGCCCACGTCCTGGAAGTGGGCCAGCGGCAAGATGCCGTCCTGCGAGACCAGCCGCAGGCTGGGGCGAATACCCACCAGACCACCCAGCGATGAGGGCACGCGGATGGAGCCTCCCGTATCCGATCCGGTGCCGATCAATGCCAGGCTGGCCGCGATGGCCGCCCCGGACCCCGAGCTGCTGCCGCCCGCGCCACGCGTCGGGTCATAGGGGTTGTGGACCTGTCCGCCCATGGACGAGGACCCGACAAAGCCAAACGCGAACTCGTCCATGTTGGCCTTGCCGAGAATGAGGCCACCGGCCGCTCGGATGCCTGCCACACTGAACGCATCGTCTGGCGGACGGGCGTTGTCGAGTGCGGTCGCGCCGGCGCTGGTCACCATGCCTGCGGCGTCAAAATTGTCTTTGAGCAGCACCGGCGCACAGTGCAGGGGGCCGGTCAGGCCGGATTCCGCGTAAGCGGTGTCCAACGCGGCGGCATCTTCCAGTGCGCTGGGGTTGATGGCGATGACACTGTTCAGGGTCGGCCCCTGCCGGTCGTAGGCGGCAATCCGGTCCAGATAACCCTGCACAAGATCAACACAGCTCAGCGTGCCCGCAGCCAGCGCGTCGTGGACATCGGCGACCGTCGCCTCGACCCAGGTGAACTCGCCTTCGATCGCGGGCGGATTCGACGCGGGTTCGGCGGGCGACGGGGAGGCGCCGCAGCCCAGCAGGCCAGCCGTCCCCAGCAGGCCAATGAACAGACCCGGGCGCATCAGTGTGTCACTCGCTGGAACTGCAGGTCGGTGATTTGCACCGTCCCGGCAGCGGTCAGGTCGAAGTGCAGTGCCAGCGTGTCCAGGTGGGCAAAATCCAAGGCCGCAAAGGCGGTGAGCGGAATGCGCAGGTCTGTGAGCACCAGCTTTTCGGATCCGCCCGTCTCGAACGCATCGCCGGGCGGGGCGAACAAGTCCGAGCTGTAGGCCGAGGCGTTCAGCCGTGCGCTGCGGCCGTCGGTGTCTGTGAGTACTACCGCGAAGTCCTGGCCCGCATCGTTGGCTGGATCATCCAGTGACAGCCCCACGCGCAGCGACAGCACATGGAAGTCGCTGGCATCCAGGTCGCCCAGCACGCTGCGATAGGTTGCCGGGGCAGTCCACTGCAGGCGTAACTGGTCGGCGGCGGTGAATGTGGGCTCAGAGTCACCGCAGCCAGCGCCGTCCCGCCCGGTTGTGGTGCAGGCCTCAAAACTCGCAAAACCCTCCAGGCTGACCGCACCCCCCAAGGCATTCCGGGTAAGCGCGGTCTCCATGGGCGTCAAATCAACGACCAGGCGGTCCGCTGCACTGGCGTAAATACTCAGCGGGTAGCGGCCCACACAGCCTGCGGCCTCGCCATCGGGACAAAGGGTCGGTGGCACGGCGGCGAGGCCGGTCCAGTAGTCGGCAAAGGCCGACTCTCCACCGACAAATGCCCGGAAGAACGAGGCCATGAAGAAGCTGCCCAGCGCCCGTTGTGCTTCGGGACTGTCGCGTTCATGCGTGGCGGCGTCGGTACCGCAGTGACTGTCGGTAGACGTGCCATGAATTGTCCAGTCATCCGAGGTCCAGACCGTGTTGAAGTAGTTGTGATTGGCGCCCATGGCCATGATCTGGAAGCGTGGATGCGGGTCATCCGGTGCAATCAACCGGGCGGCGTCATAGGCGAAGGCGCCCATGAGATTCTCGACATCCCCATCGCAGTAGGGCAGCAGCGTGGCCCAGGTGACGCCGGTCACGTCCAGCGCGTTGTAGTCCGTCGGCGCGAGGGAGAACACGGCGGCCAACTGGTGGGGCTCGTCGCGGCCGGCGTTGACGGTCACCGTCTTGTTCACACCTTCGCCGCCGCGCGAGTGGCCCATCAGCCCGACGCGGGTGAAGTCCAGCCGGCCCATGAGCCCATCAAAACCCTGGCCGCCGTTGCGGTGAATGTCCCTGAACGCGTCCAGGTGGGTGAGGATGAGTTCGGCACGCGCCAGGGCGCCGGCATCGCCTGCATTCGGGCTGCCGTCGTTGTCGTTGATGTCGTTGGTATCAATCGAGATCACGGCATAGCCGTGGCTGGCCAGGTTTTGCACCAGATAGTCGTAGCCCCGATAGCTGTTGGCGGGCGTGATCACGCCGGCCAGGTCAGGGCAGTTGTCATCCCCGACCGGAAACGGGAGCTGCCCCACCGTGGTTTCGCAGGTCTGGTGACGACCATGCTGAAACAGCAGCACCGGCAGCGGCTCGGTGGCTTCGGTCGGATAAGTGATGTAACCGTGGACGTCGGTTTCGTAGCTGTCGCCGGTTTGCTCGTCGGTGACCGTGATGCGTCCGAATTCGTAGTCCGTCGAGGTCAGCTCCAACGGACCAGGTTCCGCGGGGTCTGTGGCCACATCGGCAATGGCCGGTAGTTGCGGTCGGGTGATGCCGTCTGGCGCGACGGTGGCCGGCGTACCGTATTCAGACTGTCCGCCGCAGGCGGACAGCACCAAAGCGGCGAAGAGGGCGAGCCAGGGGGCGCGGCGCGTGGTGGCGCAGGTACAGCAGACGAGTGCGGGCATGCAGATGTTCCGTGCAGATCAGGGATGTCCGGCGCTGGCCGGCGCCCCCAGTCGGCGCACAATGCATGCCAAGCAAGGCTGGGTGCTCCGCGCTAGAAGTTGTCTTCGTTCGCGCTCAGTGGCTGTGGTTTGCCGATGCCAAAGCCCTGTACATAGTCCACGCCCATGTTGGCCAGATGCTCAGCGACGTGCCGGTCTTCAACAAACTCAGCCACGGTTTCGACATCAAAGGCCTGGGCCATGGAGACAATGGTTTTTACGATGGCCTGGTTGCTGGCGTCTCCCAGCAGGTCCCGGATGAACATGCCGTCGATCTTGAGATAGTCGATGGTCAGTTTTTTGAGATAGCCGAACGAGGACATCCCGCTGCCGAAGTCATCCAGCGCCACACGGGCGCCGCAGGCATGCACCTCGCCAATAAAGGCCGACGCCACATCAAATCGGCCAATGGCCGATGACTCCGTGATCTCGAAGCACAGCCGCCGTGCCAGCAGAGGATTCCGCTGAAGGGTGGCGACGACTTCGTCGAGAAATTCCCGATTGGCCAACGACTTGCCCGACAGGTTCACCGAGTACTGGCACTGGGTGGCATCGGCATGCTGCGATTTGAGAAAGGCCAGCGTCTCGTGAAACACCCAGCGGTCCAGTTCGTCTGACAGTCCGAAGCGCTCGGCGGCCGGCAGGAACTTGCCCGGTGGAATAATCGAACCATCTTCACCGAGCATGCGGACGAGAATTTCGTAATGCCGCAGTCGATCCGGACCGACGGACTCGATGGGCTGGGCATAGAGCCGGAACCGGCCGTAGCGCAGGGCATCATGCAGCCTGGCCACCCAGTCGACCTCGCTGTCGCCCTCTTCACTGGAACTTTGCGTATGGGGCGACCAGTAGTCGAGATACGGGTCGCCTGATTCGCGTGTGCGCTCGCAGGCGCGCTCGGCGCGGGCCAGCAAATCATTGGCCGTCAGGTCCGGACCAAACCCCGTCACCGCCCCTACGCTGGCGCCGCAGCGGAAGATGTGGCGATCGACCGAGAAGCGGTAATTGCGGATGGTTCTGGCGATCTTGGACATGCTGGCCTTGATCGAGGCATCCGACTGATCACGCAGGTAACAGGCGAAGTGGTCGGCGCCAATGCGGCTGATCAGGGCGCTGTCATCCAGCGTGTCACGCAGCACGCTGCCGATTTGCTTGAGGTAGCGGTCGCCAGCTTCATGGCGCGTCGATTCGTTGATGACCTTGAAGTGATCCAGGTTCACGTAGATCACCGAACAGGTTTCGTCATCTCCCAGTTCCAGCAGGGTGTCGGCAATTTGACGCTCGAATTCCCAGCGATTGAGCAATCCGGTGACGGGGTCGATGCGGTCTCTTCGATGCAGCTGGCGCTCGGCCTTGCGCAGTCGTGAGAGATCTTCAGCTGCGATGAGCGTCACCGGGTCGCTTTGCGGCATTTCGTGGGTGCGGATGGACAACACCACCGGCAGTGGCGTGCCCTTTTTGCCGCGCAGGTAGGCCTCGTACTGAATCGTTTCATTGGACTGGGCGCCCTGCGAGGAGCGCAGTGCGGTCCGCAGATCTTCAGCGGATTCGCAGTCGCAGAGCTGGTCAAAGGTGTAGCCAGCCACTTCAGCGAAGCTCACGCCGAGTCGGCGTGCGGCGAACAGGCTCATCGAGACGATGCGCCCCTCCGAGTCCAGCAGAAATACCATGCCAGGAAAGTGCTCATGCAGCAGGCGGTAGCGCGCCAGGCTCAGCATGAGACCTTCTTCGAGTTCGTTGATGCGTTTACGGCTCCAGATTTCGCCGATTGCGCCAGCCAGGGCCCGGGCGGACTCTACATCGCCGGCCTCGTAGTGCTGGGCCGCGCTGCGTTCCACACAAACCGCCCCCCGCAGCTCACCACGGGCAAGCACCGGAACCAGCAGCCAGGCGTCGCCGGTATCAAACCGGGCGCCGTCCTCGGAGACCTGTTGCTGCTTAATCAGGGTGGGCTCGCCTTCACACAGTGTGTCGATGGCGCGCGAGACCGGGGGAGTGAGCGATTCGCTGGCCTGCCCGTGCAGCATTTCAAACTGGGCTGACATGCCGATGCGCTGCCAGATGCTGACGCGATCGCAGGCCACTTGACCGGTAAAGGCTGCAATGGCTGCATCCAGCCAGGTTTCGGCCGATTCGTAGGTCAGCGTGTGGTGAAAGCGCTCACTGCTGAGCACCGCCGGGCTATGGGCCGGGGCTTTTTCGATACTGGTCACGGTCCTTAGACGTTCCTTGTCAGGTGCCGACGCCTTGAGCGTGGAGCCGCTCATCGAGAATACGGTTGCCATTGGGGGAGAACTCCGCCGGGATCTTCATCGATCCGTACTTGATGTAGTGGAGATCGGCCAAATGAGGAGATTCTTGAGCGCCGCTGGTCGGTACCGGGCGGTACGCAATGCAGTGATGGGGTGGGTTGTCTACCTCGGCGTTGCTCGCGCAGGAACGAGCGCGCTAGCCAACTGCCGCGTGGCGCGGGCGCCAGTACCGCTCCAACTCCACGACCTCACGCTCCACCGTGCGGCGATCTTCCGGGTCCAGCCGCGTGAACTCGCCGCCCATGGCCAGCTCGCCGCCTCGGCGGCGGACGCCCCGTACGGTGATCGGGGCGTAGAACGCAGAGCCATGCAGGCCGAACGCACCATCCAGCACGCGGCCGGGGTGAAACTCGTCCGCCGTCTCGCTCCGGGCCTGTGCGCCAAATCCGTGCGTGGAAATATCGGTGATGCGTACACGCACCGGTGCGCCACCCAGCGGAAACAGCGTGGCGCGAATCGGCATGGAGCGGGGCACGTTGACCCGGTGCGCTCGGCGGCGCTGGGCATGCTCCACCCATTGCGGTAATCGCGTGATCAGCGAGCCATCGTCCATCAGGCTGCCGACTGGCGTTGCAAAGCGCAGCCCATAACCCGCAACGCGGGCCTGGGCATCGAGCAGGCTCCGAGGCTTTAGCTTGATAAAGCCGCCCGCCGGTGCATCAAACAACAATTCGTCTCGCTGGGCGTCCAGCGTGAGCAACAAGCTCAGGTAGCGACGCGAGGCCTGCGTAAGCGTGACGGGCTGCCGGGCATCGACCAGCTTGCGCAGCAGCGTCAGCACATCGGCGCGCAGCTCGACGCGTTGCCAGGCCTGCGAGTCGGAATCGCTCATCGGTGGTGCTTATGCCTGTCCGAGCATGCGGCCAGCGGCCGGCGCGAGCGCCCCATGCTGGCCGTAGCGGTTGTCGTCACGGTTCGAGCCCAGCGCGCGCAGGGCTGCGCCGGTTTGCTCGCGCCGCTGGGCGACGACGGAAAACGTGTGGCGCATGTCGCGCTGCAGGCGGGTGAGGGCGGCCTCAACCCGCTGGCGCCCGGAGTCCGAGTCGCCGGACAGCTCGCCGAGTCCCGACCGATCCAATGCCTGTACGGCGGTTTCCAGATCACGGGCCACCGTCAGCAGGGCATCCGGGTCCTGACCCAATGCAGCGGCTTCCAGTGCTTGGATGTGCTGGCCCAGTTCGGTCTCGAGTTCGGTGAGCTGGTGATCATTCATTAGCTGCGTCCCATCTGCCATTCCATGTGGGCCATCTTGGTCGCCACAGATTCGGCATTCACTTGGTATGTGCCTGCCGCCAGCGCTTCGCGAATGGCAGCAACCTTCTTTACATCGATGTCAGGGGTTTGCTGGGCCACGTCGACAAGCTCATTAAGGTTTGCGCCCTGACCGCTGAGCGTGACCACATCGGCCTCGCTCACCGCGCCAACACGGGCGTGTCCCGCCGCGCCAGCCTTGCCGGCCTGGACGCTTTGCGGACTGTTCGTCATCTGGGCGACAACGGACGATTCGATCTTTCCGGTCACGATGTTTCTCCTGCATTCAAAGTCAGATGACTGACGTTATCGACGGGTTTTACGAAAGCTTGAGCGTCTGTTTCTCGACGCCGACGAACGGTATTCCCATCTAAATTGTTGAATTTATTGATCAATTGACGAGTACCGTGCCGTCTGCCTGTGCGCGACCCTCAATGATGCGTCCGGATGAGAGGTTACGGACCTTCACCAAACCTGAAGGCCCGGCAGCCTGCAGGGCCTCGCCGCGACTGCGGATCTCGATCCCCGCGCTGCGGGCCACCAGTGTGACGGTCTGGCCCCGGTCCACCACATGGGCGGCTGCGAACCACTGCGGCCGGAGAATCGCGCCTGCGGCAATGTGCCGCCGGGCGACCTGGCCGACCACCGAACCCAGGTCCGTTATGTACCCGCGGGAGGCACCACGGACCGCCTGCTCCACACGTTCCAGTTGCTCTGCTGCAATCACCGTGCCCGCCGCGATCGGCGTGCGCGCCACCACCATCACACTCCGCTGCTGGGTGCGCACCGGTACAAACAGTTTCCAGCCCTCGGTCGCCAGGCAGCGAACTTCCACCGTCGCCGCGCCACTGGCGGGGTTGCCGATCAGCCGTGTGCCCTGAGGTTCGGTCCCGCAGCGCGGAAGCTGCAGCCGTGTGTCGAGCCCGTTGGCGACCACCGTCGTGCCCCGTGGCAACTCGCCTAGGGCATAGCGCTCCGCTGCGGATTGAATGCGACTCACATCCTCAGTGGCCGCCAGGGCGGCGGGGGCACACAGCAGAGCGGCGATGAGGCGGGTGATGGCAGGAAATCGTCTCATGGCACCCATCAGGCAAGCCTCGTACCACGGAAAAAGTCGGCTTAGGGCAGGCTGCGACGCTGAATTGACGCGCGCGCACGGTCCCGATTGCGTCGGTGCTTTGACACATGACCCTGCCAAGCCACAGGCTCGCCATCAGAACGCGCACATCGCTGCGGATGGACGGACACGCCATGTTGAGAAAATGGGCCGATCGGCTCAAGCGCAGGGCCGGGGTTTGGTATGAACCGGACGATCCGACGCCGCAGGCGCAATGCCCGTGCTGCGATTACGTGTCGCTCCCGGTCCGGAACAGGGACCTCATCTGTCCTGTGTGCTTTTGGGAAGATGATGGCCAGGACATCGACGAACTGGATCGGGTGTCCGGCCCGAATCATGGCATCAGCTTGCGAGCAGGGCGTCGGAATTTCTCGGCGTTCGGTGCCTGTGAGTCGACGATGAAACAGTACGTGCTGTCACCCGAAGAGCGGCTCCGGTTCGAGCACCGACCGAGAGAGGTCTAGCGGAGCACTGATGGATTCGCGCCGCCAAGGTGCTGCCTGAAAGTCGGCTCCTTGTTGGCGGTGCGAATCGATCCGGGGTTCACGACCGCCGGTTCTCGCATCGGGCGGGGCGCGCCCGCTCCCATTCCCTGCTGATTGTCCTCTCAAGATTCCCGCGTCGGGGCCGATGACCACCGCAGATACTCTTGCGGGATGCCTTCGTGTCCAACGGCCTGATCGATTCCATTAACCGCCGGACCCAGCTGGCGGGCTACAACCGGTTGGCCCTGCTGTTGTTTCGACTGGGCGGCCCGGAGCTGTTCGGGATCAACGTGTTCAAGGTGCAGGAGGTGGTCCAGGCACCCGAGCTGACCTGGGTGCCGGCAGCGCATTCGCATGTGCGCGGGGTGGCGCCGGTGCGGGGGCGGATGATTCCGGTGCTGGATCTGGCCTCCGCCGTGCAGGGCACGCAGCCGGCGGATGAGCCGCGCTATTTAATTGTCGCGGAGTTCAATCGACGGGTGCAGGGTTTTCTGGTGCATGGCGTCGAACGCATTGTGAACGTGGACGTCGGGCAGGTGACGCCGCCACCCGCCAGCGCCGGCGATGACGGTTATCTGACGGCGGTGACGCGCCTGGGCGAGCGCCTGATTCAGATTATTGACGTGGAGAAAGTGCTGGCCGACGTGATCGGACTGGCAGCTGATCTCGAAGAACTGCCGGAACACGCCACCGACGCCCGCCGTCGCAAGTGGCGTGTGCTGGTCGCCGATGATTCCAAGGTGGCGCGCATGCAGATTGCACGCACGCTGGAGCAGCTGAATCTCGAACCCGTATTGGTCAACGACGGCCGCGAGGCGTTGCGGTTTCTGCGTTCGCAGGCTGAGACCGGGCAGGAGGATGACTTGCTAATGGTGATCTCCGACGTGGAGATGCCGGACATGGACGGCTACACCCTGACGACGGAAATTCGTCGCGACCCGCGACTGGAACACCACTATGTGCTGCTTCATACGTCGCTGTCGGGGCTGTTCAATCACAGCATGGTGGAGCATGTCGGTGCCGACCGGTTTGTGCCCAAGTTCAACTCCGACGAGCTGGCCAAGGGAGTGGTTGAACGCTTGCGGGACAAGGAGTTAGCGTTGCCCGACGTCGCCATGGCCTAGCCGGCCCAGCCCGATCGATTCACCCCGCGGGACGCCTGATCCGGCCGCCCGTGGCACACGGCTTGCCCCACTCCGGCGTACAGATTCCGCCGGAGGCTCGGCATGTCAGCCGGATTCGACAAGCTCTATGGCATTCACTCGCAATCGCTGGCGCTGCAACACCAGCGTCTGCAGCAGGTGGCTGCCAACATCGCGAACGCCGATACGCCCAACTACCGGGCGAAAGACATCGATTTCAAGACTGCGCTACAGCAGGCGGCAGGGACGACGGATGCCCAGCCCCTGCAGCGCACGCATGGCCGTCACCTGAATATCGCTGGCGTGGCCGCACCCGCAAGCACCCCGGCGGTCGAGCGCGAATCCTCCCAGCCCAGCCTGGATGGCAACTCCGTGGAACTGCACCGCGAGCAGGCGGCGTTTGCCGACGCCGCGCTGCGGTATCGCGCCTCCCTGCAGTTTGCGCAGGGCCGTCTATCCACCCTGATGTCGGCCTTGAAAGGCCAGTAGGCACTGACGCAGGAGCATCGCCATGTCTGACTTCTCCATTTTCAACATCGCCGGTTCGGCCCTGCAGGCGCAGTCCGTGCGGCTGAACACCGTGGCCAGCAACCTGGCCAATGCCGATACCGTCGCCGGTACGCCGGATGCGGTGTACAAGGCCCGCATGCCGGTGTTCGAAACCGAGCTAAGCGCAGCCGCCGAGCAGGCCGGGGTGCGCGTGGCCGGCATTGTCCAGAGCAGCGAGCAGCCGGTCCGGCTGCATCAGCCCGGCCACCCCGAGGCCGACGCCGACGGTTATGTCTACGCCACCAACGTCAATCCGGTGGAGGAGATGGTCAACATGATCTCCGCCAGTCGCTCGTACCAGACCAGCGCCGAGGTCATGAATACCAGCAAGGACCTGATCCTCAAGACGCTGGAACTGGGCCGCTGATATGACCGGAATCTCCGATAGCCCCAGCCTGACCAGTTTGCTTGGCGGTGCGACCTCAGCCACGGCTGCGGTCAACAGCGCTGAACAGAACATGCTGAATCAGGAGGATTTTTTCTCTCTGATGATTGCCCAGTTCCAGAACCAGGACCCGTTCAAGCCCATGGAGTCCGGCGAGTTTCTGGGGCAGATCGCCCAGTTCAGCACCGTCGACGGCATTAATACGCTGAACTCGTCGTTTGGTGACCTGCGCACGCAGATGACCTCCGACCAGACGCTGCAGGCCAGCGGCCTGATTGACCGTGATGTGCTAGTGCCGACAGACAGCATTCGCTACGCCGGCCAGGGCACGGTGGACGGTCGCATTCACGTACCGACCGGCGCGGACCGCGTGACGGTGGAGATTGTCGATGCCCGCGGCCAGACCGTGCGCACGTTCGCTGCCGAGGGCAGTGCCCTGGGGGAGACCTTCGAGTTCTCCTGGGACGGGATCAGTGCCGACGGCGTTCAGCAGCCGGCGGCCGGTTACACCATTCGCGCACGGGCCGGGCAGGGCCAGTCCGAACTTGCGCTCACCCCTGAACTGGCTGGTCAGGTCAATGCCGTTCGTATGGATAGCAATGGCCTGCTGCTCGAAGTCGCCGGTCTCGGTGACGTTCCGTTTTCTTCCGTGACACGCATCGCCTGAGGAGGCATCCATGCCCTTTAACGTCGCACTCAGTGGAATCAATGCCGCCTCCGCGGATCTGAACACCACTGCCCACAATATTGCCAACGCCAACACCACCGGCTTCAAGGAATCGCGCACCGAGTTCGCCGATGTCTACGCCGCGGGCGCCATGGGTCTGTCTGCCACCGAGCAGGGCTCGGGTGTCCGCGTGGCTGGTGTTACGCAGCAGTTCAGCCAGGGTACGGTGAACTTCACCGAAAATCCGTTGGACCTGGCCATTAACGGCGAAGGGTTCTTCACCGTTTCCCAGGGCGGGACCATGGGTTACACCCGAGCCGGGGCCTTCCAGGTGGATCGCGACGGCTTTGTCGTGAACTCCGCCGGCCAGCAATTGCAGGTGTTTCCGCCCGTCGGCACGGGCGGCTTTGCCACAGGCGGGCTGACGTCGTTGCAGTTGTCCTCGACCGATAACGCCCCGCAGGCCAGCGGTAATCTGGCGCTGGGCGTGAATCTGCCGGCGGACGCCAGCGTCCCGGCGGTGACCCCCCTGGACCCGGCTGACCCGGATAGCTACAACCACACGACGTCGATGACGGTGTACGACTCGCTGGGTGCGGCGCACACCGCCAGCTTCTTCTACGTGAAGGATGCCGCTGCGAACACCTGGAATGTGCAGGCCTATGTCGATGGCACGGCAGTGGGCGCAGCCCAGAGTCTGGCCTACGACAGCAATGGCGCACTGGTCACGCCGGCCAATGGCTCGCTGACGTTGCCGGCGCATCCCGTCACCACCGGTGCCGCTGACCTGAACCTGACGCTGGATATCGGCGACACCACGCAGTATGGCGGTCAATTCGCCGTCAACAACCTGACGCAGGACGGGTACACCACAGGCCGGCTCAGTGGTCTGGAAGTGACTTCCGAGGGTGTGGTGCAGGCGCGCTTCACCAACGGTCAGGCCACGCAGCTGGGTCAGCTGGCCATCGCCAATTTCAACAACACCCAGGGGTTGAACGCCCAGGGTGACAACTTCTGGACCGAAAGCTTCACCTCGGGCGAAGCCCGGCTGGGGGTTGCAGGCAGTGGTGATCTCGGGCTGGTGCAGTCAGGGGCGCTGGAAGCGTCCAACGTCGATCTGACGGCCCAGCTGGTCAACATGATCACGGCGCAGCGCAGCTTCCAGGCCAACGCCCAGATGATCTCGGCGGCCGACACCATCACCCAGACCATCATCAACATCCGTTAATCCGGCGCTAGGCGAGGTTCGTCATGGATAAGTCGATCTACACCGCGATGTCGGGTGCCGTGCGCACGCTCACGGCGCAGTCGACCGTGTCCAACAATCTGGCCAACGCCTCCACGGTCGGCTTTCGTGCCGAAATGGCGATGGCCAAGACCGCACCGCTGGATGGCCCGGGTCTGCCGACCCGGGTCAGTTCTACCTTTGGCGGCGATGCCTTCGACCCCTCGGCTGGCGTGCTCATGGCCACAGACCGGCCGCTGGACGTGGCCGTACGTGGCAATGGCTGGATTGCGGTCCAGGACGCCAATGGCGAGCCGGCCTACACCCGCAATGGTGAGCTGCAGGTGGACCCGCTGGGCCAGCTGGTCACCGCGCGCGGGGAACTGGTGATGGGAGATGGCGGCCCGATCGCCATTCCGCCCAACGAACGGGTCAGCATCGCCGACGACGGCACCATCGCCATCGTGCCGCAAGGCCAGGGCGGGGGCGTACTGGCCACGGTCGGTCGCATTCGTGTCGACAACATCGCCCCCAACGATTTGCGCCGAGGGGATGACGGCCTGTTTCGGCCCACCGAAGACGCCGACGTTCAGCCGGCCGCCGGCCAGTCCCTGGCCGTGGGCGTGCTGGAGTCGTCCAACGTGAATCTGGCGCAGTCGCTGGTCGACATGATCGCGTTGTCCCGCCAGTTCGAATTGCAGGTCAAGGCCATACAAAGCGCTGACGAAAATGCCCAGGCAGCGGCAGCCGTCATGCGCGTGAACGGTTAGGAGTAACACAGATGAATTCAGCACTTTGGGTCGCCAAGACCGGGCTTGATGCGCAGCAGTCGCGCATGTCCGTGGTCTCCAACAACCTGGCCAACGTCAACACCACCGGTTTCAAGAAAGGGCGGGCGAGTTTTGAAGACTTGCTGTTCCAGCACGTCAAACAGGTGGGCGCGCCCACCTCGCAGCAAACCGATTCGCCGACCGGCCTGTCGCTGGGCACCGGGGTGAAGGTCGGCGCCACCGAAAAGGAATTCGGCCAGGGCAACCTGCAGCAGACCAGCAACCCGCTGGACGTGGCGATCAACGGGCGCGGTTTCTTCCAGGTGCTGCTGCCGGACGGCACGGCAGCCTACACCCGCGATGGCAGCTTCCAGGTCAGCGCTACAGGGGATCTGGTCACCGCCAACGGTTTCCCCGTGCAGCCTGGCATCAACGTGCCGGATGGCGCGCAAAGCCTGTCGATTGGTCAGGACGGCACGGTGTCCGTGCAGTTCGCCGGCGAGGCCCAGCCGCAGCAAATCGGCTCGCTGCAGGTCACCGATTTCGTGAACCCGGCGGGTTTGCAGCCGCAGGGGCAGAACCTCTTCACCGAATCCGGTGCCAGCGGTCCGCCGCAGACCGGGACTGCCGGCATTAATGGGCTGGGGTCGCTGGTCCAGGGCTCGTTGGAGGCCTCCAACGTCAACGTGGTCGAGGAGCTGGTGAACATGATCGAAACCCAGCGCGCCTACGAGATGAATTCCAAGGCCATTTCCACGGTGGACCAGATGCTGTCCTACGTGAACAACAACCTGTGATGGTGATGAAACGCCTGGCGGACATTCTGAGCGCGCTGCTGCTGGCTGGACTGGCCGGCTGTGCCTCGACCCCGAACCCTGCCGAAACCGTGCCGCCTATTCCGCAGGTGACACGGGTACAGCCCACGGCCGGGGCCATTTTTGCACCGGGGCAGGGGCTGGCGCTGTTCACCGATCGCCGCGCGACCCAGGTGGGCGACGTCATCACCGTATTGCTCAGCGAGCAGACCAATGCGCAAAAGCAGGCTTCGGCCAGCACCGGCAAGAACTCGTCCATTGCCATTGGGGCGCCCAGCCTGTTCGGCGGGGCGGTGACGGCCAATGGCCTGGAGTTTCTGGCGGCTGAGGTCGATGCCGACCGCAGTTTTGCCGGTAGTGGGAATGCCAGTCAGAGCAACAGCCTGACCGGCTCGCTATCGGTCGTTGTCACCGAGGCCTTGCCCAACGGGCTGCTCGTGATCATGGGCGAGAAGCGCGTACGCCTGAATCAGGGCGACGAGATTCTGAAGATCTCCGGCCTGGTCCGTCCGGAGGATATCCAGCCGGATAACACCATCGAATCCACGCGTGTGGCCAATGCGGCGATCAGCTACAGCGGCAAGGGCGCACTGGCCGATGCCAACGCCAAGGGCTGGTTGGCCCGGTTCTTCGACAGCAAGTGGTGGCCGCTATGAGTACAGGTCGATTCCTGATCGCCGGTTTTGCGCTGTTGCTGGCACTGCCGCAGGCCCAGGCCGAGCGCGTAAAGGACCTGGCCAGTGTCGCTGGTGTGCGCGGCAACCCGCTGGTGGGCTATGGCCTGGTCGTGGGCCTGGATGGCACGGGTGACCAGTCCAGCCAGGCGCCGTTCACGACCCAGACGCTGCGCAACATGCTGACCCAGCTCGGGGTGACGATCCCGCAGAACGTCAATCCACAGCTGAAGAACGTCGCAGCCGTCGCGATTCATGCCGAGCTGCCGCCCTTTGCCAAGCCGGGGCAGAAGCTGGACATCACGGTCTCATCCATCGGCAATGCCAAGAGCCTGCGCGGCGGTGCGCTGCTGATGACCCCGCTCAAAGGCGCCGATGGCCAGATCTACGCCATCGCCCAGGGCAATTTGATCGTTGGGGGCTTCGGTGCCTCGGGCAATGACGGCTCGCGGATCTCCGTCAACATTCCCAGCGCGGGCCGGGTGCCCGGCGGCGCAATGGTTGAGCGCAGCGTGGCCAATGGCTTTGCGACCAAGGCCGAGGTGTTGCTGAACCTGCACACACCGGATTTCACCACCGCAACCCGCCTGGCCGGTAGCGTGAACGATTTGCTGGGCGACCAGACCGCCCGCGCCATGGATGCCGTGACGGTGGCCGTGCGCGCACCGGCCGATGCGGACATGCGCGTGGCGTTTCTGTCGGTGCTGGAAAATCTTGATGTGGAGCCGGGCGATGCGCCGGCCCGGGTGGTGGTGAACAGCCGCACCGGGACGGTGGTCATCGGCAGTCACGTGCGTGTGCACCCGGCGGCTGTGACCCACGGATCGCTCACCGTGACCATCCGCGAGGATGCCCAGGTCAGCCAGCCCAATCCCTTTGCAGGCGGTGACACCGCCATCGTGGCCGACACCGGTATTGATGTCACGCAGGACCGCAACCGCATGTTCTTGTTTGACTCGGGTGCCACGTTGGAGGCCATTGTCGGTGCGGTGAACCGCGTCGGCGCGGCGCCGGGCGATCTGGTGGCCATCCTCGAAGCCCTGAAAACAGCCGGCGCCCTGCGTGCCGAGCTGGTGGTGATCTAGGTCGGCCATGGAACTGCAGTCGCCCACGCTGAACCCGCTGGGTGCCACCGCCAACGGTGGCGTCGAGCGTTTGGCTGGCCAGGCGGCCGGCGGTCAGCAGGCGGGCGACGCCCAGGCGCTGCGCGAGGCCGCGCTGCAATTCGAGGCCTTGTTCACTCAGATGATGCTGCAGTCCATGCGCGCCACCGAATTCGGTGATGACCTGTCCGGTCACGGCGGCGCCATGTACCGCGACATGATGGATCAGGCCGTGGCTAAGGACATCAGCAAGGCCGGCGGCTTGGGGTTGGCGGACCTGATGATCCAGCAGTTCCAGCGCCAGGCCGGACTGACCCATGAATCGGCACCGGTGCGTTTTGATGACATTGCCCGCAGCAGCCTGCCGACCCAGGGGCCGCGGCTGTCGGGCGGCTTCGAATCACCAGAAGATTTTGTCAGCAAGCTGGCACCGGTGGTGGAGCGGGCGGCGAGCAAGCTGGGGGTCGATCCCCGCTTTGTGATGGCGCAGGCCGCTCTGGAAACCGGCTGGGGGCAGTCCGTTCCAGTGGATGCCCAGGGTCAGTCCAGTCACAACCTGTTTGGCATCAAGGCCCATGGGGCCGAGCAGACCGTCGAGGTGCGCACCCATGAATACATCGGCGGGCATCGCATCGATATGACCGACAGTTTCCGGGCCTACGATTCGTATGAAGCCAGCGTGGAGGACTACGTACGGTTCCTGCAGTCGCAACCACGCTATGCCGATGCCTTGGCCCAGGCGGGCGACGGTGAGCGCTATGCCGAAGGTCTGCAGCAGGCCGGCTATGCCACCGACCCGCGCTATGCCGACAAGCTCAAGCGAATCGCCAACGGGCCGATGATGGAGTCATGGACTGTCGATACGCCGACGACCGCCTCGCGTCCGGATGTGGGCGATCACCGCCCGCCTGCGGCCAGCGCCGGCGTCTGACCAGGAAAACCTGATGACGGATTTGTTCAGTATTGGCTCCTCCGCGCTGCTGAGTTATCGGCGGGCGCTGGACACCGTGGGCCATAACGTGGCGAACGTGGATACCCCGGGGTATTCGCGGCAACGCGTGGAGTTGTCCACCCGCACGCCCACGCCCAGCGGGCAGGGGGTGTACGGCAATGGCGTGTACGCCAACACCGTCGTGCGCAACGCCAGCGACCTGGTGCAGCAGCGCCTGATTGGCGACGCCAGCCAGGTGGGCTACTTCTCCATGCAGACCGAGGTGGCCAATCGCCTCGACGGGCTCTTGTCCGACGACAGCTTGTCGGTGGGGACCGGCCTGGATCAGTTTTTCACCGCAGCAGAGACCCTGGCTGCTGACCCCAATTCCACTGCAGCGCGCCAAAGCCTGTTGGCGGCCGGGCAGGATTTGACCCGTCGTGTCGGGAGTCTCGCGTATCAGTTCGACACACTGGAGCGCGACCTCGGCTTTGAAATGACGGCGGCAATTGGCTCGGCCAATGATGTGTCCGCCGAGATCGCAACGCTGAACGAGCAGATCACGCTGGCCATGGGCCGGTCGGGTGGCCAACCCCCCAACGACCTGCTCGACACCCGCGATGAGCTGGTCCGTAACCTGGCCGGGCAGCTGGACATTCGCACCGTGGCAACCGAGAGCGGTGAGCTGAATGTCTTTGCCCAGTCCGGCCAGGCGCTGGTGTTGGGGGTTAACGCCTACGCGCTGACGGCCGTGGACGATCCGCTGGGGTCGCTGGTGCCGCAGGTCGGCGTCGAAACGGACGGCGGCGTGGTCAACATCAGCCGACAGGTGGGTGGCGGTCAGATCGGCGGCATTCTTGCCACGACCGACTTGCTCGCCGACACGCGTGGGCAGGTCGCCCAGTTGGCGCTCGGCGTGTCCGAACAGTTCAACGCCCTTCATGCCACCGGCGTCACGCCGACAGGTCAGCCGGGTGGGCAGGTGTTCACCGCGGCGGCAATCGATGTCAGCAGCCATGTCGCCAACACCGGTTCGGCCAGTTTGGCGGTATCGGTGACCGCGGCCGGAAATGTGCCGGCAACGGATCCCGAGCTTCGCTTTGACGGCACGCAATGGCTGCGTGTCGACGGTGGCGCAGCGGTGGCCTTGACCGGTAGCGGCACGGTCGGCGACCCCATTGAGCTGGATGGTTTATCCCTTGTGGTCAGCGGCACACCGGCCAACAACGACCGATTTCGGGTCGGGATCGGGGATGCGCTGGATGACTTCGGCATGGCGCTAAGTGACCCCGCCGGACTGGCCACCGCCGGTGCCGTGGTGGTCGAGGCCGCCAGCGCCAATACCGGTACGCTGATGCTGGAGGGCTACGCAGTGGACGATGCCTCGGCACCGGGCTACGGCACGGCGGCGACGCTGAGCTTCCCGTCTTCCAGCCAGGTATCCATTGATGGCGGGCCCGCGGTCGCGTACGACCCCGCCGCCGGCGTGCTGGTCAATGGTCTGCGGCTGCAGTTCAGCGGCGCACCACAGGCCGGTGACGTGATTGAGTTGAGCGCCACCGGTGGGGGCTCGGCCGACAACCGGACGGCGCAGGCCTTTGCCGGGCTGGCCGGCAGCAGCTTTCTTGGCAACGGCAGCGAGGCACCGGCAGAAGCAGCCGCGAGGCTGATCAGCACGCTCGGCAATGCCGCAGCCACGGCGGAGGCGGGCTACTCGGGCGCGCTGACCATTCAATCGGCAGACCTGGCCGATCGTGATGCCCAGTCGGGCGTCAATCTGGATGAGGAGGCCGCCAATCTCATGCGCTTTGAACAGGCCTACCAGGCGGCCGCACAGGTGATGTCGGTGGCCTCAACCCTGTTCGATACCTTGCTCTCGGCCGTACGGAGATAAGCCATGCGAATTTCCACTGCCGGTTTTCAGAACCGGACGCTGGACCTGATCCAGCAAAAGCAGGCTGATCTGGCACGCACCCAGGAACAGTTGGCCTCTGGCCAGCGCCTGACCAGCAGCGCCGATGATCCGGCCGCCGCGGCCCGGGGGGTGGCCCTGGACTCGGCGCTGGAGCAGGTGACGCGCTACCAGTCGAATATTCAGCGCGTGCGGGAGCGCCTGGTGGGCGAAGAAGCCGCACTTGATGAAGTCACCGATGTGCTCAACAACGTCCGGCAGCTGGCCGTGCAGGCCGGTGGCTCGGCGATCGACGCCTCGGCTGCGCAGGCAATCGCCGGGCAGATCCGGAGTCAGCTGGCCGATTTGTACGGCATTGCCAACCGCCAGGGGGCCGACGGGCAAGCCCTGTTTGGGGGCACGCGCGCCGTAGACCAGGCGTTTTCGGCCACGGGCACCGGCACCACGTATCACGGCAACGGACAGTCGCGGGATGTTCGCATCGGTCCCGGACACAGCGTGGCCGATGGCGATACCGGGCGGGCGGTGTTCATGGATATCCCGGTCGGCGTGACCGTCCAGGCCGACCCGACCAATACCGGCACAGCCGCACTGACGGGCGTGTCGGTCGATGCCACTGCCACGCCGTCGGACCTGCCGTGGACCGTACAATTCGCGGGCGGTGACTGGACCGTAACCGGCGACAGTGGCGCGGTGCTGGGCACCGGGTCGTATGCCAGCGATGAGGCCTTTGTCGTCAATGGCGTCAGCCTGCAGTTCGCCAACGCACCGGCCGATGGCGACCGCTTTACGCTGCAGCCAGCCGGCCAGCAGGATGTCTTCAGCCGGCTGGATCAGATCGCGACAGCCCTGGAAGGGTTTGACGGCAGTTCGGCTGGCCGCGCGCAGCTGTCTACCGTGCTGTATGCCGGCCTGGAACAGGTCGAAACGGCCACCGATCACATCATCGACACCCGGGCCTCCGTGGGTAACCGTCTGCAGTCGCTGGATCGGGCCGAGTCCTCGCATGAAGGTGTGGCGGTGGAGTTGATGTCCACGCTGTCCGAGCTGCGGGACGTCGACATTGCCGAGGCGGCCAGTCGCCTGTCCCTGCAGATCACTGCGCTGGAAGCGGCTCAGCAAACCCTGGTCCGCGTGCAGGGGCTGTCGCTGTTCCGTCTGTTGTAACTGGCGGTGGCGACGCCAGTCGTCGCGGTCACGCTGCCACTGAGGTCTCCACCACGGCCTGTCGACTCAAGCCTGATCGAAATCCACCGATAACGGTTAGACAAGACCCCAATCGGAAGGACGGAGATGACCCTGAACGTGAGTTACGCGCAGACGCGCAAGTCCGCTGCGCAGGTGGCTGTGGGGGAGTTGCACGAGCAGCTCGGCGCAGATCCGCTGGATGCGGTCATCTTTTACTGCGATCCAAGGCACGA
This sequence comes from Pseudomonadota bacterium, assembly GCA_036156195.1. Taxonomy (GTDB): domain Bacteria; phylum Pseudomonadota; class Gammaproteobacteria; order Nevskiales; family OUC007; genus Abyssibacter. The sequence continues at coordinate 27,045 of JAYZUZ010000016.1, read as the reverse complement.
TCTAGCGGCTCTGGGGCCGGCCATCCAGGCTGGCTTCGATTGCCCGGTGATCGGTTGCACGGCTTCTGGCCAGATTGGGCCCAACGGATTTCAGGCGACCGGGATTCTGGCAGCGGGACTGCGGGGCGGCGACATGCGCATGCGGCCGCATCTGATCTCTCCGCTGTCTGACGAAACGGCCTGCGCCTCCTCCGTGGCCGATACCGTCCAGTCCATGGTTGTGCGATCCGACATGGATTTCAGCTTTGGCCTGTTGCTGGTCGACGGCCTGTCCATGCGTGAGGAGCAACTGGCTGCCTCGCTTTATCAGGCCCTGGGCAACGTGCCGTTGATTGGTGGGTCGGCGGGCGACAATCTTCAGTTTCGTCAGACCCACGTCTACTACGACGGTGCGTTCCACCAGAACGCGGCCGTCCTGGCGCAGTTCGAATGCGATAAGCCCTGCGCCTCGTTCAAGTTTCAGCACTTTGTCCCCAGCGATATCGACCTCGTGATCACCGAGGCGGATCCCGAGCGCCGGCTGATCATCGAGATCGATGGCGAGCCGGCTGCACAGGCCTATGCCGATGCCATCGGCCTGCAGCCCGATCAGCTCGATGCCAATGTGTTCTCGACCCATCCGCTGCTGATGACAATGGGCGGTGATCCGTACGTTCGCTCCATTCAGCAGGTAAACAAGGATTTGTCGCTGACCTGCTACTGCGCGGTCGACGAGGGGCGGGTGATCTCGGTGGGCAAGGCCGTGGATGTGATGAAGACCCTGGAGGAGGCGTTTGACGGGATCTGCGAGTCGGTGCCCGACCCCGCGCTCATCCTGGGCTGTGACTGCATTCTGCGGCGCGTTGAATTTGAACAAAACGCCATGCTGGAACCTGTGGGTCAGTTCATGGCCAGTCGCAAGGTCTTCGGCTTTTCCACCTATGGCGAGCAGTTCAACGGCCTGCACATCAATCAGACCTTTACCGGCATTGCGATTGGAGCCTGACATGCTGAACCAGACGCACACAGAGTCCCCGGGAGGGCGTCCACCGGACCTGGATGATCTCGACGCCCTGCGGCGCAAGCTGGCTGCCCGCGACAAGACCATTCACGTGCTCAAGCGCCGGGTCAAGGAACGAGACGATTCGCTGGCCACGCCCATGACGACGCTGGAGCAGAACATCGCCCTGGGCAAAGTCGTCGCCATGAAGACCCAGCAGCTCAGCGATGAGCGGCGCGAGTTGCAGGAGGCCCTGGCGGAACTGGGCCGGACGCAGGCCATGCTGCTTCAGGCTCAGAAAATGGAGTCCATCGGTCAGCTTGCAGCCGGCGTTGCGCATGAGATCAACACACCGACCCAGTACGTACGCGACAACGTCGAATTCGTGAGCAAGGCCCAGGGCATGATCGCCTCGCTGGTCGAGTCGGCCTGTGCACTGGCCGAGGCCGCCGAAAGCCATGACCCGACCCAGGAGGCGGCGCAGGCGTTCCGGCGGCAGCTCAAGCGCTCCAAATTCGCGTTTCTGCAGGAACAGGTTCCCGCCGCGTTGGAGCAGTCGCTGGATGGGCTACGGCGCATTTCGCGCATCGTCGGCGCCATGAAGGAATTCTCCCATCCGTCCGCAGGCGAGAAGGAGCAGGTCGACCTGCATGCGCTGGCCGAAACGACGGTGACCGTCGCACGCAACGAGTGGAAGTACGTGGCCAGTTTGACGATTCGCTGCGAGGGCGAGGTGCCGCCGGTTTGTTGTTTGCGCGACGAGATTGCACAGATGCTGCTGAATCTGGTCGTCAACGCCGCGCACGCCATCAAGGACACGCTGGAGCCGGGCGTGCGGGAATCCGGACGCATCGAGATCGTGCTTGCACCCCATGAAGACTCGCATGTGGACATTCGCGTCATCGATGACGGCGGCGGTATTCCGGAAGCGGTTCGCGAAAAGGTCTTCGATCCTTTCTTCACCACCAAGGGCGTGGGCGATGGCACGGGCCAGGGGCTGGCCATCGTGTACTCCACGGTCGTGGACAAGCATGGCGGTGTGGTGTTCTTCGATACCGAGGTGGGCCAGGGCACCGAGTTTGTCGTCCGGTTGCCCATCCACGGGGGACAGGAGGCATGACGCCGATGCGATTGATGTTCGTCGATGACGACGAATGTGTGCTCGGCGGCATCGAGCGCATGCTGTTCATGTGTGATCGCGACTGGGACACCGAATTTGCGACCAGTGGCGCCGAAGCCCTGGCCATGCTCGATGACGATCCGGTGGATGTCGTGGTCAGTGACATGCGCATGCCGATGATGGATGGCGCGCAGTTTCTGCGCACGGTGCGTGATCGCTGGCCGGAGACGATTCGGATCATGCTTACCGGACAGACCGAGCAGGAGGCGGCGCTGCGTGCCCTCGATGTTGCACAGCAGTTTTTGTCCAAACCCTGCGAAGGCGAGCTGCTGGTCGAGACCATCGACCGGGCCGTGTCATTGCAGTCGTTGTTGGGCGATGCATCCATGCGCTCCGCACTGGGCCGGGTGGGGCAACTCCCGGCAACGCCGGCGTTGTATGCCCGCCTGGCCAGCATGCTCGAAGATGCCAATGCCGATGTCAGAGCGGTGGCGGATATCGTGGCCTCCGACCCGGCGCTGGCGGCCAAGGTGTTGCGCTTTGCCAATTCTGCGTTGCTCTACGCCGCCACGGATGTCAGCGATGTGCCCGAGGCCGTCAAGCGCATCGGATTTGGCATGTTGACCATTCTGGTGCTGGCAGCAGAAGTGTATGACCGGTTTGACGGACCTGCCGTTGAAGCCATGCGGCAACGATCGGTGATCGCTTCGCGTATCGCGGGCCAGATCTGCAGCGTGTACGCCGCCCGCGAAACCGTCATGACGGCGGCGCTGCTGGCCGATGTGGGCGCACTGCTGGAATCCGTATCCCGGATACCGCTGGGGACCGATGTCGAGGGCGAGGCCACGCATGCGGAAGTCGGTGCCTATCTACTGGGTAGCTGGGGGTTGCCCGGCCCCATCGTCGAGGCCGTGGCCCAGCATCGCGCCCCGGGCAGGTTGGCCAGTCAGCGCTTTGACGCCGTAGGGGTGGTGCATGTTGCGGTCGCGCTGGCACATGGCGAGCCCGTGGATGAAGCCTTTTTGCAGGCGGCCGGCGTCCAGGCGCATCTGCCTGCCTGGCGTGCCTCCGCCGATGCGCTGCTACAGCAACAGGCTGCGGCATGACGGCGTCGATGGCCAGCATGAGCCCGGTGGATGACGACGAGATCGACGAGACCTTGCCGCGGGTGCTTTGCGTGGACGATGAGCCCAACCTGTTGGCCGGGCTGGAACGCACGCTGTTCGGCGAATTCGATGTCACCACCGCGCCGGGGGGTGCGCTGGGGCTGGAATTGATCGAGTCCGAGCCCTGTTTTGCGGTGATTGTTTCCGACATGCGCATGCCGGGCATGGATGGCGCCGAATTTCTGGCGAAGGCGCGTGAACGCAGCCCTGACAGCACCCGGATTCTGCTGACAGGTCAGGCCGATACCGAGTCGGCGATCGCGGCCATCAACCATGGTGCGATCTTTCGTTATCTCTGCAAACCCTGTCCGTCCGAGGTGCTGATCCCCACGCTGAACGAGGCTGTGGAACGGCATCGCTCGGCCGTGATCGAGCACGACATGATGGAAACCACACTGGCAGGTGTGGTGGACTCGATGACCCAGGTGCTCAGTCTGATCGCCCCATGGGCCTCCATGCGGTCGGCGACGATTCAAACCTGCGTCAAGCAGGCCGCCAGAACGCTGGACTGGCCCAATGCCTGGATTGGCAACATGGCCGCCGCGTTGAGCCATATCGGTTGCGTGAGCGTGCCCTCGGACATCGTGCAGCGCGACATGGCCGGCCGTCCGCTGGAGGCTGAAGAGCGTGCCATTCTGGATTCGCATCCGGAGACTGCGTTCAGGCTGCTGCAGTCCATCCCCCGCCTGGATGCGGTGGCGCAGGTGGTGCGCTACCAGAACACGCCCGCGCCAGCGGATGCCGATCCGGATGTGGTGCTCGGTGCCGAACTGCTGCGTGCGGCCAGCGCCCTGGCGCGCGAGTTGGCCAATCAACAGCCGATGGCGCGTGCACTGGAGGCCGTGGCAAAGCTCGACCCGCCCGTGCGCTACGGTGTGAGCCAGGCGCTGCGCGCCGTGAAGCTGCACAGTGGAAATTCCACACGCAGTGCCCGCGTCAGTGACCTGCTGCCCGGCTGGGTGGTCGCAGAAGACATCAAGACGCGGCAGGGCGGGCTGGTGCTGGGTGAGGGGCGCGAGCTGACAGTGACCGCGATCATGGCATTGCGGAATCTGCTGGCAACCGGTTCCATCGAAGAGCCGTTGCTCGTCGCCTGTCCGGACACCGCCCGGCAGGCCTAGGCCCCAACAGGCCTCGGCTCGCCTGCGCCGTCCCGGCTGCACTAGACTGTCGCGCCCGCCCGACGGCCTGCTGCGACGTGTCCCATCCCCGCCCTGACAACCCCCGGCCTCGACCGCCTGAAAAGCCGCTGGATTCCGACTGCTGTGAAACGGGTTGCGACCCCTGTGTCTGGGACATGTACTCGGACCAGGTCCGCGCCTATGAGCGCGCGCTCAAGGACTGGGAGGCCCGACAGGCCGATGAACCGACGTCCGACCAGCCTCGTTAACCGCCTGCCGAGGCGCTGATGCCGGGCAGGGCGGCCAGGACCAGGCCGCAGATCAGCCAGGCCGCAGCAACCACGGCAACCCCGGTCAGGACCTGATCGCTGCGCGATGCGCCGCCGTGGTCGTGGTCATGATGCCCGCCATGCCCGGATGAACGACTGGCCCACCACAGCCAGCCCAGTGCAGCACTCACGGCCAGGAAAATCAGGTTCAGTACAAAACCGTAATTAAGCGCAAATAGTTCGCGTTGCTGCTGGGCCTGGGCCGGGCTGTCGGGCAGCCAGTCCATGGCAGCCAGCCCGTAATGCAGTGCCAGCGACACCACGACCAGACCGCAGAGCAGCATGGCCAGGATGTACAGCGCCATCTTCCAGCCGTAGTACTGCGCATGGATGCGCAGTACCGGTAGCACCACGAGGTCCGAGAAGATGAAGGCCATGACCCCAGCAAAACTGACGCCATGCTCATGTAGCAGGGCCGCCAGCGGAATATTGCCCATGGAGCCGATAAACGTCGCAAAGGCGGCGATGGGGCCGATGAGTGTCTGAGCCAGCACCGCCCAGAACTCAGGGTCGGTCTGGCCGCCCGCACCGATGAACAGCGTCTCGAATGCGGCATCCGGGACGAAGGCCGCGATCACGCCGGCGATCGTGAAGCCGATGAGCACGTCCTTCCACACCATCTGCCATTCCATGACATAGGTCTGGCCAATGGCCTGCCAGCCCTCTCGCGAACGCAGGCGCTGCATGGGGTTGGGTGACTGCTCGTCGGTGTGCGCCTCGTCGTCGCCCAGTCGTTCGCGTACGCGGGCCAGCAGCTGATCGGGTCGGGTGATGCGAATAAACAGCCAGGCAAAACCGATCAGCAGCAGCCCGCCAACATACTCGCCCACGACGAAGTGCCAACTGAGGAACAGCGCAATGACGATGCCCAGCTCGATCACCAGGTTGGTCGAGGCCAGCAGAAAGGCCATGGAGGGTGCCAGGCCGGCGCCTTTTTCAAACAACGCGCGGGTCGTGGACAACGCGGCAAAACTGCAGGAACTGGACACAAAACCGAAGGCCGTGCCTAACGCCATGCTGCGCGGGCCGTCGTGGCCCATGAGTCGCTGCATGCGGGATCGGGTGACCAGCACCTGGATCAGGCTGCTGATCAGATAGCCCAGGGCGAAGGCCCACAGGGCCATCCAGAAAAAACCTGAGCTGGTCAGGGCTGCATCCGCCCATAGGGTGAAAAAACGCTCCATGCTGGCTCCATCGGTCATCCCCCCGCGTCCATGCGGTGTCCGCTGAGCGGACTGGTTGCCCGTACAGGCCGGAGCCTGGCTCCAGCCTATTCAAGCGACCACGTTGGGGCCGATGTGTTCCCCGAACGGGGCGTCTCGCCAGAGGCCCGTTCGCGCAGGCCTAGTCGATGCTCCCGCTAGCTGCCGGATTCCTGGAGGGTGATGTCGGTGTGCGTGCCATCCTCCACATAGGAGGGGCAACCGCCCACAAAGCGGTTGTAGACCGCAACGACTTCCTGGGGGGTCAGGTCATAACCATCGGCAGAGGCCCCGAAGGTCCAGGTGCCTTCCTGGATGCCGAAGGAGCAGGGCAGCACGCAGGTCAGCGCGTTGTCGTCGAGGGTGATGTTCTGGCTACGCTGGTTGGCGATGCTTGCGGCGGTCACGCTCTGGCCATCGATGGCAAATCCCGAGAGGGTGATCTCGCCGATGACGCTGCCCGTCTGTGCGCCGCGTGCCTGGTCGAGATGCAGCACCTCATCATTAGGCAGGTTGACACAGGCGCCTGCCGTGCCGTCGTCGTCCCCGGTATCGCAGCCCACGACAAGCAGGCTGGACAGCAGTACAACCAGCCGCAGGCGGGTGGGTCGGAAGACAGTGGCGAGCATCTGGGCACCGGATGTGAGGTGGGCCGGCAGTGTAGCAATGCCATCTGCGCATCGGCAGTCTGCCAGCGACGTGGTGCCCAGGCATCCGGCGGTGGTGGTCGGTGGCCTCAATGCCCGCGATCACGCGGCCTGCGCGTCGTCGGGACGGCGGATGATTGTGTACGCGACAGGACAACATTCGGCATCGCGGTGCAGGCAAGCGCACAATAGCGGCCGGATTCACCCAGTAAGGACATCGCGTGAGTGCAGTTAAAGCCTATGCAGCCCAGTCGGAAACCTCGGGCGTCGGACCCCATACCATCGAGCGTCGGGCCCTGCGCCCGGATGACGTGGCCATCGAGATTGACTACTGCGGTGTCTGCCACACCGATATTCATTTTGCCGAGAACGACTGGGGCGGCACGATCTACCCGGTGGTGCCGGGGCATGAAATCGTCGGCCGGGTCACGGCGGTTGGCGAGCAGGTCAGCAAGTATCAGGTCGGTGACAAGGTCGGTGTGGGCTGCATTGTCGATTCCTGTCGCACCTGCGATCCCTGCCAGCAGGGTCAGGAGCAGTATTGCGACCAGGGCATGGTCAGCACCTATAACGGGATCGATCGCCACGACGAGTCCGTGACCTACGGAGGCTACTCAGAGGCCGTGGTCGTGCATCAGGATTTCGTCCTGCGGATTCCGGACACGCTGAACATGGCCACCGCCGCGCCGATACTCTGCGCCGGGATTACCACGTACTCACCGCTGCGGCATTTCGGCGTCAAGCCTGGCGATCAGGTGGGCGTGATCGGCATGGGCGGGCTCGGCCACATGGGCGTGAAGTTCGCCAAGGCGATGGGCGCTGAAGTCACGATCTTTACGCGCTCGGAGAGCAAGGTCGCAGAGGCCAAGCGACAGGGGGCGGATCATGTGGTGATTTCCACCGATCGGGAGCAGATGAAGGCTGCCCGCAATCGCTTCAACTACCTGCTGGACACGATTCCGGTCCAGCATGACCTCAACCCGTATCTGAACTGCCTGAAAGTCGATGGCGTGCAGATCATGGTCGGTTTGCTGGAGCCCGTGGATCCCCCGCTGCAAATCGGAGCGCTGGTGCGCAAGCGGCGTGTACTGGCCGGGTCACTCATCGGTGGGATCCCGGAAACCCAGGAAGTACTGGATTTCTGCGCTGAGCATGACATCGAGTGCGACGTCGAAATGCTGGACATCCAGAACATCAACGAGGCGTACGCCCGGATGAAGAAGGGCGACGTCAAATACCGGTTTGTCATTGACATGCAATCACTCAAGGCCGCCTGAGGCGGCCTGTGCCAGGAGGCTCCGGATGACCCAAGCCCTCGACAGTATCTCCTTTACACAGATGGATGGCCGTGATGCCACGCTCGCGGACTATTCCGGGTCTGTCGTGCTCATCGTCAATGTGGCCTCCAAGTGCGGACTGACACCGCAGTACGAGGCCCTGCAGACCCTGTACCAGGACAAGCGGGACAAGGGGTTGGTGGTGCTGGCGTTTCCTGCCAACAATTTCGGCGGACAGGAACCGGGAACCAACGACGAGATCAAGGACTTTTGCAGCACACAGTTTGGTGTCGAATTTCCGCTGGCGCAGAAGGTCTCGGTCAAGGGGGGCGATATCCACCCCTTGTTTGCCGCCCTTATCGACGCCCAGCCCACGGCGACGGCCAACCAACCCAGTGCCTTGCTGGCCAAGCTGAACGAGCACGGCCTGGGTCCGGAACGCGCGACCGATGTGATGTGGAATTTCGAGAAGTTTCTAATCGATCGCAGCGGCCAGGTGGTGGCCCGGTTCGCGCCGGATATTCCGCCCGCCGATGCGCGGCTGCTGTCTGCGATCGAAGCTGCGCTGGATGCCTGAGATTTGAGGCGGCTGGGGTCTGAGCCCCAGCCGCCAGAGCGATTACTCCAGGGTGTCGCTATAGGCGCGACAGGCGGCGAAAATCGCGGCGGCGCCTTCGTCACCTACCGCTTCGACGATGGCCTGTGTGCAGTACGCAGGTTGTGGCGCGTATTCCCCCATGATGTCCTCCACGGCCGTGCCCCGCGGGACATAGGACGTGGTTTCCCTGTAGTCCGGCGCCGGGAGCATGTGACGATAGGCCAGGGCCGCGTCGATATACGGCCCCCAGGGCAGCCAGGTGATGCCATTGGCTTCGGTGGCGTTGCTGGGGCGGTCTTCAGCGTCCGAGACCATGATCGTGAAATACCCGTCCTCATCCAGCGCCGTGTGCTCATCGCGTGAGCAATCGGTGTAGCGCTGGGTGACGACATCGTTCTGGCACACCGACCAATAGCGCAGCTGTTCCGTGCCGAAGGGCACACCCGGCTGGCCACGATAGGTGGGGGCCTTCGCCCGGAGCAGGTTCACGTTGCCCTTGTGCCGGAAATAAATGTTGTAGGTGTAGGCGTTGTGGAGGTTCGACATGAAGCCGCCGCCGCCGCCCCCGATGGCTGCGGATTCGACGGCATCACCCAGCATCGGCAGGCCCAGCAGTTCGGCGATGAAATTGACGTAGAACTCCGGGATGCCCCGGAACACGTGCGTTTCGGCATCGGCGTCAGAGACGCTAACCGTGCTGTTTGCCAGCAGCAGCGGTTCGTCATAGATGTTGACGCCAAGCAGGGCATTGTTGATACCGAGCTCCGTGACCGCTCCGCCGAGGGTAGGCAGCAGTGGCTCGACGCAGTCCGCCGTGGGCAGCAGTTCTGTTTCGCCGTCTGCAGTCTCCAGAGTCAGGATGGGCAAGCCGACGCCGCCATCGAAATCAAGGCCCGGGCCGGGCACGTAGGTCCGGTACATCAACGGCAGCATGACTGGATGCGGGAGCGTGGTGCCGTTTAGATCGAACTGCCCGGCATACAAGGTGTTGGAAGGGCGCTGCTCTGGCTTGGTCGCAAACTCCAGATAGGCCCGGTACGGATCGCCCGGCGATGCCCCCTCGACCGCATAGGGGTTAATTCCCCCGGCGCGGGGAAGTAACTCGACGTCTGCCAGGGCGTCGATTGGCCGGAGCAGCGGGTCGTAGACGTTGAAGGAAAAATACCGGGCGTCGGGATAACGGCCGTCAATTCGCAGTCGTGTGTTCGGCAGGATGGGGACCAGCGCAACCCAGTATTTTGCCGAGTCATCCGGATAAAAGATGTTCATCGTGTCGATATTGCTGGCGAACTCCCATCCGCAGGCGAGACCGAAGGGGTATTGGTTGCGCGTGACCGGCTCTGCGCTGTCGCCGCCTGTCCCTGCACCACCGGTGGCAGTGTTCGCGGGCGTTTGTTCCGACGTACAGGCCGCCAGGGACAGGGCGCTGGCCAGGCCGGCAGCAAGGGCTGCGTATCGCCAGCGGCGATGCGTGAGGGATCGAAGCGTCGTCAGCATGGGTCTCCTCCCAGTGTGTCGGCTGTTTGTCGCCCTGCTGCGTGACCAGTGCACTAGACTGGATGCATACGCGCCGGGGTGCCGGCTGATTATTGAAGTAACTCGCCCGAGTAACTTGGTCGGGTTACTCGGTTGGGTTAATTAATCAGGAAACCTGATTTGAGTCAAGACAATTCACCTGCGGATGCGGCATCGGACGCCGCGAGCACGGAGAGCAGCCTGTTGGATGCGGCGATTGAACTGTATGGCCGCTACGGCACCCACGCCGTCTCGCTCAACCAGATTCGCCGCCATGCCAACGTCTCCAACGACGCGGCGATCCGGTATTACTTTCGCAACAAGGCGGGCCTGCTGACGCGCAGTACGGAGCGCATCGCCGAACAGCTCAATGCCTCACTTGAGGCTGTGGCCGGACAGCTGGAAGCGACGGGGGGCGGAGCACTGGCGGTGCGGGAGATTCTGATGAGCTTCGGCATGCCCTTCATCAGTCTGCATGCCCAGCAGCCGCATAGCCTCAGCTTCATCGGCTCATTGATGCGGGACGAAGGTGACTTTGGGCACCAGCTGCTGAACCGCTTTTTCGGCCAGGTGCTCCTGCGGTTCGAGCGGTTGATTGCTGAGGCGCTGCCGAGCAAGCCACCTGAACTCATTCACCTGCATTTCTATCTGGCGGTGAACAACCTGGTCCATGGGCTGGATGACATGCGCATCCTGCAGTTCATGCCGGGCCTGACCGAGGACTGCCAGACACTGATTGATCGCCCGGCCGTGCTGGTAGCCGGCTTTCTCGACTACGTCTGTGCCGGCCTGGAACGCTTGCCCGAGACGACCTGAGGTTGCCGGTCGGTCGCGTTAGCGGGTGAGGAGTAGTCCGGCGAGCAGCACGCTGGGCATGAGCAGCAAAACCAGCGCCCAGATGGCGCCCGCAGTGCGGCCGAGATTGAGCGTCCAGCCCAGCGCGCGCACGCGTTTGGGCACCCAGGTGCGTGAGTCACGCTTGCTGAAGTAGAGACCGGGGAAGGCGTGGCCCGTCCAGTTGTCCGGGTTCTGCCATTCCTGCGCATTGATGTCGTCCTGCGTCATCGTGCTCTCCACGCGGGTGGACCTGCCCGCAGTGTAGCGCCGCTGCCTGTTCGCACCGGCGTTGTGGGCGCGTCTGCCCTCGGGTAGCGCAGGTTTGCGGCGTCGGCGTTTGGTGCCCGGTACCGGCATCAGTGCTTGCGGCGCATCAGAGCACGGATGAGGTGGCCTGCGAAGCCCAACTGGGAAGCCCAGTAGCCGCTGTACTTGGGCAGTGCGTCCGCAACGTCCTCCACGCGGCAGTCGTAAAACCCATGCATCCGAGCCGGCGGCAGTGCGGTGGCCGCATCGAAGTTGCGCGTGGGAATAATGGTGAGTGCCCGCGTGCCCGGCAGATTGAGGTGTTCGATCGCCGGTTGGTCGCAGTTGCGGCAGCGTCCCCGTTGCACATTGGGTGGCCGTCGGTAGGTCTGGAATGCCACCGCTGCGAGGTCGTTGACAGTCAGGTGGCGCGGCCGGACCAGCGTGATGTCGGCATAGGGGGCCTTGTTGAACGCCTGGCAGATGCCGCAATGGCAATACGACCGCATGATGGGAGGCGCTGAGAGCGTGAAGCGCACGGCGCCGCAGTGGCAACCGCCAGAGAGTGTTCGCATGTTTGTTTCCTCGCCGTGCTGTGGGTGTGTCCGCTGCGTTGCAACGTGATCGCAGAGCCGCATCGTCAGATGGTGGCTCGGGTCTGCTGACCCGCGCGAACGAGCTGCCACTGCCAGATCGATAACAGCCCGGCCGCCGCGATGAGCAGGTAGGACATGGGTTGTGTGAACTGCGCGTAACCGGCGACAAAAAAGCCCGTATGCAGGATGACCACGAGCAGGCCCAGCGTGATCAGATAGGCCTGCCCCCAGGTCGCGGAATCCGGGCTCAGGAGGATGCGACGCATGGCGAGCAGGCCGGCGCCAATGAGCGGCAGATTGAGGATGAGATTGATCTGATTGCCGCCCGGCAGATGAAACATCTCCCATTCATGCCAGTACGCGGCGTCGATTTGATGCGTGCACAGCACGGTGAAATTGCTCAGGCTGACCCACTCCAGTCGACGCATGCGGAGACCTCTCCCTCGAAACTCTGGCCAGCCTGCAGCTGGGTGCGCGGCGGCGCAACGACCTCGGAGGTCGTTGGCTAACGCTGGCAGCGGTCGGAATGCACTGTGGTTGGCCTATCGATGTGCCCGGCCGAGCGCGGTTGGCGTAGGCTACGGACTGTGCCCGCTGATAGAGGCAGACGGATGATGCAACGACAGCTGATGCTGGTGGTGGGAATGGTGCTGGTGGCTGCGTCTGGTTGTACGCACCGCGGGATTTATGAGGGGACGACAGCCTGGCGACTCGATGGCTGCCAGACGCTGGATGCACCGGACCGCGCTGCCTGTGAGGCCGATGCGCGCAGGTCGTACGGTGAATATCAGGATCAGCGTAAACAGGCACTGGAGGCCGAGCGCTAATCGCTACCAGCGCAGCAGAATCGAGCCCCAGGTCATGCCGCCGCCCACGCCCTGCAACATGACGTGCTGGCCGGCGGCGATTCGACCGTCGCGCACCGCCGTGTCCAGGGCCAGCGGCACCGAGGCGGCTGAGGTGTTGCCATGCCGGGCCACCGTGGTCACCACCTTGTCCATCGGCAGACCGACGCGATCGGCCGTGGCCTTGATGATGCGCATATTGGCCTGGTGGGGGATGAGCCAGTCCAGGGCCGAGGCTTCCAGGCCGTTGTGGTCCAGCGCTTCCTTGGCGCATTCGCCCAGGACGCGGACGGCCAGTTTGAAAACAGCCTGGCCATCCATTTCCAGATAGGGATTGCCCCGGACCTTGCCTTCGGCAATGCCGCCGGTGACCTGCAGGATGTGGCCGTGGCTGCCATCGGCATGCAAATGGCTGGAGTAAATGCCCGGTTCGTCACTTTGCTGGATGACCACGGCTCCCGCGCCGTCGCCGAACAATACGCAGGTCCGGCGGTCATTCCAGTCCAGCAGCCGTGAGAACACCTCCGCGCCGACGACCAGTGCGCAGCGGTGTGCGCCGCTGGCAACAAGTTTGTCTGCCGTGGCCAGGGCGTAGATGAAGCCCGTGCACACCGCCTGGATGTCGAACGCCGCGCCCTGTGTAACCCCCAGTTTGGCCTGCAGAATGCACGCGGTGGATGGGAACACCATGTCGGGCGTTGTGGTGGCGACAATGATCAGGTCGATGTCATCGGCGGTGACTCCGGCCGCTTCCATCGCGCGCTCTGCGGCGCGACGTGCAAGGTCACTGGTGGATTCATCCTCGGCTGCGACATGCCGCGCCTCGATCCCGGTGCGCGAGACAATCCACGCATCGCTGGTGTCGATGCGTGATTCGAGTTCGGTGTTGGTGACAATGCGTTCGGGCAGGTCGCTGCCGGTGCCTGCAATGCGCGAGTAGCTCAACGGGACGTCCTACGGTCGAATGAAGCCTCGCAATCCGGCGAGGTGCACCCATGGTGAACGCTTGGCGCGCCGCTGGCTATACATCTGTGCAGTCGCAGGCCCACAAAAGGGGGCGCGCTTAGTTGTTCCGCAATTCGATGTAGCGCTCAATGTCGTTGGTGAACTTGCGTCGGGTTTCGACCTGTTCCTCTTCCAGCCCGCTGACGCTGCGCAGCCCGGCGACCAGGCTGCTTTCGAATTCGCTGATCTGCTTGTTGAGCTTGTCAGGCACCGGCTTGCCGGCTGACTGCAGCTTGTCCCGCCGTTCGATCAGCCCGGTGAGCGATTTTTCCGTATCGGCGACGCTCTTGCGCGCCAGGGTGAGGCGCGATTCCAGCAGGCTGAGCCGGTCGTCGCGCAGGGCCATGAGGTCGGCAACACTGTTGAACGAGGAGATGAGGTAGCGATCGTAGCGGGCTTGCTCCTCGGCGCGCTGCGCCTCTTCGGCTGCAGCCAGCGCGGCGGCTTGCTCAGCGGCCAGCTCATCCGACGTTTTTTCGCGTGCTTTCACGTCCACGACCACACCGCGCTCGTTGATCTCGGCGCGTTCTTTCTTGGCGTACTGCGGCGGAATGCGGTCGCCGTAGTGAACTTGCCCGTTATCGTCGACCCAGCGGTAGAGCTTGCTCTGGGCCAAGCCAGCGGAGGCCATGGACAACAGGGTCATCAGGATGAGAGATCGAATCATGCCAGTGTCTCCGGTCTGGACGATGACGATGTATGCCTGGGTATCGGCTGAATGTCCGGCGACATGAAGCCCTCGCGCGCCGATGCCGAGAACAGCCGCTCCCGGGAATAATGAGTGAGCATCAGCTTGCCATCATGCAGGCGCGGCTGGGCGGTCAGAAACGCCTGGGCGGACGGACAGGGCGGGGTCACGGCCATGAAGTGCGCGACTGCCAGCATCCAGGCGCGGGTCAGTGTGGCGTGAAATTTTTCGGCCGGCAGACCGTGGTGCCGCAGATATTGCCGCAACGCTGTCGCCATGCGCGCGCAGGCCGTGTCGGTGTCGGATCCACACAGATACACATAGGCCAGCCGCAGGTGGGCCGCATGATCAAAGGCCGCGGTCGGCCAGTGGCCCGCTTCGAAGGCTTCGAGGAAGCGTTGGTCAGCCTCGGAGATCTGATGCGGCATGATGCACATCCGCCTGCGTTAACCGGCGCCGTACTCGGCCAGGTGCCGGCGGATGGCGCTTGCGGCGTCAGGCTGGCTGGCTTCGACGCTGTCGGCCACATCACTGGCGGTAAACAGGGAGCGGACATCAATCTGTTCCTGGTCGGCCAGGCTGGCCAGTGGGGACAAACCGTCCGGGCCGGCTTCCTGTCTGTCCAGCGCAACCACAGCCAGCGTTGGCGTGCCGCCTGCGGCTCGCACCATGTCGATGGCCTGGCGGATAGCGGTGCCGGCGGTCACCACGTCGTCGACCAGTGCTACGCGCCCGTCGACCGGCGCACCGACCAGATTCCCGCCCTCACCGTGTGTCTTGGCCTCCTTGCGGTTATACGCATAGGCCACTGACCGGCCGCGCCGGGCCATGACCACCGCGATGGCCGCAACCAGCGGGATGCCCTTGTAGGCCGGGCCAAACAGCACATCGAACTCGGCGTTCATCAGCAGGTCGGTATAGGCCTCTGCGGCCTGTAGCAGGGCATCGCCGTCGTCCAGTGCGCCGAAGTTGAAGAAATACGGGCTGGGACGACCGGACTTGAGCGTAAAGTCGCCCAGGCGCAGGGCGCCGCGCTCCAGCGCGGTCTGGATGAGGGTTTCGGCAGCAGGCGTCATGCGGGTGTCGTGGCCGGAGCGGGTTCGAGCTTCTATGATACCGGCCCTGATTCCTTGCCGCCGCCGGGAATCGATCGCTTCTTTGGCCGGCGGCATCCCAACCGATCGATTGCATGCGCATTATTTCGTTGAATGCCAACGGCATCCGTGCCGCGGCCCGCAAGGGATTCTTTGACTGGTTACCGCAACAGGATGCCGATGTGCTGTGCATCCAGGAAACCAAGGCCAAGATCAATCAGCTGGATGAGAGCTTTTTCCCGCCGGGCTGGCATGCGTTTTACTGCGATGCCAACAAGCCTGGCTACAGTGGCGTCGCGATCTACGCGCGCCAGAAGCCCGATACCGTCCACTGGGGTTTTGGCTTTGAGGAATTCGATGCCGAAGGCCGGGCCATTGAGGCGCGCTTTGGCAATCTGTCCGTCGTGTCGTTGTACCTGCCCAGTGGCTCGTCCGGCGATCACCGTCAGGAATCCAAGTGGCGCTTTCTTGACCTGTACCTGCCCAGGCTGCGCGAGATGATGACCGATGGTCGCGACTATGTGTTGTGCGGTGACTGGAATATCGCCCACAAGAACATCGACCTGAAGAACTGGAAATCCAACCAGAAAAACTCCGGTTTCCTGCCGGAAGAACGGGCCTGGCTGGACACGCTGTTCGACGAGGTGGGCTGGGTCGATGCATTCCGCGTGGTGAATCAGGAGCCTGACCAGTACACGTGGTGGTCCAACCGGGGGCAGGCCTGGGCCAAGAACGTGGGCTGGCGGATTGACTACCAGATGGTCACGCCCAGCCTCCGGGATCGCATCCGCTCGACAGCGATTTACCGTGACGAGCGGTTTTCTGATCATGCGCCGCTGACCGTCGACTACGACGGTCCACTGGGGTGAACGACACCACCGACACCCGGCGGGGCTGGTGGGCCGCGCTGACCGTCTACCGACACCCGCGGGTTCTCGGCATGGCGTTTCTGGGGTTTTCGGCGGGCCTGCCATTTCTGTTGGTGTTCTCGACCCTGTCGGCCTGGTTACGCGACGAGGGCGTGAGCCGGACGGCCATCGGTTTTTTCTCTTGGGTCGGCATCACCTATTCCATCAAGGTGTTCTGGGCGCCGATTGTCGATCGCTTGCCGTTACCGCTGTTGACCCGTCGCCTGGGTCAGCGCCGCGGCTGGATGCTGCTGGCGCAGCTCGGGATTGCCACAGGCCTGGTGGGGATGTCGCTGGTCGATCCGCAGACCTCGCTGGTCGCCGTGGCCTGGTTGGCCTTGCTGGTGGCGTTTTCTTCGGCGACCCAGGATATCTCCATCGACGCGTACCGGATCGAGGCCGTGCAGCAGGAGCTGCAGGCCGCGATGGCAGCGACCTACATCTTTGGTTACCGCGTGGCCTTGCTGGTGGCCGGGGCGGGCGCCTTTTACGTCGCCGATTTCGGCTCCTGGACCCTGGCCTACCAGGTTATGGCGGCCTGCGTGGGCATTGGCATGGTCACCACGCTTTGTATTGCAGAACCCCTTCGCCGGGTTGACCGGGTGACGGAGATTCTCGAAGACCGCATGGCCGGCTCGATGCTGGGTGACCGCGCGCCGTCGCGGCTGCGCCATGCCACGGCCTGGTTCGCCGGCGCCGTGGTCGGGCCATTCGTGGACTTCTTCCGCCGAAACGGCTGGGTAGCGCTGACCATTTTGCTGCTGGTCGCGATCTACCGCGTCTCCGACATCACCATGGGCGTCATGGCCAATCCGTTTTACCTGGACCTGGGATTCAGCAAGTCCGAGATTGCCAGCGTGACCAAGGTGTTCGGCTTTTTCATGACCATCGCCGGCTCGTTCATCGGGGGTGTGTTGGTGGCGCGCTATGGCCTGGGTGGGCCCCTGGTGGCCGGCGCGGCCCTGGTGGCGGCGACGAATCTGCTCTTTGCGTTGCTGGCGGGTATCGGTCCGGATCTGCAATGGCTCACGCTGGTGATCTCGGCGGATAACCTGGCCGGTGGGCTGTCGAATGTCGTCTTCATCGCCTGGCTGTCCAGCCTGACGAGTCAGGCGTATACCGCCACGCAGTACGCGCTGTTTTCGTCGCTGATGACGCTGCCGGGCAAGGTGGTGGGTGGCTTTTCGGGCATTGTGGTGGACGCTTCGGGCTACGCCCCGTTCTTCCTGTACGCCGCCGCCATCGGCCTGCCGGCGATTCTGTTGTCCATCTACATGTGGTGGCGTAGCCGCCAACGGCCGCCTAGCGAGCCGGCCGCATCATGAGGCGCTTGTGCCGTCTGGCCGAGCTGCCGGACCCGGGTAGCGCCCGGTTCGATTTGCCCGACCATCCCTACGGCTACTCGTTGTGCTTGGTGCGGCGTGACGGGCAGGTCTACGGTTATCTAAATAGCTGCCCGCATACCGATTCGCCGATGGACTGGTCGCCGGGGCAGTTCCTGGCGGGCGACGGCCAGCACATCCAGTGCGCCTTGCATGGCGCGCTGTTCGAGATCGAGACCGGCCGCTGTGTGGCCGGGCCTTGCCGGGGCGACCGGCTCACATCCGTTGTCGTCTACGTCGACAGCGGCGTGGTCTACCTGGGCGAAGACTTCGAATAACAAGACCGACTCAGCGGGGGAAATGCGATGAGCGAGAACACCTATAGCAGTTACCTGCATCTGGACACGCTGTTGTCCGCGCAGGACTGCGCCACCGATGCCGACAGCGAGCTGCTGTTCCTGACCATTCACCAGGCCAAGGAACTGTGGTTCAAGTTGATGATCCACGAGCTGGAAGGGGCGCGTCGGGCCCTGTACGCCGGGGATGAGCTGCGCGCCTACAAGATTCTGTCGCGTGTGCACCAGATCCAGCTGGTCCAGATTCGTACCTGGGATGTGCTGTCCACGTTGTCGCCCACCGAGTTTCAGGTCTTCCGCGAAAGTGTCGGCCGGGACGGGGCCTCGGGTTTCCAGTCCATTCAGAATCGCGAGATCGAATTCCTGCTTGGAGAGAAGCGGCGCATACGCAGCTTCGACACCGGTGAGTCCGTGCGGCAGGTGGATGTCATTGCCATGCACAAGGACCCCCTCGTGCAGGAGCGCTTAACCCGTCGCTGCGCCGAACCCAGCATTTACGACGCAACACTCAATTTGCTGGCGCAGCGCTTCCCGGATGCCGGCATCGCGCCGAGGCCGGCGCAGGGGCGGGACTACACGGATTCCATGGCAGACGATCCCCGAGTCTTTGCGGTCTGGAAACGCATTTATGACGACCAGGACGCGCACATGTCACTGTTTCAGCTGGGCGAGCGGCTGATCGATCTGGAGGATGCCTTCCGTCGCTGGCGGTTCCGGCATCTGACAACCGTTGCCCGGGTGATCGGTCGGTCCACCGGCACCGGTGGCTCGGCCGGCCTCCGTTATCTGCAGCAAACTGCAATCGAAGGCATGGAAGATTTTCTGTATCCGGAGCTCTGGCAGGTGCGCAATGCCATCTTCGAGGGCCAGTGACCGCACTGCCAGCAACGGGGCAGTAACAAGCGTCAATGAAACATGACATCAGATCATGTAAGTTTCGTTCAGGATTCATAACAGTCGCATGCATTCGCATGGATGGAGGCAAGACACAGCATGAGTACCACCCACGTTGATGTGCTCGTCATCGGCGCCGGCTTGTCCGGTGTGGGTATGGCCTGCCATATCGCCCGACAATGCCCCGGTCTGAGTTATGCGCTGGTTGAGCGCCGCGAGCGCCTGGGCGGCACCTGGGATCTGTTCCGCTATCCGGGTATCCGCTCGGATTCGGACATGTTCAGCTTCGGCTACAAGTTCCGCCCCTGGCATGCGCTGAAGGTGCTGGCCGATGGCCCGTCCATCCGCCAATACATCGGCGAAACTGCACAGGAGTATGGAGTGGATGAGCACATCCACTATGGGCTGAAGACGGCCTCGGCCAATTGGGATAGTCAGGCGCGTCGCTGGACGGTGGAGTCGGTGAACGAGGCGACCGGCCAGACGCAGACGTTCGTCTGTCGTGTGCTGCTGCCCTGCACGGGCTACTACAGTTACGACCAGGGCTATATGCCGGACTTTCCCGGTGCCGATCGGTTCAAGGGCGAGTTGTTCCATCCCCAGCACTGGCCCGAGGATCTGGACTACAGCGGCAAGCGGGTGGTGGTCATCGGCAGCGGCGCAACCTCGGTCACGCTGGTGCCCTCGATGGCCGGCAAGGCGGCGCATGTGACCATGTTGCAGCGCTCGCCCAGCTATATCTTCAGTGTGCCGGGTTTTGATGCGCTGTCTGAGCGGCTGGGGAAGCTGTTGCCTGATTCGCTGGTGTATGGGATGGCGCGCAAGCGCAACATCGTGGTCCAGCGCTGGATGTACAAGGCGGCTAAGCGCTGGCCGAATGCCACGCGCAAGCTGTTGCTGTCGGGCGTCAAGCGTCAGCTCGGTGAGAACGCCGACATGTCGCACTTCGAGCCCAGCTACAACCCCTGGGACGAGCGGCTTTGCGCGGTGCCGGATGGCGACTTGTTCGCGGCGATCCGCAAGGGCGATGCCTCCATTGTCACCGACCATATCGAGACCTTCACCGAGACGGGCATCCAGTTGAAGTCGGGCCGGGTACTGGAGGCCGACATCATCATCTCTGCCACCGGCCTGCAGTTGCAGATGCTCGGCGGCATGGACCTGAGCATCGACGGCGAGCCGCAACAGGCCAGCAATCGCATGACCTACAAGGGCGTGCTGCTGGAAGATGTGCCGAACTTTGGCTACGTGTTCGGTTACATCAATGCGCCGTGGACGCTCAAGGCGGACCTGGCGTCGGAGTACATGTGTCGCCTGCTGAACCACATGGAGCGCAAAGGCTACGAGGTCTTCGTGCCGCATGACGACGAAGGTGTGAAGGTCGACGATGAGTCCATCATGGACGAACTGGCCTCGGGCTATGTGCGACGCGGAGCGCCGAACCTGCCACGGCAGGGCAGCAAGCTGCCGTGGCGTGTGCTTCACAACTTCGAGCGCGATCAGCGCATGCTGCTGAAAGAGCCGCTGGAAGACGGTGTGCTGCGGTTCGAGGCAGCGTCTACGGGCCAGACCCGCCAAGCTGCAGCGGCCTGATTCCGCGGCTGCGGATGGGTGCATCGACAGGCCGCCTTCGGGCGGCCTGTTGCGTTGGCTAGTCCTTCCAGTACTGGCGTCGAAACTGGGTTGGCGATTCGCCTGTCCAGCGTTTGAAGGCGTGGATGAAACTCCCCGCATCGGCATAGCCCAGACGGCCGGCGATTTCGTCCAGCTTGAGGCCGGCCTTGGTCAGCAGCTCGACGGCCAGTGCCTTGCGGACTTCGTCGGCCAACGCCCGGAACGAGGTGTCCTCGGCCTGAAGGCGCCGGCGCAGACTGCGCTCCGACAAATGCAGCTCGTCGGCAACGGCCATGAGGCTGGGCATGCGGTGGGGCGTGCGCAGCAAGCGGTCCCGCACCTGGGCCGACAGGCCGTTGCGCTGGCGTTGACGGTCGAGGAGCCGGCGACAGTGATCCTCGCAGGCCCGGGCAATCAGCGCGTCGCCCCGGGACAAGGGCTGATCCAGAAAACCGGGGGTGAACGTGATGCGGTGGCAGTCTTGTTCAAACCGGGGGCGCAGACCACAAAGCCGCTCGTAGGGCGTGGGGTCTGCTGGTTCGCGGAGGCTTAGGTCAATGCGTTGGAAGGGTCTCGCGCCGGGCATCACTTCCGTCAAGGCATTGATCATGGCAGCAAAGTCGCGTTGCAGCATGAAGCTGCGTACGGTCGCCGGGATCGCCTGGTCGTCCAGAGTCACGCTCGCTGTTCCGTGGTCCAGTGTCAGGCCAAAGCGGACAAAGGCAAAGCTGAGATCCAGATAGCGCAGCGCAATATCCGCCAGTGCACGGGGTGTCGGCGATGTAGCCAGGGCGAACCCCCAGACACCGTAAATGCCCAGGTGGTACCGCATGCCAGCCTCGAGCCCCAGCGTCGGATGCTCCGGCAGGGCGGCGACGAGATTGGCGGCCACCTGGAGTTCCTGCGCCGGTGCGATGACCTGGTGGACATCCGCCAGATCGCCGCTGTCCAGGCCGGTGTGCCGCAGGCAGGTTGCGGTCTCTACGCCGTGGTCCTGTGCCAGCCGCACCAGCAGCTGCACACTGACAATGCTGCGCCCGGGTGCCGCATCGCGCCCGGGGTTTTGTCTGGCTGCCGTATCGCCGCTGGCCGTCATCCGGTTCGCTGTCTCCGTGCTTGCGTGACGGTCTTGTTGTCGTCACTGCGGGTCAATCTATCGCGAATCGGCGCGTGAGGTGACGAACGGCTGCGGGCTCAGGCGGTCGGGTTTTGTCTCCGCTCGCCCTCGTCCCGCAGTGAGAACGGGGTGAATCGCGTGTGCGTGTCGTAGGTATCCAGACCTTCGGCACGCTTGAGCCAGCCGACGACGCCATAGGTGACGGGGGTGAGCAGCACTTCCACCCCGACTTTGAAGACAAAGTTGAACAGCATGACCAGGAGCAGGGTGTCCGATGCCCACAGGCCGTAGAACGCCAAGGGGTAGAAGATCAGCGAGTCGACGCCCTGTCCCAGGACCGTGGAGCCAATGGTCCGCGTCCAGAGCCAGCGTCCTCCGCTCCAGAGCTTCATCCGGGCGAGGACGTAGGAATTAACGAAATCACCCACCCAGTACGCCAGAATGCTGGCCAGCACGATACGGCCGGTGGTGCCGAAGACCACGTCGAGTGCGGGCTGCAGCGACTGGTTATAGGAGGTGTCGGCGGCGGGCATGTGCAGCACGGCCCAGGCCATGAGACTGGCGAAGAGCAGGGCCGCGAACCCGGCCCAGATGGCACGGCGGGCGCGTGCATAGCCGTAGACCTCCGTCAGGATGTCGCCAAAGATGTAACTGATCGGGAAGAACAGATTGCCCGCGCCAAAACTGACCAGGCCCACGACGGGCAGCGTCAGGGCGCAGACCTTGGCGGGGCCGATCAGATTGGAGCACAGCAGTACGGCCACCATGCCGACCAGGCAAAAGTCGTAGTAACGAAAGGCCATCGGCCGCGTTTTCGGTCCGGGCATGGCGGAATCCTGCGGTGGGAGTCGACAGCCTGCGCTGCAAGCTTCGGGCCGTCCACCTCGGGTGGGCCGAACGGGCCAGACTCAATGGCCGAAAACGGCGAGAAGCCGACCCCGCCCGGCGCTAGACTGCTGCCCATGGAGTTGGAACCCGACATTTGCTACGCCGCACTTAGCGCCCGCGATCGGCGTTTCGATGGGGTCTTCTACGTGGGGGTGTCGACCACGGGCATTTTTTGCCGACCGGTCTGTACCGCACGATTGCCACGGCGGGACCGCTGCACGTTCTACCCCCATGCGGCAGCGGCTGAGGCAGCCGGGTACCGGCCGTGTTTGCGGTGTCGGCCTGAACTGGCACCCGGAACGTCCCGCGTCGATGCCGTGTCGCGTGCGGCCCGAACGGCCTTTGATCGGATCGAAGCCGGTGAGCTGACGGACCGCAGCTTGACCGATCTGGCTGCCGATCTGGGCCTCAGTGCCCGGCAGCTGCGGCGTGTGGTGGAGCAGACCTACGGCGTAACACCCATCCAGCTCGCGCAGACACGCCGGCTGCTGCTGGCCAAACAGCTCATCGCTGACACCCGGCTGTCGATGGCAGACATCGCGTTTGCGGCCGGATTTTCCAGCGTGCGGCGATTCAACCATCTGTTCCGAGTGCGGTATGGCATGCAGCCCAGCGCCATGCGCCGTGGCCGGCGGGTTTCGGCACAACCCGGGATCGAACTGCGACTGGGGTACCGACCGCCGTTCGATTGGTCCGGCCTGTCCGGGTTTCTGGCCAGCCGTGGGGCGCCTGCGGTGGAGCAGTTGGTTGACGGCGAGTATCGCCGCACGGTGCGACTCGACAACCGCGTCGGTTGGCTGATGGCACGACCGGCGGGTGGAGAGCGGCATGAATTGTTATTGCACGTGTCGGAGTCGCTGGTGCCGGCACTCACGCCCTTGCTCGCCAGCGCCAGGCAGCTGTTCGACCTCAATGCCGACCCGGCGCCGATCGACGCCCATCTGCGCAACGATCCGCTGCTCGGCCCCTGCGTGGCGGCAGCACCGGGCCTGCGTATTCCCGGGGGACTGTCGGGGTTTGAGATCGCGCTGCGGGCGATTCTGGGGCAGCAGATATCCGTCCGGGCGGCCACGACGCTGTACGGCCGCTTCGCCGAGCGTTTTGGAACGCGCATCGAGACGCCCTGGCTTGCACTGCAGCGTACGCCGCCAGACGCAGCCGCGATTGCAGACGCCCCCTTGCAGGCACTCATCGACCTGGGGCTGCCCACCCGGCGGGCACAGACCATCCAGGCCGTGGCGTTGGCGGTGATGACGGGCCAGCTTCGTCTGGACGCTACGGCGGACGCCCAGGACACCATGGATGCGCTGTTGGCCATGCCGGGCATCGGGCCGTGGACCGTGCAGTATCTGGCGATGCGCGTGCTCGGCCAGCCGGATGCGCTGCCGGCCTCGGATCTGGGCTTGATGAAGGCGGCGGATTGTCCGACGCCAAAGGCCTTGGCGCAGCGCGCCGAAGCGTGGCGCCCCTGGCGCAGCTACGCCGCCATGCACCTGTGGCAATCACTGACGAGGACGTCATGAATCGATCCGCACAATGCGACTACGACAGCCCTCTGGGCCGCCTGCGCCTGGTCAGCAACGGCTCCGCGCTCACTGAGCTGCGAATGGATGCTGAACGTCTGCCACCGCCAGCGGCCAGCCACCCTGATGCCATTCTCGAACGTGCAATGCGGGAGTTGGATGCGTATTTCCAGGGCGTGTCGACCGGCTTTTCGGTGCCGGTGGCCGGGCAGGGCACGGAATTCCAGCGACAGGTCTGGACCGCGCTGCAGCAGATCGCGCACGGGCACACTTGTAGCTACGGCCGGCTTGCAGCGCAGCTGGGTCGTCCCACCGCCTCGCGTGCGGTCGGAATGGCCAATGGCCGAAACCCCATTGCCATCATCGTGCCCTGTCACCGCGTCATTGGAGCGGATGGCCGGCTCACCGGGTATGCCGGGGGGCTGGATCGCAAGCGCTGGTTGCTTCGTCACGAGGGGCTGCGCATCGACGAGTGATCGGTCCAGCGCATGAGCTGCGTGGCCGCTGCAGTCCATGGCTTGGCCGGAATGGTCATTTCGGCACCATCGAGCCGGGCGTATCCTGCTGATGATCAATCCCGCATAGACGGGTGACAGCGGTGAGGTGACGCGCGTTGCGCACCGACCCAGGAGGAGACCGATGACGATTCGACGCGAACGTCTGCTGGCAGGCTGCGTTCATGCGGCCCTGGCCAGTGCCCTGATCGCCTGCACGGGCGACTACTCGGGTGAGAGTGAGTCCGCGCCACCGGCCACCGGTGGCGGTGCATCCGGTGGTGACCACTTCGTTGCGCAGGTTCAGCCCCGGCTGGACTTTTGCCGGACCTGCCACATTCCGGCGGGTGTGGCGGATACCGATGACGGCCGGCGACTCATGCTGGCGCCCAGTGGGGTGGGGGACCGGGATCGCATCCATGCCGCCTGGGTCGCGATGGGTGAGGGCGTGGATGGTCATCCGCTGATCACCGAGCCTGGCGACCCGGACGTGCCGCATAGCGGTGGCAAGCCCTGGCCGGCCGGTAGCGCTGGCCATGAGGCCATGCGGACCTTGCTGGCCTGTTTCGAGGCGGGGACCGATTGCATCAGTCAGGGTGAGGCCGGCCCGGACGAAACGCTGCCGTTGCTGGGTAGCAAGCGAGCCGCTCACGTCTGGGAGACATTTTGTGCAGACCGCCCGGATGAGGCTGAACTGCCGCCGGACCCGCGTTCGCAAATCGTTGCCGGGGCCAACGAGGGCCGGGCCGTGTTCTTCAATGCCTACTGGGAAGATTGCCACGTCCATGCGCCGCTCTCGGAGCAGGCGCCGACCACCTGTGGCCAGTACCGCAGTCGTCGCGACCGGGGTTATCACTTCCTCACCGAAGAACTGCCCATGCCCGCGATGTCGGCCGCCGATTTCAACAACAGCTGGCAGTCCTGGGGCCTGGATAACCGGCCTGACGATTTCGATGCGCTTTATGCGCTGCGCTACGGCCTCAACCCGGCGCCGTTCGATAACCCCTATCCGCTGCCCGGCGAGGACCCCAATGCAACAGGTGGCGGCTCGGGGCAGCTACCCCTGGGATTGCGGCAGTTAAAGGATGATGCCGGCAACTGGACCGGTGAGATCGGCACGGCCGCCTGCTTTTTGTGTCACGGCGGTGAACTGGGCGCGCCCGGCGACGAGGGTGCCTCGCTGGGTCTGGCCAGCCTGGGGCTGGGGAACAACAACTACGATCCCATCATGATCGGCCGCGACGGCATGCCTTGGGCTCAGGCCGAGTTCGTGGCCGATGTGCTGCCGCCGCTGGACGTCAACACCTTGTTCAATATCGGCATCAAACAGCGGGGCCAGAACAACGCAGTCGGCGCATTCGAGTTCCTGAATACGGTGCTTGACCTCGACAGTCTGGGCCTGAACCCGGACCCGCTGAAATTCGTCACGCCGTATGGCGTGCAGGGGGTTGTCGATACGTCGCATCCACTGGCGCATACGCAGGACACGCCGCCTTGGTGGAACATGAGCGTGCGTCCACGCAAGTTCTTTGATGCGGGCGTCTCGAATGATTCCACCCGCATCATCATGGCGGCCGGCCCGGGCGAGTTTGCTGAGCTGTTTTCGCAGAGCGGTGAACCGTACCGCACACGGATCGAGGCCTGGGACCAGGACCTGGAGGCCTTCTTCCTGTCCCGGCAATCCCCGCCGTGGCCGGGTGAGATTGATCAGGCATTGGCCGAGCAAGGGGCTGTGCTGTTCCATGCCAAGGACTTGTGGGCCGAACCGGGCAACGCCGAAGCACCCGCCCCGCCGGGCGGTAATGGCTCCTGTGCGTCTTGCCACGGGGCCTACTCGCCGCGTTTCGTCCATGATCCCGCTTTTCTGGCGACCCCCGACTGGGAAGGTATGGCCGCGCATATTGCGCCGCTGGATGTCATCGGCACCGATCCGGCCCGCTCGGACATGCTGACAGACAGCCTGCGGGTTGGCTGGGACACAACCTTCTGGGGCTATCCAGAGGGTGTTCCGGGCTATGTGGCGCCCGAGGACAAGGATCCGTTGACCGAGGCGGGGGACGATTTGCTGCCGAACCGGCCCGCTGGAGTCTGTGGATGGGAGAAGGGCGTCATCGGGTACCAGGCGCCGCCGCTATACGGTGTCTGGGCCACCGCACCGTACTTCCACAATGGTTCGGTGCCGACGCTGCTGCAGGTGCTGGATTCCTCCCTGCGACCGGCCATCTGGCAGCGTCAGCTGCAGCAGCGTGGACCGGTGGTCGGCTTTGACCAGTCCCCGGCGCGGGCCTATGACTTTGAGGCGGTCGGATGGAAACACGCCGTGCTCGGTTGCTCGGACATGCCGGGTTCATTGCTGCACAACTGTGGACCGAGTGGGGAGCAGGGGCCCTCCATGACGCAGCTGCTGCAGAATCTGCTCAACAGCACGGTGAGCTGGGCGGGGCTGCTGAATATTCCTGATCCCACTCCGGGCGCCATCGACAAGCGCTTGGTCTACGACACGCGCATCCTTGGCAATGGACAGCAGGGGCACAGTTTTACCGACGTGCTCACAGCCGCAGAGCGCGCGGCCATCATCGAGTACCTGAAAACGCTCTAGGCCAGCGCTGGGCGGCGGGGGGGGCGCGGCGCCGCCCGGGGCCGGCCCCCCCCCCCCCCCCCCCC
>JAYZUZ010000015.1:0-13710 GCA_036156195.1 Pseudomonadota bacterium | reverse complement strand
CGTACCTGAACCCGCTCCCGCCCGGGGGGGGGGGGGGGGCGGCCCGGCGGCAGCGATGGCCGGCCCCCCCGACCGTTCCACGAGACTGACATATCGGTCTGCCATGCTGTGGGGTCTTCGACTGCCCGGAATCCAGCATGACCCCGCCCCTGAATCGTCGCGAGTTTCTTCAAACCGTTGCTGTCTCCTCTGCCGCATTGGGCACAGCTGCAGTTTCGGGCACGGCGGGCGCGCAGTCCGAACCGCATTTCTCGCGAGAACTGCCAGGCGGTCGCTGGCACTATCCCGCTCAGACGGATCTGATCCCCTTCGGACATGCCGTGGCGTCTGGGGATCCGCTGGCTGACCGGGTCATCCTCTGGACGCGCATTACCATCCCCGATGCGCGGGGCTGGGATGTGACCGAGGTCCCCGACCCGCAGGGTTTTGCAAGCGTGTCCGTGGGTTGGGTGATTGCCACCGACCCTGCGCTCACCGAGATCGTCAATCGCGGTCAGGTGGTCA
Organism: Pseudomonadota bacterium; assembly: GCA_036156195.1. GTDB lineage: Bacteria > Pseudomonadota > Gammaproteobacteria > Nevskiales > OUC007 > Abyssibacter. The sequence goes on along the minus strand of JAYZUZ010000015.1, from coordinate 13,206 downwards.
CGGACGCCTCGCGGGATTTCACGGTCAAGATCGATGCAGACGGCCTGCAACCCGCCACCACCTACTGGTACGCGTTTACCGCACTGGGCTTTCGTTCGCCCATCGGCCGCACACGCACGGCACCGGCTGTGGGTCAGGCGGTGACGGAACTGACCATCGGCCATGTGGCCTGTACGTCCTGGTGGCAGGACTACTTCAACGGTTATGCCCGGATGGGTGAGCGCGGGGACATCGACCTGATCACGCATGCCGGCGACCATGTCTATGAAGTTTCGGGCAATCACATGTCCAGCCGGCAGTATCCGGATGCCGAGGGCAATCCGCAGTTGCGTGGCTATGAGGACATCGACAACCGGGCCTGGCAGTCCATCGGGGAATGTCGTCGTCGCTACGCGCTTTACTACCAGGACCGGAACCTGATGGCGGCGCATTTGGGGGCTGCGTTCGCGATCATGGCGGATCAGCACGATTACGACGATGCGACCGATGGCGACACTGTGCTGATCTCCCGGCAACAGGCGGGTGAGGTCTACCACGAATGGTGTCCGCTGCGTTCGCCGATTCCGGATGGTTCCGGTCAGTTTCCGGAGGCGCCCGGACCGAACACCAATGTACCGATTCCGCGCGGCGATGATGCCTTCTACAGCTATCGCTCATTGCCATACGGGGATGTGGCCGAGATCGTCCTGATCGATATTCGCCGCCACCGTGACGATGACGCCAGCGAGATGAAAATTCTCGGGGACCGGCAATGGCAGTGGTTGCAGAACACGTTGCTGGGCGCCCAGGCGCGTGGGGCCCGGCACAACATCATCGTCAATCAGATCAATTTGTCGCAGCTTGGAACGGTTTACACACCGCTGTACGAGCAGTACGCCGAAGCCCTGCAGGCGGGGCTGGGGATCGACCCGCGCGGACCTGAGATTTACACCACCGGCTGGGGCGGTTATCCGGAGGATCGCCGCCGCCTGTATCGCTGGCTGCGAGAGCAGGGGATTGTCGACAACATTGTGTTGTCCGGGGATTCGCACGGGTGGTTCGGAAGCGATCTCACAGAAGACCCTCAGTTGCCGAACTATGTGCCGCTGACGGGGGCGAGCCTGTTACAGCCTGTCGGCGTCGAGATGGTCGGCACATCGATGGGACGCCCGGGGGCACAGGATGTGGTGGCCGATGAGTTGTACTGGGCCGCCAACGGCGGGCGGCAAGCTGCGCCATTCAATGATGCCGCCAACTACGATCAGAACTACCGGCCCGCAGGACTGGCCGCTGCGGTGGCCATCGAAACCGCAGCCAAGGCTGCGAATCTCAATCTGATCTACTTCAATTGGAAGGCCGAGTACGGGCACGCGATGGTCCATTTGCGTGAAACTGAGGCCGTGATCGAAAACTGGGTATCGCCCCAGCGCGAAATGAGCAACGAGGCGGAACTGGTCGCTCAGCATCGGACGCCGCGCGGCAACCCACATCTGCAGCCCGTGCTGTCGCCTGCGGCGGTTGTCGGCAGCCGGGTCGATCCGCCGGCCCCGGCGCCGGCCATTGTGCCGGTGGCTGCGGAACCGCCTCCCGAAGCGCCGGACACCCCAGACCAGCCGGTCGACCAGCCTGTGACGGGCAGCTCCGGGGCCTGGGGTGTCGGTGCGGCTGTGGCCATGACTGTCGCCCACATTCTGCGACGCCGGCTTGCACTGGGGCGCGGCGCCCGTGAGGACTGATGCGCTGCGCTTGGGTCGTGGGGTGGAGACGATTAAACTATCGGGCCATCCAGAACCGGGCATGCCTGCCTCGGATCACCGGCAGCAGTACTTCCCATGAGCGACTCACTTCGCGATCAGCTACTCAAGGCGGGTCTGGCCACGCCTGAGCAGGCCCGGCGCGCTTCCAAAAAACCCGGAAAGAAGTCCGGTAACAAGGCCAGCAAAAAGGCGCGTGCGCAACAGTCGCTGACGCCCGAGCAACAGGCAGCCAAGGAAGCCGCCCGGAAGAAGGCTGCGCGTGACAAGGCCCTGGAGGCGAAGCGCAAGCAGCGTGAGCAGCTCCTCGATATGGACAATACGGTCCGTCAGCTGGTCGAACGCCATGGCCTGAAACGTCCGGACGAGGGTGAGACCTATAACTTCATGCTGGACGGTCGCATCCATTCCTTGCAGGTCAGCGGGGAGCAGCGCAGGGATCTGGCAGCGGGGCGATTGTCCATCGTCAGCCGCGCCGGGATTCACCACGTCGTGCCGCACCCGATTGGCGACCGGATTGCCGAAAAAGTCCCGGAATGGGTCTGGCGCGCTGAAACCGACAGCGATGAGCCCGATCCGGATGATCCCTATGCGGATTACAAGGTGCCCGACGACCTGATCTGGTAAGCCGCAGCCGACCGGGAGCCGGTCGGCTGCACGTCCGCATCAGCCGTCGCGTGAATCTTCGTTGGCGGCCTGAATGCCGCCCGCCATCCGGTCGAATTCGGTGATCAGTTCCTCATTGGAGCTGATGGCCTGGTCGTAGAACCGGCGCATGGCCTCGACGCGCGATACGGCATCCGGGCTGGTTTGCTCCAGATGCGGCACCAACTGCGTCAGGTGATCAAGCCGTGTCTGCAGGCGCTCGACATGGGTTTCGAGCAGCCGCGAGTACGGATTCTCCGAGAACCGGTAGAAGTCTTGACGCTCGCCCGGCATGGCGACGCGCTCCAGGACACCCAGCTGCTCCAGCAGGCGAGCATTGGTACTGATACTGGCCCGACTGACATTAAGCGTCTCAGCGAGCTCGGACAGGGAGGCGGGGCCGCCATGGACGACAAACCAGCCCATCAGGCGGCCTGCGATGCGTGGCAGCCCTTCCTGCTTGGCCGTGATTCCGAATTGTTCGACAAAGCGGTCTAACGGATCCTGGATTGAATTGCCCATTGGCCAACCTCTAGTTGTTGTGCACCCAGGGCGCCAGTGTCGCACCGAAACGAACCCAGCAAACCCTCCTTCCCGTGTGCTAATCGTCCCACGAGTCGCATTGATACGGCAATGCCGCTTATCGTTGCGCAAGTTGATCACACTAGATGTTTAATCGTTATTAAACGAGTCGTGAACAACCGGATCAATCGTATTCGCGCAATGCGAAAACGGCACTGGGGTTCAGGAGGAACACATCATCATGATAAGGAAACAAGAGGGGCGCTGGCTGATCGGTTCGCTGGCGCTGCTCACGGCGACGGCTGTCAGCGCGCAGGATGTCGAGCTGTTTGGCGTCGGCATCAACACCACGCACCAGTTCACGATTGGCGCAAACATGCGGATGCAGGATCGTGACAACAGCATCATCGGCAAGACGAATATTCCGGGGCAGCAGGGCCTTTGCGAAGCCGACGACTGCGTGTCATCTAGCGGCGACCCGGCGCCCAATCAGCGTTTTGTCGATGCGCCCGGGTTTTACTCGGTCAACGGTGATGACGGCAACCTGAACTACGACAAGTACGACCTCACTGCGGCCGTGGTGCGGTTGCGCAGCGAGTTCAACATCTCGATGACGGACTGGTTGTTCGGGTTTGTGCGGACCAATGCGTTCTACGATCCGATCAATGTCGACTTCGACGAATACCATCCGCACAACTTTGAAGATGGCCAGGCCAACGGATACGACGGCTTTCAGCCGAAGTACACCCCTCGCAGTGATGCGGCGCAGGAGGACATCGGCACCAATCTCGAGCTGCTGGATGCCTATGTCACGGCCTATCTGCCACTGCCCATCGGCGATCGCGAGCTGACGCTGCGTATCGGTCGGCAGGTATTGAACTGGGGTGAAAGCACCTTTCTGGTGCCGAACAGCCTCAACCACATCAGCCCGCCCAACCTGGCCCGCCTCAACATGCCGGGCTCGGACACCGCAGAGATCTTCGATCCCATTGCGCTGGTCGTGGCCTCGACCAACCTGACCGACAATTTGTCCATGGAGCTGAACTACCACCTGGACTGGCAGGCCGTGGTTGCCGACCCGGCGGGGTCGTTCTTCAGCACCAGTGATATCGCCGGCGGCGGCGACTACGCCATGCTGTCCTTTGGCAAGGCACCTGAGGACCCGGAGCAGCTATCCACCCCGGCCGGCCTCACGGCATTGCTGTCGGATAGCAGCCGCACTACGTTACGCGTGGAAGATCGCCGTGCATCCGATGATGGTCAGTACGGTATTGCATTGCGCTATTTCGCCGACTGGCTGGGGCCCGGCACCGAGCTGGCGTTCTACCATGCGAATTATCACAGCCGATTCCCCATCGCGAGCTTCACTGCGACCGATGCCTCGTCCTGTCGTGCAGCCGACGGGATCACCGCACCGGGCCTGCCGCTGCCGGGCATCGGCACGGTCGGACCGGAGCAACTGGCCTGTCTGGGTTTGCTGGGCGCGGACCCCGCCGCCATCGCCTCGACCATTGGCGGTGCGCTGGCCGGCCAGGCCGCCTTCCCCGGCAATGCCTTGCCGGTGGATACCGGTGCGTTGTTCCTGGAGTACCCCGAGGACATCAAGCTGTGGGGCTTTAGCTTCAATACGCTGATCGGCGATGTGGCCCTGCAGGGCGAATACGCCTTCCGCGAGAATCTGCCCGTGCAAGTCCATCAGGTGGACCTGGTCTACGCGCATCTGCAGCCGGCCTTTCCAGAGAATGATGTCGACCTGCTGGGTCTGGCCACGGTCCCGGGTGCACGCAACGCTGTGCCCGACTATGTGGAGACCCGCTATCGCGGCAACACCAACATCCAGCCCGGCGACTATATTCGCGGCTATGAGCGTCTCAAGGTTGGCCAGCTGAATCTGGGCGGCACCGTCACCTTTGGTGGATCGAACTGGTTCGGTGCCGATCAGATTCTGGGTGTGTACGAACTCGGCATGGTGCATGTCGTGGACATGCCGGATGAAAGCGAAATCCAGTTCCATGGCTCGGGCACGGATACCCATTACTCGGCAGGTGCTGATGGCACCGGTTCGGGTGGCGTCCCGGATGCCCGGCGCCAGAACCCCACGCAGCAGCGCAACGGATTTGCGTCCGAGTTCTCATGGGGCTATCGCCTGGTCGGGCTGTTCACCTACAACAACGCCATTCTCGGGGCCAATGTCGCACCGCTGTTTGGCCTGTTCCACGACGTGCAGGGTTACTCGCCGGGACCGGGCGGTTTGTTCGTGGAAGGCTCCAAGCGCCTGTTTTCGGGTATTCGCTTTGATTACCTGAACCGCTACACCGGAGAGATGCGGTACACCTGGTACACCGGGGGTGGCGAGGATAATCAGATCCGCGACCGTGATTCGCTCATGCTGACGCTTGGATACGCGTTCTAGGCACGCTGTTGGCCGCCGGTCGCGCCGGAGTCGGCGCGACCGGCATGCGTGTAGACGCATGCAGCTGGTCATAAAGAAAGGCCCGCAGCAGCGTCGAGGCTTCGAGTGACGGGGCACTGAACTCGATACCGTAGGTCTGGGCTTCGGGATGGGTGGCAGCCTCGGCATTCGCAAGGTGGTTGCGCACAACCCCGGTGATCTCCAGCTCCTGCGTGTTGTCCTCGACCTTGATGTCAGCCGTGATGATCACCGTTTCCCCGATCTCGATGGCGGCGCGTAGCGCGGTCAAACGGCAGCCGGACAGGCTGACATCCTCAATGTGAGCAGCATGGCTGCGATCGGCGTCTTTCTTTCGGATGCGACCCGCCAGATCAACTGCGACGCGAGGCGCGCTGCGCAGAATGCGTTGCTCCAGTTCCTTGGGGTAATCCAGATGCAGATATGCGTCGGGATGAGTCGCAACCTTCCGAACCGTCGTCTTGAATCCGAGCATGCGGCCTTCGCTGAACATGCGGCAGGCGACGGGTTCGCCATCGCGTACCAGCAGCAATCGCCCCGCGACGCTGGGGTGGGTCACGAGCAGACTCCGGCCTGGAATCTGTCCAATCACGGACACCGTCAGCCGCGGCCGGGCCGCATCCTGATCGGCGACAAACTGCAGTTGCAAGCTGTCGCCGCAAACCACTTGAAGTGTCGGGCTGGGCATGGGCGCACCACGTCGGGAAGGCATAGTGATTGGGTATCGGCCGGGGGAGGGGAGGCTTGAGCGGATGGGCGTGTCTGCCGTCGCCATGCGAGTTCGTCTCGCGATGAGGGGCTGCTGGTGTATTCAGTGGCGAACTGACTGGCTCTTGTTACAGGTCACCATAGGCAGATAGTGGATCACCACGTTCTTTCGGCCTGCCGGCCGAGCCCCTTTTGCGCGCCCAAAAGGGGCGAAAAAGGGCGGATGCCACTGCTCAGGTCGCCGCGCCGCAGGCGCGCCGACTGCCCTGCGATGCTCGCCGTCGACGGGCGGGTCGGAAACTCGCCCGCGATGCGGGCTCAAACAACCGACCCGCTTCATCCGTCGCCGACTGCGAGACGCGCAGGGCACCCGCCGCCGGGCAGGCGGCGTGCCACGTGATCGGGCGCCGTTTCTTTTCGCCGGTTTTCTTTGGGCGCACAAAGAAAATCGGCTCGCCCGGTAGGGCGAAACTCGACTGCTCGCGGTGAGGATCCGACGCTGGCGTTTTCACTGCAGTCCCGAGCGGCTCTGGTTGCAGGTCACTGGATGCGGACAGCGGATCGCAGCGTGGTTTCAGCCTGTCGGCTGAGTCCCTTTTGCGCGCCCCAAAACGGTGGACTCAACTGCTCAGTCCGGAGCGCCTGCAATCACCGATCAAGTCATCGGTATCCCCGCCGATACACAGACCATCGAAAAAACCCAGAAAAAAGACTCAAGCCTCGCTGAGCTTGGTCGATAAGAACCTCGAAGCCCCGTACGCCTGGAGTCAGGAACATGGAACACCTCCCACATAGCCACTCCCAGTTACTGCGTCTGTTGAGCCTGCAGAGTGCACCGTCGTCGCTGCCAGCCAAGGCCGAGCAGCCGTCGCTTCAGCTTGATCGCTGGGCCAAACTGCAGATGGTGATTGCGAACGGGTCGGCAAATGATGATTAGGTTGGACTAACGCCCAACAGCGACCCGCGGCGCTGTCGCCAAGGGTCGGAATTCTCCTACAGCGAACTCGGCCAGGCGCCATCGCGCCGGGTTGAGTGGCTGGGCCAACCTTCCGGGACGCCATCGAACTGGTGGCATTGAACTCTATCCCCGGAGGTTGACATGAATAAGTGGATCCGTTGGATCGCGATGGTGGTGGTGCCCGTGCTGGCAGTGCCTGCTGCCCAGGCATTCGAGCCCATTCGCGGGCAGTACATCGTGGTACTCAACGAAACGGCAGATGGGCCGGTCTTGAACCTGGCCGATCGGTTGGTTGCCAGCGTGGGCGGCGGTGAGCTGCTGCACGTATATGACGCTGCACTTGACGGTTTTGCCGTGAAGTTGCCGGCGATTGCGGCGCGTGCGCTGGAGCGCAGCCCGTTGGTCGCGCGCGTGGAACAGGACACGTTGATGCAGCTCAACGCCACGCAGTTCAACGTGCCGTCCTATGGTCTGGACCGGGTTGACCAGGTCACCGGGCTGGACGGCAATTACGATTACCCGAATGCCGCCGGGGCCGGTGCGCACGTGTACATCATCGATACCGGCATCAACTCCAGCCATGTCGATTTTGCCGGCCGCCTGGGCGAGGGTCGCAACTTCGCATCGAATGGCGGTGGCCTGCTGTGTTCGCTGCTGGGCATTGGCTGCCCTGCGCCTGAGCCAGGCAATGTCGAAGACTGCAACGGGCATGGCACGCATGTGGCCGGAACGGCTGCCGGCACCGAGTACGGCATCGCCAAGTCCGCGACGATCCATGCTGTGCGTGTCTTCAGCTGTGCAGGCACCACAGCGACCTCCACGATTATTGCCGGTGTGGACTGGGTAGCGCAGAACGCGGTGGCACCTGCAGTGGCCAACCTGTCCCTGGGCGGTGGTGCTTCGCAAACGCTGGATGATGCGGTCCAGGGCATGATTGATGCCGGAGTGACCGCCGTCGTAGCTGCTGGTAACGACAACACCGATGCCTGCAGCCAGTCGCCGGCCCGTTTGCCGGCTGCGATTACGGTGGGTTCAACCACCGATACGGATGCCCGTTCGTCGTTCTCGAACTTCGGCACCTGTGTCGATCTGTTCGCGCCGGGCTCGAATATCGTCTCAGCCAGCTCCAGCAACGACACCGGATCGACAACGCTGAGTGGAACCTCCATGGCCAGTCCACATGTGGCCGGTGGTGTCGCTCGTTACCTGTCTGTGAATCCCTCGGCAACGCCGGCCGATGCAGCGGCCGCGCTGCTTACCATTGCCACGCCTGGGCAGGTGTCCAGCGCAGGCAGTGGTTCACCCAATTTGTTGATGTATCTCGACCCTGCCGGGTTCTAGCCCGGTCGGCCCGATGGTCACAGCGGGGTGGTCGGTATCGACCACCCCGTTTTTGATGGCTGTCAGGTCCGCCAGCGCCTGAGCACCCGGTGCCGCCGTAGCCGCCGACGGAGATCACGTAGGCTGAGTGCGTGATCGGATGCGGTGAGGTCCAGCAGTTTGAGCGCCAGCCAGCCCGTGGCTGTGGCGTCTGCGAGGGCGTCATGCCGGTCGGTCTGCGGGATGCCGAAGTGGGCCAGGGCATCGTCCAGCGAGGGAATTTGCGGCCCCAGCTCAGGGGCCATCATCAACGCCCATTCAGCCACGTCCAGCCACACCGGGCGGATGAGCCGGTGTTCAGCCTTGAGCACGGCGCGTCGAAGCACGGCGGCATCAAACGGCGCGTGATAGGCCAGTAGCGGGGCGTGGCCGGCAAACTCCAGAAATGCGTCCAGCGCCTCACGGGGTGGGGCACCTGCCCGCAGCAGGTGCGGGGTGAGGCGATGGACCAGCATGTTGCTGGGGCTGGGTGGCGTCTCGGCATCCATGAGCACGCTGAAGCTGTCGCCGTACTTCAAGGCACCCGCCTGGATTGACACCGCGCCAATGGCCAGCAGGTCATCACGGCGGACATCCAGTCCGGTGGTCTCCACATCCACAACCACCATGCGCTGGTCCAGGCCGGCGTCCAGGGCGTCGTGTGTGGACGGGTGCAGCAGGCGCTCGGCGACATGGCCGACACGGTCGATCAGGCCGCTCATGGATAGTTGAGCTTAAGTCTGTCGTGGAGCCGCTGCGCTTGCCGAAGTGCCTCCTTGAGGATGCGCCGGTCCAGCGGGTTCAGGCTGTCGGGGTCGATCTCGTTGCTCAGAGGCTCGCCCGCTTCCATTTGCTGCTGATGGGCGCGCATGCGCAGCACCTGGATAAAGGAAAAGGCCTCCGACCAGGCGGCGGCATCCCGCGCGTTGATCGTGTCCGCTTCTGCCAGTGCCTCCAGTCGGTCGTCGGTGTTGGCCATGCGCAGTCCCTGGGCCAGGGCCAGTGTCCGGGTGGCACCCACAAAGGACTGCAGGCCGTTCTTCTTGAGGTCGAGTCTGCGCCCGGCTTCGACGCGACGGGTTGCGAACGAGCGGATCAGCCCCAGCGCCGGTCTGAAGCCCAGCGCGACCTGGGCCAGTGCGTGCTGGAACTGTGTGTTGGTTGCCGCAGCCGTGACGGCCTGGGCAATCACAGGCTCCAGACCCGGGCGGTGTCCGTGCAGCGCGCGGACATCCAGGTGGATGGAGCCCCGAAGCAGTGCCTCGGGTGATTGCACATCGATGAGCGTCGCGTAGTGCTCGGTCCATTCCTGCCGGCTGAGGCAGAGCGCGGGGTTGCTGGCCATGATGTTGCCAGGGCACAAGGGGAATCCGATGGCCGCCAGCTGTTCATTGGCCGCGCGCGCGAAGGCGAGCAGGCGTGCACGGGTGGCTTCCAGGTCCTCACCGGACTCCGGTTCGAACAACAATCCATTGTCCTGGTCGGTCAGCAGGGCCTGCTCACCGCGTGCCTCGCTGCCGAACGCCAGCCAGGTGTAGCGAGGCAGTGCCACGGCCTGCTTGGCCTCGACCAATTCCAGCACACGGCGGACCGCGACGTCATTGAGCTGTGAGATGAGCCGGGTGAGCTGACGTCCAGAGGCGCCATGCGCCAGCATTGCGTTGATGACGCCCTGGGTCTGCTGTCGCACCTCCGCAATGGCCGCCACGGAATCACAGCCGGACAGGGTTCGGGCCAGACTCACCATGTCGACATGTTGCTGGGCAAACAAATCGCGCTGCGACACCACGCCGAGCAGTTGATCCTCGTCGGTCACCAGCAGATGGCCAATGCGGTGTTCGAGCATGGTTGCTGCCGCATCGAAGACCGTGTCGGACGCGCGGGCGCTGCGTGGGTTGACGGTCATGGCGGTCTGGATGGGAGCATCCAGATCGTGGGTGTCGCTGGCGATCAGCGCACGCAGATCACGTAGGGTGAAGATACCGGCGGGGCGTTGGTCTGCCGTGCAGACCACAATGCTGCCGACGCCGGCCTCATGCATGCCGCGAACCGCCTCGCGAACCGTGGTGTCCTCCCGGCACTGCACGGGCGGTCGCAGCGACATGCGTCCCAGCGGCGTGTCCAGCGTCGCGGCGCGCTGCATTTCGGTCGAGATTTCGGCGCGCATCTGCTCCCGTGCGCGTTCCACCAGCACGCTGGCCCGCCGTTCGCAATAGTGGCGAAACCGCTCGCTGGCATTGAGCAGGGTGTGGAACTCACCGCGCGGGAGCTGGATGACAAAGCTGTCTTCTGCAGCCAGGTGCACGGTCCGGGTGGGACGCTGCTGATAAAGCGCGGCGGCCAGAAACGTCTCCCCTGGGCCCGCTTCGAACAGGGCCGGTGCCGCGCGTGCGGCATCTTTTCGTGTGCCGCGCACCAGGCCTTGCTGGACGATGCAAAAGAACTGCGGAATGCCGGCGTCTGGTCCGATGATCGCGCGGCCCTCGGCGTAATAGGCCAGCTCGGCATGTTGCAGCGCCTCGCGTAGCAGTTCCGGGTCAATCTCGTCGTAGGGCGGATGCTGGATGAGAAACGCCAGGGCGTTGTCGATGGTCTGCAAGGCCCCGCGACCGGATCGCACGCGGGTGCGGGCATCCGCGCCGGGCATCAGGCGCGCCCGCTCGACGTGGCGGGCTGAGTGACGTGTTGAGTGCGGTGCACGCGATGTCTTGGGTCGAAAGGCGATCCTGCATCTTAGGGAATCGCCGTGTTGCGTGCGAGACCGGGTGCAGGCCCCCAGAACGACGAAGGCCCGGTTGCCCGGGCCTTCGCTGGTTCTGCTTGTGCGCGGTCGGCTTAGCCTTCCAGTACTGCCGTCACGCCCATGCCGCTGGCGGCGCAGATCGAGATCAGGCCGCGGCCGCCCTTATTCTCTTCAATGATCTTGGCCAGCGTCCCGACGATACGGGCACCCGTGGCGGCAAAGGGATGACCCAGTGCCAGGCTGCTGCCCTTCACGTTGAGCTTGCTACGGTCGATCGAGCCGAACGGCTTGTCCAGGCCGAGGTATTCCTTGGCAAAACGCTCGTCTTCCCAGGCGGCGAGGGTGCAGAGCACCTGTGCGGCAAAGGCTTCGTGGATCTCGTAGAAATCGAAATCACCGAGGCCAAGCCCCAGGCGACCGAGCATACGCGGCACGGCTTGCGCCGGTGCCATGAGCAGACCCTCGGCGCCACGGACGAAGTTATCCGCGCTCTTATCGGCCTTGATGAAGTCCACGGCCGCAGTTTCGCCGGTGACCAGATAGGCCAGAATCGGCAGACCCTTGGCCTTGGCCCACTCTTCGCTGGCGAGCAGCACGCCGGCTGCGCCATCGGTGAGCGGCGTGGAGTTGGCAGCGGTCAGCGTTGCGGCTTCGCTCTTGCTGAACACGGTCTTGAGTGAGGCGAGCTTTTCGAGCGTGCTGTTCGCGCGCATGTTGTTGTCGCGTTTGACGCCCGCAAACTCGAATACCAAATCATCGTAAAAGCCGTCTTCGTAGGCTTGCGCGGCCTGCTTGTGGCTGGTGAAGGCCAGCAGGTCCTGGTCCTCGCGCTTAATGCCCCAAGCCTGGGCCATATCCTCGCAGTGCTGGCCCATGGACTTGCCGGTGGCGGCTTCGGCATTCGAAGGAATGCTCGGCACCACATGGCCCGGGCGGATTTTCATCAAGGCCTTGAGGCGGTCACCACCCGTCTTGGCGCGGTTGACCTCCATCAGAATCTTGCGGAGGCCCTCGTTGACGCCAACGGCGGCATCCGAGGTGGTATCCGTACCGGCGGCAATGCCGCAGTCGATCTGGCCCAGCGCGATCTTGGAGCCGACCGTGAGCACGGTTTCCAGGCTGGTGCCGCAGTACTGCTGCACGTCATAGGCCGGGGTTTCATTGGCCAGCTGCGAGGCCAGCACGGCTTCGCGGGTCATGCAGGTCGTCGGACGCAGGTGCATCACCGTGCCGGATGCGACCTCGCCCAGACGTTCACCGGCCAGGTTGTACTTGTTGACCAACGCGTTCAGCGTCGCGGTCAGCATGCTGTGGTTGGACTCGTTTGAATACGCCGTGTTGGAGCGGCAGAACGGAATGCGCGCGCTGCCAACGATGGCGACCTTGCGTGGAAGCTCAGACATGGAGTTCTCCAGTCACGTGAAAATTGGCGGTCACGGTAATCCTGCGGGTGTCGCACTGCAACATCCGGGGTGAGGGGAGTGGGGTGTCAGCGGGGTCAACTGATGCACGCAATCCTGCGGGTGATTTGGGTGCGTGATCTGTGTCCGGTGTGAGCGACTTTGGTGGTTGAGGTGTTTTTAAGGCACTAGGTGGCTTGGCCGTCGGCGGATAGTTGGTCGCGAGCAGTCGGGTTTCGCCCTGCTGGGCGAGCCGATTTTCTTTGCTCGCCCAAAGAAAACCGGCGAAAAGAAAAGGCGCCCGATCACGTGGCCCGCCACCCTCCGGGTCGCGGGTGCCCTGCGCGTCTCGCAGTCGGTGGGCGTTGCAGACGGGCCGTCCTGGCCCGACTGCAACGGCTTCGGCATTCTTGCCTCGCTCGGCGCTTTGCGCCGACAGGTCCACCGCCTGCTGCGATGCTCGGCCACGTGACACGGGTTCGAACGCAGGTCTCGCCGGATCACGGGGTTTTCTGTGCCTGTGCTCAGCCGAGACGCGGAGGCGGCGACGGAATAAGCGGGTCGGCTGTTTGAGCCCGCATCGCGGGCGAGTTTCCGACCCGCCCGTCGACGGCGAGCATCGCAGGGCAGTCGTGGCGGCCTGGGGGCCGCCGCCCGAGCCGTGGCAGCCCCCCCTGTACGCCCCCGGTGGGGGCGCCAAACGGGGG
>JAYZUZ010000014.1:0-136386 GCA_036156195.1 Pseudomonadota bacterium | reverse complement strand
AAAAGTTGCCATGGTCGCCTGCATGCGAAAGCTCATCACGATTCTCAATGTGATGATGAAAACCGGGCAGCATTGGAATCCGGATTTGGCCTGAATTTATTGACTTCCGACCATAGTCACTTGTTAGCTTGCATAGTCGCGCCCTGGAAGCCACGGCATCTCATAAGTGCATTTACCGACTTTGCTACAGAAGAAATACCAGCATGAATGGCCTGAGTATGCTCCAATGTATAGGTTGCGAATAGTCATAGAGCTTTCATCTGGCGGCGGTGGGCGCACCTCGCAGCTAGGGACGAGATTTTCCTTAAAACTTAATAGATCATTCGGGTTTAACTCAAAACTGCCAACTGATGTGTTTATGTCAAGGTTATTCGTTACGATGATGTTGTGCGTTGAGTTTGGCAGAATGTCCGGAAGCCAACCGCGACCAAACAACTGATCTTCATTGGCATCCGCTAAGGATTGGTATTCAGTAGTCACTACGGCGTCGAATGTGTCCACACATCGGTAGACCAAACAGGTGATTGCAGCCAGCAATACGAAAAGCGCAGCGACCTTCCACATGCAAGCTAACGCTTATTGGATTGCAAAATGCCGTATAGCGCACAAGCGACAGGCCGTATAACGCGCAAGAATCGGCAGTAATTGATTGATTTCATTAGGGTGCACTGTGAAAAGGCAGCCGCGCGAGCCCGTAAATGCAGCAAATTGCCGTATAACACGCAGCCTCAGTTCGGCCGTTGTTCACGGATTGTCCGGATTGACGGGCTATTCGCGTAGTCAACGAATGAGCCTGCCGGATAAACACTGCCATGTCCTCACCGCCTCGTTTGCTGGATCAGCTTCGTCAGGAGTTACGTGTCAAGCACTATAGCTATCGCACGGAGCAGACGTACAGCCTTTGGGTTCGCAAGTTCATCTTATTCCATGGAAAGCGACACCCGTCCGAGATGGGTAAGCCGGAGATCGAGGCGTTCTTGACTCATTTGGCAACTGAACGGAACGTCGCCGCGTCGACGCAGAATCAGGCGATGTCGGCGATTCTTTTTCTTTATCGCCACGTACTGAAGCTAGAGCCGGAGTGGCTCACGGATGTTGTGCGCGCCAAGCGGCCGAAACGGCTGCCGGTGGTTTTGAGTGCTGAAGAGGTGTCGAGGGTGTTGGCGCGATTGCCTGAGTCGGCTTACCTGCCAGCCGGGCTGATGTACGGGACAGGCATGCGGCTGATGGAGGTCATGCGACTGCGGGTGCAGGATGTGGATTTCGCTTATCGACAGGTCGTGGTTCGCGATGGAAAGGGGAACAAGGACCGGGTTGTGCCGCTCCCGTCCCGGTTGGAGTCTCTGCTGGAGAGCCAGATCGCAATGAGCTTGCAGATTCATGCAACCGATCTTGAGCTTGGTTTCGGCCGTGTGCACTTGCCGCACGCGCTGGCCCGGAAGTATCCGGGTGCGGAAACGTCAGAGGGTTGGCAGTACGTGTTTCCCGCTCGGCGTCGATCCATTGATCCTCTGACGGGCATCATGCGACGCCATCATCTTGACGAGACGGTGTTACAGAAAGCCGTGAAGAATGCAGTCCGGGCTGCCGGCATCCGTAAACGGGCCAGTTGTCACACGTTTCGACATTCGTTTGCGACGCATCTACTTGAAGCCGGCGCGGATATCCGCACCGTGCAGGAGGTGCTAGGGCACAAAGATCTGCGGACCACTCAGGTCTACACCCACGTGTTCAACCGGGGAGCGCTCGGGGTTCAGAGTCCGCTCGATCGCCTAGGGAAGCACTGATTGATTCGCACCACCAAGACGGAGCCGGTTTTCCCGCGGGCCCAGGCGGAGTGAGTGCCGCTTGGTCATTCCAAGCTAGCGAACGAGACGAATGCGTACGGAACGGATTCGGACGGCCGAAGGCCGGCCCGAAGGGCGAAGCGCATGGACGGGCTTCGCAGCGCAGGATCGCGGGAAAACCGGCCCGTTCCGTCAGGATTGCGCCTACAAACAGGCCAGATTGCGTTCGTCGGCGCATCCATGCGCCTCCCCCGGTGGGCCCGCCTTCGGCGGTCTCAATTCGCTCCCGGCGAATGGGTGTTCGTCGTTTATTTGGAATGACCAAACTTCGCTCCTCGCGCCTTGTCTGGACTGTTTTGAGCCAGCGACTTGGCGGTGCGAATAGATCAGTGTTTCCTTAAGTGCTGAAGAGGTGTCGACGGTGTTGGCGCGATTGCCTGAGTCGGCTTATTTGCCAGTTAGGCACTTAGTAGTGGTACCGGAGCTGTGCAATCAACATCGAATCGTCCTGCACTTTGTAGACAAACCTGTCTGCTTCGTTGATACGCCGAGACCAGTAACCCGCCAGCGCATGCTTCAGCGGCTCAGGTTTCCCAATTCCTTCAAACGGGCTTCTCGCAGCATCCTTGATCAACGTGTTGATTCGTTTAAGGGTCTTTTTGTCCGTCTGTTGCCAGTAGAGGTAGTCTTCCCAAGCTTGCTCGGAGAAAACAAGCTTCATTCAACCAGTTCCCGGGCCGTTCCGTTGCCAACTTCAAGGTCGTGAATTGCAGTGAGCAATCTGCGCATGTTCTTGGGGCTTCGGAGCAAGTACGCGGTTTCTTCCAGGGCTTGGTAGTCTTCCATGGACATCATGACAACAGCGCCTTCCCCTTTTCGGGTAATAGCTATCGGAGCATGGTCATTGCAGACTTTCTCCATAGTTTTGGCCAAGTTGCTTCGTGCAGAGGTGTAACTCATGCTTTCCATAGTGCTGCCTCATGTAGCGTACGCATTTCTGTACAGCATATGTACAATTATGCGTACAATCAAGCACGTGCCTAGCACCTCGTTGCAGGGGACGCTTGGCCCGCTGCGTACCCTTGCTTTCGCGAGGCTGCACATCGCCTCAAACGCGCCTGAACTCAAGCGTCGGGCTGATGTACAGAACGGGCATGCGGCTGATGCAGGTCATGCGTCTGCGGGTCCAGGACGTCGACTTCGCGTTTAGACAGGTCGTGGTTCGCGTTGGGAAGGGCAACAAGGACCGGGTTCTGCCGCTCCCGTCCCGTCTGGAGTCTCCGCTGGTGAGCCAGATCGCCATGACCTTGCAGATTCATGCCACCGATCTTGAGTTGGGATTCGGCCGTGTGCACTTGCCGCACGCGCTGGCCCGAAAGTAAACCGGCTGCAGAGACGTCAGAGGGTTGGCAGTACGTGTTTCCCGCTCGGCGTCGATCCATTGATCCGCGGGCGGGCATCACGCGACGCCATCATCTAGACGAGACGGTGTTACAGAAATCAGTGCTTCCCTAGCGTCCAGCCGTTAGTCCTCGGGCTCGTAGCCCAGGTTGGGACTCAGCCACTTCTCGGCGGTTTCCAGATCCCAGCCTTTGCGCTTGGCGTAGTCCTCAACCTGGTCCTTGCCAATTCGGCCGACGACAAAGTACCGGGAGTCGGGATGCGAGTAATACCAGCCTGACACCGAGGCACCCGGCCACATGGCGCGGGATTCGGTGAGCTTGATGCCGATGGCGTTCTCCACATCGAGTAGCTCCCAGAGGGTGTCCTTCTCGGTGTGTTCCGGGCAGGCGGGATAACCGGGTGCCGGTCGAATGCCCTGATATTTTTCTGCGATCAGGTCTTCGTTGCTCATGGCCTCGTCGGGCTGGTAGCCCCACAGCTCCTTGCGCACACGCTGATGCAGATGCTCGGCAAAGGCTTCGGCCAGGCGATCGGCCAGAGCCTCGAGCATGATGGCGGAGTAGTCGTCGTTGGCGTCTTTGAATCGCTGCACATGGGCTTCGATGCCGTCGCCTGTGGTCACTGCAAAGCCGCCCACCCAGTCCGCCTTGCCGCTATCGGCCGGGGCCACGAAGTCGGCGAGACAATGGTTGGGCACGCCGGGCCGGTGCTCGGATTGCTGGCGCAGGTTGAACAGGCGAGCCCGCTCGCCGCTGCGGTCGTCTGTCTGCACGATGACGTCATCGCCGTCGGACTGTGCCGGGAAAAAGCCGCAGATACCGTGGGCCTTGATCCAGCCCTCGTCCACGATCCGCTTGAGCATCGCCTGGGCGTCGGCGAATAGCTTGCGCGCTTCCGGGCCCTTGTTCGGGTCGTTGAGAATCGCCGGGTACACGCCTTTCATTTCCCAGGAGATGAAGAACGGCGTCCAGTCGATGGTTTCGATCAGTTTTTCGATGGGGTAGTCCCGCAGCACGGTAATGCCCGGTGTGACCGGCTCCGGCGGCGTGTAGCTGTCCCAATCGAACGTGAAGCGGTTGTCGCGGGCGGCCTGCAGTTTCTGCAACTTCTGGCGCTTCTTGCCGGTATGCCGTGCCCGAATCTTGTCGTACTCGGCGGTGATTTCGGCCGAGAACTCGTCTTTTTGCTCGGACAGCAGCTTGCTGGCCACACCCACCGCGCGCGAGGCGTCTTTAACCCAGACCACGGGCTCGTCGTAGGCCTTATCGATCTTGACCGAGGTGTGCGCCCGCGACGTCGTCGCGCCGCCGATGAGCAGCGGTTGCTTCATGCCGCGCCGTTGCATCTCGCTGGCCACATAGACCATCTCATCCAGCGAAGGGGTGATCAGCCCCGAGAGCCCGACGATGTCGGCGTTTTCTTTCTGGGCAACGTCGAGAATCTTGTCGGCGGCCACCATGACGCCCAGGTCCACCACCTCGAAATTGTTGCAACCCAGCACCACGCCAACGATGTTCTTGCCGATGTCGTGGACATCGCCTTTCACCGTGGCCAGTACGATCTTGCCGGCGGTTTCCCGGTCGCCATCCTGCTTTTCTTCCTCAATGAAGGGAATGAGGTGGGCGACGGCCTTTTTCATCACGCGGGCGGATTTGACCACCTGCGGGAGGAACATCTTGCCGGCGCCGAAGAGGTCGCCGACCACATTCATGCCGTCCATCAACGGGCCTTCGATCACATGTAGTGGACGCTCGGCGCGTTGGCGGCATTCCTCGGTATCTTCGACGACATAGGCGTCGATGCCCCGGACCAGCGCATGTTCCAGTCGCTTTTCCACGGGCAGTTCACGCCAGGAGAGGTCTTCCTTCTTCTCCTTGGCCTTGCCGTCGCCGCGAAAGCGTTCGGCCGCATCGAGCAGGCGCTCGGTGGCATCGGAGCGGCGGTTGAGGATGACGTCCTCGCAGAGTTCACGCAGCTCGGGGTCCAGGTCGTCGTAAATATCGAGCTGCCCGGCGTTGACGATGCCCATGTCCATGCCGGCTGCAATCGCGTGGTAGAGAAACACGGAGTGCATGGCCCGGCGCACGGGTTCATTGCCACGGAAGCTGAACGAGACATTCGACAATCCGCCGGAGACATGCACCCCCGGGCAGGTTTCGCGAATGCGTCGCGTGGCCTCGATAAAGTCGACGGCGTAGTTGTTGTGTTCTTCGATGCCCGTCGCCACGGCAAAAATATTGGGATCGAAGATGATGTCCTCGGCCGGGAAGCCGACGGTTTCGGTCAGCACCTTGTAGGCGCGCTGGCAGATCTCGACCTTGCGGTCTTCGGTATCGGCCTGGCCGACCTCGTCAAACGCCATGACCACCACGGCGGCGCCGTAGTCCATGCACAGCTGGGCCTGCTCGATGAACTTGTCCTCGCCTTCCTTTAGCGAGATCGAGTTCACGATGCACTTGCCCTGGGCGCATTGCAGGCCGGCTTCGATCACCTCCCACTTGGAGCTGTCGATCATGATCGGCACGCGGGCGATATCCGGCTCACCGGCAATCAGGTTCAGGAACGTGCGCATGGCCTCAACCGAGTCCAACATCCCTTCGTCCATGTTGACGTCGATGATCTGGGCGCCGTTTTCGACCTGGTCGCGGGCGACGTCCAGCGCCGTTGCGTAGTCGTTTTCCTTGATCAGGCGCTTGAAGCGCGCGGAGCCGGTGACATTCGTGCGTTCGCCGACGTTGACGAAAGTAGCAGTTGATTTCATAGCAATTCGCCGCCGATTAGGCAGCAACCGTGAACGGTTCGAGACCCGACAAGCGCATGGCCGCTTCATGCGTGCTGGGTTGACGAGGCGCTTTGCCCGCTACCGCGTTAGCAATGGCGCCAATGTGGTCCGGTGTCGACCCACAGCAGCCGCCCACTAGATTGACCAGGCCGGAGTCGGCCCACTCGCCGACGTACTCGGCCATTTCTTCCGGGTCCATGTCGTACTCGCCAAATTCGTTGGGCAGGCCGGCGTTGGGGTACGCCAACGTGTAACCCTCAGAAATACGCGCCATTTCGGATACGTACTGACGCAGCGCATCCGGCCCCAGCGCGCAGTTCAGGCCAATGGCCAGCGGGCGGGCGTGACGCACCGAGTTGTAAAAGGCTTCGGTGGTCTGACCGGAGAGCGTCCGGCCCGAGGCATCGGTGATGGTGCCGGAGAGCAGCAGCGGGATGTCGATGCCGCGGTCGCGCTGCAGACGCTTGCAGGCGAAGATCGCCGCCTTGGCGTTCAGCGTGTCGAAGATGGTTTCGATGAGCAGGCCGTCAACGCCGCCATCGATCAGCCCCTCGGCGGCCTGGCGATACGCCGTGACCAGTTCATTAAAGGTCACGTTGCGTTTGCCGGGGTCGTTGACGTCCGGTGAGATGGAGGCCGTGCGGTTGGTCGGGCCAATGGCGCCCAGCACAAAGCGTGGCTTGTCGGCCGTGGACCGTGCTTCAGCGGCTTCGCGGGCCAGCTCGGCGGAGACCTTGTTCAGCTCGTAGGCCAGATCTTCCATGGCGTAGTCGGCCTGGGCGATGGTCGTGGCCGAGAAGGTGTTGGTCTCGACGATGTCCGATCCGGCGTCCAGGTACTGGCCGTGTATCTCGCGAATGATGTCGGGCTGGGTGAGCGACAGCAGATCATTATTGCCCTTGACCTCGCGCTCAAAGTCCGCGAAACGCTCGCCCCGATAGGCGGCCTCATCCAGCTGGTAACGCTGGATCATGGTGCCCATGGCGCCATCCAGCACCAGGATGCGATCGGCAAGGGCTTGTTTGAGGTCTGCCATGGTTTCCTCTACGGTGTTTGTGCGCTGCAACATTCTGGCTGGATGCGCTTTTGCGGCATCCGCCTATCCGGATAGGCGGATGATACGCGCCCCGGCCTCTCTTGTCAGGAGGACCTATGTCCCGGACATCATCGCAACAACGCGCAGAATCTTCCCTGGGCCCGCTCTGGGCGGCGATACACGATGTGCAGTTTCGTCAGGGTGTGGCCGCACGCATGCTCACGCCGGTGTACATCGTCTGTCTGGCGGGGCTCGGCGTATTCTGTGTGGCCACGATTTCGGATGCCTTTGCGGAGTCGCCATGGCTGGGCGTGTTTTATCTGCTGGTGGTCGGCCCCGCGTATTTTCTCGTCGGCGCTGTCCTGGCGCGCGTGGTGCTCGAAACCATTCGCGCGATTATCCAGATCGCCGACGACATGCATCGCATTGCCGAGACGCACGACCGCGTCGCCGATCTGTCGCCCATGAAGTCGCTGATGTCGGCCATCGGTCAGTCGGGACGAGGCGATGAACCGCGGGGGCGCGATTAGCAACCGTCTGTTGGTGCGCCTTCGGGCAGGGATCGCGCTGCTGGGAACGGCCGTGGCAGGGGTGCTGGGCGGGCCGGGCCCGGCGCTGGCCAACGGGAGTTTTTCGCTGCCCTTCGACAGCGTGGCGGGTAGCGGGATGGCTTTTGCCGGCGTCGATGCCCACATCGATGACCTGGGAGCGGCTGCGAGAAACCCTGCCCTGCACGGTGCCCGCGCCGGTACGGCCATCACCTTCGGCGGGCATCTGGCCTACTACTCCACCCGGTTCTCCGGCGAGGCGCGGCGCGAGAATACCGATGGCGGTGGGCCGATTGCCGGCGGCGATGGGGGTGATCCCGGCCGGTTGGATCTGCCACTGCCCGATATCGTCTTTTCGCATCGACTCAGTTCGCGCCTGGCCGTGGGCGTGAGCCTCAATGCGCCCTTCGGCATCACGTTGCGATTCGATCCGGATTGGATGGGCCGTTATCACGCAATTGACACCGTGATTCGAGGTGTGGAGCTGGTACCCGCCGCCGCGTGGCAGGCCACGGACTGGCTGCGGGTGGGTGTGGGCTTGCGTGCGCAGGTCTTTGATTCGGAGTTTTCCAACGACGTCGATCTGGGCAGCTACATCCAGCAAAAGGTCATCGACGAGGCCGGATTCAACGCCACAACGCCGGCCTGTCAGCTCGCGGGTGAACCGTCGCTCCCCGGCAAGTACGATTTTCACAACCGGCTGGAATCGCGCGAACTGGCCGTGTCCTGGCAGGCCGGCGCGCTGCTGTGGCTGCAATCCGATCTGCGGTTTGGACTGAGTTACCGTGCGCCTGTCTCCCACCGGCTCGACGGAACCGCCAGTCGCCAACGGCGGGGGTGGACGTTGGACGAGTTTCACAGCGACCCTTGCCTGAGTGGCGTGCGCGTCGGTCTGGCGGCCATGGGCCGCTCGTATGAGGAGGAGGTGGCCACGCCTGTGGAGGCGGCCACCACGAATACCGGATTCACCACCCGACTAACCCTGCCGGAAACGCTGTCCTCTGCATTGGTCTGGCAGCCGGGCCGTTGGACGCTGAGCAGCACGCTGCGTTGGACGCGCTGGTCGCGGTTGGAGTCCGCCCGGGTGGTGTTCGACAACGCCACCCCCAGCGTCACCGAACCACTGCATTTTCAGGACAGCATTCTGGTGGCCGTGGGCACAGGCTACCGGCTGCATGAACGAGTCACCGTCTCCATGGGCTATGCGCAGGAGTCCTCGACTGTGGATGACCAACGTCGCAGCGCCCGGGCCCCGGATTCGGCCCGGCGCTATTTGTCTGCCGGCCTAGGCTGGCGCGCCCTGGATCGCCTTCGCATTGTGCTCAGCGTGGGCGTGATTCGCGGCAAGCGCGCTGCCGTGCAGGACCTGACCGACGCCACCGGCACGGAGCACGTGCTGGCGGGAGAATTTGAGCCGCTGACGCTGGTGTACGGTGGCTCCAGACTGGAGTGGTTGTTCTGATGCCCCAACGCTGGATCCAACTCGGGCTGCCTGTGCTGGCCATGCTGATGCTCTCCGGCTGTGCGCTCACGCCGGTGTCGTCCTCCGGCCAGGTGGAAACTCAGCGCCAGGCCCTGAACCAGGGCTATGCCCAGCTCTTCTGGACCGCGGACAAGTTGCAGCACATCAACAAGCTGCTGCTGATCAAGCTGGAATCAGACCCCGTCGAGTCGATCATCGACGCGCTGGCCGACACCATGGCGGGTGACGCAGATGATCTTGAGCATTTTGCCGACACCGTGCCTGCGTTTTCCCTGGACGATGACGGTCTGCCGGAGTACGAGTGGGCGAAACGGCGCTCGGTGTTTGCCTCACGCGGGCTCGACGTCGGTTTGCCCCTGGTCGGACGCAGCGGCGAGGATTTCGAGCGCACCCTGTTGCTGTCCTTATCGGCTGCACTAAACCAGCAGCGGCATCTGGTCCGCGTCATGCGCGATGACGAGCCGGTGGCGGCCGTGCGCCAATGGCTGGCCGAGACCGAGACCTCGCTGGACGCGCTGTACCAGCGCTTCGAAGATTTGCTCCAGGCCCGCTACTTCTGTTCGGTGCCTGAGGCCGGCTAGCCCGGACTCGGCGAGTTTCGGCCGCGTTCCAACGGCCCTCCCTCCGTTCGTCGGCTCTTTTCGGGCCCCCTGTTGACCGTCGATCCGGAATTAAACTATCGTTCAATTAAACGATCGGTCAGTAACGGAGACGAGCAACATGACCTCGACGACCCTTGAAACATCGCAGCGCTATACCGACGGCAAACGCTATTGGTGGTTGCTGGGCCTGGTTGTGCCAACCCTGCCGCTGGGCGGCTACTTCATGGTTGAGGCCACGGGATTGGGTGTGTTCTGGTACTGGCCGCTGCTTTTTGTGTACGGCGTGCTTCCGGTTCTGGACTGGCTGATCGGAACGGATGAGAACAATCCGCCGGAATCTGCGGTGCCGGATCTGGAAAGCGATGCGTACTATCGGTGGATCGTCTACCTCTTCGTGCCACTGCATCTGGCGGTGTTCATCTGGGGCGGCTGGATGTTTGCCACCGGCGGTCTGCTGTGGTGGGAAGCGTTAGGTCTGGCCCTGAGTCTGGGTGGCGTCGCCGGCTTGTCGATTAA
Source organism: Pseudomonadota bacterium (assembly GCA_036156195.1). Lineage (GTDB taxonomy): Bacteria > Pseudomonadota > Gammaproteobacteria > Nevskiales > OUC007 > Abyssibacter. Next base: position 126,228 of record JAYZUZ010000014.1, on the reverse strand, counting down.
CACCGCGCATGAGCTGGGGCATAAGAAAGGTGCCGGCGAGCGCTGGCTGGCCAAGGTGTGCCTGGCGCCTGTGTTCTACGGCCACTTTTTTGTCGAGCACAATCGTGGGCATCACAAAAACGTGGCGACGCCGGAAGACCCCGCTAGCTCGCGTATGGGCGAATCGCTTTACGCGTTCCTGCCCCGCACGGTCATCGGCAGCGTCAAATCTGCATGGGCCATCGAAAAGTCCCGCCTGGCCCGGCTCGGCAAAGGGCCGTGGACCCTGGAGAACGAAAATATCCAAGCGTGGCTGATGTCTGTCGCACTCTGGGGCGGAATGATCGCCTGGCTCGGACCCATCGTGATTCCCTTCCTGCTGATTCAGTCGGTGTATGGCTTTTCATTGCTGGAAGTCGTGAATTACCTGGAACATTACGGTCTGGTCCGCCAGAAGACGGAATCCGGTCGCTATGAGCGCTGCAAGCCGGAACATTCCTGGAACAGCAACCACACCATTACCAATCTGTTTCTGTATCACCTGCAGCGCCATTCCGATCACCACGCCAACCCGACTCGCCGCTACCAGGCGCTCCGCGATTTCCGGGAAGCACCGCAGCTGCCTTCCGGGTACACCGGCATGATTCTGCTGGCCTACTTCCCGCCGCTGTGGCGCAAGGTCATGGACCCGAAGGTCGTGGCGCATTACAACGGCGACCTCACACGCGCCAACCTGCATCCCCCCAAGCGCGACCAGCTACTGGCGCGTTATGCGCAGGCGGCCTGACGCAGCCGCTGCGTTAAGATTCGCGGGCGCCAGGAGCGCCCGTTTTTTTATCGGTGTTCCTGATGAGCCGTGGGTAACAGCTCCGGAAGGCTGCTGTAGCGGAGGAAGAAAAATGGCCAAATATCAATGTGATAACTGTAGTTACGTCTATGATGAAGCGCAGGGGTGCCCAAAAGAGGGTTTCCCACCGGGCACCGCTTGGACTACGGTGCCCGACGATTGGCCCTGCCCGGACTGTGCCGTCCGGGAGAAGATTGATTTTGAACGAGTAGAGAGCGAATGAGCCTGAAACGCTGGCAGTGCCTTGTGTGTGATTTTGTCTATGACGAGGCGGAGGGTTGGCCTGACGAAGGCATCGAACCCGGTACCCGCTGGGAAGACGTTCCGGACGATTGGACCTGCCCTGACTGCGGTGCCAGCAAGGCGGATTTCGAAATGATCGAGATCGACTAGCAGATGTCCCGATTCCCTGCCCGCCACCCATTGATTGGCTGTGGGGAGTCGAACCCCGATGGCTGATTTCGTGCTCGACACACGTCTGCAGCAGGATTCCGTGGATGTCGGCAATCTCGGCCTGTGCAATGTGAGGTTGATGAACGATTCGCGTTTTCCTTGGCTGATTCTCGTGCCACGGGTCGCGGATATCATCGAGGTGCATGATCTGGCTGATGGTGCCCAGGCGCAGCTCTGGCGTGAGGTCACCGACACGGGCCGCGTGCTGACGCGGATTTACGACGCCGACAAGCTGAATGTGGGCGCGCTGGGCAATGTCGTCCCGCAGCTGCACGTCCATTTGATTGCCCGCAACGATGGCGACAGTGCCTGGCCGGGACCGGTGTGGGGCCAGGGGACCCCCAGCCCCTACACGCGCCGGGCCATGGACGACGAGCTGGACCGCCTGCGCTCCAGTCTGCCCGTGACCTGGATGATGGCGCGTTCCTGAAGCCTCCCCAGCTGCCGTGACCGCCGCCCGAGAACTGACGCGCCGCAGTGTCCTGACGGGCATGGTGCTGGGCGCGATTCTGACGCCGTGCAACGTCTATTCCGGTCTGAAGATCGGGTGGTCGTTCAACATGTCCATTGTCGCGGCCCTGCTGTCCTACGGGTTCTGGAATCTGGCCATGGCCCGGGTGGGTGCGCGGCACTGGGGGCTGCTGGAGAACAACATCAACCAGACGACCGCATCCTCGGCGGCGTCGATCATCTCCGGTGGACTGGTTGCACCCATACCGGCACTGGCGCTGTTAACAGGCCAGACGTTGCCACTGCACTGGCTCATGGTTTGGGTGGCGGTGGTCAGTTTGCTGGGGGTGAGCGTGGCGGTGTCCATGCGTCGCCAGCTGCTGGTGGTCGAACAACTCACGTTTCCGGCCGGTGTGGCCACCGCCGAAACCGTCCAGCAGATCTATGCGCGTGGTGCCGAGGCAACCGCGCGGGTGAGGATGCTGCTGGCTGCGCTGAGCGCGTCTGCGGCTGTGAAGTTTGTCGAAGCATGGTCCGGTTGGCTGCGCGCCTGGTCGCTGCCGTTTCACATCAGTTGCAGCGGCGCCGTGGCGGGTCGGAGTATCAGTGGCGGGCAGCTGGGGTTTGCCCTGGATCCCTCGCTGCTGTTGGTGGGGTTTGGCGCCATCATCGGATTGCGGGCCGGACTGTCGCTGCTTGTGGGCGCCGTGTTGGCCTGGGCGGTGCTGGCGCCGCAGTTGTTGGCTCGGCAGGCGGTTATCGTGCCGGGTGAAACCGATGGTTTCTGGTACCCGGTGCTGGTCGAGTGGCTGCTGTGGCCTGGCGTGGCCTTGATGGTGTCGGCGTCGCTCACGGCCTTTGCGCTGGCCATCTGGCAACGGCGCCGCCGCTCCGGGCGAGGTGTCGCAAGTACGGAGGCTGACGATCAGCCGATTTCAAAGCAGGCTTTCTGGTCGGCCTTTGCTGCGACCTTGCTGTTGGCCGTGGTCGCCCAGGTTGCATTGTTCGATATCACCCTCTGGGTTGCCGTGCTGGCGGTGCTGCTGGCCTACGCGCTGGCGGTTGTGGCGGCCCGTGTCGTGGGCGAGACGGGGATTCCGCCCATTGGCGCGTTGGGCAAAGTGTCACAGCTCAGTTTCGGTGTTCTGGCCCCTGCAAATCTCACGGCCAATCTCATGACTGCAAACGTGGCGGGCGGCGCCGCCGGGCAGTGTGCCGATCTGCTGAACGATCTGAAGACCGGCCATCTTGTCGGTGCGACACCGCGTCTCCAGGTCACCGCCCAGCTGTTCGGCATCCTGACCGGCAGTGTCGTCGGCTCGCTGGCCTATCTTGCGCTGATTCCGGACCCTCAGGCGTTGCTGATGACCGCCGAGTGGCCCGCCCCGGCTGTCGTGACCTGGAAGGCCGTCGCGGAGGTCTTGTCGGGCGGGCTGTCGGCTGTCCCGAACGGCGCGATCCCGGCGATGGGAGTGGCTGCGGGTTTAGGCGTCACGCTGGCCGCGCTCGGGTCACTGGGACCTGCGGCCCTGCGCCGGTGGGTACCGAGCGCGCCGGCGGCTGGTCTGGCCTTTGTGATCCCGGCATCCAACTCGATCAGCCTGTTCCTGGGGTCTGTGGCAGCGGCCCTGGCGACAGCGGTGGCGCCGCGCTGGTCGGCCCGGTTCGTCATCGTGCTGGCGGCCGGGCTGGTGGCGGGAGAATCGCTGGTGGGTGTGCTGGTGGCATTCATGCGGCTGGCGGGGATCACAGGCTGACCCGGATTTAAGCTTTGCGTACGGTGGCCGACTTGCAACGGATCATCTCCCGGGTTCCTAATCACGTATGCCGCAGGACACCATCCGTCAGCAGAACGCGCTCATCGCTCAGCTCCGTGAGAGTGAGGCGAGATTTCGTGGTGCGTTCGAGACGGCGGCCATCGGCATGGCGCTGGTTTCGCTGGAGGGGCGCTGGCTCGATGTGAATGCGTCGCTGTGCGAGATCGTCGGCTACGCACGCGACGAGTTACTGGTCACGGATTTCCAGACCCTCACCCACCCGGACGATCTGGATGCGGACTTGTCGCTGCTGCAGCAGTTGCTGGCCGGCGAGATTCAGTCCTACCGGATGGAAAAACGGTACTTCCACAAAACCGGCCGGCTGGTGTGGGTGCTGCTCAGCGTGTCACTGGTGCGCGACGTGGAGGGCGAGCCAGTGCATTTCGTCTCCCAGATCGAGGACGTGACCCAATCCAAGAACGATCACGCTGCCCTGCATCGCAAAAACCAGGAGTTGGAGCAGTTTGCGGCTGTGGTCTCGCATGATCTCAAGGCCCCGCTCCGGGGCGTGCGAGGCTTTGCGCAGTTGCTGCGGTTGAAGCTGGGAGCGGCGCTGGCAGGCGAGGCGTCGGACTACCTGGACATGATTGACATGAGCATTGAACGCGCCGGCCGTCTGGTGCACGACCTGCTGGCGCTGGCCCGGGTTGGTGAGAGCGCCGAACCCGAACGGGTGAGTATGCAGAGTGTGATCAACCAGCTTCTGCGCGATTTACAGGCAACGCTCGAGGAGACCGGGGCACGCGTGCAGGTGCAGACCGACAGCTTGTCGGATGTCTGGTCGCACCAGACCGGGGTACGCCAGCTCATGCAAAACCTGCTGACGAACGCAATCAAGTTTCGTGCGCCGGAGCGACCGCTCACCATCGACATCGCCTGCCGCCAGTCGCTGAATGAAGCCATCTTCGAGATCACCGACAACGGCCGTGGTATTCAACCGCGTCATGCCGAGCGCGTGTTCCGCGTCTTCGAGCGTCTGCATGGTGATGAGATCGAAGGCACGGGCATCGGTCTGGCGATTTGCAAGAAGGTCGTGGAGGACGCGGGCGGACGCATCTGGATTCAGCCCAACCCCCAGCACGGTGCGACGGTGGTCTTTACGATGCCGGCGGCGAATCCGGGCGTTTAGGCGAGACATCAATCCCCGGTAGGTCCAGACCCTGCTCGCGCGCACAGGTGCGTGCAAGCGCATACCCGGCGTCGGCATGACGCATGACCCCGGTGGCGGGGTCATTCCACAACACGCGGTCAATGCGCCGGTCGGCGGCCTCACTGCCGTCGCAGCAGATCACTACACCCGAATGTTGTGAGAAGCCCATGCCGACGCCGCCACCATGGTGCAGGCTGACCCAGGTCGCGCCCGAAGCGGTGTTGAGCAAGGCGTTGAGCAGCGGCCAGTCCGAAACGGCATCCGAGCCATCGGCCATCCCTTCGGTCTCGCGGTTGGGGCTGGCCACTGATCCGGAATCCAGGTGGTCACGACCGATGACCACGGGTGCGCTCAGCTCGCCGTTGCGGACCATCTCGTTAAACGCCAGTCCGATGCGGTGCCGGTCGCCCAGACCCACCCAGCAGATGCGCGCCGGCAGGCCCTGAAACGCAATGCGCTCGGCTGCCATGTCCAGCCAGCGGTGCAGGTGGGTGTTGTTCGGCAGCAACTCACGGACCTTGGCGTCGGTGCGGGCGATGTCCTCCGGATCGCCCGACAGGGCAGCCCAGCGGAACGGCCCGATGCCCTGGCAGAACAGCGGCCGGATATACGCGGGGACAAAGCCGGGGAAGCTGAAAGCGTCTTCAAAGCCCTGGTCCAGTGCGACCTGGCGGATGTTGTTGCCGTAGTCCACGGTGGGCACACCTGCCTGGGCGAAGCCTGCCATGGCTTCGACATGCACGCGCATGGAGGCGCAGGCGGCTGCCTCAACCGCGGCCGGGTTTTCGCGCCGCTGGGTGTTCCACTGTGCCATCGTCCACCCTTGCGGCAGGTAGCCGTTGACGGGGTCGTGGGCTGAGGTCTGGTCCGTGACCAGATCGGGCTGGATCCCACGCCGCAGCAGTTCGGGAACCAGGTCCGCAGCATTGCCGAGCAGGCCGACAGATTTTACCTCGCCTGCGGCCGTCCAGCGCTCGATCATCGCCAAGGCGTCGTCCAGCGTGTCGGCCCGCTCGTCGAGGTAGCGTGTACGCAGCCGGAAATCGATGCGGTCGGGGTCGCACTCGATGGCCAGGCAGCAGGCGCCGGCCATGACGGCGGCCAACGGCTGGGCACCGCCCATCCCGCCCAGGCCAGCGGTGAGAATCCAGCGACCGCTCCAGTCTCCGTCATAGTGCTGCCGGCCGGCTTCGACAAAGGTTTCGTAGGTGCCCTGGACGATGCCCTGTGAGCCGATGTAGATCCATGAGCCGGCCGTCATCTGGCCGTACATCATCAAACCCTTGCGATCGAGTTCATTGAAGTGCTGCCAGTGGGCCCAATGAGGCACCAGATTCGAGTTCGCAATCAGTACGCGGGGGGCGTCGGTGTGGGTGCGGAAGACGCCGACCGGCTTGCCGGACTGCACCAGGAGGGTTTCGTCGTCTTCGAGGCGACGCAAGGTCTCGACGATGCGGTCGAAGTCGGCCCAGCTGCGCGCCGCCTTGCCAATACCGCCGTAGACCACCAGATCATCCGGGTTTTCGGCGACCTCCGGGTCCAGGTTGTTCATCAACATGCGCAGCGGCGCTTCGGTTAGCCAGCTCTTGGCGCTGCGCTCGGGGCCGCGTGGGGCACGAATGGGGCGGGGTCCGGTCATGGGCTGAGCTCCTGGGCGGTGGCTGCTAGGGCGTGCAGCAGGTCGCGAAGCACCGCTTGCAGGGGTGCGGCGATCTGGGCGTCAAATTCAAAAGGTGGTCGCTCGGTGGCGAGATAGGCGCGCTGGGCCAGTTCCATCTGGATGGCATGGACGCCCTGCTCGGGCCGGCCGTAGTGGCGCGTTGTCCAGCCACCGCGAAAACGGCCATTGACGACCGTGGGGTAGCTGCTTGCTGCCCGGCAGATCTGCGTGGCAACCGCCTCAAAGACGGGGTCGCAGCTGCGGCTATTGTCAGTGCCCAGGTTGAACACCGGTAGCAGGCCGTCAAATAGAAATGGCGCCTGCGAGCGGATGGAGTGGCAGTCGTACAGCACCGCGATGCCGTGGCGGGCACGGACGCGCTCAATCTGAGCGGCAAGGGCGGCGTGGTAAGGCGCGTGGTAGGTCTGGATGCGGGCGCGGATCTCATCGGCATCCGGTGCCTCGCCGGTCTGCCAGATCGGCTGGTTGTCGAAATCGACCTCGGGGACCAGTGCCGTGGTGTTTTGACCGGGGTAAAGGCTTTGCCCCGACGGGTCGCGGTTGGCGTCGATGACATAGCGGTGGAACCGCGCGGTGACCGTGGTCGCCCCCGGTAGCAGGTCGCGGTAGAGCCGGTCCACATGCCAGTCCGTATCGAGCAGGGCCTGGCCTCGTTCGTTCAGCCGGGCGTGGATGGACTCCGGCAGCCAGGTGCCGGCATGCGGAGCCGCCAGGATCACCGGGCTGTTGCCTTCGACGATATCGACGACGGATGGCGTCATGGCCGGAGCACCGCGTCCAGACCTGCGGCCTGTACCAGCGTACCGGACTCGACGAGTTGGCCGGCCTGGATCAGATCCTGCGACAGGTAACGGTCCTCGGCGAGGGCGGCGACGGTCTCACGCACGCAGCCGATGACCCGCTGCAGGGCCGGGCTGGTGGTCAGCGGGGCGCGCAGCTCCACACCCTGGGTGGCGCATAGCGCCTCAACCCCGAGAATGCCCGCAAGATTGTCCGCCATGCGCAGCAGCCGGCGGGCGCCGTGACAGGCCATGGAGACGTGATCCTCCTGATTGGCTGAGGTTGGCGTGGAATCGACCGACGCAGGCGCTGCCAGCTGCTTGTTCTCGGACATCAGGGCAGCCGAGGTGACCTCGGCGATCATCAGTCCGGAGTTCAGGCCCGGCTTGGGTGTTAGAAACGGCGGCAGGCCGAAGCTCAGCGCCGGGTCTACGAGCAGTGCAATGCGCCGCTGGGCGATAGAGCCGGTCTCGGCCAAAGCCAGGGCGATTTGATCAGCGGCAAAGGCCACCGGCTCCGCATGAAAATTGCCGCCGGACACCACCGAGCCGTCGTCCAGGACCAGGGGATTGTCCGTGGCGGCATTGGCCTCGATGGTCAGCGTGTTCGCGGTTTGCCGCAGCAGGTCGATGACCGCACCCATGACCTGCGGCTGGCAACGCAGGCAGTACGGATCCTGGACCCGCTCGTCATTGGCCATGTGGCTGTCGCGGATGCCGGATCCGTCCATCAACCGACGCAGCGCGGCGGCGGCATCGATTTGTCCGGGATGGCCGCGCAGGGCGTGGATATCATGCCGAAAGGGCGCAGAGGAGCCCATGGCGGCGTCCGTGGACAGTGCACCCGTGATCAGGGCCGAGGTCGCCAGGTTCCAGGCGCGCCGCCATCCGGTCAGTGCCAGTGCCGTCGAAACCTGGGTGCCGTTGATCAGGGCCAGGCCCTCCTTTGGTCCCAGTGCGATTGGTGTCAGCCCGGCCGCGGCCAATGCGTCTGCGCCGGGCATTCGTCGGCCCTGATACCAGGCTTCGCCTTCGCCGATCATGACGGCCGTTAAATGGGCCAGCGGCGCTAGATCGCCCGAGGCGCCCACCGACCCCTGGGCCGGGATGACCGGAATCACCTCTTCTCGCAGCAGCGCTTCGATTTGTTCGATGACCAGCCAGCGCACGCCGGAGGCGCCGCGACCCAGGGAGGCCAGTTTCAGCGCGGCAATCAGTCGCACGACGCCCGGCGCCAGTGGCTCGCCCACACCGGCGCAGTGCGAAAGAATCAGGTTGCGCTGCAACTGCGCCGTATCGTCTGCGCCGATGCGCACGCTGGCGAGCTTGCCAAAGCCCGTGTTGATGCCATAGACGGCGTCATGTCCCCGGGCAACCGCCTGGACCCGCGCCGCGCTGGCCTCGATGGCAGGTCGTGCATCACGGTTGAGCAAGACGGCCACGGGTTCGTCGGCGATCCGGGCGAGCTGATCCAGCGTCACCTCGCCGGGGGTTAGTGTCAGGGTCATGCCGCGGATCCTCGGATACGTTCGCGCAGGGGGTTGAAGCCGACGCGATAACTCAGCTCGGCTGGCGTCTGCACGGCCCAGCGCAACAACTCGGCGCGCCGGCCGACTGCGATGGCGCCGTGGGTTTCTTCAAGGCCCAGGGCGCGGGCAGCATGCCGGGTCACCCCCGCCAGGGCTTCGGTGGGGGTGAGTCCGAAGAGGGTGCAGGCCATATTCATGGTGAGCAGCAGGGAGCTCAGCGGCGACGAACCGGGGTTGCAGTCCGTCGAGATCGCGAGGTCGACCCTGGCTTCGCGCAGGGCTGCCACCGGTGGCTTGCGGGTTTCCTGCAGCGTGTAGAACGCACCCGGCAGCAGCACGGCAACCGTGCCGTTTGCGGCGAGCACGGCGGCATCCTGCGCATCGAGATACTCCAGGTGCTCTACGGATCGTGCGCCACGCTGGGCGGCCATCCGGGCTCCGCCGAGGGCCGAGAGCTGCTCGGCATGGAGCTTGAGCGGCAGCCCCAGTTGGGCGGCGCGATCGAACAGGCGCTCGATCTGAGCCACCGAGAATGCAATCCCCTCACAAAAGCCATCCACCATGTCGACCAGCCCCTCGGTGTGGGCGGCCTCCAGCGTCGGCAGGCAGACCTGATCCAGATAGTCGTCTGCCCGGCCGGCGAATTCGGGGGGGATGGCGTGTGCGCCCAGAAACGTCCGCACCACCTGCACAGGGCGCAGCCTGCCCAGCTGGGTTGCGGCGCGCAGCATTTTGAGCTCGGTCTCGCGGTCCAGGCCGTAGCCGGATTTGATTTCGATCACGCTCAGGCCCTCGGCGAGCAGCGCATCGAGACGGGGCAGCGCGCTGTCGACCAGCGCGTCGACTGAGGCGGCACGGGTGGCGCGGACCGTACCCAGAATACCGCCCCCTGCCCGGGCGATGTCAGCGTAGCTGGCGCCTTGCAGGCGTTGCTCGAATTCCTGTGCCCGGTGGCCACCGTGGATTAGATGCGTATGGCAATCGATCAGGCCGGGCGTCAGCAGGTCTCCCCCGAGATCGCGTTGCGGCCAGCCAGCCAGATCGGCCGGGAGTGCATCGCGGGGACCGACCCACGCAATGCGGTCGCCAGCCAGTGCGACGGCGCCATCGGACAGGACCGAGTCATCGGGTAAGTACACCCGGGCGTTGTTGAGCAGTTGTTGGTTCATCTCGACAGATTATGCCCGGGCGGCGTAAGTTATGTACATACATAATGAAGCAAGCCACCGGAGCCAGCGTTTGACCCCAGTTCATTGTCTGCATGCGGATCACGCGTTGGTGGAGGGAGCCTGGCGGACCGATGTCCGCGTGGCCGTTGGCGAGGACGGCCGGATTCTCCGCGTGGACTGTGAGGTCCCGCCTCAGCCCGGTGACCAGCCACTGCGCGACCGGGTGCTGCTGCCGGCGCCCGCAAACCTCCACAGCCATGCCTTTCAACGCGCCATGGCGGGCCGAACCGAACGGCGCCACGCCCAGCGAGACAGCTTCTGGAGCTGGCGTGAACAGATGTATCGCTTTGTCGGGCGCATGACGCCGGACGACCTGCGCGCCGTCGCGGCATTCGCCTATATGGAGATGCTGGAGACCGGCTTTGCGGCGGTGGCGGAGTTTCACTACCTGCACCACGCGCCGGATGGTCAGCCCTATGCCAATCCCGCGAGCATGTCGGCCGCGATTCTGGCGGCGGCGGGCGATGCGGGTATCGGCCTGACCCACCTGCCTGTGCTGTATCAGCGAGGCGGACTGGCGGGCGAGGCGGTGGAGGGCGGCCAGCGCCGTTTTGCCCATACGCTGGATGACTACGCTGCACTGATCGCCCGCATACTGTCCGAGTGGCAGCATGCACCGGCTGATTGTGGGCTTGGTGTCGCGCCCCACAGCCTGCGAGCGGTTGATGCTGAAGGGCTTTGCATGGCGGCCGCACTGCTGCCGGATGCGCCGGTGCATCTTCACATTGCCGAGCAACAGGCCGAAGTCGATGCGGTCCTGGCCGCCACAGGCCAGCGCCCATTGGCTTATCTGCTGGACCGGGTCGAGGTCGATCACCGCTGGTGCCTGGTGCATGCAACCCATCTTGATGATGCCGAGTTGGCAGCGCTGGCACGCAGTGGTGCCACGGTCGGCTTGGCCCCGATCACCGAAGCCAACCTGGGCGATGGCTTATTCCCGGCCGTCGAGGCCTTGGAGCTGGGCCAACGCTGGGGTGTGGGCAGCGACTCGAATGTGCGCATCGACCTGGCCGGCGAACTGCGCACGCTGGAATACGGTCAGCGCCTGATGCGGCAGGCGCGCTGCGTGCTGGCCGATGCCCAACGCTCCACTGGCCGGTTCTTGTTTGATCAGGCCTGTGCCGGGGGCGCAGCAGCACTGGGCCGTCGTAGCGGAGCGATTGCTGTCGGACACTGGGCCGATTTGCTGACGCTGGACACGCACGCCGTCGATTTATGCGGGGTGGACGGCGATGCTTGGCTGGATGCCTGGGTGTTCGCTGCGGCTACATCGACGGTGGCGGAGGTCTGGTCCGCGGGCCGCCAGATGGTGAGTGCAGGCCGTCACCGCGACCGCGATGCGCTGACGCGGGCCTACCGTCAAACCCTGCAGCGCATGACCCGCGCATGAAGACGGGCTATCGAGAGGTGAAACAGGCGTTGCTCAACCGGTTGCGTGCCGGCGAGTGGCCGCCGGGCGCGATCATGCCTGGCGAGGTGCAGCTGGCCGAAGAGTTTGCCTGTGCGCGTGTGACGGTGAACCGAGCCATCCGGGAACTGGCCGACGAGGGCATTGTTCGCCGCCGCCGCCGCCGTGGTACCGAGGTCCTGGGCGACCGGGGGCGGCAGGCCCGGCTGACCCTGCATCAGGCGCGCCAGCAGGTCGTCGGGCGAGGGCAGGTTTACGCCTATCGATGCCTGAGCCAGCGTCGTCTCGTCGCGGGTGCAGGATTGGCGCAGCGGTTGGAGATACCCACCGGTTCCGCGTTGCGGGCATTGCGCTGTCTGCATCTGGCGGACGAGCAGCCGTTCCAGCTGGAAACCCGCTGGATTTGTCTGAAGGCCGTGCCAGAGGCAGCGGAGCAGGACTTTACTGCCGAACCGCCTGGTGAATGGTTGATGCGGCTCAAGCCGCTGAGTGAGGCCGAGCACCGGATTCAGGCTGCAGCGGCCCGCCCGCCCGAGGCCGCCCGGTTGCAAATGGCCACTGGCGCTCCGTTGTTTGTGCTGCAACGTCGGACCTGGTGGCGGGGCGACCCGGTGACCTGGGCGCGCCTGCTGCATCCGGGCGATGCCTACGAGCTGGTCGTGCGTGATGGCGTCTGAACTAAAGTTGGCCTGAAACATGCCAGCCCTACCCTGGGGATTCTTGGCAGAACTGGGGATGCAGTTGAAAACGGATCTGGGGACAAGCTGCCGCGCAGTGGCGGATCGCGTGGTGTCGCGCCGTACCGTGGTGCAGGGCCTGGCGGCCGGCGCGGTGGTCGGCTGCAGCGACGGGCCACCGATGACAGCGGACGGCGCGCTCACGCCAGCGCAGTTATCCGAAACGGTTGGTGGCGTGCTGACCACGGATGACACCGATGGTCACATTCAGTCGGTGGACGAAGCCGATTTGCACCTGCTGCGCCGGATCAGCTTCGGGCCCACGCTGGACGCCGTGGAACGGCTCAAGGCCATGGGGCACACGGCCTACATCGAAGAGCAGCTGGCGATGCGGGATGACGCCATCGAGCTGGACGTGCTGGCCCGCTATCCGCTGACGGCCAATACGCCGCAGGCGATCTACGCCACCACCGTCATCGGTGGCCAGCCGTACTGGCTGCATACACGGCAGTACCAGAACGCCATGCTCTACCGGGCGGCCCATTCGCGCGCCCAACTCTACGAAGTGATGGTCGATGTCTGGAACGACCACTTCAACACCTATCTCTACAAGAATCCGGTGCCGCTGAAGCTGGATTTTGATCGGACCGTGATTCGCCCCCACGCCCTCGGCAACTTCAAGGCCTTGTTGCGTGCCACGGTAATGCACGGCGAGATGCTGCATTACCTGGACAATCATCTGAACCGGTCGGGGGCGATCAACGAGAACTACGCCCGCGAGCTGCTGGAGCTGCACAGCCTGGGGCGGGAAGGCGGCTATGGCGAAGCCGACCTCAAGGCGCTGGCGCGCATCCTCAGTGGTTGGACCTACGTGCGTTCACCGGCCAATGCCTGGCGCCCGACCGATGCGCTGGACTACGGCCAGGCCGTGTTCGATGCGGCCGGACATGACACCGAACCCAAGACATTCCTGGGCGAGTACTTCCCGGCGGGAGGGGGCGCCGAAGAACTGGACCGCGCGCTGAGCATTATTCTCGATCACCCGGGAACCGCCCGGCATGTGGCCCACAGGCTGTGCTGCCGCCTGGTCGCGGATGAGCCGCCGCCACGCCTGGTTGCTGCGGTCGCCCAGCGCTACACGGCGACGGGTGGTGATATCCCCTCGATGTTGCGCACGGTGCTGCGCTCTGCCGAGTTTCGCGGCAGCGCCCGGCAAAAGCTCAAGCGGCCGATCCATGCACTGATCAGCGCCGTGCGGGCCACGGGTGTGGACCGCCTCGACCAGACCCTGAACTACGGGCTGTATGGAGTGGCCCACAATCCCGGCCAGTTGTTGCAACACCTGGAGCAGGCGGGGCAGGCCCCGTTTACCTGGACACCTCCGGACGGCTTTCCGGACACGGCGGCGTACTGGTCCAACACCAACACGCTGCTCTACCAGCAAAAACTCATTGTCAGGCTTGCGGCCTCCCGCTCATACAGCCATCTGCTGTCGGATCCGCTGGTTGCCCGCGAACAGGGCCTGACGGTGGCCGACGACGTGGCCTACGCCACCACGGCGCGTGAGGCCGTCAGCCATGCCATTGCGAATTTGCTGCTGGGACCGATGCCGGCCGAGGCCGTGGCACGGGCGATCGATTACATGGCCGATGGCGGTGACCCAGACGCCCCACGCACACGCAGCGAGATGAACCCGCGTATTCAGGGTCTGGTGCTTGCGCTGCTGTCCTCACCCTGGTTCCTCGACAAATGACGACGCTAACAACACGCCGTGAACTGCTCGGTTTGCCGAGCCATGCGATCAAGTCTGCTCCTGCAACCGGTACGGTGGTGGTGGTTTTCCAGCGGTTTGCGGCGGACTGGATCAATCTGCTTGTGCCGGCGGGTGATCCGGATTACGCCCGCCTGCGCAGCAATGTCCGCATCGATGACCCGCTTCCGCTAGACGGCTTTTTCGGGTTGCACCCGGCGCTGGCGCCCCTGCTCCCGCTTTATCAGTCCGGTAGCCTGGGGTTTGTCACGGCCACGGGTTGGGTGCCGGAAGCTTTGCGTGATCGCTCGCATTTCCAGGCGCAGCAGCTGGCCGAGGCGGGCGGCGCGACTGGTGTCGACGGCGGTTGGCTGGGACGCGGGATGAATGCCCTGGGCCCGCAGGCGAAACTCTGGGCCGGGCTGGCGGCCGAATCCAGCGCTCCGGTCAGCCTGGAGGGCTACAACGGCACCATCGCCCTGCAGGACTTTTCCAGCTACGACCACGGTTCGGTGGCCGGTGTCGAGGCCACGGCCCTGATCGAGTCGCTGGCTGAGGTGGCCGGGCCGCGGGGTCAGGCGCTGCGCAGCCTGGCGGCATCGATGCAGGCCATACAGGCCGATCCACCGGCATCCAGTGCAGTGGTGTACCCCAATACCAACCTGGGCCGTGGTTTACGCACGGCCGCCGAGGCCATCCGCCACGGTCTGGCGCCGCAGGTCATCACCGTGACCTCGGACGACGATTGGGATACCCACGTTAACCAGCTGTCCCGACACGAGGCGTCGCTGCCCAATGTCGCCAGTGCGCTGCGCAGCTTCCATGATGATCTGGGTGAGCAGATGGCGGATGTCACCCTCGTCACACTGACCGAATTCGGGCGCAAGGCCATCGAGAACTTCAGCGGGACCGATCACGGCACGGCGTTTAGCATGCTGCTGATGGGCGGGCGCGTGAACGGCGGCCAGGTCCTGGGCCAATGGCCGGGTCTGGCACAGGCGCAGTTGTTCCAGAACGAGGATCTGATGCCCACGACGGATTTCCGTAGTGTGCTCGGAGAGGTCTGGGGCCGGCACTGCCAGGCGGATGACGCCACGCTGGAGCGTGTGCTGCCGGGCGGCTACGCAACGCGTGCGAACTGGGTGGGTTGTCTGACCTGACCGAACGGGTGGTTGGCGCGGCCACAGCACAGGCGCTAACGTCCGTGCCTCGACCAGGAAGGACGCAGCCATGACCGAGGAAGTCACGTTCAGCAGCCAGGGCACGACCCTGTGTGCCGGCCATTTTCAGCCAGTGGATTCGCCGTTGGCCAGCGCCGCAGGCACGCCCTGCGTCGTCATGGCCCACGGTCTCGGCGGCACGCGTGCTGCGGGCCTGGAACCGTTTGCGCAGGCGTTTGCCGCAGCCGGCCTGCACGTGCTGTGCTTCGATTACCGGGGGTTTGGCAGCAGCGAGGGTCAGCCTCGGCAGGTCGTTAGCGTCAAGATGCAATTGGAAGACTGGGCGGCCGCGATTGCCTTTGCCCGGACGCTGGACGGTGTGGACCCCGCGCGTATCGCCACCTGGGGCAGTTCGTTCTCCGGCGCGCATGCCGTGACGGCGGCCGTTCGGGACGGGCGAATTGCCGCCGTCAGTTCTCAGGGCGCGATGATGGATGGGTTGGCCGCGTTGCAGAACGTGATTCGCAAGCAGGGTCTGCTGCACGGACTAAAGCTGACCCAGAAAGGCCTGAGCGATGCCCTGCGCGGCGCCCTGGGTCTGCCGCGCGCGCTGCTACCGGTGGTGGCGGACCCGGGGCAGCCGGGTGTTCTGACCACACCAGATTCCCGGCCCGGATATACCCGCATCACCCCGCCGGCCTGGCGCAATGAGATTTCGACCAGCTGGGCGGTCACGCTGGCGACCTACCGGCCCAATCTGCTGACCCCGCGCCTGCCCTGTCCGGCCTTGTTCTGCATTGCCACGGACGATGTGGTCGTGCCGCCTGCCGCCATGGAAGACGGTGCCCGCCGAGCCCCCGACAAGGTGCGCGTCAAACGCTACGAAGCCGGGCATTTCGATATTTACGTGCCGCCGATGTTCGATACGGTGGTGGCGGATCAGACCGCGTTTTTCGTGGAGACGCTGGCCGCCTGATCCGCCGGCCCATCATCCGCCGGCGGCGGTGGGAATCGCTGCAGCCCCTCGGCCCGGAGCCACAGGCCCCCGCATTCGCGCAGGCATTGTTCGGCGACAGGCGGAGGCACGCCCCGGCCAAAGAACATGGCGGGGGGCAACGCCAGCGGTGGCAGGCGACGCCGGGCGGCATCGCAGTCATCCACGGCAAGCACGCGCCCGCTGGGGCTGGCATACAGATGGACGGGGTGCATACGGCTGTCTCGACCAGGCCTACCTCGCTGTAACGGGATTCGCGCATTGGCGCGGACAATCGTTCGTCGGTCGCTGAGTTGACGTTATTTATTTAACGTCGTTAATGTTTGTGTATGGCAAGACAGGCAATGACCGAGGCGCAGGTTCAGGCGCGCCGTGAGCAAATACTCGATGCGACCATGGCGGTGTTCGAGGCCGATGGTCTGGAGGCCGTCAGTTTCCGGCGTGTGGCCGCGCAGCTGGGGTGCAGCTATTCGGCGCCCTATCGCTACTTTGCAAGCAAGGAGGAGTTGCTCACGGCCTTGCGGGCGCGCGCATTTCGCTGGATGGAACAGGCCATGCTGGAGGCGTTGGCAGGGGAGACAGGGTTTCGCGCCCGGTTGGCGGCCTTGTCACGTGCGTTCATCGACGCCGCGCTGTCCCACCCTCAACGCTATGCATTGATGTTTTTTGAACTGCCGGGCACGGATCTGGCGCAGCGCTCGCTGGAATTGCTGGCCGCCAAGCGCGACTCCCTGAATGTGTGCACCCAGGTGATTGCTGAAGGTGAGGCCGCAGGTGAGGTGGTTCTGGACTGTGATCCGCTGACCGCCAGTCACCTGCTCTGGGCGGGTGCGCACGGCATCGTGTCGCTGCAGATTGCCGGGCAGTTTGTGATGGGGCGATCGGCTGATGCGCTGGTTCCCACGATGATTGCGGCGTTGATGCGCGGCATCGAACGTGAAGCCAGCCGCCCCGTCACCGACCGACAGGGCCTGAATGGCTGAACGCATCACGCGACAACGGCGCAGACCGGGTGCAGAACCGGACGGAGACGACATCATGGCAGAACGAACAGCGGTGCAGGAACGACTCGCCTCAGGCCAGGCGAGTGGACGAACGCGAGGTGCCTGCGATGCACGCTGATGCCGCAATGTTGCAGTCCCAGCGCCGGTTGGTTGGCCATGGCGCCTTGCTACTGTTCGTTGGTGGTGTGATCGGCTTCGGGTTTCTGTTCTTCCTGATCGGCGAGATCGCCCTGTGGCCCATTCCCTGGACGCTCGACTGGCAACTGCCCGGGACCTACGACGCCTGGCGGATGGCTCATATGGAAGGGATTGTGAACGGCCTGGTGCTGTGGGTGGCCGCCGCCCTGCTACCGGTCATGCCGTTTTCGCCGCGCGGCCTGGGACGCCTGTCCTGGGGCCTGATCCTCTTGGCCTGGACCATTGTGCTGGCCTCGGCGCTGGACCCGTTGTTCCCGGAGAGTCGGGGGCTGGCATTCGGCGGTCCACTGACCAACCAGATCGCGTTCTTTCTGTTCTATGTCGGCGTGGTGCTGGCGATGGTGCTATCCGCCGTCATTGCGTGGAAATGCCTGCGTAACCAGGGGTAGCGTCGCCGGATTCAAGCCGCCCCGCCCAGCGTCCAGATCACGGGGGGCTGGCTCGGCTCCCACGGTGCAAACTTGCGCATGACGGCCTGGAAACGGGCGCTGCCCACCCATCGCGCCAGCCAGGCATGTAGCGCCGGGTAGGGGCGGCTGTCCCACCATTTGGGTTCCACCCCTGCAAACTGCCGGACAAAGGGAAACAGGGCGACATCGGCCAGACCAGCCGAAGGGCCAGTCAGTCCCCCGCCGTGTGTCTGCAGGCGGGCTTCCCAGTCGGCGAGTGGCTGCTCCGCCTGTTCACGGTAATGCTGCTGCGAGGACTCGGGGTGGCGCACGTGGTACTTGTACCGATCCAGCCAATGCTTGAACGGGCCGTCGTTCTGGTCGATGAGGGCCTGCATTGTGGCTTCGTCGCCGGCCAGCCACCCGTCGGGGTCCTGCTGTGCCAGTGCCCAACGCATGACTGCGATGCTTTCATCGATCACGGTGCCGTCTGCAAGCACCAGTACCGGCACGGTGGCCTTGGCTGAGGCCCGGAGCATGGCGGCGGGTTTCTGCTTGAGCAGCACCTCGCGGTGCTCGACCGTGATGCCGGCTGCTGACAAGGCCATCCGCGCCCGGATCGCATAAGGGCAGCGACGAAACGAGTACAGCGTGGGGTGGGGCTTAACCACCACGGGCAGCCCGCCGCTGATCCCGTCGCATTTCCAGCGCGGCGCGGCGTTGTGGTGTCAGGCTGTCAATGCAGTGTGGGCAGCTGATGTCCGCCTCAAAGGCGTCGGAGGCCTGTTCTTCCACCGTCAGCGGTTCGCCGCAGGCCTCGCACTGCACGGCGTGGCCCGGGCGCAGTTGATGATCCACGGAAACCCGTTCGTCAAACACATAGCACTCGCCGCGCCAGAGGCTGTCCTGCTCCGGAACGGTCTCCAGATATTTCAGAATGCCGCCGCGCAGGTGGTAAACCTGTTCGAAGCCCTGGTCTTGCAGATAGGAGGTGGCCTTTTCACAGCGAATGCCGCCGGTACAGAACATGGCAATTGGGCGATGCTCCTGTCCCTTGAGCTCGCGGGCCACATAGTCGGGGAACTCGCGGAAGTTTTCCGTGCCGGGTGATTGTGCGTGTTCGAAGCTGCCCAGCTTGACCTCGTAATCGTTGCGGGTGTCGATCACCAGTACGCCCGGATCTTCCAGCAGGGCGTTCCACTGCTCGGGCTCGACGTAGGCCCCGACGTGCTCGCGTGGATTCACACCGGGGACTCCGAGGGTGACGATCTCCCGCTTAAGCTTGATGCGCAGCCGCGAAAAGGGATTGTGCTCAGCATAGGAGCGTTTTTCGTCCAACTCGCGGAACCGGGGATCGGTGCGCAGATGGGTGAGCACGGTATCAATGCCCGATCGCGACCCCGCCAGCGTGCCGTTAATGCCTTCACTGGCCAGCAGCAAGGTCCCCAGCACGCCGGCCTGCTCGCAGACCTCGCGCAGGGGGGCTTGCAGGGATTCGAACTCGGGGAGTGGCGCGAAGTGGTACAGCGCCGCGATCACGACTTGAGACATCGTCAGCAAGTGGGGGGGTAGGCGGAACCCGCTAGTTTAATCGCCACCGGCCGCTGAAGGCAGCACCTGGAGTCGGGTGCATCGTGCCGGACAGGTTGCTGCCGGCGCATGCGCCGGCACAGCGACGGTGGTCGAGCGGTACCCGCCGCCGGGCGGGCCGGGTCCAATCCTTCACGTTTTATATATCCATCATGGTCGATTACTCCCGTCACTAATCGGGCTGGCATTGAAGAAATTCGTTTGGCAGTCGATAAGCCGGCGAATGTCAGCAGGGTGTCTGGAGATGATGGAGTTGTCAGCAGGGCGAGCGTCTCGAGCTGTTCGGGCCACGGCCGGGCAGCTTCGGTTAGGCGTCGTCGCCTGCGGTGTCGTGAGTTGGATGGGTGTTGCGCAAGCCCACGCCCCGTCCAGTGATTTGCTCAACCTGGATTTCCAGCAGCTCACCGAAGTGCTGGTGTCCGAGGCTTCGGGGTTTGAGCAATCCCCCGAGGATGCACCGGTTACGGTGACGGTCATCACCCGCGAAAATATTCGCGACTTTGGTTGGTTGACGCTCAGTGAGGCGCTGGCGGGCGTAGTCGGCTTGTTTCCTCGCAATGACCGCAACTACGACTATCTCGGCATACCCGTTGCCGGTGACTACAACAGCCGATTTCTGTTGCTGATAGATGGGGTCCGCGTAACCGACGGCATCTACAAGCAGGCGCTGACGGGACATACGGCCATTATTGGCATGGAGTCGATCGACCGGATCGAATACATCGCCGGTGCGGGATCGGCACTGCACGGCGGCAATGCCTATTACGGCACCATCAATGTGATTACCTCATCCGGGGCCGATGGCGGTTTCGCGGGTGTGCAAGTCGGTAGTTTGGGCGTTGCGCGCGGCTACGGCAGTTCGCATGTCCATTGGGGGGACTCGCTGTTGTCGGTCAGTGGGAGCCGGTTCAAGCGACGTGGCGACAATCTGTACTACCCGGAGTACGACACGCCGGACCAGAACAACGGCGTAGCCACGGATCTTGACGGCGAAACAGATGACAACCTGCTGATCAAATGGTCGTTGGGTAAGACGCGTGTGCTCTTCGCGTACTCCGATCGCGAACGGGCGGTGTCGACCGCCTCGTACGAACAGACGTTCAATGATCCCCGCTCGTCCACGCGCGACAACAGTGTGCTCCTCAGTCTGGGCCACGATTGGCAGTTGCGGGCGTCCACGCAACTCAGTGTCGACGCGTCGGTGAATCGCTATCGCTATGTGGGGCGCTATGTGTATGGCCCGGATGATGCCGACCTCAGCGAAGACCGGTCGCGGGCGCAAAGCCTGAGGCTGACGGGCCGGCTGCGCCACGCTGTCTCGGATTCGTTGCAACTGCTGGCCGGTGTCGATCTGAACCGCGATACCGAGTTGGTGCAGCAGAACCTCACGCCTGCGCTGGGCGAGTTCTATCTCAATCGCGATGATCAGCGGGATAACGTGGGTGTCTACGTTGCCGGTGAATGGGAGGCCAACGCGCGCTTCACGACCCACTTGGGCTTACGTGTTGATGAGGATTCCATCTCCGGGTCCCAGTTCAGCCCCCGGCTCGGAGTGACAACGCGGTGGAGCGAGACCTTCACGATGAAACTGGTGACCGCGCAGGCTTTTCGGCCGCCGAATGCCTATGAACTGTATTACGCGGTGCCGGGCGAGGGAGGGGCTCTCGCCAATCCCACTCTGGAACCCGAGCGCATTCGCTCCACCGAACTGAGTCTGGACTATCGACCCGCTGGTCGCTGGCAGTTCCGGGGACACGGCTTTTACGCCGAATTGCGTGATGTGCTGTTGCAAGTTCCGGTGCCGCCTGATGGCGAACTGGTCTTCATCAACGGTCCGACCGTTCACGTCACGGGCCTGCTGGCCGATGCCACGGCATCCCTGAATGCAGGGATCCGTTTGCGGGCGGGGATCTCGTGGATGAGCTATCACTTGCATGATGAGGTCATCTCGAACCCTGAGACCGAGTTGTCATCGGTCACCCTCAATATGACGCTGCCCCTGCTCCAGCATCGGCTGATTGCCGGTGTGGAGGCCCGCTACCTGGCCGATGTCGAAGGCCGCCAGGGCACAGCCGATGCGTTTGGTTTGCTCAACCTCAATCTGCGGGCCCCCAATCTGCCATTTGGGCTGGAGGCCAGCCTACGGATCTCCAACGTGCTGGATACCGACTACGCCTATATCGGTGGCCCGGAGCATCTGCAAACCACCTTGCCGCAGGATGGCCGCACGCTGCTCTTCGGGCTGCGTAAGGACTGGTAGGTGCGGGCGATGCTTCAAGTGCTTCACGCACGTTGGATTTGTGCGCTGCTGGCGCTGACGGCCGCCTGGCCGGCGATGGGGCTTTATGCGCCCAAACGTGATCTGGAAGTGGCCTATGTCTACAACATTCTGCGCTTCACCTCTGGATTTGCCGTGGCGCAGGATGAGCCGCTGGTGGTGTGCGTCGATGGGGATGGGCACGATCTCAGCGCGTTCCGTGTGCTCGACACACGGCCTGTCCAGGGCGCACCCATCGAGGTGCGCGCCTATGCCGCTGCGGATCATGCGCGCTGCAACGCTCTTGTGATCGCCGCGCCCACATTGCTGCAGTGCCCGAATGCCGCCGGCCTGCTGACAATTGCACTCATCGACCGCCCGGTCCGACAGTGCATGATTGAACTGCTGTCTCTGCCGAAGAAGATCGGCTTCCGGGTGGACCGTGACACGGCGCATGCATTCGGTCTGGAGTTCAGCGCGACGCTGTTGCGTCTGGCCCACGAGGTGCAGGGATGAAGATGCCGGCCCCGGCCAGCGCACGCGTACGCACCACTCTGCGGTACACCGCTGTCGCGCTGATCGCGATGAGTGTGATTCAGCTCGTTGCGCTGTTCGAACTGCTCATGCGCGATCTGGCCAGTATCGCGATGACACAGGCCGAGCTGGTGGCGGATAACGCCTCCGCTGCGGTGGTGTTCGAAGATGCCCGTGATGCCCAGGCCCTGCTCGAAAGCCTGAAGCGCACAGCGGAGGTGACCGGGGCGACCCTGGCCACCCCGCAGGGAATGCTGGCCCATTTCGGTGAGGTGAATCGCGGTCAGCCGATTCGCTCGCAATCGTCCACGCAGGCGCGTGCTGTGCGGGCGCTCGGTCACGTGACAGCCAGGGCGCCGGTCATCGTGGACGGTGCGTTGGTTGGTACGACCTGGGTCCAGTACTCAACTGCGGCGGTCTGGACCCAGTTGGGTATCTTCGCTGCGCTGACCGTCGTGGCCTGTCTGGCCGCCTGGGTAACGCTGGCCATTATTTCCCGGCGCCTGGCCGGCGCCGTGGATCACGCCAGTCGCCGATTGGAGCACCTGGCGCGCGTGGACGTGGTCACAGGCCTGCCCAATCGACGGGCCTTTAATCAGGTGTTGGCCGAGCGGTTGTCACAGGATGGCAGCCGGACCCTGATTGCGATCATCGACATCGACAACTTCAAGGATGTCAACGACGGCTTCGGGCATGCCGTCGGCGACAAGATGCTCAACCTGCTGGGTGCGCGCCTGGCGGGGGACGCGATCCGAAGCTCTGGTGTGCGGGTATTTCGCCTCGGCGGGGACGAGTTCGGTGTCATTGCGGCGCTGTCGGCGCACCGTGAGTCGCCGACTCAGATTCTTCG
This sequence comes from Pseudomonadota bacterium, assembly GCA_036156195.1. Taxonomy (GTDB): domain Bacteria; phylum Pseudomonadota; class Gammaproteobacteria; order Nevskiales; family OUC007; genus Abyssibacter. The sequence continues at coordinate 103,503 of JAYZUZ010000014.1, read as the reverse complement.
GGACGTGCGCAGGGTGTTGTCTCCGCCGTTGACCATCGATCAGCAGCAGTTCCAGGTGTCGGCGAGTATCGGTGCCTGTACGGCGCCCACTGACGGCACCATGGCCGAGGACTTGTTCCGCAAGGCCGATACGGCGATGTACGAGATCAAACGCCGCGGCAAGAACGATTTTTGTCTGTACCACCCGGCGATCGAGCAGGCCTACCAGGAGCGGCTGGTGCTGACACGCGAGCTGCGCGATGCCGTGGCAAGCCAGGCGCTGACCCTTTACTACCAGCCGGTGGTCAACCTGGAGAGCGGGCGCATTGACGGTGTCGAGGCCTTGCTGCGCTGGCAGCACCCGCGTCGTGGCTGGGTATCACCGGGTGTGTTTATCCCACTGGCCGAAAGCTGTGGTTTGATCGGCGACATCGGGCGTTGGACGCTGGAGGCCGCCTGCGCCCAGGCCGTGGCCTGGCAGTCGGCGGGCGAACCGCCGGTGAACATGGCGGTGAACATCTCCATGAATCACCTGCTGGAACCGGAGTTTCTCGGGCACCTGCGCCACACCTTGACCATTAGCGGTTTGCAACCCAGCCGACTCAAGCTGGAAATCACCGAAAGCGTACTGGCCGAGTCCTTTGATGCCGTGTCGGCCCGGTTGTCGCATATCCGCGCGCTGGGTGTTCGCCTGTCGGTGGATGACTTCGGCACCGGTTATTCATCGCTGGCCTATCTGCCCGCGTTTCCCGTGCAGGAGCTGAAGATCGACAAGAGCTTTGTCTCGCGCCTGCCCGGTGACGGCGAGCCCATTGTCGAGGCGATTCTGCGTCTGGCCGAGAGCTTCGACATGAGTGTCGTGGCCGAGGGCGTGGAAACCGCTGAGCATCTGGCCTATGTCCGATCGGCCGGCTGCGGGCATGTGCAGGGCTTCCTGTTCTCCCCGGCAGTCCCCCCAGATGAACTGGTGAGCTTGCGCCGCGAGTTCAGACTGGGTGACCAACTGGTCACCGACACGCCGGCCCGGCGCAGTGTGGTTAACCTCTCCGAGCATGCGAGGCCGGCCAATCAGGAGATGTAGCCTGGCCTGCGCCTGATCCGGCACCCGTTCGCCGCAGGCCGAGTATGCGATCATCCTTCCGCTTCATGGTCATCCTGGCGCCGGTCGATCCGCTGCGCGTTCCCGCCTCTGACAGCTGATCGCCATCGGGCCCACCGCTGGCGCTGTCAGCGGCTCGCTTGAGACCATGGTCCGATCAAGGAGTGGTGATGGCGAAACAATCCGACGGCAATGCGCATCCAGCCTCGGGCATTCCGCCCATTGTCGCGATTGGCGCGTCGGCCGGCGGTTTGGCGGCTTACGAGGAGTTCTTCAAGGCTGCGCCGAGCCGGATGGGGATGGCCTTTGTGCTCATTCCGCATCTGGATCCGCGACGCCACAGCCTCATGGTGGATCTGGTGTCCAAGTACACCGCCATGCCCGTGGCGCAGGCCACCGATGGTGTGGCTGTGCAGGCCGATCACGTCTACATCATCCCGCCGGACCGGTATTTGTCGATTGCCGATGGCGTGCTGCGCCTGCATGAGCCCAAAGAGCCGCGTGGTCTGCGCATGGCCATCGATTTTTCGTTCCGGTCCTTGGCGGAGAGTGCCCGCGAGCGTGCGGTGGCCGTGATTCTGTCCGGCACCGGGACGGACGGTACGCAGGGCCTCAAAGCGGTGAAAGGCAACGGCGGCATGGCCATGGTGCAGGAGCCGGGCAGTGCACAGCATGACGGCATGCCGCGGTCGGCCATTCGCAGCGGCGTTGTTGATTTTGTGCTTCCTCCGGCCAGCATGCCCGAGGTGCTGCGGCAGTACGTGCAACATCAGTATGTCCGCGCAACCGACACAGCGCTGCCGGATACCGGCTCGCGTGAGCAGGATATTGAAGCGGTGTTGTCGGTGGTCCGGGCCCGTACCCGGCATGATTTTCGGCGGTATAAGCGCGGAACGGTCCTGCGCCGGGTCCAGCGACGCATGGGGCTGCGGCAGATGCACCGCATGGGGGATTACCTCACGTTGCTGCGGCGCGACTCCACGGAGGTGTCGCAGCTCTTTGATGACCTGCTCATCGGTGTCACCCAGTTTTTCCGTGAACCGGAGTATTTCGAGGCGCTGGAGCAACAGGTGATCGAGCGCCTGCTGGCCAAGCCGGATGATCAGCCGATCCGGGTCTGGGTGCCGGGCTGCGCGACCGGGGAGGAGGCCTACAGCATCGCCATCGCCATCATGGAAGGCGCGTCCCGGGTGGGCCGCCCGCTGAACCTGCAGATCTTCGCAACGGATGTCGATGAGCGCGCTTTGGCGGTCGGACGCACGGCGATTTACCCGGAGAGCATTGCCGGCGATATCTCGGAAGATCGCCTGCGGCGCTACTTCACCGGCGAGGATCACGCCTACCGGGTGAGCAAGCATGTGCGTGAGTGCGTGGTCTTCGCACGGCAGGATTTAATCAACGATCCACCGTTCTCGCGGCTGGACCTGGTCTCCTGCCGCAATCTGCTGATCTACCTGGAAGGCGATCTGCAGCACCGAATTCTGTCGTTGTTCAGTTTTGCTCTGAACGACGAGGGTTTCCTGTTTCTGGGCAGTTCCGAAACAATCGGTCGTGCGGAAAAGCTGTTCCGCCCACTGGACAAGCGCGCGCGCATTTTCCAGCGGGTGCAGGGGGCCTCCCTGTTCGAGCGCCAGAGTTTTCCGGCCCGGACCATCACCCCCAGCGAGCCGCTGGAACTTGACATGGAGCCGGCGGATTCGCCCTTGGGAACCGAACTGCTCGGTCCCTATGTGCAAGGCGTGTTGCTGGAGCGGTTTGTTCCGGCCTCGGTGGTCGTGACCGAGCACCATGAGATCGTGCAGCTGTTTGGTGCGACGGGGGATTATCTGCAGTTGCCCAACGGGCCGCCGAGCAATGATCTGTTGCAGCTGTCCCGGCGTGGGTTGCGCATGAAACTCCGCCAGATCATCCGACAGGCCGGTGTGAATCACGGCACGGTGTCGACCATTGCGCGCGTACCGGGCGGGCCCGTGCCGCAGGTCCGTATCAGCGCCAGTCCGCTGGATCACCCTCGGGTGTCGGAAACGCTGTACCTAGTGAGCTTCCAACCGGCCTCGGTCTCGGTGGATGCCGATGACGACCGCCGGGAGTTGTCTTTGGGCGGCGAGGATGAAGGCGTGGTCGCCCAGCTGGAGCATGAGCTCAAGTCCACGCGCGAGGAGTTGCAGGGGACGATCGAGGAGCTGGAAACCTCCAACGAGGAACTCAAGACCTCCCACGAGGAGGCGATGAGCATGAACGAGGAGCTCCAGTCCGCCAACGAGGAACTGGAAACCTCCAAGGAAGAACTGCAGTCGCTCAACGAAGAGCTGTCCACGGTAAACACCGAGCTGCAGGAAAAGCTCGACGAGCTGGAGAAGACCAACAACGATCTCGGCAATCTGCTCGAGAGCACCGACTTTGCAACGCTGTTTCTCGACACCGACGGGCTGATCCGCCGCTTCACGCCCTCCGCCCGCCGGTTGTTCAACCTGATTCCCACCGATATCGGGCGACCGATTGACGACATTGCCAACCGCATTCGCGGTGGCGACTCCCTGCTGGATGATGTGCGGGCGATTTCCCGGGGCGCCCGGCCGGTCGAGGATGAGGTTCAGGATGTCGACAACGCCTGGTACATCCGTCGCATCGTGCCGTATCGCAACGCCAACAAGACGGTGACCGGCGTTGTGGTGACCTACGCCGAGGTCACGGCGCTCAAGTCGGCGCAGGCCAGGCTGCGTGCCAGCGAGGCGCGCTACCGGGCCTTGTACGACCACAATCCGACCATGTTCTTCACGTTGGCCGAGGATTTGAGGATTCTCTCAGTGAACCGCTACGGGGCCGAGCAGTTGGGCGCTACGCCCGAGGCCTTGCAGGGTCAGCCCTTTGCCGAACTCAATACGGACAGCGGCCGGACGGAGCGGCTGCTGCGCAAGGCCTTTGAGTCGGGCGAGGAGGAGCAGCGCTGGGATGCCCGCTTGTCAGGTGCCGGTGGCGAACTGCTCTGGGCGCGCTGTACGGCGCGCGTGGTCACGGTGGATGAGCAGTCCACCCTGTTTGTCCTGTGCCAGGATCTGACGGCCGAGAAGCGGTTGAGCGATCAGCTGGAGTTCCACGCTACCCACGATGCCCTGACCGGGTTGCTGAACCGTCGGGAATTCGATGCGGTGCTCCGGCGTATTCTGCGCAGCCCGCGCGGGCCCCACACCCGGCACACCGTGCTGCGGGTGGATATCAGCAACTTCAAGCTGATCAATGACACGGCCGGCACCGAGGTGGGTGATTCCGTGTTACGCCAGTTCGGTGGGCTGCTGCGCGAGCTGACACGGGGACGCGACATTGTGGCCCGTCTCGGTGGCGACGAGTTCGGCATCATCATGGAGTACTGCCCTGCCGCCGAGGCGCGGCGCATCACCGATTCCATTCGGTCGGCGCTGGATGTGCAGCGCTTCGAGGTGGATCAGCATCAGTTTCGGCTGGAGGGTTACTTTGCGCTGGTCGGCGTCGACGACCAGTCACTCACTCCGGCTGAAATCATGCGCCGCGTCGATGTGGCCGGCTATGCCGCGCGCATGGATGGCCCTGGTTCCGTGAGTGAGTTCAGCGAGGCTGACAAGGGCAGCCAGCGTCGTCGTACGGAAATGCAATGGGGCGGGGAGATCCGTGATGCGATCGGTCAGGGACGGATTCAGCTGGCCTGTCAGCCGATTGTGTCGGCCGCGTCGGATCGTATCGCCGGGTTTGAACTGCTGCTGCGACTGCGCGGTAATGATGGCGCTATCCATCCCGATACCCAGGCGCTGATCTCGGCCGCGGAGGTGTATGGCATGGCGCCGGAGGTGGACCTTCATGTCACGGAGCTCGCCTTGCAGCAGATGGAGGCGCAGCTGTCGCGCTTGTCGGGGCTGGAGTTCATTGCCATCAATGTCTCCGGCCAGAGCTTGGGGCGCAGCGGATTCGCCGAGCGCATTCTGGAGCTGATCGCGCAGTCCCGGGTGCCGGCGAGCAAGCTGTGCTTCGAGATCACCGAAACTGCCACCATCTCCAACCTGGACCGCGCCATCGAATTTGTGCGCCAGCTGCGCAGTCGGGGCTGTCGCGTGGCCATTGATGACTTTGGCAGTGGTCTGGCGTCTTTTCACTACCTCAAGTCACTGCCCTGCGATCTGGTCAAGATCGACGGTGCATTCGTGCGTGACATGCTCATTGACCGGTCCAGCCGTGATCTGGTGGCCGCCATCGACGGGATCGCCAAGCTGCTGGGCGTCCGCACCGTTGCCGAGTTTGTCGAGACCGATCAGATCGACCAGGAGGTGTGCCGGCTAGGTATCGACTACCGCCAGGGCCGGCACTTTCCGTTGGCGGCTGATCTTGACTCAGCGCTGGATCAGCTGGAGACGTCAGCAGACGGTCGGCAGACCGACAAGTAATCGCGTACGCGCTTTCGCAGCTCGCTGAGCCATTGCCGAGTGGCGCCGGGTGTGCGGCCAAGCAGCTGGCCAATCTCCGGGGCGGTGAACTGCTCGACACTGGCCCAGACCAAGGCTTGTGCCCCTTCGGGATGGTGCGCGGTAAAGCGGGCGAACTGCTGGCGCACACAGTCATCCAGGTCGTGCTGATCCTCGTCGCTGGCCGCTTCGTCGGCGGGTTCGGCCCAGTGGCTCACGTCCAGGCGGGTTCCGCTGTCGCGGCGACAAAAGTCCAGCCATTGTGATTTGGCGACCTGCCATAACCAGGCACGGGGCTGCGTCACCACGGTGCCCTGATCCAGCGCGCGGACCAGTCGCACAAAGGCGTCCTGACAACATTCCTCGGCGTCGGCCGGACTGGCGCCTCGCCGGCGGTAGTAGACGCGGAACCGTTCGGCGTACTGCGTGTACAGCGCAGAGATCCCCTCGCGCCGGGCATCTCCACGCCGGGCAATTGCCGCCAGCCAGTCGGATTCACTCATGGTGCCTGCTCCCGCAGGGGGCCGAGCAATTCGATGACTCCCTGGTCTGGCAATGCAGGCCAGTCGAGCGTGGCGGGCAGTTGCTGAATCATCTGTTGCCGTGCTGCCGCGTGGGTCCAGCGCACCACCAGTCGGGCTTCGGGTGCTCCGTCGAAGCGTTGCACGGTCAGCCCCGGCTGGTGCATCAGCTGCTGCAGGGCCGTATCGAGATCCACGCCGGCCGCCGCGGGTAGTCGCAGGCGCGGATGCGCCGCGGCAAACAAGGACTGCTTGGCTTGCGGTGGGGCCTGCCTGGCCGCTGCATGAGGCGGGTGTGCGTCGGGCGCTGCACGGGTTGCCTGGGCTGCATCGGCTTGGGCTTGGGCTTGGGCCGCAAGCGCGCGGGTTTCCCCCGGCTTGCCTGGGGCCGCGGATGGCTTAGCGACTGGCGCCTGCGCCGGTGGTGGGTGGCTGGCCGGTGCGGCTGCCAGCTCGGCGGACTCTGCCGGGCTGTCCGCGCCTGCGACGTCCGCCGATCTGTCTTGCAGAGGTTGGGGTTGATGCGGCCACAGCCACCAGCCCAGCGAGACCCCGATCACCAGGCTGGCGGCGACGGCCAGCCCAGGGGCTCTCGCCGCTGGCCGGCGGGTGCCGGCGGGGGCGCCCAGCAGGCCTTCGCGCTCCAATCGCTTGAGCAAGCGCTGATGGCCGACGGCGTCGAGGGAGGGCTGCTCGGACTGCTGCAGCACCCGCGCCAGTGCCTGGTCCAGTGGATCGTCGGCAGGTCGCCGTCCGGCCAGTCCGTCCAGCCATGCGTCAATCTCTTGCGTCATCTGCGCAGCTTACCGGTCCGCGTGACGGGCGATGAACGGAGCGCCGGTTTGCGGTGCGGGTTCTGCCTGGGCCAGCGCACTGGCTTGACGCACCAGGCCAATGAACTCCCGGCGCAAGGGGTCGGTGCCGTGATCCAGCCGTTCCGCTCTCTGCAGCACCGAGGGCAGGGCCGCGGTCCCTGCATGCTCGGAGCGGCGTAGCACCAGCCCGAATTCGGCCACCGTGGCCGCCCACTGCAAATCGGTGCTGGCCGCGTCCAGCGACCGGGGTACGCCGGTGACGATCTGGCGCAGCTCCGTACTGGCGCCACCGGCCGGCGGCTTGTAGCGCGCTTTGATGAGCATCCATTCGCCGCTGTGGTCGGATGGCCGCCGAGGTTGTTGTGCCTGGTAGCGCAGCGAGGGCGGCGGCGCCTGGTGACCGGTTTTCGGCACAATTTCGTACAGCGCAGTGACACGCTGTCCGGCGCCGACATCGCCAGCGTCCTTGCGATCATCCGTGAAGTCCTCCGCGGCCAGCGCCCGGGTTTCGTAGCCCAGCAGCCGGTAGCGCGCCACGGCCTCGGGGTTGAACTCGACCTGCAGCTTCACATCCTTGGCGACGGTGATTAGCGTGCCCTGCAGTTTGTCGACAAGCACGCGCCGGGCTTCGAGATCCGAGTCGATGTAGTAATAGTTGCCATCGCCATGATCGGCGAGGCGGTGCATGCGACCGTCCTGGTAGTTGCCGGTGCCGAAGCCGAGCACGGTGAGAAAGATGCCCCGATCGCGATGGGCTTCGATGAGGCGCACCAGCTCACCCTGGCTGGATGCGCCGACATTGAAATCGCCGTCGGTGGCCAGAATGACGCGATTGTTGGCCTCGGGGTCAAACTGTTCGCCTGCAATCCGGTAGGCCAGTTCGATGCCCTGGGCACCGGCGGTTGCGCCCCCGGCCCGCAATCGGTTGATGGCGTGCAGCAGTTCGGTTTTCTGTTCACCCGAGGTGGCTGGTTGCACCAGGCCGGCCTGTCCGGCGTAGGTGACGATGGCCACCGAGTCCTGCGGGCCGAGTTGTTCGATGAGCTGGCGATAAGCCCGCTGCAGCATGGGCAGTTTGTCGGCGGCCTGCATGGACCCCGAGGTGTCGATCAGAAACACCAGTCGGTTGGCCGGGCGCTCGCTTGCCCGGGGCGCTTCTGCTGCGACCTGCACCATGGCGAGCAGATGATCCGGCGCCCAGGGTGCCTGGGTCAGCTCGCTGCGTAGGCGGATGGGATGCCGGCTATCGACGGGCATCGGGCTGTAGTCGAAGTAATTGATCAGCTCTTCGATGCGCACGGCGTCGATGGGCGGTGTCCGGCCTGCGTTCAGAAGGCGCCGGACATTGGCATAGGAGGCGGTGTCGACATCCAGGCCGAAGGTGGACAAAGGCGTCACGCGCGGGTCGTGGAAACGGTGTTCGGCGATGGCCTCGTAGCCCTCCCGATTGAAACCCTGGCTGGGTCGTGGCGGCATCGGGGCGATGGCTGGTGCGGCCATGCGCAGCGTTTGCTGCAGCTTTCCTCGTGGCGCGACAGCGTAGTCGGCGCCAAGGGATGGCTGCGCTTTGGCCCGGGTCTCGGGTGCGATCTGCGCTGTCTGGGCGGGTTGCAGGGCGGGTGTGGCAACAGGTTCTTGTGATGCCGGTGGTTCGGAGGCGCAGGCGGACAGGCCGCTGATCAAAGCGGCGCTCAGCCAGACGGACAGGCGGGGAAGGCGGGTCATTGGCAGATCCTATTGTGTCGGAAGTCACTGCATAGACGCAGCAGCGGACCAAAGTGTCAGGCCTGCTGTTGTTCATGCACGCTGGCAGCCCGTCCGACCGGCCATCATCTGCGCGCAGTTATGCCTTGTGCATCCGTAGGGCGGCCCCACGATGAGCAGGCCGGGCGGGTCCTGGCAGCGCTGCAAAACCTTGCAGGGACAAGGCGTTTTCTTCGATATGGAAATCGTATCGCTTCCATTAAAACGATTGTCTTGATCTATAGAAGGGGCCTTTGTAGCGTGCACTCCCGCTTTTGGTACACCCACACCGTTTAGGAGAGAGGAATGTCCCTGATCAATACCCAGGTTCAGCCGTTCAAGGCGACCGCGTTCCAGGCTGGCGAATTCATCGAAGTCAGCGAAGAAACCTTCAAGGGCCAGTGGTCCGCCATCGTGTTCTACCCGGCCGACTTCACCTTTGTCTGCCCGACGGAACTGGAAGACCTTGCCGACCTGTACGACGAGTTCAAGCAGATTGGCGTGGAAATCTACGGCGTGTCCTGTGACACCCACTTTGCCCACAAGGCCTGGCATGACACCTCGGAAGCCATCGGCAAGGTCAAGTACCCGCTGATCGGCGATCCCACCGGCCGTCTCGCCCGTGCATTCCAGGTGATGATCGAGGAAGAAGGCATCGCCCTGCGCGGCACCTTCCTGATCAACCCGGAAGGCGAGATCAAGCTCTGCGAAGTGCATGACAACGGCATCGGCCGCAACGCGTCCGAACTGCTGCGCAAGGTCAAGGCTGCTCAGTACGTGGCCTCGCATCCTGGCGAAGTCTGCCCGGCCAAGTGGAAGGAAGGCGAAAAGACGCTGACCCCCTCCCTGGACCTGGTCGGCAAGATCTAAGCAGCACGGCTGCAGATCCGGCGGGTCGGCCTCAGGCCGGCCCGCCACCCCCAAGTATTTGGTGATTGTGGCCGGGGCACGCCCGGTGCAATCCACACAGACAAAGGACCGACGACATGTTGGATGACAATCTACGAGCTCAACTCAAGCAGTATCTCGAGCGCCTGTCGCGGTCGGTCGAGATTACTGCCTACACCGATGATGGCGACCGCTCCAAGGAAATGCTGACATTTCTGGGCGAGCTGAAGAGCGCCTCTGACAAGATCTCGGTGAGCCAGGGCAACAATGCCAGTAAGCGCGTCCCTAGTTTTGCATTGGGCACGCCGGATGCCGATATTCACCTCGAATTCGCCGGTATACCGCTGGGCCATGAATTCTCATCGCTGGTGCTGGCCTTGCTCCAGGTCGGCGGTGTGGCGCCCAAGCTAACCGACGACACCATCGAGCAAATCCGCAGCATCGACGGCACGCACAAATTCGAGACGTTTTTCTCGCTGTCCTGCCAGAACTGCCCGGATGTGGTCCAGGCACTGAACCTGCTGGCCGTGCTGAATCCGAACATCGAGCATGTGGCCATTGACGGCGCGTTCTTCCAGGACGAGGTCGAGTCCCGGGAGGTGATGTCGGTGCCTTCCGTCTTCCTGAATGGCGAGCACTTCGCATCCGGTCGTATGGGCATCGAGGAGATCATCGCCAAGCTGGATACCGGCGCATCCGAGCGGGAGGCCGAGAAGCTCAAGGCCAAGGACCCCTTCGACATGCTGATCGTCGGCGGCGGGCCCGCCGGCGCCGCGGCGGCCGTGTACTCCGCCCGCAAGGGTATCCGGACCGGTGTTGTCGCCGAGCGGTTCGGCGGGCAGGTGCTCGACACGATGGCCATTGAGAACTTCATTTCCGTGCCCGAAACCGAAGGCCCGAAAATGGCCACGGCGCTGGAGCAGCACGTCATGGACTACGACGTGGATGTGATGAAGCTGCAGACCGCGACCAAGCTGGTCAAGGGCGACGAATACCTGGAAGTGCATCTGGACAGTGGTGCTGCCCTTAAGGCCAAGAGCCTGGTGCTGGCCACGGGTGCGCGCTGGCGGCAAATGGGTGTGCCCGGAGAGGACGCCTACCGCAACAAGGGCGTGGCCTACTGCCCGCACTGTGATGGCCCGTTGTTCAAGGGCAAGCGTGTGGCCGTAATCGGTGGCGGCAATTCCGGTGTCGAGGCGGCCATCGATCTGGCCGGCATCGTCGAGCATGTGACCCTGTTGGAGTTCGACAAGGCCATGCGGGCGGATGCCGTGTTGCAGCGCAAGCTGCTCAGCCTGCCCAACGTCAAGGTGCTGACCTCGGCGCAGACGACCGAGGTCGTGGGTGACGGCAACAAGGTGCAGGGCCTTAAGTACACCGATCGCAACACGGGCGATGTGCATGACATCGAGCTGGAAGGCATCTTCGTCCAGATCGGCCTGCTGCCGAACAGTGAATGGCTCAAGGGCACGCTGGAGTTGAGTGATCGTGGCGAGATCGTGGTCGATGACCGTGCCAGCACGTCCATGCCCGGGGTGTTCGCGGCTGGTGATGTGACCACCACCCCGTACAAGCAAATCATCATCGCAATGGGTCAGGGCTCTACAGCCGCACTCAGCGCGTTTGACCATCTGATGCGCAGTTCTGCCCCGGACGCGCAGCAGGAAGCTGCATAGAACCACTCCCCCCCCCGGGTTCTTGCAGTACGACCCGCCCCGCCCGTGCGTCTCCTCCTCTCTGGCACGGTGCGGGGCTTTTTTATGCCTGCCGCCCCGCGGCATGCTTCCATGCCTGCCGGACTAACGCGGCGGATCATGTGGAGACAGGGCAGCGATGTACATCAGTGAAGTAGCACGACGGACAGGCGCAACAGCGCGGGCCATTCGCCTGTACGAGTCGTTGGGTCTGCTGGTGGTGCCACGGCGTGGTCGCTACCGAGTGTACGAACCTGCCCATGTCGAGTTTGTTCAGTTGATCAAGCACGCCCAGGCTGCCGGTGTGACCCTGGCTGAACTGCAGGCGGTCCAGCGCGACAACAACGATCTGGATTGGGCGGCGCTGGATGCCTTGCTTCAGCGCAAGTACCAGCAGCTGCAGCAGGAGATTGCCGATAAGCAACGGCAAACGGTGCTGATCACGCGCTATCAGCAGGTCATCGCCGACTGTGTGGCGCGCAACCTGGCCCGCTGCGATCCACCGGACGAAGCCTCCGTGAGCGCTTGACTCTGCCCTTAGGGTCAAGGTGCAGACTGGCCTTCCACTCCGCTGGCCTGTCGCCGATGACCCGCACGCTTGTACTCAATGCCAACCCCAAGCCCGATAGCCTGTGCCGCGCCATGGCCGAACGCTACGCGGCCTCGGCGGCTCGTTTCCACGATGTGCAGCTTCTGCATCTCGGGGACCTCGATTTCGACCCGAATCTGGCAACGGGCTACGAAGCCGCTCAGCCGCTGGAGCCGGATCTGAAGGCCTTTCAGGCACAGCTACAGTGGATGGAGCATTTCGTCATCGTCACGCCCGTGTGGTGGGGCGGCATTCCGGCCCGCTTCAAGGGCTTGCTCGATCGCACGCTGCTGCCGGATTTCGCCTTTCGCTACGACGCTGGCAAGACCTGGCCGGAGCAGTTGCTACGCGGGCGCAGTTCGGAACTGATCGTCACCCTGGATACGCCGGCGTGGTGGTATCGATGGGTGCAGGGCCGGCCGATCCATACCCAGCTACAACGCACCGTGCTGGGCTTTGTCGGTATCCGCAATCAGCGGACCCGGTACTTTGGGCCGGTCATCAAATCGGAGCCGGCCAAGCGCCAACGCTGGCTGCGTCAGGTGGAGCGGCTGGCGGCCTGAGCAAATGGTGCCTAGGGGCGCCGTGACTAGCTCCACATGTCACGCATCGCCGCTGCGACATCCACACGCGTGGTGCAGCGATGGTTTATCGGTGATGGCTGGTCGGGCTGGGGGTAGGAGATCGACTCAAAATGCGGCATGACCGCATCAGGGAAGAACCGCGATCGCGCCCCGTAGACATGCCGGCTGCCGTAGCGGGGTTGCTCCGGGACGTAGTACTTCAGTGGTGCCAGCAGATGGAGCTGGGTCTTCGCCCGCGTCATGGCCACATAGGTCAGCCGTCGTTCTTCTTCGATGGTGGCCTGTTGGCCGGTGGCGAACTCCGAGGGCAGGTTACCGTCGGCCACGTTGAGCACGAACACGCTATCCCATTCCTGGCCTTTGGCGCTGTGGATGGTGCTGAGAATCAGGAAGTCCTCATCGAGCAGCGGATCACCCGCCTCATCGCCGGTGGCGGCGGGAGGGTCCAGTGCCAGTTCGGTCAAAAAGCTGCCGCGGTCGGCAAAGCGCTGACTGATCTGTTCCAGCTGCGCCAGATCGGCGGCGCGGACATCGGCGGTGTCGTAGCGGCGATCGAGCAGGGGTTCGTACCACTGCCGGGCGGCCTGCACCTGGCCGGCCCAGTCGCAGTTCGGGTCCGACAGGCGGCCCAGTAATTCGCCCAAGGCCCGCCAGCAATCCAGGTCGGCCGCGCGTGCCTTGGGTTTGAAGCGGGGCAGCGCAGTCAGTGCGTGGTTGTGCGAAATCAGCCATTCCAGGGCGGCCTCGGCCGCCTTGGGACCCAGGCCAGGGACGAGCTGGCAGCAGCGAAACGCCGCAATCTGGTTTTTCGGGTTGTCGGCCCAGCGCAGTATCGACAGCAGATCTTTGACGTGGGCCGCTTCCAGAAACTTGAGCCCGCCATATTTCTTATAGGGAATGTTGCGGCGGATCAGTTCCACCTCCAGGCCATCCGCATGGTGGCTTGCCCGAAACAGCACGGCCTGATCACGCAGTTGCTGTCCGGTCTCCCGGTTGTCGAGCACGGTCTCGACGATGTACAGCGCCTGGGACGTGTCATCTTCGATGGTGACAAAGCGAGGACGCGGGCCGCTGCCCTGCACCGAGATCAGCCGCTTGTCGTAACGCTGGCTGGCCTGGGCCATGACGGCGTTGGCGGCATCGAGAACGGGCTGGGTGGATCGGTAGTTCTGCTGCAAGGTGATCACCTGTGCAGGAGGATCGAACTGGTCGGGAAACTTGAGAATATTTTCGACGCTGGCAGCGCGAAAGCTGTAGATGGACTGGGCGTCGTCGCCCACGACGGTGAGTCCCGCGCCATCGGGCCGCAGCCCACGCAAAATGGCGGCCTGCACGACGTTGGTGTCCTGATACTCGTCGACCAGGACATGATCGAACCGCCGACCCATGTCTTCGGCCAGCTCTGGTACCTGCATGGCGTGGCACCAGTACAGCAGCAGGTCATCGTAATCCAGCGATGCCGTGCGCTGCTTGTGGTCGACATAGGCTGCAAACAGTTGCCGGAGGGCGTCCTGCCAGTCTGCGCACCAGGGGAAGTGTTGTGATAACACCTGATCCAGCGCCTGCCGGGTGTTCACGGTGCGACTGTAAATCGCCAGGCAGGTGTCCTTACGAGGGAAGCGGCGCTGGCCGGTGGGCAGCTCCAGTGTCCGTCGGCACACATCCATTAAATCGGCTGCATCCGAGCGATCGAGGATGGAAAACTGCGCGTCCAGGCCAAGATTGGCGTGGTATTCCCGTAACAGGCGGTTGGCAATCCCGTGGAAGGTGCCAGACCACGGCAGGCGACAAGGCGGCGCTGCTTGTCCGCGCGCCTTCACCGTGGCGCTGATGATGGCTTGCGCCCGGCGGGTCATTTCCTCCGCGGCCCGTCGGCTGAACGTCAGCAGGAGCATCCGGGCCGGGTCCACGCCGTTGAGCACCAGATGAGCCGCCCGATGCGACAGGGTTTGGGTCTTGCCCGTGCCGGCTCCGGCGATGATCAACAGCGGACCGGCGCTTACGCCGCCCTCGGTCAGTGGGTGGCCATGGGTGGCAGCGGCCCGCTGTGCTGAATTGAGGGTGTCAGCCGGGCTTGAAGGTGGGGCCGAATCGACGATGGCGTTGGAAGTCATGAGCAGTCAACCACCAGGCGGCGGGCACGGAAACTACTGATGATAAAACCAGATATTGCCCGCTCAGGGCAAGTGGCGCCGATCGGTGGTGCTAGCGCTTGCGTTCGCGTTCGCGTTGACGCTGACGATCCGCTTCATCGCGGGATCGCCACTCCGTTTCCGAGGCCATGAGGTCGTAGAACAGGCTGGTTCTGAGCAGGTCGCTCAGACGGTGGTGCATTTTGTCCACGCCAGTGCGTTTCTGCGGTGAGGTCTGAGAGGGTTCGGGTGATTTGCTCATGGATGTCCGGCTCGGGCGCCCTGCGCGACAAACTCGAAAAGAGACTAGGCGTTGGAGCGAGCGATTCCGAACGGTGAATCACCCATCTGGGGGATGGGCACCGCAGGCACATGGAGAAAAGATGAGCGCATGTCCGGTTATTGGCCGGCTTGTCGTCTTGGGAAGGGCGTACACCGGTCAGGTGCTGGTGTCGCAGGGTCCGACTCACCCCAGGAGCAATGGATATGCAACATGCCTACATGTACCGCGACGCTGACAACCGGGTGGTGGTTGTCGAGCGGACGCCTGCTGCCTTTGATCGCGTTGATCAGGCCCGGGCATTGACCCCCATGTTCAACGGCCAGCCAGTGCCACGGTTGATTGTTGATGCGTTTCTCCGACAGTTTGGCGGGCTGCACGTCACCGGGTTCGGTGCCGAGCAGGTCGTGGCCGAGCAACGCGTTGATCAACAGCTATCGGCGGCCGGCCCGTAAGCGGACGCGTTTTCCAGTCATCCGCGGCTCACGACCCGGAGTGCGCTATAGTCTGTCGTTATCGCCAACCAAAGCTCACCGTCCAAGTGGATGAGCGCGCTTCCCGGCAGCACATTAAATGACAGAGTCGAACAAGCCGGCGCAGACCGGTCGCGAAGAACGGGTGCCCGTGGTGGCCATCGGGGCCTCGGCCGGGGGGCTGGAGCCTATTACCCAGATTGTTTCGGGATTGGAACCGGAATTTCCGGCCGCAGTGGTCGTGGCGATGCATTTGTCACCGAACCATGAATCCAGGCTGGCGAATATTCTGGAGCATGATGTCCGTCTTCAGGTGGACACGGTTCACGACGGAGATGTGCTGCAGCCGGGTTGGGTGTACGTCGTCCCACCGAACCGGAATGTGGAGATCGTCGACGGCGCGTTTGTGACCTCGCCCGCCGCAACAGGCCCTTACCCCAAGCCATCCGTGGATTTGCTGTTCCGGTCACTGGCCGCGTCTCACGCCGAGTATGCGATTGGGGTGGTGTTGTCGGGCACAGGCTCGGATGGGGCGGCGGGTGTCCGTGCACTCAAGCTGGCGGGGGGGGTGACCATTGCACAGGATCCCGTCACCGCCACCTACGATGGCATGCCGCTGGCGGCCATCGCCACCGATTGCGTGGATCTGGTCGCCGATGCGGCGCAGCTCGCCGAGGTGATCACTTCGGTGGTGACGTCACCGCTCGAGCCGCAGCTACCCGCCGGGTCGCAGCGGGAGCGTCAACTGCGGCAGATCATCGAGTGCCTGAAAAACGCGCGCGGTGTGGACTTCAGCTACACCAAACCCAGCACGCTGTACCGGCGGATTGCCCGGCGTTGTTCGCTGAATGCGGACCAGGATCTGGCACCGTATATCGAACGTCTCCAGCAGGACCCTGAAGAGGCGCGGGCACTGGCCAATAGCATCCTGATTTCGGTGACCGCGTTTTTTCGCGACAAAGAGGTCTGGATTGCCGTACGGGAGGTGTTGCGCAAGCAGCTGGCGGCTCATCCGACGGGTGAACCGTTCCGGGCATGGATTCCGGCCTGTGCCACCGGCGAAGAGGCCTACACCCTGGCCATGATCCTCGCGGACCTGACGCAGGAGATGGAAAGCCCTCCCAGCATGACGATTTTTGCGACAGATCTTGCCGAGCATGCCGTCGAGATCGCCCGGGCGGGCTATTACACCAGCGATGCGTTGAGCAGCTTGCCGACCGGCTACCGAGATCGTTTTCTCGCGAAAGTGGGCGACGGGTATCGCGTGCGCAGCCGGATCAGGCAGATGACAGTCTTCTCCGTGCACAACCTGATCAGCGACCCACCGTTCTCCAAGCTCGATTTCGTCAGCTGCCGAAACTTCTTGATTTACCTGAAGAACGAATACCAACGTTCGATCCTGGAGTTGCTGCACTACGCGCTCAAGCCTCATGGTGTCTTGCTGCTCGGGTCGACCGAATCAACCTCCACCGCAGAAGGCCGATTCGCGCCGATTGCGGAAACGCAGCGGATTTTCCGCCGCGATCGAACTGTCGAGCGCTTCCCGACGCGGTTCAAGTCACAGATCGATGCGCCTTTTCGCACCGCGTATCCCCCTGCCCGACGGGGTGCTGCGGCGTTGGCCCCCGAGTCGCTGCAAATCGCTGCGCAGGTGGCGCTGGCCAGCTATGCCTCACCGAATTGGGTGGTCGTGGATGAGCACGACATCGTCAAGTTCATCTCGGCAGACGCACGAGCGTTGATCCGCGCCCCCAGCGGCCCCGCCATCATGCGCATTCACGATGTGCTAGCGGATGGTCTGGACCTCGAGCTAAGGGGGGTGCTGTACCGCGCCAGACGGGAACGCAAGCCGGTCACCGGCTCGCGCGTCAACTGCAAGCTGGCTGAAGGCTGGCGCAGCGTCACACCGCATGTTGTGCCATTGAGCGGCGAGTTCGAGCGCTCACAGGTGCTGTTGTTCGAGATTCGTTTGTTGCGAAGCGAGGAGGCCGAGCTTCGGGCACTGGAGCATGCGCCGGACGATTCGGAGAACGACTACGTCAAGGCGTTGGAGAATCGGGTCGAGGTGCTGCGTCAGGACATGCAGTCCATGGCAGAGGAACTGGAGACCTCCAACGAGGAGCTCCAGTCTCAGAGTGAGGAGCTGCAGTCCTCCAACGAAGAGCTGCAGTCGATGAACGAGCAGCTGCTGACCTCCAACGAGGAGCTGCAGTCCTCGAATGAAGAGTTGATTACCGTCAACGAGGAGTTGCGGCAGCGTGGCCGGGAAATGGACGTGCTGACCGCGTGCTGGGACGCTGTGCGCGATTACGTCGATGACGTGATCCTGGTCGTGGATGCCTCGGCGCGCATTCGCCTGGTCATGGGGCCCGAGCAGCGGCTTTATGTGGAGGGCGCGTCGAGACAGTCTTCGGACCGGTTCTGGTCACTGCCCTGGCGCCCCGGATTCATGACCATGCTTGGAGCCATCCGGGATCGCCTGGAAGGTAAAGAGACCGGGCCGCTGCAGTTACGTCTGGAGGACGAACAGGCGGACTGCGACCTTCGATTGCTCGATTGGAGCAGTCTGGAGACACAGGCCGTGGTGTTACGGATTCGCTGGACTAGCTGAACACGGGCCAGGTCGCGATGATCTCGCCCTGGTCGTACACCGCAAGATCCCCAAACTGCAGCAGGACCGCTTCGCTTTGGTGGGGGCGCAGGAAGAGATGATCTCCCACATCCAGCTCGACGGCATCCGAGCCGTTGAGCATGTCCTGATTGGTTGAATGGCCCCAGATGGCGTTGCGCTGCAGTCCGTGCGGGGACACCGGATCGGCCAGCCAATGTCCGCCGTAGATGAAAAAGGTTTGCGCGGTATTGGGGTCCCAGGCCTCGAACAGACCCGACAGCGACTCCAGGCTCGGCAACCGTGTGCCGGGTAGGCGCTTGAGCACGGGTGTCGCAATAAACGCAGCGGGGATGTGGTCGTCCAGCGTGGCCGTGTCAAAGTCCGAGGGTTTGAGCAGTCCAGAGCCCATGGCGATCTCGTTGCAGGGCGCGGTCTTGTCGTACAGCTGGTAGGTGCTGCTGCCACCGGCATTGAGCGTCAGCGACGCCGGCTTGAAATCTTGGCCCAGGACTTCACGTGCCACCTCCACGCAGTCAGCGTAGAACGCCATCGCCTGATCCAGCGCGGCTTGCGGTCCGCCCAGCAGGTCGGGGATTTTGGATGCATGCGCTTCGTAGCCCATGAAACCGGCGAACTGCAGGGTCGGGTTGCGCTGAATCGCATGGAGCGCTTCGGCGACAGCCCGTGTGCTGCGAAAACCGCCGCGGTGCAACCCGACATCCAGTTCCAGATTGAGCCGCATGGGGCCGACCCCGTCCAGCGCATCACTGGCGGCCAATTCCGCGTAGTCCTGGATGCGTTGTGGGGAGTCCACCAGCCATTCGATCTGGGTCGCCGGCCGAAATGCTCCGGGTCGGACGTGTCTGAAAAAACTGCGCGCGGCGCCCACCGGCATGGGCTTGCCCAACAGCAGGTGACTGTCCGGCATGGCCTGGGACAGCGTGTGGAGGTGGGGTTCATGGAACACCATCAACCGATGCGTGCCGGTGGCCTGGCGGATGTACTGGATGAGGTCAACACTGGGCAGCGACTTGGCCACGATCCGGTAGGCCAGTTCGGCCGGCAGGTGGGTCTGCAGCCGCGCGATATTTGCATCCAGCCGCGCCCGGTCGATGACCAGTGTCGGGCGCATGAGATCGGCGCGGCGCAGCGCGTGTTGCAGGCCCGCGAAGTAGGCATCATGGCCACCCCGGCCCTGGTCGCGCGGTTTGCTGGCCACGGCCAGTGCAAGGGGGGTGGCGAGCCCGCCTGCGAGCAGCGCGCGGCGACGCCAGTTGACGGTGGTTTTAGCCATGGCCCAGCAGTGTCCTGAGGTAGGGGTTGAGCATGCGTCCCTGCGGATCGAGTCGGGCTTGCAGCGCCACGAAATCGTTGAATCGCGGGTAACGGTCGGCAAGCGTTTCTGCGGTCAGCGTGTGCATCTTGCCCCAGTGGGGGCGTCCCGCCAGAGGCTGGTAGAGCGGCTCGACATCGCGGAACAGCGGCTGCGGGTCTTCCTCGTAATACCGGTGCACGGCGATGGATCCGGAGGTCTCGTGCCCCTGGAACGGGCTGAGCCAGGCCTCGTCACCGCGAACCACGCGAACCTCCATGGGGAAGAACACACCCGGGTGCTGCTGCTCCAGCCTGCGGCGCACCTCGCGTAGCGTGGGCAAGAGCGCTACGCGGGGCAGGTGATACTCCATTTCATTGAAGCGAACGGCGCGGCTGGACGGAAAGATGCGGTGCCAGACATCGACGGCGACTTCCGGCTCGTAACCCTGCAAGGCCATGTTGATGAGCCAGCGGCGTGCGGCCGGAAACCAGGACAGCAAGTCCCTGAGGCGCTTGAGGTCCATGACCGCGTCGTTGTCCTGCTCCGGGCCGCGGGGTTGGAGTGGCTCGTCTGTGGGGTCGATGGTAATGCCCACTGCAAGGTCGCAGTGCGGGATGCAGTACATCTCGAAGCTGTGGTGTGCTGCCGCTAGGCTGTCGAAGCGCTCGACCAGGGCATCAAAGGGTTCCACCCACACGTGGCGCCTCATTCGCGTGGTCGGCACGTTTTGTAGGGTGACCTGGGTGATGACCCCGAGCGCGCCCAGTGAGACCTGGGCGGCGGCGAAGAGCTCGGGTCGGGAATCGACGGAGCAATCCAGAATATCGCCGGTTGGAGTGACCAAACGCAGGCCAATCGCTGCCGTGTGCAGCGCGCCCAGCTGCGCGCCGGTGCCATGCGTGGCGGTGGCCATGGATCCCGCCAGCGTCTGCGCGTCGATGTCGGGCATGTTGATCAGCGCCTGACCTGCCGCGTGTAATGGCTCGCCCAGGCTGCCCAGGCGCGAGCCGCCGCCCACGGTGGCGGTCAGCGTTTCGGGGTTGTGATTCAGCAGGCCGCTGAAGTGGCGTAGCGAGATGAGGGTGTCATCCGTTGGCACCAACGGCGTGAATGAATGGCCGGAGCCAACCGGGCGAATGGTGCCGCGGCTATCAGCCAGCAGCCGGGCGAGTTCGTCTTCGCTGGCCGGTGCCAGGCGCCGCTCCGGCAGGCTGGACTGGTAGCCCGACCAGTTTTGCCAGGGCAGGCGGCGCTGGCCGTCAGGTCCGACAACGGCTGCGGGTGGCTGCGGCATGTTCGCTGCGCCGTAGTCGTCGCAGCCGGCCAGCGGCATCGTCAATGCGAGCCCGGCTGAACCCGTGAGCAGATCGCGGCGTTTCATGAGTCGGCCGGCTCAGGCGGTGTGGCCATGAAGCTGATCAGGTCCCGCAGGTCGGCTTCACTGCAATCCGAGCACAGTCCCATGGGCGGCATGCCCTTGTAACCGCTGATGGTGTTCTCCAGCAGGCGGTCCATGCCCTTGTTCATGCGAACGCCCCATGCGCGGGCACTGCCTGTCATCGGCGCCCGACTCGCGGGCACGGTATGGCAGGCCTTGCAGCTCGCCGTATACAGCGCGGCCAGATCCGGGTCGGCGGGTGTAAGCGCGCGGGATTGTGCCGGGGTCAGACTGGAGCTCCCGGCCCCGCAGCCGGCAAGACAAAGGGCCGCCAGGGCCGGGGCGATGAACTGGTTCAAGTTGTGCATTCCCTTGCGCGATACCTGCTGCGAGTGAAGCTGTAATCGTGCCAGGGGGCAAGCGACGGGTCCGGGAAACGCGGGACTAGGCCATTTTTACGACGGGGCGTCTCGCCTGGCCTGACCTATGTTGTGAGCTGCGGAGGTTGTAGACACCGATGACACGAGCCAGGGAAGAGCTCGGCGCGGTGCGGATATCAACCGGAACAAGGGATGAAACACCTCTGCCTGGGCGTGGCCCTGCTGGCCATGTCGACTGCATTGCGCGCACAGGACAGCCGCGATGCGCAGTCGCCTGCTGAACCGACCGCACCGGATGCGCCACTGGAGCTGATTCCAGTCCAGCCGTTGCCGCCGCCCGACGACGAGGCGCCGCGGCAGCTGGAAGAAATGGTCGTGACCGCGCAGAAAACCGAGCAAACCCTGCAGGAGGTGCCGGTGTCGGTCACCGCCATCGACGGCGGATTCATCCAGTCCACAGGTTCGGCGGACCTGGCCGATGTATCGCTCTATGTGCCCAATGTGCGTGTCGATGCCGATGATCTCGGATCGCCGCAGGTGTTCATTCGCGGCTTTGGCACCAATGCCTTTAACCCCAGCTTCGAAAGTTCGGTGGGTTTCGTTCAGGACGAGATCGTGTTCGGCCGCCCCGGGTATTTCACAGAGGCCATGTTCGACATCGACAGCGTTGAGGTGCTGCGTGGGCCGCAGGGCACGTTGTTCGGCAAGAACACCGTCGCGGGCGTCTTCAATGTCATGACCAAGGATGCGGTATCCGGCGCGGGTGCCGACGGGCGGGTCTTCTACGGCGAACATGGCGAGCACCGGGTCGAGGCCGGGCTGGGGGGCATGGCCAACGAGTGGTTGGGGGGGCGTCTGGCCGTGCTCGACCGGGCCCAGGATGGCGAGTTGTTCAATGCATTTTTGCAGCGGCCCGAAGAGCGGCTGGAGCAGCAGGCGGCGCGGCTCAAGATCAATCTCGTGCCGAGTTACACGGTGGACAGCGAGTTGACCGCGGTGATCTCGGACACGGAGGCCGCGTTCTGGCCCTTCCAGCTCTTCGGTCTTGATGGGGACACGCGGGAGTACCTCCAGGACTTCGATCCCGATATCGAGGACGATCCGAAGAACTTCATCAACTCGGCTGACACGCCGGGCTGGATCGAAAAGGGCTCGCGTACGCTGGGCTGGCGCACGCGCTGGGCGCCCGGCCCGGTGGGCGCGCTGGACGACCTGGAGACCACGCTGGTGCTGGGCGGCTCGCGTTTTTACATCGACCAGCTCAACGAACTGGATATCTCACCGGCCAATATCAGCCGGCTCGACAACCATGAGGACCATGACCAGCTGTCGGCCGAACTGCGATTCACCGGCAACGGGTCGGCTCCGTTCGGCTGGGGTGACCGGGTCGAGTTCGTGGCCGGTGCGTTCTGGTTCGAATCCAGCTACACCCTGCTGGCGCGGGTGCTTGCCGGCGAAGACCTCAGCACCTATGCCTTCACCGATGATGCCTTCCAGCTCATCACCGGAGACGGGTCAAGCAGCAGCCCGCTGGTTCTGCTGCAGGGGCTTGGCCCCGCCCTGGTACCGCTGCTGGAGAACGACTACTACCAGTTCGATTACAACCAGGACATTCAATCCACCGCCTTGTTCGGGCAGATGACCTGGTACCTGACAGACCGGTGGGCGATCACGCCGGGGCTGCGCTATAACCGGGAGGACAAGCGCGTCGACACCGCAGGCACCGCGTTCTGCGAACGCACACCGGCCGCGGTTGTGCCCTGCATCATGGGCCTGCTGCTCGAAGCCAGCGACTACGATCATGACAACCTGCGACGCAGCGAATCGGATCTCTCGCCGAAGCTGGCGCTCCAGTATTTCAGCGATCATTCGGTGAACTACTACGCCTCTTGGGCCCAGGGGTTTAAGAGTGGGGGATTCAATGCGTTGTCCTTTAACGGTGAGGATCTGGAGTACGCGGCCGAGGAGGCGGAAACCGTCGAGCTGGGTTTCAAGGGTCGGTTCTTCCAGCGCACGCTGTCGCTGAACATCACGCTGTACCAGACGCGGTTCGACAATCTGCAGGTGCTGGCTTTCAACGGGACGTTTTTCGACGTCAGCAACGCTGCCACGGCCTACTCGCGAGGCCTGGAGGCCGACTTCATCTGGCTGACGCCCTGGGCGCCGCTGCAAATCGCCGGCGCATACGGCTGGCTGGACGCCCGGTACGAGGCATACCGCGACGCACCCGCGCCCATCCAGCAAGGCATTGATGCCGAGCAGGATTTGACCGATCAGCGGATTGCGTTCGCGCCGCGGGCCACGGCAACGCTGACACCGACCCTGAGCTTTCCACTGGGCAATCTGGTCCTCAGCGCCGCCGTGGATGTGTTGTATCAGGGCGACCAGTTCGTCGACACCGACCTCGACCCCAACACCTACGTACCCGCCACCACGCGCTATGCCGGCCGTCTGAGTCTGGGCTCGCAAAGCGAACGCTGGTCCGTGACGCTGGGCGGAACGAATCTGACCGATGAGCGGGTGCTCAACCAGGTGACCGACACGCCGTTCTTCCCGGGCACCTACCAGGCGCAGCTCGCCAGTGGGCGTCAGCTGTTCGGCGCCCTGAACCTGCAGTTCTAGCGGAGCGTCAGGGTCGGCGCCGGTTTACGGCGCGGCCGTCTGCGTGACGGCAGGGCGCTGGGCCACGTCAGCCCACCAGTTGGCCAGTGCGGGGTGGGTCGCGGTCCAGTCGATCTCCGGCAGGCGAAATGCCAGATAGCCCAGGGCGGCAGCGCAGGCAATGCCATCCAGGCGAGCGGCGACCAGGGCGTCGGATCGATGCTCCTCCTCCATCGCAACCAGCGCCCGCTCGATCTTCGCCAACCAACGGTCCAGCCATTCTGCGGACTGCTCCGGTGCAGGACGCCGCCGTTCGAAGACGATGGCAACGGCAGCGTCCATCAGGCCGTCGGCCAGCGCCTCGCGCCGCAGCACGATCCAGCGCTGGTTGCCGGCGTCCGGGATGAGCCGAGGTGTCGCCGCCAGGCTGTCCAAAAAGGCGCAGATCACCCGGCTGTCATAAAGCGGCTCGCCCTCTGCCGTGATCAGGGCCGGAATCTTGGCCAGCGGATTCACGCGTAGCAGGGCAGCCGGATCCTCCAGCGGATTGGCGGTCACTACGTGCAGGACATCGCCCAGTCCCTTTTCGATGGCGAACATGCGCACCTTGCGCGCAAAGGGCGAGGTCAGGGTACACAGCAGTTGCATGGTTGGCCTCCCGGCAGGTCAGGGCAGTGGCAGTGCTTCGCCGGCACGCCAGCGTTCCAGGCGCCGGCGTTGGGGGGTCGGGTCCTTGATCAGGGTCAGATCGCCGCCACGGGGGAAGCAGCGATCGTAGAGCCGGGACAGCCAGAATCGCAGTGCGCTGGCGCGCAGCTCGGCACTCCACACCGCGCGCTCGGCGTCGGTGAAGGGGCGCACGGCGGCGTAGGCCGCCAGCAACTGTGTCCAGTGATCGGTGCGCGGCGCCCAGTACTCGTCCACACACCAGTCGTTGACGGCCACGGCCAGGTCATAAATGAACCGGTCATTGCAGGCGTAGTACCAGTCGATCAGCCCCGACAGCTGTTCTCCGGCGAACAGCGCATTGTCGCGAAACAGGTCAGCATGGATGATGCCGGTGGGCAATGCGCTCCGGTTTACGCTGGCCTGAAAGGCCAGTTCATCGTCCAGCAACTCGCGTTCGTCGGCCGCAAGATGCGAATGCAGGGCCCGGGCGGTGGTTTGCCACCAGTCGGTGCTGCGGTCCGGCGGTCGATGGCCGTCGAAGCCCTGACCATCCGTGTGCAGACGCGCCAGTGCTTGACCTACTGCAGCGCATTGCTGGGCCGAGGCGTCGGCTACGCCGATGCCGGGGATACGGTCGACCAGGGCGGCCGGTTTGCCCAGCAAGGGCTGGCTGAGTGCGCCGTCGCGGGTCCGCCGTGGTGCCGGGGTCGGTACACCTTGCCGGTTCAGATGGTCCATCAGGCCGAGAAAATACGGCAATTGCTCGTAATCCAGCCGCTCGAACAGGGTCAGGACAAACTGGCCATCCCGGGTGTCGACAAAATAATTCGTGTTCTCGACGCCTTCGCTAATGCCATGGAAATTGACCAGCGGGCCGACATCGTAGCCCGCCAGAAAAGGTTCCAGGGAACGGCGGGTGACTGGGGTGAAAACGGACATGTCGGGACTCTTGGGTGGGTGCGGTGTCAGGCGCGGGCCAAGGCTCGCATGCTGCTGTGGGACGCGCAACGCAACGAGATCCGTGCTTCCCTAACGACGGTCGATGCGCTTGAGAAACACCTGCATGCTGCGTTCGGCTTGGCGGTCGCCCTGTGCCTGGGCGACGGCCAGTCCTTGCGTCAGCGTTTCGTGTGCGGCCTGGGGTTGCCCGGCCTTGAGTTGGCTGCGGCCCAACAGCGCCCAGGCCGCGGAATACTGAGGGTCCAGCGCGACGGCCTGCTGCAAATGCTGGATGGCGGTGTCCAGCTCGCCCGCCTTGAACAGCAGGTCGCCCAGGGTGAAGCGCAGCAGGGCCGAATCCTGCCCTGCGGCCAGTGCCGCCTCCAGCCGCGGGCGCAGGCTCATCGACGCCAGAACGCCGGCGTGAAGATCGCCAGCAGGGTGAAAATCTCAAGCCGGCCAAAGAACATGGCGAGTACGAGAATCCACTTTTCCGGGTCGCCCAGCGAGGCCATGTTGGTTGCGACATCGCCGAGCCCCGGACCCAGGTTGTTCAGACAGGCGGCCACCGCTGACCAGGCGGTGACCTCGTCGAGCCCAAAGCCCATGAGCGCGAGCAGCATAGTGACGAAGATCAGCACATAGGCCGCGAAGAACCCCCAGACGGCGTTAATGACCCGGTCGGGCACGCGCTTGGTGCCGACTTTGATGGGTAGCTCGGCGCTGGGGTGGAGCAGTTGCATGATCTCGCGACGGCCCTGGCGGACGATGAGCGAGAAGCGAATGACTTTCATGCCGCCTGTCGTGCCGCCGGCACAGCCACCGACAAACGAGCCGAGCAACAGCAACATGGGCAAAAAACTGGGCCAGAGCGTGTATTCGGCGGTGGTGAATCCCGTCGTGGTGCCGATCGAGACGACCTGAAACAGCGAGGCCATGAAGGACTCGGGCAAGCGGGCGTAGGTGCCTTCGAGGTAGAGATAGGCGGTGCCGACCAGCGTGACGATGAGCATGGCCAGGAAAAAGGTGCGGGTTTCCGTGTCCTTGATGTAACCGTTGAGCGATGCTGATCGCCAAGCTAGGTAGTGCAGGCCAAAGTTCAGTGAGCCCAGGATCATGAAGACCACTGCGATCGATTCAATCAAGGCGCTGTTGTAATAGCCCATGCTCTGGTCATGGGTGGAGAAGCCGCCCGTAGCCACGGTGGACATGCTGTGCGCAATGGCGTCGAACCAGGTCATGCCGGCCAGCCAGAAGGCGACGCTGCAGACCACCGTCAGGCCGACGTAGATCAGCCAGAGTGTCTTGGCCGTTTCGGTAATCCGAGGCGTGAGCTTGGCGTCCTTCATCGGGCCTGGCGTTTCCGCCCGGTACAGCTGCATGCCACCGACGCCCAGCAGCGGGAGAATCGCCACTGCCAGCACGATGATGCCCATCCCCCCGAGGAAATGGAGCTGCTGGCGATACCACAGCACGGAGTGCGGCAGTGAATCGATGCCTACCAGAATGGTTGCGCCTGTGGTCGTGAGGCCGGACACCGATTCAAAGACCGCATCCGTAATGGACAGAAACGGTCGCTCGAACAGGTACAGCGGAATCGCACCGAAGAGCGACAGCACCACCCAGAACAACACCACTACGAGCATGCCGTCGCGAATCTTCAGCTCGCGTCGCTTGTCCCGGGCCGGGTACCAGACGGCTGCGCCAGTGCACACGGTGATGAAAAACGCCGCGACGAAGGCGGCGACGCCGCCGTCGCCGAAATAAAGTCCGACCGCAGCCGGGGGCAGCATGCTGATGGAGAACATCATCAGCAGCTGGCCGACGATGCGCTGGACGGGGCTGAAGTCGTTCAGCATGAACCTAGCGTGCAGCCGCGCGCGAACCGGCGGGTGAGGCCGGGCAGCAGGCATTCTGCGGGCATGGCATTGCGATCAATCGGTCCTCCCCAGGCCGCAGGCGATGGTGGTGCCACCGGATGCCGGCCTCCCTAGATAAAGGTCACCCCAACCTGGAACAGACGCTCCACCTTGGGCGTCAACGCCTTGTCCACGATGAACATGATGACGTGATCTTCCGGTTCGATCACGGTGTCGTGATGGGCCATCAGCACCTGATCGCCCCGAACGATGGCGCCAATGGTCGTCCCCTTGGGCAAGGCGATTTCCTCGACCGTACGCCCCACGACCTTTGATGACTTGGGATCGCCATGGGCCACCGCCTCGATGGCCTCCGCAGCTCCGCGCCGCAGGTTATGCACGCGGACCACGTCACCGCGTCGAACATGCGCCAACAGCGCCGATACCGTCGATTGCTGCGGCGAAATGGCGATATCGACCGCGCCACCTTCGACCAGATCCACATAGGCCAGGCGGTTGATCAGGGCCATGGCCTTGCGTGCTCCGAGCTGCTTGGCCAGCATCGCAGAGAGGATATTGGCCTCGTCATCGTTGGTGACGGCGCAGAACACGTCCGCTGATTCGATGTGCTCTTCCAGCAGCAGGTTTTCGCTGGCCGCGTCGCCGACCAGCACCACCGTGTGATTGAGCTGCTCGGCGAGATGACGTGCGCGCTCCCGCGAGCGTTCGATGAGTTTGACCTGGCAATGACCTTCCAGCGCCCGGGCCAGGCGCAGGCCGATGTTGCCCCCACCGGCCAGGATGACGCGCTTGACCTCCTTGTCGGTCTTGCGGAGCTCAGAAATCACCTTGGAAATGTCGCGCTGGTCGGCGACAAAAAAGACCTCGTCCTCGGCCTCGATGACGGTATCGCCTTCGGGGATGATCGGTTTGCCGCGACGGTAGATGGCGGCGACCCGGGTTTCGACCCCTGGGATGTGCTGGGCCAGCTCCCGCAGCTCCTGGCCGACCAGTGGACCGCCGTAGTAGGCCCGCACCCCGACGAGGCGCACGCGGCCGTCCGCGAAATCCACGACCTGCAGCGCACCCGGGTACTTGATCAGCCGCCGGATGTAATCCGTCACCAGCTGCTCCGGGCTGATGTGCATGTCCACCGGCAGCGCTTCCTGATTGAACAGGTTTTTCTCGTTCAGGTACTCGGCCGCACGGACGCGCGCGATCTTGGTGGGTGTGTGGAACAGCGTGTAGGCGATCTGACAGGCGATCATGTTGATCTCGTCGGAATCGGTGACCGCGATGATCATGTCGGCGTCGTCAGCGCCGGCCTGTCGGAGAATGTTGGGGTAAGACGCCGAGCCGTGGACGGTGCGGATGTCGAGGCGGTCGGCCAGGTCCTGCAGCAAGCCCGCGTCGGTGTCGATGACGGTGACGTCATTGGCTTCGTCGGCGAGGTTCTCAGCCAGTGTGGAGCCGACCTGACCGGCACCCAGAATGATGATCTTCACTCGACGCTTCCGGGTCTCGGGCGCATCCGGGCCTTGTCGGCCCGCTCGCGGAGCGACGACATCACATGCTGCATACGCAAGCCCAGAGTCTCATTGGCTGCGCACCTTACGACTGGCCTGACTAACTGACAAGTCAATCCGATTTCTCGATGACGCTGTAATAGAACCCATCGAAATCTCCGCCGGGTTGGATGCGGCGCCCCGGACCAGCGGTCTCGCCCCAGTCGGGCAGTGAGCGTGCCCGGGCATCGGTTGTATGGCTTAGCCAGGCCTGGACCTGTCCGGCGTTCTCTGCGGACAGCACCGAGCAAGTGGCGTAGACGAGCCGTCCACCTGGGCGCAGCAACGGCCAGAGCCGGTCCAGCAGTTTGCGCTGCAGGCTGACCAGCCGGTCGATGTCGGCAGGCCGCCGCAGCCAGGGGATATCCGGATGGCGGCGGATCACCCCTGTGCCGGAACAGGGCGCGTCGATCAAAATGGCGTCGAAGGCGCGGCCATCCCACCAGTCGTTTGGCGTTGTGGCGTCTTCTGCCAGCGTTGTGGCCTGCAGGCCCAGTCGGGCCAGCGTGTCCTCCACGCGCGCCAGCCGTTCGGCCACACAGTCGATGGCGGTGACATCGACGGCGGCCCGCTCCAGCAAATGCGCTGTCTTGCCGCCGGGCGCGGCGCAGGCATCGAGTATCCGCTCGCCGTCCCGGGGTGCGATGAGCTCGGCAGCGCGCTGTGCTGAGGCATCCTGCACGGACAACCAGCCTTCTTCGAAGCCCGGCAGGCTGCTGATATCCACCGGCTGTTCCAGCACCAGTGCATCGGGCATGCCGGGGATGGGGCGCACGGCATGGCCGGCCTGCTGCAAGGCTTGGGTGGCGTCGTCCAGCGTCATCCTGCGACGGTGCACGCGCAGGGTCATGGGGCCGGGAATCCGGGATTGTGCGATGACGGCGTCGGCAGCCTCCCCCCAGTCCCCGCGTATCCGGTCGGCCAGCCAGGGTGGCAACCAGACCCGGGGCAGAGTCGCGTCCAGCGCCTGACGCTCGCGTAGGTAGCGCCGCAGCACCGCATTGACCAGACCGCGTGACTTGGGTTGGCCGAGTGCCCGCGTGGCGTTCACCGTCGCCGACACCGCCGCATGTTCGGGCGTATCCAGCGCGCGTAGCTGCGCCAGTCCGACCGCCAGTAGCGCGCGGACTGGCGGGGCGGGTGGCCGCTGGGTCATGCGGGTAATCAGGGCATCGAGCGCTCGCCAGTCCCTGAGTACCGCGCTGGCCAGTACGCGGACAAATCCGCGATCTCGCGCATCGTTGAGCGCCGCCATCGTGGACAGGGCCTCATCCAGGGAGCGCCCGCCGAGTACGGTGGCGACCACCCGGGCGGCTTCGGCGCGCGCGTCAGCTTTCAAGGGGGGAGAAACGTTTGCCGGCGAGTGATCGACCCCGTGCAGCTTCGGCCGCAGGCATCCGCCGCTTCCCGGGGAACTGCAGCTCGGTCACTGTGAGGGCTCCGTTTCCGCAGGCCACGATCAAGCCCTCTTCCGTTGCAGCGATGATCTCGCCCGGCGCGCCGTGGTGTAGCTTGGCGGGCCCCAGTCGCGCGCTCCAGATACGGGTATTCGCGCCATCGAGCGGCGAGTGAGCAACGGGCCAAGGATTGAAGGCGCGGATCGCCCGGTGAATGGTTTCCGCTTCCTGCGTCCAGTCGATGCGTGCTTCCTGCTTGTCGAGTTTGGGTGCGTAGGTGCTGCCCTCGGCCGGCTGTGCCTCGGCGATGAGTGAGCCATCGTCCAGGCCTGTCAGCGCATCCGGCAAAGCATGGGCGCCGAGCTGGGACAGCGCATCGTGCACCTGCTGAGCGGTTTCATCGCCGTGTAGGGGCAGGCTGGCGGTGGTCAGGACCGGGCCCGTATCCAGGCCCGTGTCCATGCGCATCAGGCTGACGCCGGTTGCCGAATCTCCGGCCAGGATCGCGCGCTGAATGGGCGCCGCGCCGCGCCAACGGGGCAGCAGCGACGCGTGGATGTTGACGCAGCCCAGGCGCGGGATCTCCAGCACCTCCGGCGGCAGAATCAGCCCGTAGGCCACTACCACCATGACATCGGCCTGGAGTGCCGCGAGCGAGGACTGGGTTTCGTCATCCCGCAGTGACGCGGGTTGTCGTAACGGCAGACCCAATGCCTCGGCGGCTTGTTTGACCGGGCTGGGCGTGGGCTTGCGACCGCGCCCGGCGGGGCGGTCCGGCTGGGTGTAGACACGGCAAACCTCGTGACCGGCCTCGACCAGTGCATGCAGCGGCGGCACCGCAAACTCCGGTGTCCCGGCGTAGACGACTTTCATGGCAGATCCGGAGGGCGGACTCAGTCGCTGCCGAGTCGTTGCTGTTTTTCCAGCTTGCGGCGAATGCGGTTGCGCTTGAGCTGGGAGAGGTAGTCGATATAGAGCTTGCCATCGAGATGATCGATCTCGTGCTGAATGCACTGCGACAGCAACCCCTCGCCGGTCAGTTCGAAGGGCTTGCCCTCCCGGTCCAAGGCCTTGACCGTGGTCTTGCCATGTCGCTGCACCTTGTCATAGTGGCCGGGAACGGACAGACAGCCTTCCTCGACCAACTCCGGTGCCTCGGTGGCAATGATCTCGGGGTTGATCATGACGATGGGCGAATCTTTGTCGGCGGAACAGTCCATGACCGCCAGGCGCAGCGCGATACCGACCTGGGTGGCGGCCAGTCCGACGCCCGGGGCGTCGTACATGGTTTCGAACATGTCGTCGATCAATGTCTGCAAGTCATCGTCGAACTGTTCGACTGGCTTACCGGCATTGCGGAGACGCGGATCTGGATGGTGAAGAATTTTCAGGATTGCCATGCTAAATTGCTCGCAACAACTTGATGCGGCTCAAGGAAAACACGTTTGTCCCATTCGTGGTTTCCCCCATGTCGCTCGTCCGGTCAGCCGCGATGTTGGGAGTGGGGACGCGAATGACGAAGTATAGACCGTTGCTGTGTTCGCTTGCCGGGGGCGCCTTGCTCCTAGGCTGTGCCAGCGATCCCGCGCCGGCGCCGAGTCCGGTGACCGCGCCGCCACCGCCACCGCCTGTTGTGCGCGAACAGGCCCCTCCACCACCGCTGGTGGAGGTCGCGGACAACGCGCCGCTGAAGTACGTCGTCAAAAAGGGCGATACGCTGTGGGACATCGCAACCTATTTCCTGCGGGACCCGTGGCTTTGGCCCGAGGTCTGGTACGTCAACCCGCAGGTGGCCAACCCGCATCTGATTTATCCGGGCGACGAGTTGCTGCTGGTTTGGGTCGATGGCCGGCCACAGATTCGACGCGGTGGCCTGGGTGTTGAACGCCTGTCACCGCGGGTCCGCAATCTGCCGCTGGATGCGGCGATTCCGACGATTCCCATCGACGCGATCCGCAACTTCCTGCGGGGGCCGCGTCTGATCGAGACCGACGCGCTGGACGACGCACCCTATGTGCTGGAGTTCGTCGGTGAGCATCTCATCGGCGCCGAGGGTATGTCGGTGTATGTGATGCGCTTGCCGGAGGAAGACATCACCACGTACCAGATCGTGCGGCGCGGTGAGACCTATCGCGACCCGGACGACAAGCGGGTACTGGGTGTCGAGGCGTTGCCGATTGGTGAGGTCGAGGTCGTGCAGTACGGCACGCCAGCGGTGACGCGGGTGCTCGACAGCGTGCGCGAAATACTGATTGGTGATCACCTCCTGCCGTCCGAGGCCGAGGTTTTCAGCGCCAACTTCTTCCCGCATGCGCCGGGCAATGAGATCGAAGGGCGGATCATCAATGTGTACGAGGGCGTGTCGCAGATCGGACAGTACGCCATCGTTGCCCTGAATCGGGGACAGATGCACGGGCTGACGCCTGGCCATGTGCTGAGCATTTATCAGGCGGGCCGCAAGGTCTCTGACCCTTATCGCAGCGGTTACGGCAAGGTGCAGCTGCCGGACACGCTGGCGGGCAACTTGCTGGTTTTCAAGACCTACGAGCGTTTCTCCTACGGTTTGGTCATGGAGGCGTTCCGGCCCGTGCACGTGCTCGACAAGGTCAAGAACCCGCAGCCCAGCCGCTAGGACGGGTTGTTGGCAGACCCCCGGCGCGCCTGGCTGCAGCTCTTGCGCACCCCGGGTCTGGGCCCGGTGCGCATGTGCCGCCTGCTGGACGCCTTCGGCACGGCCCAGCGAGCGCTGGATGCCTCGGTTGCAGACCGGGAGCGGGCTGGGCTGCCGCTGTCCGTGGCCACGGCGCTGGATCATCCCCACGACGCCATTGCCGCCGATCTTGAATGGCTGGATGCAGCCGACAACCGTTATTTGCTGACGCGCGATGATGAGCGCTACCCCCAGGCGCTGCGCGAAATTGCCAACCCACCCCCCGCTCTGTTCGTGCTTGGCGACCCGGATGTGCTGGCGCTGCCCCAGCTGGCCGTGGTGGGCAGCCGCAGCCCCACACCGCAGGGCGCGGAACATGCCTTTGGCTTTGCCCGGTCTTTGGCTGCCCGCGGGCTGACGGTGACCAGCGGCTTGGCGCTGGGCGTCGACGGGCAGGCACACCGGGGCGCGCTGGCGGCCGGTGGCCTGACGGTGGCCGTGTGTGGAACGGGTCTGGACCGGGTGTATCCGGCGGCCCACCGCGAGCTTGCCCACGCCATTGTCGAAGAGGGGGCGCTGGTCTCTGAATGGCCGCCCGGTACACCGCCACGGGCTGAGCACTTTCCCCGCCGGAATCGCATCATCAGCGGCCTGTCGCTAGGCGTGCTGGTCGTGGAGGCTGCGACAGAGTCCGGTTCGTTGATTACCGCGCGTGATGCCATGGAACAAAACCGGGAGGTGTTCGCCATCCCCGGGTCCATCCATAACGTCCTGGCCCGGGGTTGTCACCGGCTCATCCGTGACGGCGCCACGTTGGTCGAGACGGCCGAGGATGTGCTCGCGCCGCTATCAGGACAGCTGAACTGGACGCCGGGCGCACGCCGTGACACGGCCGAGTCCTCGCCGGCATCGGCAAGCGACACGTCGTACGATGCCGATTACCAGCGTCTGCTGGCGGCCCTGGGGGACGCGCCGGCCAGTCTCGATCAGCTTGTGGACAGGACTGGATTGACCGTTGAGGCGGTTTCTTCCATGCTGCTGGTCCTAGAGTTGGACGGTGTGATCGCACCCAGCTCTGGCGGACTGTTCATGCGATTGTCATCACCACACTGAATCGTGAAGCACCGCGCTGTGAGACCACGGCAAGGGTGGGTGTTGCCGGGGGACTGGCCGATCTGCTGGCAAAGCTCAGCACGCAGCCGAGAGGGTCGGTCCGGGTCTTGCTAGACATGGGACCAGGAACTTGCCTGCACCGACAGGCCCAAACCAGGGGCAAGCGACATGAAGGAAAACGTGCTCGACGTCCTGTTGTATCTGTTCGAGAACTATCTCGAGGAAGAAATCGAAGCCCGCTACGATGGCTGCCCGCTTCGGGAGGAGCTGGAAGCCGCGGGTTTCCCCGCCGAAGCGGTCACCCACGCGTTCGAATGGCTGGAAGGTCTCGAAGCCCGCAAGCGCTCCGGTGACACGGTCATGCCCACCACGGCCTATCGCGTCTACGCCGCCGAAGAGATGGCCCGTTTGTCCACGGGATGCCGCGGCCTGATCATGCATCTGGAGAATCTCGGGATTCTGACGCCGGATGGCCGGGAACTGGTGATCGAGCGGTTGATGGCCCTGGACGATGACGCCGTGGAGGAAGATCACGTGCGTTGGGTGGTCTTGCTTGCGCTGTTCAACCAGCCCGAGCACGAGGAGGCCTATGCCCGCATGGAGGACCTGGTCTTCCAGAGCTACGCCGAGGCGGTGCACTAGCCCAAACCGTCTGCGCAGCCGGCTGCGAGTGTGGCGCTGTTTTGGCCGCACTTGCTGCCGGTGCCGGCTCAAGTGATGGCCACCACCGTCCGATAAGCCATTGTGGTCACAGGCCGGCATGCCGGGCTTTGCTGCCTGGCTGCGTACATTGGACAGGGGATGCCGGCGGCGGCCGCAACTTGCAACTCTGTCGAGGCGCGGCCATGCTCGCGTCCCCCGAATTCCTATTCAGCAACGAGTTCCCGCCCCCCATGGCGCAGAATCTGGTCATCGTCGAATCGCCTGCAAAGGCCAAGACCATCGAGAAATACCTGGGCAAGGATTACCGGGTGCTGGCTTCCTACGGTCATGTGCGCGATCTGGTGCCCAAGGAAGGTGCCGTAGATCCCAGCGCCGATTTCGCGATGCGTTACCAGGTCATCGATCGGAACGAAAAGCACGTCAAAACAATCGTCGATGCGCTGAAAAAGGCGGATGCCCTGCTGCTGGCCACTGACCCGGATCGCGAAGGGGAGGCCATTGCCTGGCACTTGCTGGAGATTCTCAAGGAAAAAGGACTGCTGGACGACAAGACTGTTCAGCGCGTGGTTTTCCACGAGATCACTGAACGAGCAATCCAGGAAGCGCTTAGCCACCCACGCACCGTGTCCGATGATCTGGTCGATGCCCAGCAGGCACGCCGGGCGCTGGATTACCTAGTGGGCTTCAACCTGTCGCCGCTGCTGTGGCGCAAGGTTCAGCGCGGACTGTCCGCCGGGCGCGTACAAAGCCCCGCGCTGCGCCTGATCGTCGAGCGCGAGGACGAGATCGACCAGTTCGTGCCCCGCGAGTACTGGTCTATGGAGGCCGAAGTTCAGAAGAACGGGCAGGCCTTTGGGTCCAAGCTGTGGACGTATGCCGGCGACAAGGTCGAGCAGTTTACGTTTACCAATGAGGCCGATGCCCACGCCGCCCGCGATGCCCTCACGGCCGCTGCGGGCGGACAGCTCACCGCCGAAACCGTCGAAAAGAAGCAGCGCCGCCGCAATCCGGCGCCGCCGTTCACGACCTCGACCCTCCAACAGGAGGCGTCGCGCAAGCTGGGCTTTACCACGACGCGCACCATGCGCACGGCCCAGCAGCTGTATGAAGGCATTGAGATCGATGGTTCGTCCATCGGCTTGATCACCTACATGCGAACCGACTCGGTGTCGTTGGCCAATGACGCGCTGGCCGAAATGCGCGAGGTTATCGCCGACCGCTACGGCAACAAGGCGTTGCCCGACAAGCCCCGGCAGTTCAAGACCAAATCGAAGAATGCACAGGAGGCGCATGAGGCGGTGCGTCCGACCTCAGCGGCGCGGCATCCGTCCGAGATGCGCAAGTACCTCAACAGCGACCAGGCCAAGCTCTACGAGCTGATCTGGAAGCGCGCGATGGCCAGCCAGATGCAGCCGGCGCTTTATGACACCGTTTCGCTGACGCTCACGGCCGGCGACGGTCACAGCTTCCGGGCAACCGGATCGACGCTGGTCGAACCCGGCTTCATTGCCGTCTATCAGGAAGGTCGCGACGACAGCAAGGCCGACGACGACGACAAGACCCTGCCGCCTGTCGAGCAGGGCGACGTGCTGGAACTGCTGGAGGTCAAGACCGATCAGCATTTCACCGAGCCGCCGCCGCGCTACACGGAAGCCAGCCTGGTCAAGACGCTGGAGGAATACGACATCGGCCGGCCCTCCACCTATGCCAGCATCATTTCCACGCTGCTGTCCCGCGAATATGTCGAACTCGAGAGCAAGCGGTTTTACCCGACCGACATCGGCCGCATCGTCACGCGTTTTCTGACCGAGCATTTCACCCAGTACGTGGACTACGACTTCACGGCCCGGCTCGAGGATGAGCTGGATGCGGTCTCGCGCGGTGAGAAAGACTGGAAGCCCTTGCTGGAAGGTTTCTGGGAGCCGTTCTCGGAGACGGTGGAGTCCAAGCAGGACATCTCGCGCGCCGAGGTGGCACAGGCCCGCGAACTGGGGACCGACCCCAAGTCGGGCAAGCCAGTCATCGTGCGTATCGGTCGCTACGGCCCGTTTGCGCAGATCGGCTCCAAGGACGACGAGGACAAGCCCAAATTTGCCAGCCTGCGGCCCGGGCAGCGCCTGGACAAGATCACGCTGGACGAGGCGCTGGCGCTGTTCCAGCTGCCCCGCGACATGGGCGAGACACCGGAAGGCGAGGAGATGCAGGTCGCCGTGGGTCGGTTCGGGCCCTACGTGCGTTACGGCAAGAAATTCGCGTCACTGGGCAAGGACGATGATCCGTACACCGTCTCCCGTGAACGCTGCCTGGAGCTGGTTGCCGCCAAGAAGAAGCTTGATGCCGAGCGCGAAATTCATGTCTGGGAAGACGAGGGCATCAAGGTCCTGAACGGCCGCTACGGGCCGTACATCACCGACGGCAAGAAAAACGCAAAGATTCCCAAGGACACCGATCCGAAGTCGCTCACGCTGGCGCAGTGCCAGGAGCTGATCGCCGCAGCCCCCGAACGCAAGAAGCGCGGCGGCCGCAAGACAACGACCAAGGCGGCCAGCAAGTCGACGACCAAGTCCGCGAGCAAGGCCAAGAAGAAGGCGTGACCACCGGGTTCCAGCTTCGCCAGGCCGCCCGGACGCTGCGTGCCGGCGGGCTGGTGCTATACCCCACCGAAGGCGTGTGGGGCTTGGGGTGCGACCCGCTGAACCCCGGCGCCGTCGAGGCGATACTGACGCTGAAGTCACGGCCGGTGTCCAAGGGATTGATTCTGATCGCCC
This sequence comes from Pseudomonadota bacterium, assembly GCA_036156195.1. GTDB lineage: Bacteria > Pseudomonadota > Gammaproteobacteria > Nevskiales > OUC007 > Abyssibacter. The sequence goes on along the minus strand of JAYZUZ010000014.1, from coordinate 66,368 downwards.
GACAGCGCGCACAGTTGGCGCCGTTTGTCTCCGAGCCCGACGCTATTCCGGAAACCGAAACACCTACCACCTGGGTTGTGCCGGCTACGGCACATTGCCTGCCCTGGTTAACTGGCGGGCGCCAGACCATCGCCGTTCGGCTCACAACGCATCCGGTGGCTGCGTCGCTGTGCGAGGCGTTTGGCGGGGCGGTGGTGTCGACCAGTGCCAACCCGGGCGGTCGGCCGGCGCCCCGGCGTCTCACCCAGTTACATCCACGCCTGCGTGCCGAGGCGGACTATCTGCTGGCCGGCGCCTGTGGCGGCCTACGCGGGCCAACGCCCATTCGGGTACTGGGCACGGGCGAATGGACGCGAGGAGGCCAGGCATGAGCGAACTCGATCAGCCGGACGCTCCGGCCGTCGAGGCATTTCTGCGCGGTTTGCAGGCCGACATCTGTGCGGCGCTCGAGACCCTCGAGCCCGAGGCGCGTTTCGGTCACGATCACTGGCAGCGGGACGAGGGCGGCGGAGGCAACACCCGGGTACTGGAAGGTGGCCAGGTGTTGGAGCGGGCCGGGGTCGCACTGTCGGTGATTCAGGGTCGACGCTTGCCGCCGGCAGCCAGCGCCCGTAACCCGCAGTTGGCCGGTCGCGGTTTTCGCGCCATGGGCGTTTCGGTGGTTGTGCACCCGCGTAACCCGTACGCACCCACCTCGCATATGAACGTGCGCTTTCTCGTGGCCGAAGCGCCGGATGCTGCGCCGATCTGGTGGTTTGGCGGTGGCTTCGACTTGACGCCCATTTACGGATTCGAGGAAGACTGCCGGGATTGGCATGCCACGGCCCAGGCACTGTGCAAGCCGTTTGGCGAGACGGTTTACCCGACCTACAAGGCGGCCTGCGATGCGTATTTCTACCTGCCGCATCGGCAGGAGCCACGCGGGATTGGCGGCTTGTTTTTCGATGACCTCAATGACTGGGGTTTCACGCGTAGCTTTGCATTTCAGCAGGCCGTCGGACGTGGCTACATCGATGCGCTCCTGCCGATACTGCAGCGGCGCTGCGAGACGCCCTACGGCGAGCGGGAGCGCGACTTTCAGCTGTACCGGCGGGGGCGCTACGTCGAATTCAATCTGGTGCACGATCGCGGCACCCTGTTCGGTCTGCAGTCTGGTGGACGGACCGAATCCATTCTGATGTCGATGCCGCCGGTAACCGGCTGGCGCTACCGGTACAGCCCGGAGCCCGGTAGTCCGGAAGCCGCGTTGACCGAGCGGTTTCTGGTGCCTCGCGACTGGGTCTAGCCGCGCCGCTTTAACCCATGCAGTTGCACCCCGAAGTCGGGGCGGACAGACTGCTGCGCCATGACATTGACTGAACTCAAGTATCTGGTGGCGCTGGACAGCGAACGCCACTTCGGGCGCGCGGCTGACCGATCCTTTGTGAGCCAGCCCACTTTGTCCGTGGCCCTGCGCAAGCTGGAGGACGAGCTCGGCGTCACCCTGTTCGAGCGGCACAGGGGCGAGGCGCGGCCCACGCCGATTGGCGAGCGCATCATCGCCCAGGCGCGTGTGGTGTTGTCAGAGGCTGCGCAAATCGAGCAACTGGCGCGTGCCGGGCAGGATGAGCTGGCCGGGCCGTTGCGCCTGGGCGCGATTTACACCGTAGGGCCTTATCTGCTGCCCCATCTTGTGCCGGCACTGCGCCGGGCTGCGCCGACCATGCCGCTGATTATTGAAGAGAACTTCACGGTCAATCTGATCGAGCAGCTCAAGGCCAACGAGCTCGACGCCATTCTCATCGCCTTGCCCATCGACCAGGCGGGTCTGCAGACGTGGCCGGTCTACGACGAGCGCTTCTCCGTGGTGCTGCCCTCGGATCATCCTTGGGCGCAGTCTGAATCCATCGTTGCCGATGAGTTGGCGGGCGAGCATCTGTTGTTGCTGGGCCCCGGCCACTGTTTCCGCGATCAGGTGGTCGAGGCTTGTCCCGATTGTGTCGATCAGGTGCAGGGCCAGCCGCGTCCGCTGACGGGTTCCAGTCTGGAGACGATCCGCCACATGGTGGCCAGTGGGCTGGGCATCACCGTGTTGCCGCAAAGCTCCATCGTGAACCGGCCGGATGAGACCACCATGCTCATTACCCGGCCCTTCGAGGCACCGGCACCCGAGCGGCGCATCGCCATCGCCTGGCGCAAGAACTTCCCGCGCCGCCAGGCCATCGTGGCCCTGCGGCAGGCCGTCCTGGAAAGTGGAATGGCCGGGGTGAACTGGCTGGACGAACCCGCCCCATGGGAGCTTGGGTCGGCGGCCTGATCTAGCCTTCGGTCGCCTCGCCGCGACTGGCCAGCGGTCCGGGCATCGGCGCCGGCAGGGTCGGCGCCACGATGTCGAGCCCTGCCCGGATCCGCGCCAGCGCCCGATTGCCCTGCGCCGCGATCTGCTGGCCGATGGGCTGGTCATCGAAGTTCAGGATGAGCCAGTGTCTGGCGGCGTCTGATTGTGCGGTGAAGGGGTGCAGGCTGCCCGCATGGCTTGCGGTCGAAGCCAGGACCAGTGTCGTCAACACGGTTGTTAACCGAATCGTCTTGCCTGTACGCATCGTCGTCTCCGGGGCCGGGTGGCGCCTGTCATCGGAGCCTGGGGCCTGCTGGGGTGTGTTGTACCTGCAAGAGACCTGGCGTCGGTAAAAGGTCGCAGCCACCCATCCCGTGGCTGCGACGACTTTGCGAGACTGTAGCGCTGGCTCTAGCCCTGCCGCTTATCCAGCGTACGTAGTTCGAAATCGCTGGCGTCGTGGCGTTCAGGGAGCTGGTCAGCCGGTTCGCCCCAGACGCGATTGACCTTGCGTCCACGCTGCGCGGCCGGGCGATCGGCAATGGCATCGGCCCAGCGGATCACATGTTCGTAGCTCTGCACCTGCAGGAACTCACCGGCTTCGTAAAGCAGGCCCTTCACCAGCGCGCCGTACCAGGGCCAGGTCGCCATGTCGGCGATGCTGTATTCGTCACCGGCCAGGTACTCGTGGTCGGCGAGATGGCGGTTCAACACGTCGAGCTGGCGTTTAGTTTCCATCGCATAGCGGTTGATGGCGTACTCGATTTTGGTGGGCGCATACGTGTAGAAGTGGCCGAAGCCTCCGCCCAGGAAGGGGGCGCTGCCCATTTGCCAGAACAGCCAGTTCATGGCCTCGGTGCGTGCGGCGTGATCGGTCGGCAGAAACGCTCCGAACTTCTCTGCGAGATACAGCAGAATGGATCCTGACTCGAACACCCGCGTGGGACTTGGGGTGCTGTGGTCTACCATCACCGGAATCTTGGAGTTCGGGTTAATGGCTACGTAGCCGCTGGAAAACTGGTCGCCTTCCGTGATGTTGATCAGCCAGGCATCGTATTCGGCGGCCTCATGCCCCCGTTCCAGCAACTCCTCCAGCATGACCGTGACCTTGACCCCATTCGGGGTGGCCAGGGAGTACACCTGGAAGGGGTGTTTACCCACCGGCAGCGTCTTGTCGTGGGTCGGCCCGGCGACCGGGCGGTTGATGCTGGCGAAGCGGCCGCCGCTCTCGCTGTCCCAGGTCCAGACCTTGGGCGGGGTATATTCGGATGCATTCGACACGATAACGTCCTGTTGTCTGAAGTGAGTGCGCTGCAACGCTCATCGATCCGCGGCCCATAGGCGGGCGTTAGCCGGCGCGACCGTTAGCCTACGCGGCCTAGTAGACCGGTGCGACGCTGTGCAGTTGTCAGGCCGCGCGGGCGCGCCCGCGTTCAGGCACGGGCGTATTGCTCGGCGCCGGCAATCCAGCGCCGCGACAAGACCTCGCGGACGGCGTTGCGACGCCCGTCCAGTTGCGCGGCGATGGATTCAGCCAGATCGAGCAGGTCGGCATCGCGCACCATGTCGGCAATCCGCAGGCCCACCTCGCCGGTTTGCCGGGTGCCCATGACTTCGCCGGGGCCGCGCAACTCCAGGTCGCGTTCGGCGATGCGGAAGCCGTCCGTGGTTTCGCGCATCACGGCCAGCCGGGCCTTGGCCTGTTGCGACAGCGGGCCCTGGTAGAGCAGCACACAATGGCTGGCCTGTGCGCCCCGGCCGACGCGGCCACGCAGCTGGTGTAGCTGGGCTAGGCCAAGACGCTCGGCATTCTCGATGACCATGAGCGAGGCGTTGGGTACGTCGACGCCGACCTCGATGACGGTAGTGGCCACGAGCAGGTCCAGCGTCCCGGCTTTGAACGTGTTCATGACGGCCTGTTTGTCCGCCGGCTTCATCCGGCCGTGGACCAGGCCAACCCGCAGTTGCGGGCAGTCGGCACGCAGGCGCTCGGCCGCAGCCTCTGCGGCTTCCGCATCCAGCTGGTCGGAGGCTTCGACCAGAGTGCAGACCCAGTACGCCTGGCGCCCCTGCTGGCAGGCGGCGGCCACGCGCGCGATCACCTCGTCTCGACGCAGCTGGTCAACGGCAATCGTCGTGACCGGTGTGCGTCCCGGCGGCAGCTCGTCCAGCACTGAGGTGTCCAGGTCGGCATAGGCGCGCATGGCCAGGGTGCGAGGAATGGGCGTGGCCGTCATCACCAGCTGATGCGGGTAACGCTCGGCGCCCTTGTCCAGCAGGGTCAACCGCTGGTGAACGCCGAAGCGGTGCTGTTCGTCGACCACCACCAGGGCCAGGCGAGGCAGCACCACGTTGCGCTGAAACAGCGCATGTGTGCCGACGGCCACCAGCGAATCGCCGGATTCCAGGCGGGCTTCGATCTCCCGCCGCTCGGCGGCCTTGCGGGCACCGGACAGCAGCACCACCTCGATACCCAGAGGTTCCAGCCATTGTCCGAGGGTCAGGGCGTGCTGTTCGGCGAGCAGTTCGGTCGGGGCCATCAGAGCCGCCTGACAGCCTGCCCGAACGGCGCCTAGCAACGCGGCGGCGGCAATCACGGTTTTGCCTGCACCCACGTCGCCTTGGACCAGGCGCATCATCGGCCCGTCCTGGGACAAGTCCTGCGCAATGTCTGCAATGACACGCTGCTGGGCGCCGGTCAGGGTGAATCCGAGCCGGTCCAGCAGCGGGGTCAGCACCGTCGAGTCCAGCCTTACGGGTGTGGCGCGTAGGCGCTCACGTGCGCGTTGTTTGAGGTCGCTGAGGCTGAGCCGGTGGGCCAGCAGTTCTTCCAGAGCCAGCCGACGCTGGGCCGGATGATATCCACTCACCAGCTCGTTCACGTCGCTGCCCACCGGTGGGCGGTGCAGGGTGCGAATGGCATCGTGCAGGCCGGGCCAGTCCGCAGCGTCGTCAAGCTCGATCTCGGCCAGCGGATCGGGAATCTGCGCCAGCACTTGATCCAGTGCCCGGTGTATGAGGCCGCGAACGCGTCCTTGCGTAATGCCCTGGGTTAGCGGGTACAGCGGCGTTAGCGTCTCTTCAGTGGCCTCGTCGTCTTCCGGTCCGGATAGCAGGGCGTATTCCGGATGCGCCATCTCCAGGCCGACAGCGCCCGGACGGGCATCGCCGTAGATGCGCAGCCACTGGCCCGGCACAAATTGGCGCTGCTGTGCGCGTGAGAAATGGAACAGGCGCATGCCCAGCCGCCCGGTGCCGTCGGTCAGGGACACCAGCAGCGATCGACGTCGCCCGAACTTGAGATCCGCGCGTTCGACACGCGCCACCAACTGCGCACGAACCCCGGGGGCCAGGCTGCCGATCGTCCAGACCCGGGTCCGGTCCTCGTAGCGATTCGGCAGGTGGAACAGCAGGTCTGCCGCCGTGCGCAGTCCCAGTTGTGCGAAGCGGGCCGCCATGGCCTCGCCAATGCCGGGAAACGCCGTCAGCGGCGCATCCGGCGTCAGGGCAGCAGTGCGGGCAGCGCTGATCGGGCTTGCCACGGCAATCGGGCCGTTCGGGTGCGGGTTAGCCGCCGAGGTACAGAATCGCGTCCGCCTCGACCTGCACACCCTTGGGAAGAGCCGAGACTTCCACAGCCGCGCGTGCCGGGTAGGGTTCTTCGAAGTACTCCGACATCACCGCGTTCACGGTCGCAAACTGGCTGAGGTCCGTGAGAAAAATGGTCAGCTTCACGGCAGACTGCAGCGTGGTGCCTGCGGCTTCGGCCACGGCGGCCAGATTGCGGAACACCTGCTGCGCCTGCGCTTCGAAGTCTTCGCTGACGATTTGCATGGTGGCCGGGTCGAGCGGGATCTGGCCGGAGATATACACCGTATCGCCGGCCTGGACGGCCTGCGAATAGGTGCCGATGGCGGCCGGAGCCTGTTCAGTGTTGATGATGCGTCGCATGGTGTTGTGCCGTGGATGCAGGTGAATGGAAGACTTGTTCAGGTTCGCTGGACGCGTTCGACAATGTCCAGGCGCCGCAGCGCCCGCATGACCTGCGCCAGATGGATGCGGTCGCGAACCATGATGTTGATCCGCATGTCCGCCATGCCGCTGGACCGGTCCGACATATTGACGTTCTCGATACTCGAGCCCGATTCGGCAATCTCTGTGGCCACCGTGGCCAGAAAGCCCCGCTGATTGGGCCCCTGGACGCGCAGTTCCACATTGAAATCCCCCTCGACATCGGACGCCCAGGACAGCGACACCCAGTCATGCTGGGCACCCTTGCGCTGTTGGATGCCTGACTTGCAGTCCACGCGGTGGATCACAATGCCGCGACCCATGGACACATGGCCGCGGATGGGATCGCCCGGAATGGGGTGGCAGCAACCGCCGTACTCGACGATGAGCCCTTCCGTGCCCTGAATCGCCAGGGGGGCGGCTACCTCGATGGGCGTGCCGCCCTGCTGGTCGGGTTTCAGGAACAAGCGGGCCACCAGTGGTGCCAGGCGCCGGCCCAAACCGATGCTCGCGTAGAGATCTTCCATGTCGTCGATCTCAAAGGCCTGCATGACCCGCTCGGCAGGCTCGCCCTTAAGGACTCTGGCCGACAGGCCCAGTTCGTCCAGTGAGCGCTCCAGCAGTCGGCGGCCCAATCGGACGGCCTCGTCGTCCCGGAGATTCTTCAGATAGGTGCGAATCGAGGTGCGTGCCTTCGCCGTTTTGACGAAATTAAGCCAGGCCGCGTTGGGGCGGGCGTGGCGTGCGCCGATGATTTCGACCGTGTCGCCATTGCGCAGCTGTATCGACAGGGGGGCCAAGTGATGATTAACCCGCGCTGCCACACAGTGATTGCCCAGTTCGGTGTGCACCGAATAGGCGAAATCCACTGGGGTCGCACCGCGGGGTAGGCGCCGGATCTGGCCCTTGGGCGTGAACACATAGACCTCGTCGGGAAAGAGGTCGATCTTCACGTTCTCCAGAAACTCCAGCGAGTTGCCAGGTGCGTGATCCATCTCCAGCAGGCCGGTCAGCCATTCCCGGGCGCGGACCTGCGGGGCCTTGGCGCCCCCGCTGCCCAGCTTGTATTGCCAGTGCGCGGCAATGCCGGATTCGGAGATGTGGTGCATGTCGCGCGTGCGAATCTGCACCTCGATCTTGATGCCGCCCGGGCCGACCAGCGTGGTGTGCAGCGACTGGTAGCCATTGACCTTGGGCGTGGCGATGAAATCGTTGAACAGCTCCCCGATGGGCTTGTACACATGGTGGACCACACCCAGCGCGCGGTAGCAATCGTCCACACGTTTGACCACCAGGCGGAAGCCGTACAGGTCCATGACATCAAGAAACCGCAGGTGCTTGCGGCGCATCTTCAGGTAGATGCTGTAGAGATTCTTTTGTCGCCCGACCACGGCCGCGCCGATGCCTTCATCACGCAAGGCCTTGGACAGCGTTTGCTCAACCTCGCGGATCAGGTTGCGGCGGTTGCCGGATACCTCGGCCACCGCCCGTTCCAGCACGCTGTAGCGATTGGGGTAGAGATTCGCGAAGCCCAGGTCTTCCAGCTCCACCCGCATGGTGTGGATGCCCAGGCGCTGGGCGATAGGCGCGTAGATGTCCAATGTTTCACGCGCGATTTTGCGCCGCTTGGCATGCGGCATGGAACCCAGCGTGCGCATGTTGTGCAGGCGGTCCGCCAGCTTCACCAGAATGACCCGGATGTCTTGGGTCATGGCCAGCAGTAGCTTGCGGAAACTCTCGGCCTGGACTTCCGCCTTGGTCTGGAACTGGGCCCGGTCCAGCTTGGAGACGCCGTCGACCAGTGCGGCGACATCACGTCCGAAGCGTTCGGTTACGTCATCCAGCGTGACATCGGTGTCTTCGACGACGTCATGGAGGATCGCGGCCATGAGCGTTGTGTGGTCCAGATGCATCTCGGAGAGGATCCGGGCCACCGCCAGCGGGTGATAAATATAGGCCTCGCCGGATTTCCGGAACTGGCCTTCGTGGCGCTCCGCGCCAAAGAGATAGGCTTTGCGGACCTCGTTGACCTGCGCCTGGGGCAGGTAGGTCTCCAGCACCTCGGTGAGCGCATCAATGCCGAACTCTCGGGATATCCGCTGATTGCGAATGGCATTGTTGAGGCGACCGAGCATTCCGAAACTATATAAGAGCCTGATGCTGCGTGGGGGCTGTCCACGCACGAACCGGGTGGCGGCGTCGCCATGGGCCGGACACGAAAACGCCCGCGCGTGGCGGGCGTTCGACTACAAGGCGTATTGACGCCTTGCGATCAGGATTCCGGGCCGGGGTCCAGATTGGCCAGCTCCATCTTCACCCGGGGGATCAGCGGCAGGTCTTCTTCGTGCAAGACCGACTCGCTGATATGACCTTCGCCGATTTCACGCAAAGCCACCACGGTGGACTTGTCGGTGCCCCACGGAATGCTCGGCTCGGCGCCGCGCGCCAGCATCCGGGCGCGCTTGGCGGCAACCAGCGTTAACTGGAACTGGTTCGGAATCTGTTCGAGACAATCTTCGACGGTTACGCGTGCCATGGCTTTGCTGCTGTCGGGCGGAAAAGAGGCGGGATTCTACGGCAGTGACGGATTTTTCGCCAGTGTGCGTGCCAGCGCCCCGACCGGACCGTCCTGGGCCTGGCAGCGGCGCAGCCGGGCAGCTCTGAGTAGGGCGACAAGGTCTTCAACCGCTGTGTCGAAATGGTCATTCACGATGATGTAGTCGTATTCCGGCCAATGCGACATTTCTGCGGCGGCAGCCTCCATTCGCCGTGCGATGACGGTTTCGCTGTCCTGCCCGCGGCCAGCCAGGCGCTCACGCAGAATCTCGACGGACGGGGGCAGCACGTAGATCAGCACCGCCTCCGGATAGGCCGCCCGGACCTGTTGAGCGCCCTGCCAGTCGATATCCAGCACCACATCCTGTCCCTGATCCAGCGCCTCAAGCGTGCGCTGTCGGCCCGTGCCATAGCGACGGTCGAAAACCTGGGCATGCTCCAGAAAGGCCCCGTCGGCCATCATGGCTTCGAAGCGATCCATGGATACGAAGTGATAATCCTGCCCGTCGTGCTCGCCTGGACGTGGATCACGTGTGGTGTAGGACACCGAAAACGTCACGTCATGATTAATCGCCGCCAATCGGTCGATGGCGGCATGGGTCAGGCTGGTCTTACCCGCACCAGAGGGAGCGGACACCACGATTAGTGAACCTTTCACGGCAATCTCGTCGATGAGCTAGCAGGCTGCGTCGGATCGGGCACTCACTCCGACCCAGCAGTCGCTCCCATGGTAACGCCTGCACCACGACGGCGCCGGCTCAACATGGAGTTGAAAAAGAATCGTTCTCATTTGCATGTCAGGTATTTTTGCGCGGATTGAGCAGATATTCATCGCTTTTTCACAGCCCAGGGCTGCAGAATGCGCCGCATTCTACAAATGGGAATAGTTTCCCATTCAGTTTTAGCAAAAAATTGAACCTTTATTAATCAATGCGTTGAGGCTGTTTTCATACGAAAACGCCACCCTGTTTTCCAGAAAATCAAGCCGTGTTCAGCCTCATGTCCAACGCGCTGGCAAAACTGTGAAGAGATTCAAGTTAACGTCGAAATCAGACCGAGATACTCGAGCGCGACCCCGGGCTGCGGCTAGCGCCGGGCCAGATCGTGTCAAGGGAGTGAGGGATGATCCGTACGGGAGTGATCGCCGCCTGCTGGCTGGCGACCTGCATGGCATGGGCGCAGGACGATCTGCTCGACGGCGGCTTGCTGGATGGCGGGCTGCTGGAGGAGAGCGAGGCGACATCAGACGAGCTGCTGGGCGACTCGGGTGGTCTGCTCGACGGCGGGGATGATTTGCTGGATGACTCCGGCGGTCTGCTCGATGGCGATCTGTTGTCAGGTGAGCCACCTGCCGCGGCCGAGAGTGAGTCCGCTGAGGTTGCAGAACTGCCGCCTGCAAGCGATGACCGCTTGACCGCCGATGAGATTCATCGCGCCCTGTTCGAGGAGGCGGAATATCCCTCGGCCAATACCTGCGGCAGCTGCCATCCCAGACAATACGAGCAGTGGGCCGTCTCGCAGCATGCCTATGCGCAGATCTCTCCTGTGTACATGGCGATGCAGCGCACCATCAACGCCCAGACCAGCAGCACAAACGGTGACTTCTGTATTCGCTGCCACACCCAGGTCGGCATGAACAAGGGTGAGTCTCCGTTCATCTCCAATCTGGACCGGCATCCTGCATCCAGTGAAGGTATTACCTGCGTGGTCTGCCATCGGTTGAGTCAGCCCTACGGCAAGGTCAGCGGTCGCGTGGCGCTGGAGACGGGCGATCTCACGGCGCCTGTTTATGGCCCCACGGATGGCCAGGTGCTCCAGGCAACCATTGACAGCTCAGGCGGTACGCTGACACCCGATGCCGACAAGTCCGGGCGCAAGATCCACGGTGACGTCCGAACCTTTGAGTACATTGGAGAATCCGGATTCTGCGGGGTTTGTCACGACGTCAACCTGTTCAACGGCTTCCGGTTGGAAGAGGCCTTCTCCGACTACAAGCAGTCACCCGCGGCTGAAAACGGCGTGAGTTGCCAGGACTGCCATATGGGCAAGGTGCAGGGCAAAAACGCCGGCTACGAAATCGGGCCTGCTGCGCAGATCGGCAGTGAATCCACGCCACCGCGCAAACTGACGAACCACTTCTTCGCAGGTCCGGATTACTCCGTGGTCCATCCGGGCATCTTCCCCCACAACATCGAGGCCACCAAGCTGGCGACGCCCAGAGATTGGCTGCTGTTCGACCACAAGGCCGGGTGGGGAACAGATGCCTTCGAAGACAACGTCTCCGACGACTACGCGTTCCCCGAGCGCTGGCGAGCCATCGATGATCGCTACGATGCCCGGGCGATTCTGGATGACCAGTTCAAGCGGCTGGAGTGGGCGCGCGAAAAGCGACTGGAAGTCCTGCGCAACGGCTTTGGTCTGGGCGAGATCGAGGTCTTGCGGCAAACCTCCGAGCAACTGCGGTTTGCGGTGGACGTCAAGAACATCATGGACGGCCATAGTGTTCCCACGGGCTTTGATGCCGAGCGGGTGATCTGGCTGCACGTCATGGTGCGTGACGCCACGGGCGAGGTCCTCATGGTCTCCGGCGATCTGGATCCCAATGGAGACGTGCGCGATTCACACTCGATTTACGTGCACAACGGCGAGCTGCCGCTGGACAAGCAATTGTTCAACATGCAGTCGCGTTTTGTGACGCGCAATGTCCGCGGGGGCGAACGCGAGCAAGTCCTCACCGTCAACTATTCTGTGGACGCCCTGCCGTTCATTCGCCCCAGCACCTCTTCGACGATTCTGACAGGCCAGCCCGCCGGTGCACGCAAGCATCGCCAGGTGCTGTCGCCGGGTGCAACACGCACAGCCAAGTACCGGGCCCCATTGAATGGACAAGGGCCTTATACGGTTGAGGTGGAGCTCAAGGCGGCCATGGTGCCGGTCAATCTGATCGCCGAGATTCAGCATGTCGGCTTCGACTACGGCATGAGTCCCCGAGACGTGGCCGATGGTGTGGTGGCGGGCCACGAGGTGATCTGGTCGCGAAAGACCACAGTGGGTGGTGCCACGGTTGCGCAGTCGGAGGTCGAATAATGTCGAGTCTGCGTAACGCCGTTCATCGCCAAAAGACGACCCCGGTCGATGCCTGCGCTGGCGGACGCTGGCGGACGCTGGCGGCAGGGCTCCTGCTCGGGGTGTCCGGCACCCTCTGCGCCGCAGGTGACACGAGTCGGTTCTCTGATGATCCGGGCCCCTATCTCGGCGACGAGGAGCTGCCCAAACTGACCCCGCCTATCGTGCAGCTGGGCGGTAAGTTCCTGGGTCCGGGCAACATTCCACACGGTTTCCTGCTGCCTGGTGGTGCCGTGTGGCAGCCGCAGTTCTGGGTGTACGGAACGTTTCGATCCGCGTTGCAGAGCTACGACAACGATCTCGGCACCGGAGGCAGCGAACTCGTCAATCGACTGGACCTGTTCGGCAATCTGCAGCTATCCGGCAGCGAACGGGTACTGATCGGGATCCGGCCTCTCAACGATGGCGCTCAGTTCACAGGCTGGCAGTACGACCCGGATCGACAGGATCCGTTCGAAGATCACACGAACGCAGACATCACCACCCTGTTCTTCGAGGGTGACTTTGGCGAGCTGTTTCCCGCGCTGGACCCGACGGATCGTCGTGACCTGGACATCGGATTCTCTATCGGCCGTCAGCAGATCACCTTTCAGGACGGGTTTCTGGTCAACGACCGGCTGGACGCCATTGGGCTGACGCGCAACAACCTGAGGTTTCCCAGCATGGGCTGGCTGAACAACCTCCGCGTGACGGTGCTTTATGCCTGGGACGAGATCGACCGCGACGACAACGCGCCCGACGACGGTGCGCGTTTGTACGCCCTGTTTACACAGTGGGATACGGTCTTCGGTAACCAGTTCTCCACTACGGTGGACCTGGACATTGCCTATGTCGATGGCACGCAGGGTCGAGGTGATCTGATTGCGGGTGGCGTCAGTGCGGTCCAGCGGTTCGGACTGGTCAATTCGACCGTGCGTTTCCTGTTCTCGAATGACATTGGCAGCGATGGCACCGGCCTGGCGTCCTCGGATGATGGGCAGCTGTTCTTTACCGAGTGGTCTGTAACGCCGTATCACACGCACAACCTGCTGTATGCGAACGCCTTTTACGGCCAGGACAACTTTTCTTCCGCAGCGCGCGATCCACTCGCCGGCGGACCGCTGGGCCGGACGGGTATCACCTTTGCGGCGCGCGGGATCGGGTCGTTTCCTGCCCCGTTGGGCAACCGCACGGATGACGCCTGGGGTGTGGCACTGGGCTATCAGATGTTCTGGAATCGCAATCGCACCCAGCTCATTGTCGAAACCGGCCGGCGAGGCCAGCACACCGTGTCTGACAGTGATGCCAGTGCCATCTCCTTCCGGTTGCAACAGGCTGTGGGTCGGCGGGTCTTGCTCCAGTTCGGCGGTTTTCTTGGGGCCGCCGATCGCGGGCCGGATCAGCAGGGTCTGCGTGCCGAACTTGTGGTGAAACTCTAATGGACTGGCTAGTGGCTCCGTTGACCGTGCAGCTATTGGGTGCGGTCCTGGTGATGGGGGGGCTGTTGCATTTGTGCAGCGTTCTGCTTCGGGTGCGCAGCGATGCAGCCATGGCACGTCGCTACCACGACCAGCAACTGCAGCGCCTGGACCTGGAACTGGCGACGGCTTCGGCTCGCCATCGCTCGACGCTTCGCGCGGTCGATGCCGGCTGGAGCGGGACCCGCAAGTTTCGGGTGGAGCGCAAGGTGGCGGAGAGCGACACGGTGACCTCGTTTTACCTCATTCCACATGACGGCAAGACGCTGCCGCCGTTCAAGCCGGGTCAGTTCCTGACGTTCCAGCTCAAGCTGCCTGACCGGGCCAAACCGCTGGTTCGGTGTTATTCCCTATCGGACAGCCCCAGCGAGACCAGCCATTACCGGATTTCTGTCAAGCGTCTGGACCCGCCACCCAAGGCACCAGAGGCTCCACCGGGGTTGTCGTCGAACTTCCTGCATCGTGAGGTCGGTGAGGGTGAAATTCTTGATGTGAAGGCCCCGGCGGGCGACTTCTTTCTCGATCTCGACGAACGCCGCCCCATCGTATTAATCGGTGGTGGTGTCGGTATTACACCCGTTTTCAGCATGCTCAAGGCTGCCTGTGCGGCAGGCTACGATCAGGAGATATGGTTCTTCAGCGGCGCTCGCTTCGGCTCAGATCAGATCTACCAGGACGATTTACGCGCGCTGGAGGCTGCGCATGAAAACGTCCGCGTCTGTCTCTGCTACAGCGAGCCCACCGAAGATGACGTGCTCGGTGAGGGCTACCACCACCACGGCTGGGTGGGTGTGGAGTTGTTCAAACAGATGCTGCCCTCGAACAACTACGTGTTCTACATCTGTGGCCCGCCGCCCATGATGGCCGCGGTGACCCAGGATCTGGCCGACTGGGGTGTGCCCAAGGCGGATATCCGCATGGAAGCCTTCGGCCCGGCTTCGATCAAGAAGACCGAGGCGCCGCCGGCCAGTGACGCGCCGGCGGTCACAGTCGAATTTGCGCACTCCGGCAAGACGGTGAGCTGGAGCGGCGCCGAATCCCTGCTGGAGCTGGCCGAGGACAACGACGTTGTCATTGATTCCGGTTGCCGGGCAGGTAACTGCGGGACCTGCGTCACCGCGATTCGCTCGGGCGCTGTCGATTACGCCACCCCGCCTGCCGCTACACCTGACGCAGGTTCCTGCCTGCCCTGTATTGCCCGACCCACGTCCAACCTCGTGCTGGACGCATAACCATGACCCGAACAATTGATCGTCCCCTATTGGAGGCCCGCACCATGATTCGCCACATTCTTGCTGCCTTTGTCCTGGTTGCTGCCACTGGACTGGGGGCCTCCGCTGCCATGGCGCAGGAGCTTCGGCTCGACCCCGCCAAGGTCGTCGGCCCGACTGCCTGTGGTGACTGTCACGAAGCCTCGATTGCCGCCTGGCGTGATACGCATCATTTCGCCACTTTCAAGGACATGCCGCGGACCAGCGAGGCGCGCAGCATTGCCGACAAGATGGGGATTAAACGCATCAAGGCAGAAGGCGACTGTGTGTCCTGCCATTTCACATCCAAGCTGGACGAGGGCAAGCCCGAAACCATTGGCGGCATCACCTGCGAATCCTGTCATGGCGCTGGTAAGGACTGGATCGAGGTGCACAGCGATTTCGGCGGCAAGGACGCCACGGCTGAGACCGAGTCAGAGGCGCACCGCAAGGCCCGTTGGGCGCAGTCCGAGGCAGCGGGCATGATTCGCCCCGGCGATCTCTACGCCTTGGCTGAAAATTGCTACCAATGCCACACGGTGCCCAAGGAAGACCTGGTCAATACCGGAGGGCACCCGGCCGGTAGCAACTTCGAGTTGGTTGCCTGGAGCCAGGGCGAGGTCCGGCACAACGTCTGGTACAACGACGCCGCCAGCAACGCCGAGGCCACGCAGAACCGCAAGCGGCTGATGTTCCTGGTGGGGCAGGCGCTGGATCTGGAATATGCATTGCGGGGCGTTGCCAAGGCGACCGCCAAGGCCAAGTACGCCGTGGAAATGGCCAAGCGTGCCAAGCGTTCGGCGCTGCGGATCAAGGCCATTTCGGATACCGGCGTGGCCATTCCTGAAGTGGCTGCCCTGCTGAAGATTGCGGGATCGGCCAAGGTGTCCCTGAACAACGAGGCTGCGCTGACTGCTGCAGCCGACAAGGTGGCCGAACAGGCCAAGTCCATTGCCAGCAACTACGACGGCAGCGAACTGGCGGCGCTCGATGGGCTGCTGCCATCTGCCGATGCCTACAAGGGCAAGGTCTACACGCCCTAGACGGACAGTTTCATGGCCGAGTCCATTCTGACGCGCGATTTGCGGGGCGGCGCCCCCGCCGCGCCTTCCAGCATTCCTCCGCCACAGCGCTGGTCTCAGCCCTTTGGCGAGGCCATGAGCGAACGCGATGTGGCCCGGATTCTGTCCATGCCGCCCTTTGCGCAGATGGACCCAGCCCGGTTTCGGGCCCCGGTCACGCTGGAGGGCATTGTCCGCAACGACACCCGTCTGCGCCGGGTGACGCGGGGCGAAATCATCGTGCGTGCCGGTGACTACGGGAACTCGGCCTTTCTGATTGTTCAGGGGCGTGTCCGGGTCGTGCTCCCGCCGGGGCTGCCGGAGGCCACGCTGGGCCGGGCGCAGCCGCAACGAAAGAATTGGGTGCAGGCCGTAGCCCAGTTATGGCGTAACCCCAAGCAGCCTGAAGTGCGGGATGTCACGCGCTACGTGCCGCAGGCGCCAGCAGAGAAAACTCCCTCGGCTGCGCGGCTCATCATTGCCGCCGGCCCGGCTGACAGTGGTCGCGAGGTCTTGCTGGACGACGTGCCGGATGCAGGTTTGTCCATTGGTCGCGAGGCGGATAACGACGTCGTGCTGAGCGATGCGGCGGTTTCGGCACGTCACGCCCGGCTTGTACCGACTGAACTGGGTTGGGAGCTTGTTGATCTGGGGAGTTCCAACGGTACCTTCGTCGACGGTGCTCGCATCGACCGTCAGGTGCTCGCAGGCCAGGCCGTGCTGCGGGTCGGCACCTGCGAAATCCGATTCATCGGCGAAGGTGAGGTCGACGAACACTCCATGCTCAGCACCCGGCTGCTCAGTGCGTCGGATGGTGAGGCGCAGTGGAGCGCTACGGTTGTGGAAGAACTGGCGGGTGCCGCGGCAACGCACACCTTTGTTCAGGACATCCCTGCAGTGCTGGACCATACGCAGTCTGCGGTGCTGGCGAGCGGAGAGGTGTTCGGGGAAATTGCGGCGCTGGGCCGTACCCAGCGCACGGCCACCGTGTTTGCTGAAGAGAGCGCCATCCTGCTCGAAATTCGATGGCAGGGTTTGCGGGACCTGCGTAAGCGTGATGAGGCCTTCCGCCGGCATGTCGAGGACCTCTACCGCAAGAACAGTCTGATTACGCATCTACGCGCCACGCCGCTGTTTGCGCATGTTGATGACCGGGCCATGGACGACATTGCCCGCCAGACGCTGTTCGAAAGCTATGGTGAGTTCGATTGGCACACCAGCTATCAGCGCATGAGCGAGCAGCCGGATCGCGAACGCATGAAATCCGAGCCAGAGATCGTGCGTGCGGGGGATTACCCGGACGGTTTGCTGCTGATCCGCTCAGGGTTTGCGCGGGTAACCCGTCCTTTGCATCACGGTCAGCAAACCGTTAACTACCTCGGGCGCGGAGCCGTGTTCGGGCTGGATGTCCTGCTTGCTGACGATGCCGGTTCGCAGGCCAGGGTGCATCGCCACACACTCCGTGCAGTGGGTTATGCCGACGTGCTCCGGGTGCCGACGCAAGTCATCGAAACCCATGTGCTTCCGGGCCTTAGCAAGGCACAAATCGAGGCCTTGCGGCAGGAGCAGGCGTCCGTGCTGGGTGACCCCAATACCCAGGACAGCGCGCTGCGTGCACTGGACGTGCACAGTGCTCAGGATGACGAGGCGCTGGTCGAGATGCTGGTCGACCGGCACTTCATCAATGGCCGCGCGGCCATGTTGATCAATCTGGACCGATGCGTGCGTTGCGATGCCTGCACCGAGGCCTGCGCCGTCGGCCACCAGAACAACCCCCGGTTCAATCGGCATGGCCCCCGCCACGACGGCCTGATGATCGCCAATGCCTGCATGCACTGCGCCGACCCTGTTTGCATGATCGGCTGTCCGACCGGGGCGATTCACCGCGCCTCGGAAGAGGGTCAGGTGGTGATTAACGACGACACCTGCATTGGTTGCGCAACCTGCGCGAATTCTTGCCCCTACGGCAACATCCGCATGGTCGAAGTGCGTAACCAGTCCGGTGACTTCGTCCATAACGATGCGACGGGTGCGCCCGTGCAAAAGGCCACTAAATGCGATTTGTGCATCGATCAGCCCGGTGGCCCGGCCTGTCAGCGGGCCTGTCCGCATGATGCCCTGGAGCGTGTGGACATGCGGGATTTGCCCAATCTGATCGAATGGCTGCATCGATGACGCCGTTTGCCATACGGCGGCGTCGCAATCTGCTGGTCTGGGCGGCGGCCGCCGTGCTGAGCTGGCTGCTCTTTGTCGCGTTGGATGCCGGCCTGATGGATGCGGACATCTGGACCGGCTGGGCGCTGTTCACGGCTGTGGTCCTGCTGTCGCTATACAGCCAGCGCAAGCGCCTGACCATGTTGCCCATCGGGCGGGCGGCGGTGTGGTTACAGCTTCACGCCTACACCGGCGCGCTGGCCATTGTCCTGTTCGCGGCACACACCGGGCTGTCCTGGCCGGATGCCGTGCTGGAGTGGGCGTTATGGGTGTTGTTCCTGGGTACAGCGGTGAGTGGCCTGGCCGGCTTGTACTGGTCGCGCAGTCTGCCATCGCGTCTGAATCAGACCGACGAAGAGCTGATCTTTGAGCGCATACCTCGCCATGCTGCCACCTTGCGTCAGCGTGCCGAGGCGCTGGTATTACGGGCCGCTGCAGAGACAGATTCTGCATTGCTCGGCGAACACTATCGCAAGCACCTGGCCGGTTTGTTCATGGCGCCGCGCTGGCGGTGGCGATCGCTGGGCCACGGGGACCACGTGACCCGTCATCACGGCCGGCTAATCGCGTTGGAGCGTTACCTGTCGGAAGCCGAGAAGCCCTACGCGCGAGAACTGGCGGCGTTGTGCCGGCAAAAATCCGACCTGGACATGCACTTCACGATTCAGGGTCTGCTCAAGGGTTGGTTGTTCCTGCACATCCCGCTGACCGCGGCCATGCTGATACTGGCTGTGGTGCATCTGGTCGCCGCCCATGCCTTCGGAGGGTTATAGGCATGACTGAGCGGTTGCAGCGATTCGACTACAGCTCCAGTCCCTATCACCGTCCCAACCAGCGCTGGGTTTGCGGTCGGCAGGCAGAGGGCGACTGCTGTCATGCCGGCCCGGACGCCAAGGGGCGTTGCGGCGCTGGGCCGCAATGCCAGCCTGCGCGTGAGGGTGATCGCTGGCGTTGTACGCGAGGTCCGTTGCAGGGTGGTGCCTGTGTCGGCGGGCCGGGGTCGGATGGTCAATGCTGCCAGCAGGAACTGCCCTGCCGGCCGCGTCGCAGCTGGAAGTACCGCCGCAAGCTGCTTGTGCGCAGCACGCTCGTCGTGACGATCGGACTGGTCTTGCTGGGCCTGGCCAGCCAGTGGGCGGGCGCGCTGGTCGAACCCGGGCACCTCAGTGCCGCTCACTCGACGGTTGAAGCGTGCAGTGACTGTCACGGCACCTCGGATGATGCCCCAGCGGGGTGGTTGCAGGCGGCCTTCGGCAGTGCCGGGCAAATGCCCGCGGGCGGGGCGCATGCCTGCCTGAATTGTCACGATGTCGGGGACAAGCCCTTGTCACCCCACGGCGTGGCGATGCTGCCTGGTAGCCCGTCCGGGGACCGGCTGGGGCCGTGGTCCGTCGAACTCAATCGTGCGATCTGGACGGCGCCCGCGTCTCCGGTCGCTTGTGGGGATTGTCATCAGGAACATGAAGGCGCGATGGCCGATCTCACGGCCATTGGCGATACGCAGTGCCAGGTCTGTCACAGCCAGCGGTTTCCCCACTTCGGCAACGGCCATCCGGCATTTGGTGACTACCCCTACGATCGCCGGACACGCATCGTGTTTGATCATGCCTCGCATCTCGGTCGGCATTTCGCCGATGAGCCAGAGGCCGCACCCGCCAGTTGCTCCGGCTGCCACGAACCGGCCGTCGATGGACGCACGATGCGGGTTCGTGATTTCGAGACCAGTTGCGGGGGTTGTCATGCAGGCGATATCGCTGGCGACTCCCAGGCCGGTGCCCGAGGGCTTGCGGTGTTGGCTGTGCCCGGGCTGGATCTGACGCTGGTTGAGGGTGTCGGCCAGTGGCCGGCCTTTGCCGATGGCGACTTGCCGCCCATGGGCGAGTTGCTGCTTGCGGCGGAGCCGGGGTATGACGCGCTCAAGGCCGCCCTGGCTGATGTGGAATTGCTCGATCTGGACGCTGCCTCGGCCGAGCAGCGGGCGGCTGCCACCGAGCTGGCCTGGCGATTCAAGCAATTGATTCACGCGCTGCAGCAGCAGGGTGTGTCGGCGTTGATCGAGCGCCTCGACGCCAGTCAGCCCATGCCGCTGGACCCGGCCGCCCAGCGGCGGCTGACCGGCCTGCTGCCCATGGGGCTGATCGACGCCGCGCAGCAGCAGTGGTTCCCGGATCTCGCTCAGGAGATGGCTGCCTACAACGCGGGTGAGACACCGGACACCCAGGCGCTACGTCCGGAGGTGGCCACGCCATCCGAACCGGACGAAGCCGACGATCTGGATGCGTTCGATGACCTGTTCGGGGGCGGGGACGACGACGCCTCGCTGGGTGACCTCTTCGCCGAGGATGACGGCGGCTCTGAAGACCTGTTCGGTGGGGATTTGTTTGCTGGCGGTGATGAGCTGGACCCCTTTGCGGAACCCGAGCCCGAGCCAGAAACCGAGCAGGTGACAGGCGTGTCTACCGAAGAGCGCATGGCACTAGGTGGGTGGTATCTGGATGATTGGGTGCTGCGTTACCGGCCCGCGGGTCATGCCGATCCCGTGCTGCATGCCTGGACCGAGCTGGCGGCAGGCCGGGAGGACATGAGTGACTGGCTAGACCCGCGCCAGCCCGGCATGTGTCTTCAGTGTCACAGTACCGAGCGACAGGCCGCCGATGCGGCGATGCAGGTGCAGTGGCACCCCCGCCAAGTGTCACCGCATCAGCGCCACTTCACCGAGTTCGATCACGCTGCACATTTCAGTCTGTTGGGCGACGCGGGTTGCCGTACCTGTCATGAGATCGCGCCGGATGCGGCGTATGCCGAGAGCTTCGAGAGTTGGGATGCACATCAGTTCGAGAGCAATTTCCAACCGCTTGAGCAGGCCGTGTGCCTGGAATGTCACCAGCCGGATCGGGCCGGTGACAGCTGCACCCAGTGCCATCGCTACCACGTCGGCGAGTTCGAGGCGACGCTGCCGCCGACCCAGATGAGCGCCTTGCCAGCCCAGCCCTGAACCCCACCGGTTCATCTCGTTGACCTGACGGGTGGTACCAACGTCCCGCTGGTGACAATCCCCCCGCGATGCCCGCGGCGTACACTATTCGTCGAATGCGCCGGGCGATGAACCCGGCGCCACGAACGAGCTGCGACCACGCAGCCGGGTGCAACGAGGAGATCGAAGATGTCGGGGATTCCCAAGGCCGCCCTGCGCGGCGGACTGGTGGCCGTGTGGCTGCTGATGACGGCCTGTAGCGGCAACACGCCTTCGGTGGCCGAGCCGGTCGAAGCAGGGGGTGACGGCCTGTCGGTACTGGTGCTGTCCAATCGTGCGGACATGATCAGTGGCGGCGATGCGCTTGTTGAGATCGCCATGCCGGGTGACGAGGCCGTTGATGGTCTGCGGGTTGCCCTGAACGGGCAGGACATCAGCACTGATTTCGCACGCAGGGACAACGGCCGCGTCATGGGGCGCATCGATGGGTTGACGGTGGGCGAGAATCGCCTGGTCGTTCAGTTCAACGGTGCTCAGTCCGGTACGACCATCACCAACTATCCGAATGAGGGGCCGATTTTCTCCCGACCCGAGATCAAGCGGATTCGCTGTCAGGATGGGGCGGTAGATCTGGCCTGCAACCAGCCCGCCGAGTACAGCTACCTCTACCGCCCCACGGCCTTGGTCGATGTGCTGGAGCCGGTCCCCGGGGTGTCGCTGGGCACCGACCTGCTGCCCTACGATCCTGACAATCCGCCGGATGATGTGGCCATGACCACGACACAGACGGGCGAGACTGTGCCCTTTATCGTGCGTCAGGAGCTGGGTTACCAGGATCGAGACCAGTACAAGATTCTGACGCTGTTCAACCCGCAGGCGCCTTGGGAGCCCTGGGCGCCGCAACCGCAGTGGAACGGCAAAATGCTGATCACCCATGGCGGCAACTGCGGGGCCAAGTACACGCCGGGCAGTGCGCCGTTGGATGACTACTCCGGCACCTTCGGCGATATCCCGCTCATCGAGCCCAGTTACATCTATGCCCTGGGGCAGGGCTATGCCGTGATGTCGACGGCGCTGGCCAACACCGGGCACAACTGCGATGTGGCGCTGGCGGCCGAGTCCATCATGATGGCCAAGGAGCGCTTTGTGGAACAGTACGGTCCGCTGCGCTTTGCCATTGGCACCGGCTGTTCGGGTGGTTCCATTGCTCAGCTAACCATCGCCAACGCCTACCCGGGTCTGTATCAGGGCCTGCTAACCATGTGTGCGTATCCGGATTCGCTGTCGGCCGGGCTGCAGTTTGCCGACCTGCATCTGATGCGTAAGTACTTCGAAGACCCCAGTCGTTGGGCGCCGGGCGTGATCTGGAATCCACTGCTCTGGGGCCCGGTTGAGGGGCACCTGACCCATGTGAATGCCGTTGTTGCCGACGAGGGCTTGTTCAAGGCGGCCACCCAGACCACCGGGAGTTGCGCGGGGGATGCCAGCTACGATCCCGAGACCAATCCGACCGGCCAGCGCTGCGGCATTCTGGAGTGGATACCCCATATCCTCGGCCAGCGCGGACCGGAGGTCTGGTCAGAGATCGAGCAGCAGGTCGGTTTTGGGTTCACCGGCATTCCGCTGGGTAACACCGGGGTGCAGTACGGCCTCAATGCTCTGCGAGCGGGGCTCATCACGCCAGCGATGTTTGTCGACCTGAACGTCAAGATCGGTGGTCTGGATGTCGATATCCAGCCGCAGGCTTCGCGCACCCAAGCGGATCATCCGGCCGTGGGCAATGCGTATCGCAGCGGCATGATCAACATGACCAACAACCTGGATACAGTGCCGATCCTGACCTTTGTCGGCCCGGATCCGGGAATTGCGCATGATGCCCTGCATGCGTGGTGGATCCGCTGGCGCATCGAGCGCGAACACGGCAGCGCCCGCAACCATGTGATGTGGGGCGGTCCGGTGCCGCTGCTCGGGGATCTCGAGTATGTCTACCGTGGGCTCGATGCCATGGATGCCTGGCTGGCGCAGGTCGAGGCCGATACCAGCGACACCCCGCTGGCCGACAAGATCTCTCGCAACCGGCCGGGCGATGTTCAGGATCAATGCGCGATTGTGGGGGGTGAGCCCGTATTGGGTGAGGTCTGCATTGACCTGCTGCGCCCCCTCTACGCCTACGGCACGCCGCGCACTGTCGCGGGCGACACGCGGACGGCAGACAACTTCGACTGCCAGCTCAAGCCGTTGGATCGCAATGATGACTATGGGCTGGTGCCATTCACCGATGAGCAGTGGGCCCAGCTGGCCATGGCCTTCCCCGATGGCGTTTGCGACTACCGTGCACCTGGCCGGGCCAAGCAGCCGACCGTGGCTTGGTTGCGCTATGTGGACGACAACGGCCGCATGATTGTTGGCGGCGACCCGCTGCCACCACCTCCAGCCAACTCCGGTGGTGGCATGCAGGCGGCCGCGTTCGACTACGGCCTGCGGTAGCTTCAGCCCCTAACGGAACCCGACAGTGGTCGGCGCGGATGACCGCGCGGGCCACTGTCATCAAACAATGATGTGACTGGGCAAGAATGCGGCGATGTCGTGGACGACTACCACGGCACCGAAGTCGCTGATCCCTATCGCTGGTTGGAGGACGCCGATTCAGCGGCGACCGCTGACTGGGTGGCGCGTCAGAACGCGGTCACGGACCGGGTCCTGGCTGAACTCGATACGCGTGAGGGCTTCCGCGAGCGCCTGACTAAGCTCTGGAACTACGAGCGATTCGGCGTGCCGACGGTCAACGACGATTTGCTGATCTACGAGCGCAACGATGGCTTGCAGAACCAGGCGGTGCTTTACGCCCAGACCGGCCCGGACGGCAAGCCGCGCGTGCTCATCGATCCCAATGCCTTGTCCACCGACGGCACGGTAGCGCTGGCGGGCTATGCGTTGTCACCGAACGGGCGCTTCCTGGCTTACGCACTGGCCGAGTCCGGGTCGGACTGGCGCACCATCCGCGTGCGCGACGTCGCCAGCGGCCGCGACCTGCTGGAGACCCTCACAGACGTGAAGTTCTCTGACATCGACTGGACGCGCGACAGCCTGGGCTTTTTCTACTCGCGGTATCCATCCAAGGGCGGCACCTTCGATGATCTGGCTAATCAGTCGTTGTGGTATCACCGCGTCGGGCGGTTGCAGTCCGAGGACGTGCAAGTCCATGCACGGCCAGATCAGCCGGAGTGGGGCTTCGATGCGGCCGTGACCCGTGGCGGTCGCTACGTGGCCATCAGCACCTGGAAGGGCGCCGAATCCAAGAACCAGCTCTATCGCCTGGATCTGGGAGACGGCGACACCCCGAACTTCGACGGTCCGGTTACTCCCGTGGTCGAGGGCTTCGCCGCGCGCTACGACGTGATCGGCAGCAGCGAGCACACGGTTTATGTGTTCTCCACCGAGAAGGCCCCACGCGGCCAGGTCATCGCCATTGATCTGGCCACACCGGCCAAGGCCAACTGGCGCACGGTGATCCCGCAGGGCGAGGAGACCATCGAGTTTGTGGACTTCGTGGGCGGCCGGCTGGTGGTGGTCTCGATGCGCGACGCCGCCCATCGCATGCGGGTGTATTCCACGGCCGGCAAGCTGGAGCGCGAGATTGCACTGCCGGGGCTGGGTACCGTGGGCAGCGTGGCCGGGCAAGCTGACGATTCCACGCTGTACTACTCCTACGAGTCGTTCCTGCGCGCCGATACGATTTATCGGACCGATCTCAACACCGGCGAACGCGCGGTGTGGCAGTCACCGGACATCGACTTCAACGCCGATGACTACGTCACCGAGCAGGTGTTCTACACGTCCAAAGACGGCACACGCGTGCCGATGTTCATTAGCTACAAGAAAGGCATGAAGCCCACCGGCGACCATCGCACGCTGCTGTATGGCTACGGCGGCTTCAATGTCTCGCTCACGCCGTATTTCCGCGTTCATCGTCTGGCGTGGCTGGAGCGCGGTGGCGTGTTCGCACTGGCCAACCTGCGTGGCGGTGGCGAATACGGTGAGGCCTGGCACGCGGCAGGTACGCAGGCGAACAAGCAGAATGTATTCGACGACTTTATCGCCGCGGGCGAGTATCTGGTCGAGGCCGGCTGGACGGCGCCCGAGCATCTGGCCATCCAGGGTGGCTCAAATGGGGGGCTACTCGTCGGTGCCGTGTCCAACCAGCGCCCGGACCTGTTCGCTGCCGCCCAGCCGGCCGTGGGTGTGATGGACATGCTGCGCTTCCACAAATTCACCATCGGCTGGGCCTGGGTGCCGGACTACGGCAGCTCGGATGATGCCGAGGGTTTCGAGTACCTCTACGCCTACTCGCCGTTGCACAACATCAAGCCCGGTACGGATTACCCGGCCACGTTGGTGACCACGGCGGACCACGACGACCGCGTCGTGCCAGGCCATTCGTTCAAGTACATCGCCGCCTTGCAGCGTGCACATGCCGGCAGCGACCCCGTCGTCATTCGCATTGAGACCAAGGCCGGCCATGGCGCCGGCAAGCCGACTTCCAAGCGCATCGCCGAGGCGGCCGACGTCTATGCCTTCTTGTGGCGCTATACGGGAGACTGAACCAAGGTCTTTGGTCCGCGAACAAGCGCCACGACCCACCCATGTGGGGCGCCGGTTCCCCGACGGACTTTGTGTGGCCGTTCTCCCGGATTGCTGTGCGGGTCATGTCGAATCAGGCGGCGGGTGTTACGGGGTCATCCGGGTCGCGGCCGCGATGCCTGCTCCTTTCTGTGCGCCAGTTCCCCTGAATGGAGGATGTAAGGGCCTTCGGGTGGGGCATTGATGGCGGATTGGCGCTAGTGTCGGCAGCCGGAACCGAAGGCTGATGAGTCATGGACGACGCAAGCAGAATGTTGTGGGTTGCTGCACTGGTGCTCTCACCGAGTGTCTTCATCACGGGCTGCGGCTCGGGCGACGATGAGGATGACGGGGGCACGCAGCCTCCCGTGATGGTCGTCGACGCGGATGCCGACGGGATTGCGGACGCCGACGACAACTGCCCCGCTGTTGCCAATCCCGATCAGTCAGATCGAGATGCCGATGGTCAAGGTGATGCCTGCTCGGGCGACGCGGACGGCGATGGCATTGCGGATGCGGACGATCCGGATGACGACAACGACGGTGTGCCGGATGACGACGAAGTTCGCGCGGGGACCAATCCGGCGGTCGCGGATTCTGACAACGATGGCGTGCTCGATGCCGACGAGGACGCTGACGGCGACGGTGTCACCGATGCGCGGGAGCGTGAACTGGGCACCGACCCGCTGGACCCGACATCCGTCTCGTTCTTCGGTCCGCGTCATGCGGTCGGGATTGCGGCGCCCCGGTCCAGCGATGTTGTCGCGCCGACAGTGCATGATGTCAATGGCGATGGCTACGGAGACATTCTTCTCATCGCTGAGGGGGCCTCTGGCGACTCCACCACCGTGCTGGGGCTGAACGCAGGCAGTGCAACCCCGGAGCCAGATCGTCGTTTCTTTCTTCAGGAAACATTGCTGGATGAGGCCGGAGCAGCGATCAGCGCCGGGCAATTGGAGCCTGATGACTTGCTCGAGGTGGCGGTCTCGCTTGACGACAACCGGATCGCAGTCGTGCAACTGGATGCTGAAGGCCGACGCCGCTCAACACAGTTTCCGATCAACCGTATTCCGCCTGCAAACGAGTTGCTTATGGCGGATCTCGACGGACAAGGCGCACTAGAGTTGATTGCCGCTACCCGCGCGCTGTTCGACCCTGACCATCCCACTCTGAGCTGGTACAACTCGGCTGACTACAGATCCCCCAGGGCGATTGACGATGTGGGCGGTTCGGTGGATGTCGACGTGTTTGACCTGGGCGGCGATGGGGCGCCCGACCTCATCGCGACGTGGCCGGGTAGGGAGCAGATTCGCTGGTACGCAAACCAGCTGTCGACGGGGGCCGACCCGACATTCGCCCTCAGTGGGTCGCTGGATAGTAGTGATGTATTTTCAGTTGAGCTCGCGCACGTCGACGACGACGGCGTTCTGGACCTGTTCGAAAGTGTCCGTGGCGTGGCTGGAGAAGCCGGCGGAGACCGCGTCCAGGTGGCTTTTCGCCGCGGCCAGGCCAGCCAGGCCGGGACGCTGAGCTTTGCCGAGCGGCAAGTGCTCTTCGAAGCAGAAGTCGAGGGCAGCGGCACGGCTTATTTTGACCTGCATGCGGTTGACCTCGACGGTGATGGCTTGAGCGAGCTGGTGCTCGGGTCGCGGGCCAACACGCCGACCGAGCCGCGCGTACAGACGCTCACGATGATTCGTGCGCTCAACCCTCGATCCAGTGGCGCGGCGCTGCAATTCTCCTCGCCCTTGCCGGTGGATATCTCTTTCTCATCCACGGATGCCCACCCGATTCTGCACGACTTTGATCAGGATGGGGATCTCGACGTTCTGGCGCATCTGATCGTGCTCGGTGGTTCCGGCGCACGGTACTACTGGCTGCAGAACAACCGTGGTCTGGATAGTGACGCCGATGGCATGATCGACGCGCAAGAGGTCGATCTGGGTCGAGATCCCTTTGACGCGTCGGATGCGAGGTCTCGCTAGCGGCATCGAAGCGTGTGGAATTTTGACAGGCGCCGGATGGGGCTGCCCCGTTGATGCTTTAAGTTCACGGCAATCTGAAGTGACTAAGCGCGGCTAGTGGTTAAATATCTCAAACGCTGCCGATCCCCATCCTCGCCCTGATTCATCCGAGCGGCGTGCCATCGCTTCTCCACCGGTGATGGCAGGGCCTTCAAAGCTGCGTCCGTAATTCAGCCACGGAATTGTTGCCTGGAACCCGACGGGAGGGAGGTCATAGTCGCAGACACCCTCCGGAAAGGCAGCTTCAAGGCTTTGCCACTGCGCGTCACTTAACGGTATCGGTCCGTAGTTGTGCTCGCGACTTATCGGTTGCAGATGGCACTTGTTTGCGTAGGTGGTGATGGCATCCCCGGCAACCGTTCTTGGGGTGCCATATACCGCGACGATGGCTTCTCCACAGAGACCGTCAGTGAGCTTTTGGCCCGCGCCATCGAAACAGGCGTCACCCAGTGCTTCAGGTTTGTTCAGTGTCAATTTATCGGCAATGGGTAAATCCGTGAGATCTGTTTCAACGCGCTCCAGCCATTCATCCATTGCCAGGAAGCTATTGATTGCACAGAAGTTGTCTGCTTTTCCGATCACCGGCCCTTCCCACACAATATGGTTGTTGTGGTGCCCATGGGCTGCATCGAGTCGGGCTCTGACCGTAAATGTTCGATAGGCATCATGAAATGCGCCAGGGTCGGGTCCACTGCAGTCAATAATTGCAGTGCGGTCTAGGTTGTTGCCCACATTGATTAGCCCGGTTCGGTAGGCACGTTCAAGATGGGCGGATTCTGCTTCAAGCCGTTCTGGGGTCGGGTTCGCGTCGATATCTAGTCCGCCGATTTTGACATTGAGATCGACAAACTGAGCCGGAGTAATCAACCCCTCCTGTAGAGCGCTTAACCCATACTGGACGCCGACATTGTCCGCCGGCAGGCCGCCGAATCCGTAGCCGACCACCGTCTCCGGAGCGCTCCAGTTCTCCACCGAACGCCGGCCCAGCATGCTGATAATGGTTTCCATGATTGTGCATCGCACCCCAGCGGGGCGCGTATCCGCGTCGTAGATCTCGTCTTCGCCGACTCCCCCGCACGGACTCTCTGCCACGACACCAGGGAAGATGGCGTTGTCGCCGATGATGGCGTTGGTCAGGCTGATATGCCCTTGTACGTCCGTCATTTGCTTGGGTGTCCATAACACCCCTGTTCCCCAGTGGTCTGGGTTCAGGAAATAGTTCAAGGTGAGATGGTTGTCCATGAACTGTGAGGCGGTGGACCAAGCGTCAGGAAACGAGCAAGTAGGCAAAATGCCTTGGTAGATTCCGGGATAAGCATTGGCTATCCACTGGACGGCCAGGGACCCACCAGAGCAGCCTTGTCCGATGCTGAAGCGTAGCTCTCCGTACCGCTCGATCAGATGTTCTTTCGTCATCATGATCGACTCGGCCTGCAGGGCGAGATTGCAGTTATGTTTGCTGTTATTCAGCGCATGGGCCATGACGGCATAGCCGGCGCCCAGGGCCGTCTCAGTGGCATCGGGTAGTGCGGGGATGGGTGTGCCAACTGGCAGGTAGCCCCCGACCAGCGGAATGGCCGTTTCTGGGCTTGGAATCACGTAGACGGCCAATTCCGTCGTGTTTTGATATTCGACCGCGCAGCCGAAGCCATGATTGATCAACAGCTTTCTGTTGAACTGGGGCTGTGGGGCTGAGGCTGTCCACTGCTCCTCTGGCTGGAACAGCACAGCGATATTGTACAAATCACGGTTGATGTAGCCCTGCTCCAATCGCACGATGAACGGCACGGTCACGCCCTGGTCTGTTGTGGTCTCGGCCACGTCGTTCGGCGGGTCGGTGGGCTCGTACGGAATCATTCCGGACTGTGTCGGATCGGTGGATTTGTAGAAAAAGCTGAAAGTGGGCTGCTGATTGCAATGCGAATCGACAGCAGCCTCGTTGAGGCAGGTCCACGGTTCGAGTTTGGTGCCGGCGAAGACAGGGCCGGCAATCGGTGCATTGATGACTTCTGCTTCTGTTGTCCAGTTTTGAGAGCGGGCTTGCAGTGTGTTGGTGCCGTCCTGAAGTCCCTCGACTAGGCCAATGAAGGCGCCGTTGGCGGTCCGGGAGAAATTCCAGGCAATCGGGATACCATTGAGTAAAAGTTCGGGCTCTGCACCGGTTGGCGTTGAAACTTCGATGAGCGCATTTCCCCCGCTGATCAGGTCCGATCGGTTCGAGAGGATGCTGATCCCTGCCGCTGCGCTATCGGGTGATTCTCCTTCGGCATTCGCCTGGGGGGCGGATCCCTGGCAGCCGTATTGCATGATGCTAGCGACCACTATTGCGGCGCTTGCGATGAACTTTGTCATTATTGCCTCTCTCGCGATTGCAGATCGGCATTGTGACGGCTCTTGTTTTGACGGGAGTCGGCCGTTGATGCGCTGATCTTGGGGGAACTGCCTAACTATATGGCGCCATCGCTCGGGCTGTCCTGCATCCGCGGGGCGCTACTCAATATTCTGCACCTGCTCCCGCATCTGCTCGATTGCGACTTTCAGCTCCACCGCCAGGCGCGTGATTTCTGCATCCTGTGACTTGGAGCCCAGGGTGTTGGCTTCGCGGTTGAGTTCCTGAATCAGGAAGTCGAGGCGGCGGCCAACGGGGTCTTTGCGTTGCAGGATGTTGTGGATTTCCTGCACGTGGGCGGTGAGTCGGTCGAGTTCTTCTGCGGCGTCGGTTTTGTTGAGCAGGAGCAGGAATTCCTGCTCGATGCGGGCGGGGTCGAGTTCGGTTTTGAAGTCGGCAAGTCGGTCGCGCAGGCGTTGTTCCCACTCCGTGCGGATGGCGGGCAGGCGGGCGGTGACGTCCGCCACCAACGATTCGATCTGTTTGGCGCGGTCAGTGAGCAGGGTGGACAGCTTGCTGCCTTCGCTGCGGCGCGCTTCGGCGAGCGCGGTGAGGGCCTCGTTCAGGGTGTCCAGGGCGGCTGCGTTGAGCTGGGCCTGGTCCACGCCCTGTTCGATGAGCACGCCGGGCCAGCCGAGCACGCGGAGCGGATCGGGGGCCTGGGTCTGGACGCGGCTGGTCACTTCGCTGATGGCGGCAGACAAGGCATCAAGCCGGTCGGTATCGATGTCCAAGCGATTGCTGGTGGTATCCGCCAACTCCAGCTTGAGCGAGGCTTCACACTTGCCGCGCGCGACCTGCTTGCTGATCCGGGCGCGAAACTCCGACTCCAGCGCCCGCATGGGCTCCGGTAGCCGGAAGCTGACGTCCAGATAGCGATGGTTAACGGTGCGCAGCTCCCAGGCCAGCTGCCCCCACTCGCCCGAGGCCTGTCGGCGGGCGAATCCGGTCATGCTCTTGATCATGCGGGGGAGTATCGCAGATCACTCCAGAGCGAGGTCGGTGCGCCGGTATACTCCGCGCCCATGACGACTTATCAACGACCCAGTGGCCGCGCGGCCGATCAGCTGCGCGAGATCACCCTCACCCGCCATTTCACCAAGCATGCGGAGGGCTCCGTGCTGGTCAGCTTCGGCGACACGCGGGTGTTATGCACCGCCTCGGTCGACGAGCGGGTGCCGCCCTGGTTACGCAATGAAAACCGGGGGTGGGTGACGGCCGAGTACGGCATGCTGCCGCGCTCGACTCACGACCGCATGGGCCGCGAAGCGGCGCGTGGCAAGCAGAGCGGGCGCACCCAGGAGATTCAGCGTCTGATCGGGCGCAGCCTGCGTGCGGTGGTTGATCTGGAAGCCCTGGGTCAGCGTCAGATCACCCTGGACTGCGATGTGCTGCAGGCCGATGGCGGCACGCGTACGGCTGCGATCACCGGTGCGTATGTCGCGCTGGTGGATGCCATCAATGGTCTGATGGCGCGCAAGGTGCTTAAGCGCGACCCGATTCACGGCCACGTGGCGGCGGTCTCGGTGGGTATCTGCGGCGGCACGCCCGTGCTGGATCTGGACTATGCCGAGGATTCGACGGCAGAGACAGACATGAACGTGGTGATGAACGACGCCGGCGGTTTCATCGAGGTGCAGGGCACGGCCGAGGGGCATGCGTTTCAGCGCGAAGAACTCGATGCCATGCTGGAGTTGGCCGGCAGCGGGATTCGCGAACTGGTGGCGATGCAGCAGGCCGCGCTTGCGGCGTCGGGCTGATCATGAGCAAGCAACTGGTGTTGGCCACCGGCAATGCCGGCAAACTCAAGGAGATGCGGGCCATGCTGGCCCCGCTGGGCTACACCGTGCGGTCACAGGCGGAATTTGCCGTGGAGCAGCCGCCTGAGATCGGCAGTACGTTTATTGAGAACGCACTGATCAAGGCGCGGGCGGCCGCTCAGGCCACCGGCCTGCCGGCGATTGCAGATGACAGCGGGATCGAAGTCGCCGCACTTGGTGGCGCGCCGGGTGTGCGCTCGGCGCGGTATGCCGGCGGCCATGGCGACGATGCGGCCAACAACGCCAAGCTGCTGGAGGCCCTGGCGGGTGAGCGCCGCCGCCAGGCACGGTTTCGCTGTGTCTGCGTGTGCTTGCGGCATGCCGACGACCCCGCGCCACTCATTGCCCAGGGCGTCTGGCCCGGCAGCATTGTGGAGCAGCCGCGCGGGCTGGACGGCTTTGGTTACGACCCGGTGTTTCTGCCGGCAGGCGAGCAACGCACAGCGGCCGAGCTGTCTGCTGAAGAGAAGAACCGTGCAAGTCATCGGGGCCAGGCGGTTGCAGCGCTCGTGACCCAGCTGCGCATCGAACCTCTCTAGTCGATGACTGCCCGGCCACTAGGGCTTTATGTGCACCTGCCCTGGTGCGTGGCCAAGTGCCCGTACTGTGATTTCAATTCGCATGGCCTGAATGGCCGTCGCGTGGACGAGGCCGGCTACACCCAGGCCCTGCTTCGAGATCTCGACTTCGAACAGGCGGCGACGCAACCGGGGCGGCCACTCACCAGTATCTTTTTTGGTGGAGGCACACCCAGCCTGTTTTCAGCCGATGCCATCGGGCAGGTGTTGACCCGCGCCGAGCAGCGGTTCGGTTTTGCACCTGACATTGAAATCACGCTGGAAGCCAATCCGGGCGCCAGTGATGCCAGCCGGTTCTCCGGCTACCGCGCGGCAGGCGTGAATCGGCTCTCCATCGGCATTCAAAGCTTTGACAACGCCCAGCTGCGCCGCCTCGGGCGTGTCCACGATGCCGATGCGGCCCGAAGCGCCGTGGCGGATGCGCGATCGGCTGGGTTCGACAATCTCAATGTCGATGTCATGTTTGCGTTGCCCGAGCAAAGCCTCGCCGAGGCCCTCGCGGACCTAGCGGCCGCCATTGCGCTGAATCCCGAGCATTTGTCCTGGTACCAGCTCACGCTGGAGCCGGGGACGGCGTTTGCGCGTCGACCACCGCCGTTACCGGCAGAGGACACAGCCGTGGCGATCTGGGAGCAGGGGCAGGCGCGACTGGCGGAGGCTGGCTACGGGCAGTACGAGGTCTCCGCCTATGCCCGGTCAGGCCGGCAATGCCGCCACAACCTGACGTACTGGCGGTTTGAGGAATACCTGGGCGTGGGGGCAGGCGCGCACGGCATGGTCGGGCTGGAGCGACGGGCGCGTGTCCGCCGTCCTGGCGCGTATATCCAATCGGCGGGTGGCGCGGACGCGTTGGACGAATCGCGTTACATTGAGCCTCAGGATCGCCCGATGGAGTTCCTGATGAATGCTTTGCGACTCAACGATGGGTTTACGCTCGAGCAGTTTCGCCGTGGCACGGCCCTCGACCCGGCGGCGCTGGAACCCGGCCTGAGCCGGGCCTTGTCGCTGGGGACGCTGGAGCAGGCCGACGATCGTATTCGCCCCACGCCGCTCGGGCGGCGCCACCTTGATGATGTGCTGGCCGGGTTCTGACGATGGAGCCTCTCAGCGAACACCGCACCCACTGCCCTTACTGTGGCGAGCCCATCACGCTGCTCATCGACCACAGCGGGGGTTCCCAGTCCTATGTGGAGGACTGCTTCGTCTGCTGCCAACCCATCGTGGTTCAGGTGGCGGAGGGCGAGGCGGCTTATTCCGTCGAAGTCAGCCCTGAAAACGACTGACGCGGACAGCCACAACCAGCCCTGTTCAGGGCTTTGACACTCCGATTGCATCCGTTCTGACGAACGCTGCGAATCGACTTGTACAGCTGTTGTCTAACCTCGGCGCAAGGCGAGAACATGACTCAGCGATGTACAGGGGCTAACGCCGGATTGTATCGGTTCAAGGAGTGTTCAAAGCATGAACGAAGTTATCGAAGAGGGTCAGTCTTTCCGGATCGGAGCGGTCGAGCGCGCCACGGGAATCCCCGCAAACACCATTCGTGTCTGGGAGCGGCGCTACGGCCTGGTCAACCCGGCCCGCGATGAAACCGGAACACGCCTGTATTCACAGGATGATGTCGAGTACCTCCGGCAGGTACGCAGCCTGATCGACGCGGGTGATTCGATTGGGTACATCGCCACGCTGGATAAGGCGCAGATTCCCGCCCGCATCGAGTCGCTGGCGTCCATGCCCAACCGCGGCAACCTGCGTCGTCGCCGGACCGGGCTGGCGCCCCTGCTGCTGGTGGGACCGACGCTGGGAGACCGTCTGGGCGATATCGACTTGCCGGGCTACAGCATCCACGCCAGCTACGCGTCACCGGCTGAGGCACGTCAGGCCTCGCTGCCAACGCATTCCAATGCGATCGCGGTGGTCGAGACGGAGCAGGTCACCCGTTCTATGGCTCAGGAGCTGGCGGCCTGGCGGGACGAGGCCAGCCTGACGGCGCTGATCGTCGTGTACAGCTACGCCCGAAAATCGGATCTGGAAGCGATTCGCGACCTGGGCTTGCTGGTGCTGCGCGAGCCCATTGATGCAGAAATGCTGCGTCATGTGCTGCTCACCCGAAAATACTGGCTGGCGCCGGACGAGCAGCCGGGTGACTACCTCTCGGAACCGATTCCTCCACAGATCTTCACGAAGAAGGAGCTGGTCTCCCTTGCGCTGGTGCAGACCAGCGTGAGTTGCGAGTGCCCTCGCCACCTGGCGGAGCTATTGATCTCGTTGAGCGCATTCGAACGCTACTCGCAGCTGTGCGAGGACCGGTCCACCGAGGATGCGGCAGTCCATGCCATGTTGCGCGGCGCGACCGCGCATGCCCGCGCCACCATGGAGGCTGCGCTCAAGCGCGTGGTCGACCACGAGAAAATCGACTTGTCCGAGCTGCGGTAGTGGGGTGGTTTGTCACGACGTCGGGCGTCCTGTCCGGCGTCGTGTGCGATCAGATGCCCGGGCGCATTGGCGACAAGCGGGTCCGGGCCGCATAATCGCCGTCCCGCTTTTCACGGCAATCTCCGGTTATGAGCAAACCCGACAGGCGCCAGGCGGCGCTGGACTACCACGCCAAGCCTCGGCCAGGAAAACTCGGGATCGCCATCACCAAGCCGTTTACGACGCCCAGCGAACTGGCCCTGGCCTATTCGCCGGGCGTTGCTGAGCCGGTCATCGAGATCGAGAAAAACCCGGACGATGCGTTCAAGTACACCTCCAAGGGCAATCTCGTCGCGGTGATCACCAACGGGACTGCCGTGCTGGGCTTGGGCCGCACGGGCGCGCTGGCGTCCAAGCCGGTCATGGAAGGCAAGGCCGTGCTGTTCAAGAAATTCGCGAATGTCGATGTGTTTGACATCGAGGTGGACGCCCCCGATGCCGATGATTTCATCGAGACCGTCAAGCGGATTGCGCCGACTTTCGGAGGGATCAACCTCGAAGACATCGCTGCGCCTGATTGTTTCTACATCGAGCAGACGCTGAGCGAAGCGCTGGACATCCCGGTGTTCCACGATGACCAGCACGGAACTGCCATCATCATCTGCGCCGGGCTGCTCAATGCCTTGTCCTACCAGGGCAAGACGCTGGAGCGCGCACGCATTGTCTGCGTGGGTGCGGGGGCGGCGGGGATCGCGTCCATGAACCTGCTGCAGGCACTGGGTGCCGACCCGAACAACATCATCATGTGCGACAGTAAGGGTGTGGTGCACAGCGGACGTACCGACCTGAACGCGCAGAAACAGGCGTTTGCGGTCGAGACCGAGCTGCGCACGCTGGAAGATGCCATGAACGGTGCCGATGTCTTTATCGGGGTGTCCGGCCCCGGGCTGGTATCACAGGCGATGGTGAAGTCCATGGCGCCCAAGCCGGTTGTCTTTGCGTTGGCCAATCCAACGCCGGAGATCCTGCCGGAGGAGGCGCACGCGGTGCGTGATGATCTGATCATGGCGACGGGCCGCAGCGACTACCCGAATCAGGTGAACAACGTGCTGTGTTTTCCGTTTCTGTTTCGCGGTGCGCTGGATGTGCGCTCCAAGACGATTAACCACGAGATGCAGATTGCTGCGGTTCACGCCATTGCCGATCTGGCGCGCCAGCCTGTGCCCGAGGTGGTCAAGGATGCCTACGATGCGCCCGAGCTGAGCTTCGGCCCCGAGTACATCCTGCCAACTCCGCTGGACCCACGCCTGTCGGACTTCGTCTCACCGGCTGTTGCGGCGGCCGCGGTGGATTCCGGCGCAGCGCGCGGCGACTATCCCGCCCACTACCCCAAGCGTTAGCGCGTTTTCCCCGGCGTTTCGGTCCGGTCGCAGCCCATGCCTCTTGCCGAGCAGGCGCATCTGGTCGTCGCCATGATGGCGATTGGCACCGGGCTGGCGAGCTGGCTGACCAATCGCAGCGATCACATCAATCGCGCCTTGGCGCTCTGCCTGCTGGCCATCGGCGTGGTCCAGGCCATTGACCCGTCGCAGGCGGCCGGCGGAGCGGTCTTCTGGTCTCTTGTCACCGAACTGCTGGAGGCCACGGCGATTGTTGCGGGCGTGGAGTGGGGACGTCGCATCGGCCGCACCGCCCGTGGTCGTCGCGGCCTCATCGCCCATGTGCTGTTCCGGGTCTCTCAGCTCTTGGTCATCATCTGGCTGGGGCT
The DNA here is from genome assembly GCA_036156195.1 of Pseudomonadota bacterium. Classification (GTDB taxonomy): domain Bacteria; phylum Pseudomonadota; class Gammaproteobacteria; order Nevskiales; family OUC007; genus Abyssibacter. Next base: position 29,788 of record JAYZUZ010000014.1, on the reverse strand, counting down.
GGGCCTGGGTTACATCCTGATTGCGCCGGAGCAGGCGACCTCCGACGCCAGTGGTTTGGTCAAGGTGCGGGGAGTCGAGTTCGCGATCTTCGCCCCGGTGCTGGGCTCGGCCATGCTGATGTCGGCGATTGCCATCGTGCTTCTGCTGAGCGGGCGCCTGGATTCCACCGACGCCCTGCGTCTACGCATGCTGTATCTCGCAGCACCGTTTCTCATCGGTGCACTGGTGGTCAGCCATCATCTCGAGCCGTATCTGGTGGTGATTGGTCTGGTCATTCTGTCGGCTTCGTCGGTGCGGTATCTGACGATTCTGGGGCGGCGCGGCGCGTTCATGGGCCAGTTTCTGTCGCCACAGGTGGCGCAGGAGGTTCGCCGCCATGGCCTGGATCATCTGCTGGAACGCCGCCGGGCGCTGGTCACGGTCGTCGTGGCCGATCTGCGGGGCTTCTCCGCGTATGCACGCGATCGCTCCTCAGACGCGGTCTTCGAACTGCTGGAAGCGTTTTACCAGGCAGTGGGCCGGGCGGCGCGCAACCACGGCGGTACGGTCAAGGATCATGCGGGTGACGGTGTACTGATACTGGTGGGTGCACCCTTTGCGCTGAGCGACCACGCGCATCGGGCGGTGGAACTGGCCTTTGATCTGCAGCAGGCGGTGCAGGCGGTGTTGGAGCAGGGCGGGCACGCTGCCGAGGTCGGGTTGGGTATTGGCCTGGCGACCGGGCATGTCACCGTCGGTGCGCTGCATGGCGCGGGGCGGCTGGAGTATGCGGCGGTTGGCAATCCGGTGGTGTTGGCCTCACGGCTGTGCAACCGGGCTGCAGATGGCGAGGTGCTGGCCGATGTTCGCACGCGCGACCAGGCCGGTCAGTCCGAGCGTTGGGTCGCGATTGACCAGCCCTCGGAACCGCTCAAGGGCTTTCCAGGGCCGGTGCCGATTTGTGCACTGCGCTTGCAAAGCCTTGGTGCGACCGGAGAAACTAGTAGGCGTTAACGATTTTCCCTTGGGCACCGTGCTGCCTGACGTCGGGGGCTGGCTGCGGGATGGGTCACAACGGCGTTGCGCAGTGCAGACCTGACATTCTTTTCACTCAATGAACGTCCCGGGGCGCCAGCGATGTCACCGGCCAGGCACTAGCCAGGCGGGCCGACTCGCCGCCAAGACAAGCCACGCAGGCCAGTCTTGGCCACGGCCCCGAGACCGACTGGGAGCAAGACGAGCATGAGTAGCGATTCGTATACAGTCACCGGCCCCGACGGCAGTTCTGTCGAACTTCCGCAGGTTCAGGGCACCATGGGCCCGCCCGCGGTCGATGTGCGCAAGCTGTATGCGAGCACCGGCGGTTTCACCTTCGACCCGGGCTTTACGTCCACCTGCTCCTGCGAGTCCGCCATCACCTTTATCGATGGTGAAAAGGGTCAGCTGCTGTACCGCGGCTACCGTGCAGATGAGCTGGCGCAGAAATCCAATTACATGGAGGTCTGCTACCTGTTGCTCAACGGCGAGCTGCCGACCCAGAGCGAGTACGAAGAGTTCACCGACGCGATTCGCATGCACACCATGCTCAACGAGTCGCTCAAGCGCTTCTTCACGGGCTTCCATTACGACGCCCATCCGATGGCCATGCTGTCGTCCATCGTGAGTGGCCTGTCGGCCTTCTACCACGACACGACCAACACGGCAGACCCGGAGCATCGCAAGATCTTCGCGCGTCGGATGATCGCCAAGATCCCGACCATCGCGGCCGCCGCGTACAAGTACTCCATCGGCCAGCCGATGATTTATCCGAAGAACGAGCTCGACTACAGCTCGAACTTCCTGCGCATGATGTTTGCCGTGCCGGCCGAGGAGTACGAAGTCGACCCGGTGGCCGCTGAGGCGCTGGACGTGCTGCTCATCCTGCACGCCGACCACGAGCAGAACGCATCGACCTCCACGGTTCGCCTGGCGGGCTCTACCGGCTGCAACCCCTATGCCGCCATCTCCTCGGGCATTGCCGCCCTGTGGGGACCGGCGCATGGTGGCGCGAATGAGGCCGTGCTCAAGCAGCTGTCGGCCATCGGGGATGTCAGCAATGTCGACAAGTTCATTGCCAAGGCCAAGGACAAGAACGACCCGTTCCGTCTGATGGGCTTCGGCCATCGCGTTTACAAGAACTTCGATCCGCGGGCCACGGTGATTCGCGAGCATTGCCACAAGGTGCTCAAGGCCTACGGTGGTGACACCGACGGCATGCTCGAACTGGCGATGAAGCTGGAAGAGATCGCGCTGAAGGACGAGTACTTTGTCGAGCGCAAGCTGTACCCGAACGTCGATTTCTACAGCGGCATCATCTACAAGGCCATCGGTATTCCCACCAATATGTTCACGCCGATGTTCGCCATTGGCCGTACCGTGGGCTGGGTGGCGCATTATCTGGAGATGATCTCTGATCCGGGCATGCGCATCGGTCGTCCGCGCCAGATCTACACCGGCGCCACCGAACGCCCGTACACCGACATCGCCGGGCGCTAACGCCCGCTTCGCGGCCGATCGACGCTGATCTGGCGTCGATCCGGCCACGTTAGTCGAGAACGTCATGAAAGCTGTGCTCGAACAGTTGTTGGACGCCCGTGACCTCGATCCCGAGGTCATGACGCAGACCATGCGCGGCATCATGGCGGGTGAGTACAGTCCCGCACAGGTCGCCGGCTTTCTCATCGCCCTGCGCTGCAAGGGCGAAACCGTGGGCGAGATTGCCGCGGCCGCCTCTGTCATGCGCGAGTTGGCCACGCCGGTTCAATTAAGCGACAAGGCGCGCAAGCACCTGGTCGATACCTGCGGTACCGGGGGCGATGCCAGTGGCATCTTCAATGTCTCTACGGCTGCTGCAATGGTCGTGGCAGCGGCAGGCGGCCACGTGGCCAAGCATGGCAATCGCTCGGTCTCCAGCAAGTTTGGTAGTGCCGATGTATTGGAGGCGGCGGGGGTCAAGGTCAGCCTGGATCCGGAGGCCGTTGCCCGCTGCGTGGATGAGGTGGGCGTGGGGTTCATGTTTGCGCCGGGCTATCACGCGGCGATGAAGCATGCGATCGGGCCCCGGCGTGATCTGGGCGTTCGGACCGTGTTCAATCTGCTCGGCCCGTTGACCAACCCTGCAGCGGCACCCTGCCAGGTGATCGGGGTGTTCTCCGGTGCCTGGTGCACGCCGATTGCGGAAGTGATGCAGCGGCTGGGCAGTGAGCACGTCATGGTTGTGCATGGTCAGGATGGGCTCGACGAGATCAGCCCCGTGCAGCCGACACATGTGGCTGAACTGCGCATGGGCGAAGTCCGCACCTACACCATCGAGCCCGCGACATTTGGCGTCACCGCGCATAGCCTTCAGCCCTTGCGGGCGGCCTCGGCGGAAGAAAGCCGGGACATGATCCAGCAAGCGCTGGGCGGGCGGGCCGGCTCGGTGGCCGACATGATCGCGTTGAATGCCGGCGCGGGCATTTATGTGGCCGGGCTCACCCGCACGCTTGCCGACGGCGTCAACCAGGCCCGCGAGGTGCTGGCAGCCGGTACGGCGCTGGACACGCTCAAGCGGTTGGCGCGTCTGTCACAGCAACTCTGATTCCGTGAGCGACATACTCGAGAAGATTCTGGCCACCAAGCGGGATGAAGTGGCCCTGGCCCGTTCACGCGTCTCGGCCGAAACGTTGCGAGCCAAGGCGGCTGATGCAGAGTCGCCCCGTGGGTTTGCGGCGGCGCTCCGGGCACGCGTCCAGCAGCGTCAGCCAGCCGTCATCGCCGAGCTTAAGAAAGCTTCGCCGAGTAAGGGCCTGATTCGCGATGATTTCAATCCCAGCTGGCTGGCGCATCGTTATGCAGCAGGCGGTGCGGCCTGCCTGTCTGTGCTGACGGATTCGGTTTATTTCCAGGGCGCGCCGGAGTATCTGGTGCAGGCGAAGGCCGCCGGATTGCCGGTCATCCGCAAAGATTTTCTAATCGACCCCTATCAGGTGCTCGAAGCGCGAGCCTGGGGTGCCGATTGCGTACTGCTCATTGTGGCAGCGCTGGATGACGGCCAGCTACGCAGCTTGGCCGAGGCGACGGTCGAGTTGGGCATGGATACGCTGGTCGAGGTCCACGATGCCGCTGAGCTGGAGCGCGCATTGGCGTTGCCGCCCGCGCTTTGTCCGTTGCTGGGTGTGAACAACCGCAACCTGCGAACCTTTGACGTCAGCCTGGACACCACGCTGTCACTGCGCGATGCCGTGCCGTCAGGTCGCCTGCTGATTACGGAAAGCGGGATTCATCAGAGAGATGACATCGCGCGCATGCAGGCCGCCGATGTGCATGGATTCCTGATCGGCGAATCACTGATGCGGGCGCCGGATCCCGGGGCTGCGCTAGCCAAACTCATCGATCACCCGCTGCAGGCGGGCTGAGGCGGCGTCAGGTGGATTGCCGTCGGGCGGCCAGGGCTCGTGCGGCCTTTGACGCTGGTGGCCGGCCCAGTTGCTCGCAGATCCAGGCGCCAACGTCGACGATCGCGTCCAGGTCCACACCCGTCGTCATGCCCATGCCGTTGAGCATGTACAGCACATCCTCGGTGCCGACATTGCCGCTGGCACCCTTGGCGTAGGGGCAGCCACCCAGTCCGGCGACAGATGCATCGATGACGCGCACGCCGGCCTCCAGGGCCACCAGCAGGTTGGCCAGCGCTTGTCCGTAGGTGTCATGGAAATGGGCTGCCAGGCGACCGACAGGCAACTCCTGCGTCAGTAGAGCAAGTAAGTGCCGGGTTGCCGCGGGCGTGCCTGTGCCAATCGTGTCGCCAAGCGAGATTTCTTCACAGCCCATGGCGAACAGTTCGCGGCTGACGGCCAGGACCGCGTCGGGTTCGATGGGACCTTCGTAGGGGCAGCCCATCACGCAGGAGACGTAACCGCGCAGGCGCAGGCCTTGGGTCTGCGCCGCTTCACAGACCGGGCGAAACCGCTCCAGGCTCTCGGCGATGGAGCAATTGATGTTCTTGCGGGAAAACGATTCGGAGGCTGCTGCGAAGACGGAGACATCGCGAGCACCAGCCGCCTGGGCAGCCTCAAAGCCCTTCATGTTGGGCACCAGCACCGGGTAGCGAATGCCGGCGTCATGCTGCAGGCTGGCGAGCACGGTATCCGAGCCTGCCATCTGTGGAACCCACTTGGGGGACACGAATGCGCCAGCCTCGATCTGCGTCAGCCCGGTGGTCGCCAGGCGTTGGATCAGTTCGATGCGGGTATCCGGCGTTAGCGGGGTGGCTTCGTTCTGCAAGCCATCCCGGGGGGCCATCTCGACCAGCGTGACCGCATCCCCGCCTGTTGTCATCAGATTTCCGGGCCCAGCGACTCGCGCGTGGCATCTGGAACAAAGATCGCGCGGCCCTTGACGCGGACTAGGCTGTCCTCTTCCAACGCTTTCAGCACGCGACCGGCCATTTCACGTGAGCAACCGACAATGCGAGCCAGCTCCTGGCGACTGATGCGCACCACGCGGCCGCTGTCCACGACCTCATGGCCCGGCTCATTGGTGAGTGACAGCAACGTGCGGGCAATCCGTCCCGCAACGTCCACAAAGGCCAGGTCGGCCGCTCGGCGCGAAGTGTCGCGCAGGCGTTTGGCCAACTGGTGGCCGAGCACGAACATCAGGTCAGGGTGCTTGTGCGCCAGTTCGCGGAACGGTTGGAAGCCCAGTTCCGAAACCACCGTCGGCTTGCGCGTGCGGGCGATGGCACTGCGAGATTCCATTTCCGGAAAGAGGCTCATCTCGCCGAAGAAGTCCCCCGGGTTGAGGTAGGCGAGTACCATCTCACGCCCGTCCTCGTCTTCGTAGATGATGCTGACCGAACCTTCCAGAATCAGATACAGCGAATCGGGTGCATCACCCTCATGAAGAATCGTGTGATTCTTCGGGTAGTGTCTCCGATGAGCCGCCATGTGGAAGGCCTGGATCGCGGCCTCACTCCCTTCGTCCAGCCTCGGTGGGCTGGTCATGCTTGTTCAGCGGTCATTCCGCCGCTCCCCGTCTCTTTTGTCATCAGTATCATACCGCTATGACTGTAAACACGATGTCAGCACGACTGAAACTCTCTGAAGGTGTTACCTGGGTCGGCGAATCCGGCAGCGGTCACGGAATCGTGATCGACGGCGCACCCGATATCGGCGGTCGCAATCTGGGCATGCGCCCCATGGAGTTGATGCTGCTCGGTGTCGGCAGCTGCAGTGCCATGGATGTAATGCTCATCTTGCGTAAGTCCCGCCAGGACGTCACCGATTGTTCGGTGGAGATCCAGGGCACCCGCGCCGAAACCGTTCCCAAGGTGTTCACGGCCATACACCTGCATTTTATCGTAGAGGGTCGGGATCTGGTGGAGCGTCATGTCGCGCGTGCCGTGCAATTATCGGCCGAAAAGTACTGCTCGGCTTCGCTGATGTTGCAGGCCAGCGTCGATATCACCCACGACTTCGAAATCCGTGAAGCCTGATGTTGCTCTCGTTCTTCTTTGCATTGCGTGAGGGCGGGCTCAAGCCCACCGTCACGGAGTTTCTCACCCTGCTGGAAGCGCTGCAGAAACAGGTCGTGCTCTACAGCCTGGACGACTTTTATGTCATCTCCAGGGCCTGTCTGGTCAAGGACGAGACCAAATACGACCGTTTCGATCAGATTTTCGCGGCGTACTGGCATGGCGTCGAGACGCTGACCGAAGACTTGTTCACGGAAATTCCTGAAGAGTGGCTGCGCAAGCAGACCGAGCTGCACCTGTCCGATGAAGACAAGGCCAAGATCGAGGCCATGGGTGGGTTCGAGAAACTCATGGAAACCTTGCGCAAGCGTCTCGAAGAGCAGGAAAAGCGTCATCAGGGCGGCAACAAGTGGATCGGTACGGGAGGTACATCCCCGTTCGGGGCCTACGGGTTCAACCCCGAGGGTGTGCGTATCGGCCAGGCCGGTAGCCGCAATCGATCGGCTGTAAAGGTGTGGGATAAGCGGGAGTTCGCCAACCTGGATGACAGCCGCGAACTGGGCACGCGCAATATCAAGATGGCCCTGCGCCGGCTTAGACGCTTTGCGCGTGAGGGGGCGGCCGACACCTTGGACCTGGGTGACACCATCCGCTCCACCGCCAAGAACGCGGGCCTGCTGGACATCAAGATGGTGCCGGAGCGACATAACGCCGTGAAGGTGCTGTTGTTCTTCGACGTGGGCGGCTCCATGGATCCGCATGTGCGCACCTGCGAGGAGCTGTTCTCAGCCGCGCGCACCGAGTTCAAGCACATGGAGTATTTCTACTTCCACAACTTTCTGTACGAAAGCGTCTGGAAGGACAATCTGCGGCGTCGGTCCGAGAAGACACCCACGCGCGAGCTCATTCGTACCTACGGTCCCGATTACAAAATCATCTTCGTGGGTGATGCCACGATGAGCCCTTACGAAATCGCCTACCCCGGGGGCAGCGTCGAGCACTGGAATGAAGAAGCCGGCGAAGTCTGGGCTCGCCGGCTGCTTGATCACTTTCCGCGGGCGGTGTGGCTGAACCCGGAGCCAGAGGCGCACTGGGAGTACGCCCCGTCCGTGCAGATGACGCGCGCCATCTTCGACGATCGCATGTTCCCGCTGACCATCCAGGGGCTGGAGGATGCGATGCGCCGGTTGACGCGCACCAAGTAGTCCTCAGCCTAGCCGACGGAAGGCTCGGCCATCAGCGTGGCGACGGGTTGGCCATGCTGATCCAGCAGGATCAAGCGGCCGGCTTCGACGCGGTGGCTCTGGGTGTTGGCCAGCGCCTGCAGAAAGCGCTGCTCCTGTGCCATGCCCTTGGCGCAGGCCATCTTCGTGGTGACCAGTCGTGAGAAGCTCAGGCTGGCCTCTTCGCGGACGTACTCTCCGCTCAAGCGATTGCAGCCGGCGTGCCCGTGCATGCGTTGGCTGCCGACGTCCATGACCAGCGTGGCTGGCTGAACGCCGGGGTCCACGGCTTCACCACCTAGCGAGACCAGCACCCAGGGCGTGCCGGTCAGTGCCAAAGCCGGGGCTTCGGCAACCGGGGTTGCGCAGGCGGTGCAGAACACGAGAGACAGTAGGGCTGCCGGGGTGAGTGCTCGCCCACGGTGGAGCAAGTGGCGGAGAAAGTGCGGATGGCGCATGCGGTGGTGGCTCCTTGTATCCGGTCAAACCGCCCGCGAATCCGACACGGCCGGCACGGGTCTGGCTGGCCCCGCAGTATACGCAGACTGGTGAAGGCGACGCCTCAGCGTGGATTGTCTTGCAAAAGCAGAGCGCTTCGCGTTCACTGCCTACTCAACGACTTTTTGTCCAGGTTACGAACCGGATGCTCGACGCTGTCGCCGTTGCAAACTTTTTTGTCGCACAGGCCGCTGGTGAGCGGTTGCGGGACATGAACCCTCCCAAGCTGCACGAGCTCACTTACTGCGCACATGGCTGGCATTTGGCCATGCTGGGCAAGCCGCTGGTGGATGGTCAGATCACGGCCACGGTCGATGGGCCGCGCATCGGGATGCTAGAAGACCTGCTCAGCGGCACCAAGCGCGTGATGGAGCCGCTTGTGGTTCGGCGTACCGATGCCGCCTCGGGGAAAATGGTGGAGCTCACCCCGCACCCGCAAGCCGCCGACGAAGGCACCCGACGTGTGCTGTCGATCACCTGGAAGGCCTACGGCAAGTTGTCCGGCTACGACTTGTCCCTGGTTACGCGTGAGCAGGGAAGCCCCTGGGACCTGCTCTGGAACGACGAGGACCGCTCGGCGGACCGGGTCACGATTCCAAACGAGACGATTCGCATGTGGTTCCGGCAGTTGGCCGAGCGTAATCGCAAGGTCACATCGGCCAAGTCGGTCAAGGACACGCAGCGGATTCTGATCGCACCAAGCCGCGATGGCGTGAAGAGCGTTTAAACGCGCGTTCGTCCTGGTCGGGCCGCGCGCCCGCCCCAGGGCGAGGCTAGAAGAACGCTTCCATGATCAGGCTGATGGTGTCCTCCCGGTCCAGCACGGCGCTGAACGACTGCTCCGGAGCGGAGTCAGGCACATTGCTCAGTGCGCGAACCTGCGCGGAGACTTTGATCGACGAACCGAAACGCCGCTCGGCTTCGAGCAAATAGGCCACGGTGGTTTCATCTAGGCTGCGAATCGCACCGGCAAGAATGGCGGTGCCCGCCACATCGTTAAAGCCCAGGCGGGTTCCGGCGAAGACTTCGCGGTCAAACAAGTCCTGGGTCACCGGGTCACGTTCGTCGTAGAGGTACTCGGACAACAAGCCCATGTCGATGCTCGAGCCGAACAGGCCGTACAGCGTGTACTCAAAGCCGGTCACCAGCGCATTGGTCCACTCGCCGCGTTGTTCGCGTCGGGTGGCTTCCAGCTTGAGCGCCGTCGGGCCGATAATCCACTGCGCGTCCAGTGAGTACTGCTCAATCTGCTCGTAGTACGGGATGAGGATCAGCGCGTTACGCACATCGTCTTCTGTGGCGCTCCCGCCGCTGGCCTGGGCTAACCCCACGATGATGTCGTTAAAGGTGGGATTACTCGTGGGCATGCCGGCCCCTGCCAGGCTGCTCAGATCACAATTTGCCTGGCCGTCGGTGCCGGGGAATCCACTGCCTTCGCGCAGGCAGGGCAGCAACTGCGGTGCGCGTGCGGTGCCCTTGAACGCGCTGATACCCAGGTCGACGGCACCCAGCGTGTGTCTCCAGCGCAGGGCAAAATCATCGTGATCGTCTCCCCGGTGTGATTGGAACCGGGCCGCATCCTCTTCGATGGGGAGCGGAAATGCGGGTCGGCCTTCTTCACCGGGGAATGTCCGCTCGCGGAACACGGGCATCCAGAACGCATCCCAGGTGCCGAATGGGCTGATCCAGGCCAGATTCACCATGGGTTGACCCAGCTTGTCTTCGTTGTCGATGTCTTCGACAAAGTCGGTCTGGTTAATGATGTCGACCAGATGGCGCGATTCCGTCACGCCCCAGAAGAGCTTGCGAATGCCCAGTCGGACTTCGTAGTCGCGGGCCGCATGGACGAAGCTCAGCTCACGGATGTCCCAGTGTGTTCGCTCATCATCATCGGAGTCGATGCGGCCGAAGATCACGCCCGAGAACAACTGGTCGCCCCGGTTCCACTCGCGGAAGAACTCGATTTCCAGCGCCGCTGAGCTCTGCCGGTCGGGTTGGTCAGGGACCTTGGACTCCTGGGGGAATTCGCGGTGTTCGAGCTCCAGCGTGGTGTACACATCGCCGTCGGCCGCGTGGGCGGCGCCGGCGAGCAAGGCCAGTGAACTGGCAATCATCCAAGCGTTGCGCATCAGGCATCCCTGCAACATACCGATCGGTATGATCCTATGGTCGACGGCGAACCGCAAGCCGCCCGACGGCTGCTTCAGGCGGTTGGCGCGTCGGGGTGCAACTGCATGTGGACGCTGGCGACCTTGTCATCCAGTGTTTGTGCGCGGTCCGTACGCGTGCCGATCTTCACGCTGCTGTGGATGCGCGGTGCGCCTTGGGCGTGCACCGCGACATGGCAGCGTTTGATGGCTGCCATGACGACATCCCACTCGCCCTCAACATTGGTACCGTAGGCATGCAGCTCAGGCTGGAGACCCGCAGCTTCGAGAATGCGCTGGCAGGTCGCGATATACGGGGACACCGACACCCCAACCCCAATGGGGATGAGGCAGAGTTCAACATTGACGTGCATGGCCAGACTCCTCAGGCGACAGTTGCCGTCAGCCTGCAGGCTGCGATGCTGTCACTCAAATCCCTGATTGCTTATCTTCTCCGGATCATGAGCCCGCGAACGTGGTCTCAGCCCTACTGCCCCGAAACCCTGTTCTGGAGTTGCCGATGATTGCTCGCCTCGTTGTCATGCTGGTTGTTGCGGTGCTGACCGCCTGTGCTACATCGCCGCTGGGCCGCTCCCAGCTGCAGCTGTTTCCCGAATCACAGATGGCGCAGATGGGCGTGGCCGCCTTTCAGGATATGAAGGCCCAGCAAACGCTGGAGAGCGCGCCGCAGACCAACAATTACGTGAACTGTGTGGCCAATGCGATTACCGCAGAATTGCCTGAGCCGCGTGATTGGGAGGTGCAGGTTTTCAAGGACGATTCGGCCAACGCATTCGCGCTACCCGGGGGCAAGATCGGGGTACACACGGGCCTGCTGGATGTGGCGAAGAATCAGGATCAGCTCGCCACGGTGATCGGTCATGAAGTCGCCCACGTCCTGGCCAGCCATGCCAACGAGCGCGTGTCGACCAGCTACATCGCCAGCACCGGATTGCAGCTTGCGCAGGTGGCAGCCGGTGAACCGACCGCGGCCAAGCAGCAGTTGTTCGGCCTATTGGGTCTGGGTGCGCAGGTGGGTGTGCTGCTGCCGTTTTCCCGAACCCAGGAATCGGAGGCCGATTTGCTGGGCCTGGACCTGATGGCCAAAGCCGGTTTTGACCCGCGTGCCAGCATCCCGCTGTGGCAGAACATGAGCGCTGCCGGTGGTGGCGGCCAGCCGGAGTTTCTGTCGACACATCCGTCGCATCAGACGCGCATCGCGGACTTGTCCAAGCGACTGGAGACCGCGATGCCCATTTACGAGCAGGCCAAGCGTGCGGGTAAACGCCCGAGTTGCGGGTAGCGGGGTTTAGCCAGCGGGTGCCGGTGCCGCAGGGAGTGGGCCGAACACGTCTGCCGTAAAGCCTAATGAGGTGCCCGGGAGCTTCAGCCGCCGTTTGAGTACCAGATCAAACAGCCAGGGGTTGTGCGCGTAAATCTCGCGCAACGGAGCCACCTCGTCGGCGGCCAGCAAGTCCGCCCAGACCAGCCGGTCCAGCGAGACATGGGTATTGATGGCCGGGTAGGGATAGGCGCTGGCGTAGCGCATGCGGCCGAACAAATCGATTTGCTGGAGTGCGATGTTCAACAGGCCAGGGGCCGTGAGCGGATTGCCGAGGCCGTCGATAAGCAGAAACAGGCGCGCGTTGGCCGGCGCGGAGCGGAGCGTACGGATGCAGGCCATGAGCTGGTCTTCGCTGCCACGCATGCAACCGACCAGTAGTACGGTGCGTCCGGCACGGGCAAGCGAATCGGCCAGGGCGAGCGCCGGAGCATGATCCTCGATGGCGGTCAGGTCCAGCCACACGGTGTCTGCCTGCGGCCCGGTGCCTAGCAGCATGAGCCCATGGACCCAGCGATCACTGTGCTCAGCAGCGCTGCTCACTAAACGCCATGCATCCGGCCAGGGGCTGCTCGCAGGGTGGGTGGGCAGCGTGTGGGTCAAAGCCACCAGCTGGACCGGATGCGGAACATGCCGGACCTGTTCCTCCAGGCGGGTGATGTAAGGCGCTTGCCACCGCGACGGTTTGGTCTTGACGTTGACCGCATCAGCCCAGATGCGCTGCCGCAGGCCATCCAGCAGGGAGGAGGCACCGGTTGGTCGCCGGACATAGGCCGCATGGTCAACCACGATCGGTGGCAGGCTGGCCACCGTGTCGTCGACTAGCGTCCGCGCGGCATCCGAGAACTGCCAGCTGGCACTGGTCGGTGTCTGGTCCGGCTGGCCCGGATGACCGAGCCAGGCATCCACACAGCCGCTGAGTGCGCAGGTCAGGCCTGCGGCGAGCAGGCTTGTTCGTAGGGCGTGCATCATGTGCTGCTGTCGCTACGCCGCCGTTTCTTGGAGCGGTAATAGGTGCTGATGTCGGACAGGCTGTGCTGCGGCTGCCAGCGGTAGCTTTCAGCGAAGCCGTGGCCGTCCAGCACCACCGGATACTTGAAAAAGTTGATCAGGTAAGGCGGAAAGGATTGCCAGCCCATGAGCTCCGAGATCCTGCGTGGCAAGAAAGGCGGCAGCGAGGGTAGCGGAAGCACGCGACAGCCGCAGGCCCGAAGAAAGTCCTGATAGGCCACCCAGTCATTCGGCGCCACATTGAAGACGCCCTTGCCGCGGCGCTCGAAGGCCGCCACCACGGCATCGGCCATGTCTTCAACATGCAGAAACTGCATGATCGGCGAGAAGCCTGCCAGTGCCGGAGCGATGCGGCCTGAGAGCAGGCGAGACATGGAGTTGCGCACCCCGGGCCCCACGATGTTGCAGGGCCGGAGCACGGTCATATGCAGCTGCGGGTGTCGCCACAGGTAGATCTGCGCCAGGTTCTCCAGCTCCACGGCATCGACCAGGTCCATCGTCAGTTCGCTGGCTTTGAGCGGGGAGGTTTCGGGGATGGGTGCCGGGTTGTAGGCATCGGCCCCGTAGACAAAGTGCGTGGAGTGCACGACGACCTTGCTGACCTGGTACTTGGCTGCAAGATCAAACAACCGGCGTGTGCCCAGCACATTGTCGTTGTAGCGTCTGAACCGGCTGTACTCGTTGGTGAGTATCCGGCCGAGGTGGATGATGCCGTCGATGGAATGTTCGCGAAAAATGTCCTCGAAACGGCGCTTGCGTAAATCCACCTGATAGCTGGGGATGTGCGCGTCGGTTTCCACCTTGCGGCGAAAGTCGACAGCAATCACCTGATGCCGGTCCACCAGGCGTGCCATGACTCGACGGGCCAGCGATCCGCCGGCACCTGTGACCAGGATGGTTTTGGGTTTGATGCGAGACCGGTTCATCGATACACCGAGGTCCGCTTGGCCAGGCCCTGGTCAATCAGTGCACGAATAGCCTGCTTCACCTGCTCGATGCGCGGTGCAATGGCCGCCTCGCTCTCGCAGTCATCGTCGAAGTGGATGGGCTCGCCGATTTCAATGTAGACCCGGGCCGGCAGTGGGACGGGCAGCCCCAGGGGGATATAGGGCAGGCCCAGCGGGCGGGCGATGGGCTTGAGATCGGAAAATGAGGGCATGGTTTCCTCGCAGCCGACGATGCCCACCGGAATAATCGGTGTGTCATGGCGCATGGCCAGATGCATGAAGCCCGTGCCAAACCGCTGGAGCTGGTAGCGCTTGTGCCAGACCTTGCCCGAGCCGCGAATTCCCTCCGGGAACACGATGATGGCCTCCTCGTGTTCCAGCATGGCGCCGCAGTTCACAGGGTCGCCGACCACCGCACCCAATCCATTCAGGAAGTTGCCCACGAACGGTACGGTCGGGAAGAAGCGCTCAATCATGGCTCTAGGCGCACGCGGCCCGGCCGGGTTACGCGCCATGGCTACGCCTAGCATGACGCCGTCCAGCGGCAACTGCCCACTGTGGTTGGGCACCAGCATGATGCGGCCGGTGGGCGGGACATGTTCCAGGCCACTGACCTGCACACGGAAGTAGTGGTCGAACAACCAGCCCGCTGCCGCCAGGCCCAGCTTGGCGGTGGAGCGGTTGTATCCCCAAGGGTCGAACCCGAAGCTGCCCAGGGTCTTGGGAATCCGGTCGATGGTCTCGTGGACCTCTGGCGCGACCAAGCGGTCGGCCAGCCAGCGGCTGATCGCCATGGCTGTCTCGCTCCTCCTTAGGCAGGGATGGGGACAGCGCGGCGCTCTGCTTTATCGGCGCCGTCGCCTGACCCCGAAGATAAGCGGCAGCAGGGCCAACGTCCAGGCGCCTGAGCCACCCCCGCCACCGCCTTCGTCTGTGGGCTGCGCCGGTGTGTTCTCTGAGGGTGTGGCAGAGGCGTCCAGTTGGTAGGCGCCGGTGACCGATTCATCGAATCCACGCACCTCCAGCACATAGGTGCCGGCCGCCAGTGTGATTTCGATCAGGAAGTTGCGTTGCACGCCCAGGACGATGTCGTCGTTCTCCGCGACGACATCGCCGTCGTCGGTTGTGAGCGTGGCGTAGGTGTCGGTTTCACCCGTGGTGGTCAGCACCACATCGGAGGTTTGCGACAGCGTGAACTGGAAGTAATCCAGGTCGCCGCCGACGTTGATCACCCCATCGACCACTGCTTGCGTGTTGTCGATGATGAGGGTCGTGGCCCCGCCGGGTGTGTCTGCGTGGAGGTCCTCGCCGGGGTCGCCGGTCACGACGAAGGTGACCTGCGCTTGGTCGGCTCCACCACTGCTGTCTTCCAGTGTGTAGCCCAGGACCTCGCTGGCGTCCTGTCCTGGGGGCAGGTCGGCCAGATCGCCGCCCGGGGTGTAGCTGAAACTGCCATCCGCATTCACAGTGAGCTGCGAGCCGGCCGGGGTCGTGAACGCCGTGCCCACGTTGCCGGCACTGCCGTCGACGGCGCTGATCTGCAGCGGGTCGCCGTCGGGGTCGCTATCGACGCCAGCGCCGTTATCGCTCAACAAACTGCCGGTGGCCGTTTCGGTGGATAGCAGGGGAATCCGGTCGTCACGCGCGTTGGGCGGCTGATTGCCCGTCGCGGACTGCACAACCACCTCAAACTGTTCTCGTGCCGTGAATTGGCCATCCGATACGACAACGGTGATCAGCGCCCGGCCATTTCGCGTGGTGGGCGTGACATTGACCGAGCGTGTGCCATCGCTGCCGGAGAACGTGATCTGGTCATCGGGGACGACCGCCTGGTTGTCTGAACTGCCTGTGAGGGTCAGTGCGCTGGCAGCCGTGGTCCGGCTGTTGTCCGTGACCGTGAAACTCACCGGGCCGGTGGGGGTGCCGGCGGTGGTGGTTTGATCGCTGATGGCGCCGATCTCGGGTGGTGTGTCCGCGGCGTGACGGTCGTGGCAGTTGCTGATCAGCAGCGGCCAGCCCAGATCGGCCAGTAGACAGGCCGTGAGGTCCACCCCTCGATTCACGCGGACGCTGCGGGCGGCGAAGGGTTCCATCAGCAAGCTGGGTTCGGCTTCGGTGTCCCAATGGGCGATGGATGAGCCTTGTTCATAGGGGTTGGGCGCATAAATCAGCGGGCGTCCATTGGCGTCGATGCCATTGCCATTGCTCAGACCCCGGTCGGCGGCGCCTGCAGCGGACTGCGAGCCCGTGATCACCACATTGCCAGTATTGACAGCTGAATCCTGCCGCTGCGCTACGGTCATGTCGGTCCAGAACCGGTTCTGGCTGTTGTCGAAGAGCAGCCGGTCGTAGACGATGAAAAAACCTTCACGGGGTGCTTCGCCCGACTCATCAACCCCATTGGTGACGCCAAAGCCATGCCCCAGTTCGTGCATCACCACGTTGTAAAAATCGATGGTGTTGTTGGCGCCCGCGTGATCGAACCCATAGTAGAAGCGGGCGTTGCTCAGACAGTTCGGGTCGCTATCCACCGCGCCATTGAAGTCGGCAAAGATGTCCGGCAGGTCCTCCGCCAGATCCCGGCCCGCCAGCGCATTGGCCAGCGCTACGGGGTAGAAGGTGTTGTCGTCCGGCGCATTGTCGAAGGCTGCGAAAAAGGTCGCCGGGCCGGCGGCCGCGAGCGTGCCACTGTCGCTGTCGCATTGATCATCCGGGAAGGGCTCGAAGCCCGCCTGCAGGACGATCTCCACCGGGCTGTCCAACAGGGCAGCCCATTGCTCGGTGGCGGCCCGCAACACGTTGAGTCGCGCCTCGCCCAGCGACTCTGCGTTGTTCCCACCCTGTGCAGTGAATGGCGCTGGATCGTTGAATCCTTCGTCGGGTGGATCATTGATGACAATGCTGATCTGGGCGGCCGACACGCTGGGCGCAGTGGCGATTGCCAGCAAACCGGCTGACAAACCGGCCAGTAGACGGGGACTAGGGCGCATCGCTTGGCTCCTCGTAATCAAGCGACCCATCTTCGGCTTGTTGCGCTTCGATGCGGTGCCGGGTCGGCTGCTTGGGACGCAATTCGATCGTGCCGTCGGCTTGGGTGTGCAGGCTGTAGCCCGCCGCTTTGGCGGGGCCTGTTCCGGAGGCCTTGCTTCCCGCTGGCGGTGTTATGAGCTCACCGGTCTGCGGGTCCACAAAAGCACGCTGCCCGGATTGAGCAGTTGGCGCGTCAGCCGCCTGTCGCGACTCGTCCTGCGGGGCGTCCGTTCCGGCACATGCGACCAGCATGGCCGTGGACATCGAGAGCATCCAACGTGCAGTCATGTCATCCACCCGGGTGTTCAACTTTGACAACGCTACCATCTTCAGCGACCACCGATCGTACGGACGATTCCGTGAACAACGCAGCTGCGGTACACTCGCGCCCCACGCGCCTGTAGCTCAGCTGGATAGAGTACTGCCCTCCGAAGGCAGGGGTCGCAGGTTCAAATCCTGCCAGGCGCGCCAATTTCCCTTCACCCCGTAAATCCGGCAGAAACCCAAAGGGGGCGGTCGTTTGCGGGGTTCTAAGTCCGTTTTCACGGTCATAGATCACACGGTCGCTCAGCACTGCGTAGGCTCAGGAAACAAGTGCAACACTATCCAAAAGGAGTGTTGCCATGTCATCCAGCTACCATCTCTGAGCCCAGATGAGCGTGCGACCATCATGATTCAGCACGGCCAGGGCGCCATGCTCAGTTCCATCGCTCGCCTACTAGGCCGTCACCGTTCAACGATCTGACGCGAGCTGTCGCGTCAGAGTGGGCGTTCTTACTCAGCACTCCGGGCGTCTGAACGCTATCGCAGCGTTCGGCGCAGATGCGGCCGACCGTCTAAGCTGCAAGCCGGTACACGCTTGTCAGATCGGGTCGTCAGCATGCTTGAGCATCGCCGGTGGTCGCCAGAGTAAATCGCAGAAAAGCTGAAACGGGAACACCCGGATGAGCCGTCCATGCACGTGAGCCACGAGAGCATTTGTTCGTGGGCCTACGCGCAGACGAGAATCTCCAGGCCACTGGGAAGGCGACCTGATCATCGGCCAGCTGAACCAGTCCTGTATCCGCATGCTGGTCGAGCGTAAGACCGGCTTTCTGGTGCTCTGCAAGATGGAGAATAAGAGCGCTGCAGCCGTCCGAGAGGGCTTTGAACGGCAGCTCAAGAAGATCGACAGCTTTCTCCGGCTGTCGATGACCTACGACCGGGGCTCGGAAATGGCTGAGCATCCGCTGATGAGCAAGCATCTGAAGATGGCCATCTACTTTGCAGATCCGCACGCCCCTTGGCAGCGAGGCAGCAACGAGAACATCAACGGCTTGCTCCGGCAGTACTTCCCGAAAGGCACCGACCTGTCAGGTGTAAGCCAGGTCCGCTTGAACGACGTCGCATGGCTGCTGAACACCCGGCCAAGAAAACGTTTTGACTTTCAGAGCCCGCAGGAGCTTTTCGATCAGGCAACGGCGGATTATCTCAACCATGTTGCACTTGATTCTTGAATCCAAGATGTGCCTCTCCACCTTGCAACCGATCCATGCACGAAACGTCATGGTCGTTTGATCGCCAGTCGAGGGAGCTTTCAGCGCTGCCCCCAGCCGCCCATCGACCAAAGGCTTTCGCGCCCTCGGAACCTCGACCAACCCATGACGCCGATTGGATCGGCGGTTGTTTGTGTATGCCGTGACCCGTTTTCACGCTGAACTACGTTATAGGTAGCAAGACCACGTAAAACGATTTTCGATGTACACAAGAAGGCATTACTTGTTGCACGCACCTCCGCCAAGCAAGAGGTGCTCGGCGATGAAAACGGGGGCAAAATCTTTATCAGAACTCGCGCTAGCGCTATTGCTTGGCGCCGCGCCAATGTTGATAGTTCTCAATCTTGACGGTGCGGAAGCGATGGGGCGATTAATCGCGACGTTTATCGCGCTGGATTCAGTGCTTTGCTACTACCTCGTTTTGCTCTTGATGTTCCCCATCGCGTGGCTACTGGGTCATTTCGTCAATCCTGCCTATGCGCCAGCTAAATGGTGCATAGCATTCTTGGTGTATGTGTTCCAGTACGCGGGTAGCGCGACTCTTGGGTTATACCGGCTCGCCGCAGGGCTTCTACTCGTCTTTCCTTTCCTGTGGGTGTCGTTCGAGCGAGACGTCAGTTTATCACTTCGTGTAAGCATGCTGTTCTTCTACGAACTTTTGTGCGTTGTTGCAGCTTGCGTGCTGTCTTGGTTGCACGACTACCCAACTGCCAGCATTAGCGACGCCTTGGCGACACTAGAAAGCACTGGTTGGAAGTGTAACCAGGCCAGCAAGCCGTAGACGCCACAAAAGTTCTATTGCAAGCGCGACGCGTTGCTTATTTTCTGAACCGAACTTTAAACGGCGGGCGTGAAAGATGGCAGGCCGCATAGAGGCAAGAAACATGTTCAACGAGAAAGAGCTACTTTTTGTAAGTTCCTTGTACAGAAGTTGCGCGGTGCGGGACGCAAGGCAATTCCGTTCATGGGCGCTTGACCGTTTTCGAAGCGTTCTTGATTTTGACGCCGCTATTTGGGCGAGCGTGACGCCCACAGAGTCGGAAGTCTATTTGCTAAACACAAACGGCCTGTCTAGTACTGACGACGCTGTCGCAAGCGCTGTTCAGAACGTTGTTGCGGAAGAGAACATATCTGCTGGAGATCCGCGTGCGGAGCATCAGCAGTTTTCCGTTCGTATATCTGCCGCCAGCAGCCCGCGTGCTCTTGGCAATGCAAATTCATTGGTTGCGTCACTGCCGCTTGACTCGATATCTGTTGGTAGTGCCATTGAGGTCATAGCCGAGAAGCTTGGTGGTTCGTCTCGCTCGTTATTCTGGTTTGTCAGATATAGCGAGTCATTCCAACCCGAAGACGTTGAACTTGCACAGTCAATGGCTTTCTACCTAACGGATTCGAGTTCGTTGGCATTTTTTCTGCATTTGAGGAAACCGCCACTACTTGATAGGCACCGCAAGGCAGCTTTGGTGACGAGAGCTGGCGAGGTGTTGGAGGCGCAAGCGGGATTTTCGCAGCTGGTCGTGCCGGATTTGTCCCCGACAGAGTCGGATAGGCTTGATGTTAAGGGTTTGGCCGAACCAACCGGGGAGAACATGAAATCCGGTGACGTTAACTACTCAGTTTCCACGTATGGTGATCTGAGGATCGTTAGGGTTTGGCCAAAGAGCAGACTCGACAGGCTGAGCGACAGAGAGAGCCAGTGTTGCGTTGGAGCGTGTCGCGGCCTCTCAAACAAAGAGATTGCCAGTGAGCTCGGTATCGCCCCTTCTACCGTATCGACGCTCATCAAGCGCGCAATGGAAAAGCTGGACGTGCGTAACAAGAGGGGCTTGCGGGAGGTTTTCGCTCAGGATCGGTCGTTCATCTGAATACAACGTCATCGCCGCTGCCACTATCGGAATTGTTCGTCTGCGCCCTAACGACAATCACGGCCTCTTGTGGTAACTCGTCAAACCATGCTGTGAGATCAACAGGTGCGGCGCTACCGCATTGGACGACGTTACTGGAATCAAACATGCACTCGATCGTCGAGACTTCAGGGCATTGAACTTGGTCTTGGCACGTGGCTTCAAATAGGTCGATATCATCGCCTGTTCCAGCGATATTGTCTTTGCTGGCGACGATTGACAGTGTGTAGCTGCCGGACGAGGAAATGTCGTAGGAAACTGCAAACTGCCCGTTATTTTCGCTCGAGTCGATGGGTTGCCTGCTGCTCAACACAGGCTCGCTGGTACCCTCAACTGTCGCGGAGTTGACTTGTGCAAACCCCGAACCATCTGCTGGGCTGGACGGGTCTCCGCCACCACTGCAGGCGGATAGCACGATTGCGAGGGGCGCCGAGAAGAGTGTTTTGCAGAATTTCATGACATTGGCTCAGTTCTGATCCATAGTCCGACCGGCGCTGCCAAGCAGCGCCGGTCGGCGTACTTCATTTTAATCGATACTAGTTCAAGACTCGCGTGACATTGGGGCCGACATAGGCTGACTTGGGATAGTCATTGCCACATTGGGGCCCGCTGCCTAGGAATCCGCCGGTACACTGATATTCAGCCCGCACACGGAAGTAATACGTGCCTTCCTGCAGGAAGTAGGGGCGGAATTGATTGCTCGTTCCGGTGTAAGCCGTCGTCCGAGTGGTGAAGTTCGGATTCGTTGACATTTCCAGCACGTAACGGCGGAACGTCCAGTTCGAGAACAATCCGGTTGACGGATACTGGTGCCTTGCACTAGTCCAGCTCACTTCAAAGTAGCCATCGCTGTCGGCCGGCGGTGCGTAAATCGCCATTGGGCCTTCAACTTGGTGCAACGTATTGCCCATCCAAGGCAGGTTTACGTTAGGCACACCAACCGGCGGCTTGGGCAGATTACCAACTGGATCGCCTGGAATCGGCGCTTCAACGTCCGAGCACACGTACGCTGGGTGCTGCGAGTCGCGGAAGTAAACCAGCAGGTCGTATCCGGCCAGATCAGCTGAGCTAGTGTGGATTACCTGGAACTGGTCGCCGTACGCCCAAGCTGAGGGCCGTGACGGGTGACGATAGAATTTGCGGCAACTGTTGCCTTGCAAAGTTTGAGGAGTATGGATTGCATCAGCCGCACCGAAAACGATGTTGAAGTGCCACCCCAGCACTTTAGTGAAGCTGTGCTGCCATACAGCCAACCCTGTGTTGCCTTCAACTTCAACAGGCCCAACCATCGTGCCACGCAAGGCAGAGCTCGTAGGTTGCGGGAACAGGTTCGTGCCATCTTCGTCAGTAGGTGCATGCTGGAAGTGGGTTCTGAAACGAAGGTCATCAGTACTCACAAAGCCATGTGCTTCTTCGGGCAATTGGAACTGGTCGTCAAAGTCACCGTTCTGATAAGCCTCGAAGTACGGTCGATCTTCGGCTTCCGCACGTCGGATACCGCAATCGCGGGATTGAACATGTTGAATGTAGGAGGCGTTATGCAGCTTGTAACTGCGCTTACTGGCCTTACGGGCAACACAAAGAAGAGCTTCGTCAACGTCACCTTTGACCAGTTCGTCCAAACAGCTCAGGATTGAATTTACGACACAGCTGGAACCGCAACGCAGTGCTGCGGGGATTTGCGCCATCAAGCTGTCGGCGTTGTCTTCCAAAATGTATAGCATTGCAAACCCGAGGCCTTCAGCCCACACACGGGTGGTGCCATACCACTCAACCTTGTACCGGTAGGCATAGGTTGTGTAGTACGAGAAGTCAGCACACTCGGTGCTCACCAGATCGTCTGGAGACATCGTCGAAGTTGATGATGTCGAACTTGTCATCATTGGCGTGGAGGTCGCCTTTTGGCATTCAGCAGGTGCCAGAATGTATGCGAGTTCCGACCCCTCGGGGGCAGGTCGCGCCATGGCTACTTCGTTTCCGTCTGCGCCGTCCATCGCGCCTACAGCGTCGATTGCGCCGTTGCCAACAGAGTAGGAGCAGAAAAGCGATTCCGGATCAACGGGGTCTGAAATACACATTCCGGCTTCGAGCGCGTATGCGTGGAGTAGCAGCATCGCAGGCGTGTGCATCTCTGCGAAATTTTCGTTCGTCGCGCGAGGCAAAACGCGTTGAGCGAGAGCTCGTGCGGCGTCAACCGAGATTAGCTTTCGCTCCCAGATGGTCGCCATGAATTCGGCTATGTCATCTTGGGTGGGGCTCTCTACCCCTGGGTTGAAGCTCTGAAACAAAGTAGCGATGTCTTCAGCCAGTGCATCTGGATCAGCAATAGTTTCACCATCATTGGCGTCTTCAGTGAGGTTGCCGAGATAAGCCGTGGCAGCTTGCTGAATCATGTCGGTCGAAGCTTGGCTAGCAAGCGGGAACATGCAGAATGTAGCGATCAAGAAGCACTTGATGCGGTTTCGAAAAAGCATTGGTCTTCTCCCAAAATGGTCGTAATGTCATGAGTGCGCCGGGCATTTCCTGACACGTTCAGTTTGGGTAAAAGAGGGTCAGTCGGCTGTCGCTTAGTAGTGGCTTCTTGTAGTCCGCTCGACTACATTGTCGGTTGAAGGCCATGAGCGTCTTTGGCGCGTATTGGCGCCTCATCGGTTTTTTTAAATGCGCTAAGGAAACACTGATTTATTCGCCCAACGCTGGAGTTCCCAGGATTTCGCGGACACTTCGACTAAGACGATGCAATCGTCGGAGGTTACAAGTGCCCAGGAAGCAAGAGACGAGCGCCGTTCGGCGGAAGTACGAGTTCATCAAAGCGAACCGGAAAGAGCACAGTGTTCAGATGATGTGCGAGTTGCTGGACGTCGCGCCGAGTGGCTACTACGCTTGGCTAAGCAAGCCGGTTTCTGATCGAGCCCAAGAGGACAAGCGACTGCTGGGCCTGATCCGAGCGTCGTTCGAAGCGAGCCAAGGCGTATACGGTGCGCCGCGTGTCTTTCTCGACCTTCGCGAGGCCGGTGAGACGTGCAGCAAGCACCGTGTTGCTCGGCTGATGCGAGAGAACGGCATGCGTGCCAAAGGCGGTTGCCGCACTCGCCGTTACGTTGGTGGCGGAAAGTCAGCTCATTTAATTCCGAATCTCGTCCAGCGACACTTCGAGGTTTCAGAACCCAACCGAGTCTGGGTGACCGACATCACTTACGCCTGAACGTGGCAAGGCTGTGGCTGTCGTACTGGACCTGTTCTCGCGCAAGGTCGTGGGTTGGGCCACCCAGCAGTCCATACGCCGCGCATTGGTCTTGGATGCTTTGCTGATCGCCGTGCGTTGACGGGAGCCTGACGGCACGATCGTTCGCTCCGACCAGGGCTCGCAATATGGCAGCGACGACTGGCGTCGCTTCTGCCGATCGAACGGCCTGCGCCCGAGCATGAGCCGACGCGGCAATTGCTGGGACAACGCCGTGATCGAGTCTTTCTTCTCGAGCCTGAAGAAGGAGCGCATCAAGAAACAGATCTACAACACGCGCCAGCAAGCAACCGAAGACATCGCAGACTATATCGACGGCTTCTACAATCCAACGCGGCGACACCAGTATTTGTCAGAGGTCAGCCCCGACCAATTTGAGGCCGCTGTGAAGCCCTAGCTACAGCGTGTCCACAGAACCCTGATTACTCCACTCCAGTGGTGGATGGGCAAGGCATCATTGTGGACTTTTGCTACGAGCGGAGTTGTCGGCCGGTCGGCTGAGCTTTAATAAACCTCCAACACCGCCGCCTCATCGTCCTGGCCGAATCCCTCAATCTGCTGCTGATGTTTCAGCAGCAAATTGAGGACATACCACTTGGGCCGGTTGCCGCATTTGAGCCAGATGATCTTCGGCGGGGCGCCGTAGAGCGTCGCTAGCTCGTGGAAATCCGAATCCAGCGTGACGATGGTAAAGCCGTGATCCTTGGCGTATTGCCAGATCGGCTTATCGCCAGCCTTGTCCAGATCAAGATGCATGACCTGGTTGGAGCCGGGAAACGCTGGCTCCAACTCAACCAGCATGCGATGCGATAGATTCTGATCCAGCAGCAGCTTCAAGGGATATCCCTTTTAGCTGCTGTGGATAGCGGTGAGCTGATGCTCGCGATTGGCGGCAAAGGCTAGGCAGGCGCGGATGTCCTGAATGGTGAGCTCGGGGTAGTCCTCAAGAATTTCTTTCTCGGTCATCCCCTGGGCCAGCCAATCCAGAACATCATAGACGGTGATGCGCATGCCGCGAATACATGGCTTGCCGCCACGCTTGCCGGGCTCGATGGTGATGTGAGATTGATAATCCATGATGGTGCCTTAGCTACAGTGATGCGGTCAGCTTCGCACCGACACGCCCGTACTCGAAGCCAATCCAGGCCATGGTGAGCAGGTAGACAATGCTGAACAGTGCCAGTGGATGAGCGATATTATCGAGCAGTGTCTCTAGCAAGCCGTCGGGAAGCTGACTGACCATGTAGGCTGGCGTAAGTGCCACCAGCCAGCAACAAAAGGCAAGTCTTTTACGCATTCCCCGCCGGATGCTGTGTTGCCAGTCACGCGCTTGGCGTCTGGCCTCGCTGAGCAGAGCGCCGGCGACAAGCTGCACCTGAGCAATCTTCCTGCGCATCGTTTCCCGTTTAGCCGTTGGCCACTCTTTGAAAGCGGGACGCATCGTGTTTGAGGATGAGGCTTTCCAGCAAGGTCTTGGCGACCTGCTTTTCCTCCGGTGAGAAATCCCGAGTCGCTTCAAACTGCAAACGCAGATTATCATCCGGCCCGCGATCGCCATCGTCAAACACCAGGGCATCCAGAGTAATAGGGGGACAGCGTAGGCCCAAACCTGTCCGAAAAGCTGGCGATGAAATTGGCGCATGAACTGCTCGCTGAGCACCTCTGGCGCTTTCTGCCGCCTGAGCCAAGCCAGCCCATCCTGGATGTTCGCCAGCTCATAGCGATCCAGCGCAGCCCGGGCTTCTATCGATCGGATCTTCAACCGTTATGGTCGTTTCAATCTTCGTGAGCAGGTCGGCTGCGGAACGGGCCATGCCTGGTTCGCCGCGACGGGCCACCCAAAGCCGACCGGGGTGAGTGCTTTCCCAGAAAACGGGGTTCGCCCCCAGTCTTGCCGCTTGGCTATTGCTATCCGGCCTGGTCTTCTTCGACACAGTCGCGTAGTGCCCGTAGCCGCACTGGCTCGGCCTGCCCCAGGTCGTCCTCGCATGCCCGCAAGCGTTGGTAGCTGTTGGACAGTGATTGTTCGATGTTGCCCAAGTCTTTGAAGCCCGTGGTGTCTTCGCAGAGCGCTTCTGTCAGTAATCGCTGGGACTGGGCGCTCAGCGAGCTGATGGCCGGGTTGTCCAGTACCTGCGCCACGATGGCGACAATGGGTTTGTAGTTCCGTCGAACGTGGGAGCCCGTCAGCCCGCTCTTAGCCAATTGGCCCGCGACGGACCGGACGGCGTAATCGTTTGATGCTCCCTCTTGTTTTAATTCGGCGAGATCCTGCGCGACGCGGCCGATTCCCGCGCAAGCCCGTGTGGGGTCGGCATTTTCGGGCGATGCGTCTGCCAGCCCCAGGGTGGGTGATAGTCCGCAGACCGCTCCAATCAATAGGCCCGCCCAGGCGGCTTCGACGGATCGGCGGATGGTCGTCAGGGGCCGCGTTTCGATGCCGGGCTTCGTTGAGGGGATGCGACTGTTCACATGGGTCTCTCATTCGGTTCCTGCCCTTTTCAACGGCATCACGGGCTGTATCCGGACATCAAAACATCCGGCCGGGTGATCATCCGGCCTAGAACGGGCTGCGCTGCAGGTCTTCGGCCGGAAAGAACTCCGGCCCGCAAAGCGTTTCACTGAGCCAGACTCCACGGGCATCAACACGGCTGCGGAAGCCCGTTTCGGTTGCCGGTGGGGTTTGGGCGTTGGCGACGGCGCGGGGGGCGAGCACGGCCAGGTTGGTGGCATGCGGGACGGTGCTGCGAGCGCTGGGGTAGCGAATCACTTCAACGCCGGCTTCTCGTGCCTGGGTGCCAAAGGCCTGGCTGGCCTGCCAGCTGTCCGGGGCGCTAAGTGGCTTGGAATCGGGTTGCTGGCGGGTATCGGTGGCCTGTTCCGTAGCCACGGCAACGCGGATGACGGTGTGAGACCGCCGGACCGGGGTGGGCGGTGGTTCGACCATGCCTGCATAGAACTGGTAATCGTAAAACGCCATCTCTGCGACTAACGCAGCACGTTGCTCGCTGAGGTAGAGAATCCCACGCTCCGTGGATTGGCCGAAGCGGCTGCCGTAAGGCAGAGGCGGGTAGCGAAATGCGGAGCGCAGCAGCCAGTGCATGTGGGCAACATCTGGCGGCAGGGCGGGCTTGGCCGCATCCAGGAGGGTTTCTAGCCGGTGTTGTTCCTCCGCCGTGTCCACGAACTCCGTGGTGGCGATCAGGCTTTGGGATTCCACATAGCGCAGCGCCGAGCCGCACAGCGGTTCGAGGGGGAAGTCGCGCGTCACAACTTGCCGCGCATGGCATCCAGATAGCCGACTGAGCGGACCAAGCCGTCGACGGACTGCATCAGGGTCTTGGGCACCTGGTCGCCCAGATGAAGGTTGCGCGTGCGCATCCAGTGACGGATGTGCGACCGACTGCCGCCGGTCAGCGCGGACAGACTGCGCTGTGAGCGCAGAAACAGCAGCGCGAGTTCGGCCTGCTTGCCGCTGAGCTGGGCCGTGCTGCGCGAGAGAGTTTCCCGCCGGCAGCCGATGATCGCGGCAAGTTCACTCATCGACAGGCCGGCCTGGCTCGCCGCGTTGCGCGCGGCCTTCTTAATCAGTGCAGCGTCATCTACTTGCGGGGCATTGGTCGCAGTCTGCATCTCCGGCCTCCGAGTGCGTCTAAACACATTCTAGACAATATGGTGCTCTTATGCACTTTGCGATGGGTGGTTCGGGCTGCCGACTTTGCGCAGGCGCAGCAAGCCTGCGGAGGGCTAGGGAAGCGCTGATGGATACGCGCCGCCAAGTGGCAGGCGCAATCTGGACGGAACGGGCTGGTTTTTTCGCGATTCTCCGTGCCGTCCGCTGACTCGGAATGACCAAACGGCACTCGCTCCGCAGGGGCAAGCATGAAAACCGGCTCCGTCTTGGTGGTGCGAATTTATCAGCGCTTCCTTAGAGTCTGCCGCCCAATAACAAAACCACTGGGGAGACCATGAGTCGACGATTCTTTCAGGCGCTGTCGGTGCTATCGCTTGCGGCCGGCCTGCAGGCCTGCACAGGCGATGCAGGTCCGACATCGCCAACGCCCGCGCTTGGGGCGATCAGCGAGGTGTACGCGGATCTCGATGACTGGTTGTGTCATCCCCAACTGGATGCCGAGAACGACGCCTGTATGGGCGCGCTGGATACCCGGGTGGTGGCGGCCGATGGCACAGCAGCGATCGAAACCGTGGCATTGGATCCTGCGTTCGAGGTCGACTGCTTTTACGTGTACCCGACGACCAGTGCCGATCCCGGGGCCAATGCCGACCGCATGCCCGATGTACAGGAACGGCAAACCACCTTGCTGCAGGCCGGTCGCTACCGGGATACCTGTCGGATGTTCGCGCCGGTGTATCGGCAGCGCAGCCTGACCGCGCTGGCGGTCTCGGGGCGGACCGATGCGGTGTATTCCCCAGAGGATATCGAGGCGGCCAATGAAGTGGCCTATGGCGACGTGCGCGAGGCTTTTTTGCACTACATCGCCACCGCAAGCGAGGGGCGTGGCTTTGTGTTGATCGGCCACTCCCAGGGCGCGCGGCTATTGGCCAGGCTGATCGCCGAGGAAGTCGAGACCACGCCTGCATTGGCGGCCCGGCTGGTGGCGGCGCATATTCCCGGCACCACGCTGGCGCAACCTCTGGGTGCGGACGTGGGCGGCAGTTTTCGCAGCACCCCTGTGTGTCGCCATGCCACGCAAACCGGCTGTGTGGTCGCCTACGCCAGTTACCGCGCTGGTGATCCTGCGCTGGCAGACCCCCGGTTCGGCCGGGTGACCGAGCCGGGCATGCAGGCGATTTGCGTGCACCCGGCGGCCTTGTCTGGCGGGCCGGCCGGGCTGCAGGCGCGGCTGCCCTTCGTGTTGCCGCCGGTGTTCCAGGCACTGTTGCGGCCCCGCGGCAGTGGTGGGCCTTATGCCAACCGGGCGGAGAATGTTGCGGCGATGGTGGAGACGCCGTTTTTTGCGGTCCCGGGGCAGATCGACGGCGTCTGCCGCGTGCATCCGGACAGCGGTGCGCATTATTTGGAGGTGCGGATTGCCGCTGACCCGGAGGACCCACGCGCCGATGATTATCCAGGCGAGTTCTTCGGGGGTGACAACTGGGGGTTGCATCTGGCCGATGTGAATCTGGCGCAAGCCGACCTCGTGGCACTGGCCCGCAGCCAGGCGCGGCAGTACCTGGCACAGCGTGCAAAGTAGACCGCCAGCGGCGACTTGTCCGGCTCCGGTTCTGTTGGTGGATGCCCTGAACGTGGCGTACTGGTGCGGGTCGCCGCCCACCCTGCGGCTACCCTTGGGCCTGGCCATCGGGTTGCTGGGCCAGGGATATCGTGTGGGTTTGATCTTTGATGCCAGTGCGCGCTATCAAATGCCGGCCAGCGAACACGCGGTGTACGGGCAGCTACTGCAATACCCGGCGCTGGCACTACAGGTGCCGTCGGGCAGTAGCGCCGATCGGCCGTTGTTAACGCAGGCCAAGGCCATGCAGGCGGCGGTGATTAGCCGGGACCGTTTTCGGCAACATCGACGCAAGTTCCGGTCAATCGTCGGTTCACCGACGCGCAGCCTCAGCGGCGGTGTGTCGGACGATCAGATTCACCTTCCGCAGCTGGGTTTCAGCGGCCCGTTGCCGGCCGACATCGAACAGGCCTGGGCTGCGTGGCGCGCACTCGGGGCACGGCTGGAACGACAAGGTGCGCTGGATTCGCGCTGTGCGGATCGGCCGTAAGCCACGTCAATGCACGGCCCCAGGCCTGCGCGGGTGCCGGCGCCATTCGACTGGCGTGATTCAGTCCGCCTGGCCTGCGCGTCGGTACTGCGCCATGAAACGCCGGTCGATGCGGTTCTTCAGCCAGGCGCTGAAGCGGCCGCACCACCAGAACCGCCACCACAACAACAGGCCTTGTCCGTTGCCCAGGTTGAGAATGGCCAGCCAGCGTTGTTGCGGTTGGTACGGCCGCAGGGGGCGCTCCTGCACGCCGGCCAGCAGGTTGTGGTGGATCACCTCGGCGGCTTTGACGCCGAACACGCCCAGCTTGGGTAGCGCGCGGGGCTGGTAATCGGCGCAGTCGCCGGCAGCAAACACGCGGGGATCGGCAATGCTTTGCATGGTGGGAGCCACCTTGAGCCCTTGTGGGCCGGCGGGCAGACCCAGTTCTCGCGTGAGCGCTTTGGCCTGCAGCCCGACCGCCAGGATGACGTGGGCGGCGGGCAAGACCTCGCCCGAGGCCAGTTCGACACCCGTGTGTGTGATGCGCCTAGCCTCGGCGGATAGCCGCAGCGCGACAGGGTAGTCATCCAATGCCGCCTGCAGGCGGCGTGCGGCCCCGGCCGGGGCCCACGTCAGCAGGCGTGAAGCCCGGGAGACCCCCGTGACCAGGGGCGCGCCATCGCAACGCCGGGCCCACCCCGCCCGGG
>JAYZUZ010000013.1:0-42805 GCA_036156195.1 Pseudomonadota bacterium | reverse complement strand
GTGCCGGCTGGGCCTGTGGCGGCTGGGCCTGTGTCGGCTGGGCCTGTGTCGGCTGGGCCTGTGTCGGCTGGGCCTGTGTCGGCTGGGCCTGTGTCGGCTGGGCCTGTGTCGGCTGGGCCTGTGTCGGCTGGGCCTGTGTCGGCTGGGCCGTCATCACAACGGGTGCGCGCGGGTCGGCCACCGTAGAGCGGCTGGACTCGCGGCCCGCCGACGTGATCGGCGGCGCACCCGACGCAGGCTGGGGTCCGACATCGCGAACGGAGACATCGGCCGCGCGACCCGCTGCCACGGGGCCAGAAACGGCCAGGCCTGCTGATTTCTGAGCGGCCGGGCGTGCTGGAGGCGTCCCGGCCACGTCGATACCCGGCAATCCCAGGCCCACGAGCGGCGATGCGTGATCGGACTCGGCACTGACGCCGTTTTTCCTCTGCATAGGCGCAGCATCCACACTGGCCATGCCGGCTGTGGCGGCCTGCGGAACCTGCAACAGGCCCGCAAAACTGGCTGCGCCTGCGGCCGGCGTAGCGGCAGACAGCACCCGCCCCGCGACCGGGTCGGCCGGCAAGGAATCCACGCGCATCAGTCGCTGCTCGCGATCCATTGGGTCACCGCGGCCTCGTCCTGGGCGCGCTGCTCCCGCAGCCGTTGCGCCTGGGCTTGTTCACTGCAGGCGTGTTGGTGCAGATGCTCCATCCGCCGTTGTTCGGTTTGACGTTGCTGCAGGCGTTCGTACTCGCGCTGCAGTCCCTGTTGCTGCTGATCCACGACCTGGCCCTGAAACCGGCAGGCATCGGCCAGCTTCGCCACGAAGGCGCAGCGGTTGGCCAGCGCTCCGGCGGTCAGCGTGCCTTCGCCGGGGCGCGCTGCGTACTCGGCCATGTAGCGTTTGAGGTTTTGTTGCTGCTGTCGCGCCTGCTCAACCCGCGCGCTCGCGCCCGCAACCGCCGCCTCGGCGCGCTCCTTGCGCAATCCGTACACCTGCACGAGCTGCTCGGTACGACGGGGGTCACGCATGGCTTTGCTCCGTGTTCAGACCCAGCACCTGCACCAGGGCCTGCATCGCCTCGGGCAGCGATGTGCCCTCGCCGGGTGCCTGACGCAGGTACTCGAAGATGGCCGGCCAGCGGTCGACGGCTCGATCGGTCACCGGATCGCTGCCCCGCTGGTAGGCGCCGATGCGAATCAAATCGATCTGACGCTGGTAGGCCGAATACAGCTGGCGGAATTCATTGCACAGTGTCTGGTAGTCACCCGAAGTGACCTGACGCGCAACGCGACTCACCGAGGCTTCGATATCAATAGCCGGATAGCGCCCCGTCTCGGCAATACTGCGGGACAGCACGACATGTCCGTCGAGGATGGCCCGCGCGGTATCGGCCACGGGGTCGTTGGGGTCGTCGCCCTCGGTGAGCACCGTGTACACCGCCGTGATCGAGCCCGCGCCCTTGGCGCCGTTACCCGCACGCTCGACCAGCATGGGCAGGCGTGCAAACACCGACGGGGGATAACCCCGGGTCGTCGGAGGTTCGCCCACGGCAAGGCCGATCTCACGCTGGGCCTGGGCAAAGCGGGTGAGCGAGTCCATGAGTAGCAGCACATGCTTGCCCCGCGAGCGGAAATGCTCGGCAATGGCCGTAGCCCGCCAGGCGGCATGCACCCGCATCAGCGGTGAACGATCGGCCGGCGTGGCGATGACGACCGCTCGCTGCATGCCCTCCGGGCCCAGTGTTTCCTGAACAAATTCGCGGACTTCGCGGCCACGCTCGCCGATCATCGCAACCACGACAACCTCGGCGTTGGTGTGGCGCGTCATCATCCCCAGCAGCGAACTCTTGCCCACGCCGGAGCCGGCAAACAAGCCGATGCGTTGTCCGCGCCCCACAGTGAGCAGGCCGTTGATGGCACGCACACCCACATCCAGGGGTTCGGTGATCGGCTCGCGTTCCAGCGGATTGATCAGCCCGCCCATGAGCGAGACGCGGCGATCCGTCCGGGGTGTGGGCAGTCCGTCCAGCGGCTGGCCGGCGCCGTCAAATACTCGGCCCAGCAGCCCCTCGCCCACGGCGACTTCACCGGACCGCCGATCGGGCAGCACACGGGCATTGGCCTTCATGCCAGTCATGTCGCCCGTGGGCATGAGAAAGCTGCGGTTGCCGTCGAAGCCCACGACCTCGGCCTCGATAAAGTGGCCGCCTTCGACCTCCACGCGGCAGTGTCCACCAATGGGCATCTGGCAGCCCGAGGCTTCCAGCGTCAGGCCAATGGACCGCTTGAGCACGCCTTCGACGACGATGCCGCTTTCGGTCTTGGGCACCGCGCTGTAGCGGCCCAGGCGCTGGGCCACACGCTCGTTGCGTTCGGCAGTCCAGGGCAGGTTATGAACGGGCATGACAGCGCCCCCTAGCGGAAGGCCGGCGCAACAAGGCGCTGGACCCGGGAATCCAGCCGGGCATCGGCCCGGGCGTCCGGCGTCTCGACACGGCAGTCGCCCGGCGCCAGACCGTCATCGGGCATGATCTTCCAGTGCGGGCCTTCCACCGGCTGGTCCATATGCTCCCGCACGAACACGGCATCGTCCGGGTTCAGGTACACGGTGACGGAAGTCTGCGGGCTGGCCACCGATTCCACGGCCTCATGAATCATGTTGCCGATCAGATCCGGCTGCGTTTGCAGTTCCGCGCGGATGACACGGCTGGCCACGGCAGAAGCAATTTGCAGCAGCGTCTGCTCGACCTCGGAGTCCAGATCCGCCAGTGGCTGCACCAGGGTGTGGAAAATTTCCTTGAGTCGGGCGACCCGCTCCTTGGCGTCTGCGCTGCCCTGCGTAAAACCGGCGTCGTAGCCGCGCTGGTAGCCGTCCTGGTAGGCGGCTTCCTCGATCTTGTCCAGCTCTTCAATGGTCGGTGGCACCGACTCGTTGCCGGCGGGGGCTGACGCGTCAATCCGGTTGGCCACAACCGTCGGCGCCTCCCACTTGGCCGCCTGAACGCCCGCTGGCAACTCGACCGGCTCAGATAAAGTCATCGCCGCCACCGCCGCCCAGCATGATCTCGCCCTCGTCGGCCAAGCGACGGGTCACTTCGAGAATTTCCTTCTGAGCCGCCTCGACATCCGAGACACGGGCCGGCCCGCGGTTTTCCATGTCGTCACGCAGCATTTCGGCGGCGCGGCTGGACATGTTGTTGAGGACCTTGTCCTTGAGTTCACTGTCCGCACCCTTGAGCGCCAGCACCAGGGTTTCGCTGTTGACGTCGCGCAGCAGCCGCTGGATGCCCATGTCGTCAATTTCCAGCAGGTTGTCGAAGGTGAACATCAGCTCGGCGATTTCTTCGCTCAACTGAGCATCAAATTCCGTGACCTTCTCCATCAGGGCCTGCTCCACGGAGGAGTCCA
This sequence comes from Pseudomonadota bacterium, assembly GCA_036156195.1. Lineage (GTDB taxonomy): Bacteria > Pseudomonadota > Gammaproteobacteria > Nevskiales > OUC007 > Abyssibacter. The sequence continues at coordinate 39,412 of JAYZUZ010000013.1, read as the reverse complement.
TGAGGTTCAGGATATTGGCGGCGGACTTGCGCCCCCCAATGCTGGATGAGCGCGAGCTGTTGTTGTTGGAAAACTGCTTTTCCATGATCTCGTCCAGCTCGCGCAGGGCGCTGGGCTGGATGCCATCCAGGGTGGCGATGCGCATGAGCACATCCGGCCGGGTCCGCTCCGGCAGCAGGCCCAGCAGTTCAGCAGCCTGATCGGCGTCGAGATACGACAGCACAATCGCGATGATCTGCGGATGCTCGTTGCGGACGATCTCGGCCACGGCCTTGGTATCCATCCACTTGAGTGCTTCCAGGCCCTTGCTGCTCTGGCCGACGAGAATGCGGTCGATGACACCACCGGCGCGTTCTTCGCCCAGCGCGCCGATGAGAACCCGGCGCACGTAGTCGTCTGCGCCCACGCCCAGCGCCGTCTGCTCTTCCAGGGCGCCGACGAAATTGGTCATGACGAAGGAGGCCTGCTCGCGGGAGACATTCTCCAGGCGTGCCATGGCAGCGCCCAGACGCTGGACTTCCTTGGCGCCGAGGTGCTTGAGGATTTCCGCCGCCTCGGACTCGCCCAGGGACATGAGCAGAATCGCGGCCTGATCCACGCGGGGCAGGTCCAGTTCGACTGTGGCCTCAGCCACTGCGAGTTCATTCGCCATCATTCACCCACTGGCGGACAACCTGCGCCACGCGTTTGGGATCCTCCGTCACGACCTGGCGCACCGCTGCGACCTTGTCTTCGTACGGTGCCTTCAAATCGATGGAGAACGACTGGTTTTGATCCGTCAGCGCGGGTTGCCCTGTGCCGGCAGCGCCGCCGGCCTGGGCAACGGCTGCGTGATCGGAGAGATACACCTGTTCCTCACCCGGTGCGCCCATGGCCACACCCTGGCCGCCAGCACCAGCCATGGCCAGCTGCTGCCCGCCCATCATCTGGGCCGGCGAGGCCAGCAGGCTCTTGAGCATCGGCCGGACCAGCGCCATCAGGATGATGATGACCAGCAACACGCCACCGCTTTGACGCAGCATGTCCTTGACCATGGGCTGCTGCCAGATCGGCAGCGGCTCGATGGCTTCCAACTCGCCGACATCGTTGAGAAACGGTGCATTCATGACCGACACGCTGTCACCACGCGCCTCGCTGAAACCAATGGCTTCACGGACCAGAGCCTCCAGACGGGCGACTTGCTCGGCCGGCAGCGGTTCCAGATTGACGTTGCCTTCGGCATCACGCACCGGGATGTGGTCGACGAGTACGGCTGCGGAGACCCGCTGCAACCGCCCCACCGATTCGCGAGAGTAACGCGTGGTCTTGTCCAGCTCGTAATTGCGCACCGCCTGCCGACGCACCGCACCGGCAGTGGCCAGCTGGCCTTCGCTGGGGACCGGCGTGGTACCCGGCAGGCCCTGGGGCTTGTTCGTGGTGGCGCCCGGCACACCTGCAGCGGAGGCACCGGCGGAGGTGTCTTCAGAGGTTTGCTCCGACCGCACGGCCGCCTCGGGCGCATAACGCTCGACGGTTTCTTCCTGCACGGCGTAGTTCATGTCCGCCGTGACCTGCACACTCAACCGCTCCGCACCGACCATGGGTGCGAGCAGTTCGCGAATCCGGTCGGTGAAGGCCTGCTCCACGCGGCGCGTGTGCTCAAAATTCTTGTTGGTAATGGCGAGCACGCTGTCGTCGTCAGCTGATGACAGCAGCCGACCGCCCTGATCGACCACCGACACATTGCCCGGCTCCAGTGACGGAACGCCGGCGGACACCAGATGCTGGATGGCCGCAATCTGCGTGCGCTCCAGGGCCCGCCCGGGAAAGAGCTTGACGACCACGGACGCCGTTGGCTGCCGGGTCTTGCGGACAAAGGGAGACGGCTTGGGTACAGCCAGATGCACCCGTGCGGTCTCCACCGGCTGCAGGCTGGATATGGTGCGGCTCAGCTCGGTCTCCAGCGAATGCTGGTACCGCGCCGACTCCATAAACTGGGACACGCCCAGCCCCGGGTTCTCCTGCATGGCCTCAAAACCGACGCCTGCACCCTGGGGCAATCCCTGGGCCGCCAGGCTCAGGCGGGCGGCCTGTACATCACTGCCCTTGACCAGGACGGCGCCACGGGCGACATCCAGCTTGTGTTCAACCGCCTGTGTAGAGAGCACATCGGCCACGGCCGCCATGTCGCGTTCGTTCAGCCCGGTGTACACCGGCACCATGGCCGGTGACTGCGACCAGAAAAAGACGGTCACGCCCACGGCAACGGCCCCGGCAATGCCGACCAGCAGCATGAGCTGCCGAAGACCCGGCACCTGCTTGAGGCGATCTGACAGAGTTTCAGCCATGGATGCGTCCGTGGTTACCAAGTGCCGTCATCAAACCGGCATGTTCATGACGTCCTGGTAGGCGCTGACGAGGCGATTACGCACCTCGGTCAGGGCCGTAAAGGACACCTGGGCCCGCCCGGAGGCGAGCATGACCTGGGCCAGATCCGCCCCGGGGTCGCCCATCTGGAATCGGGTCTTGAGATCGTTGGAGCTTTGCTGGGCCTCATTGACCGAATCGAGCACAGCCTTGGCCGCATCGGTGAACGTCGGCGCCGGTGCCCGACCAACCGTGCTCAGCGGCTCGCTGGCCGCCGGGCGGTCGGCTGCCACAGACGGAGACTGCGTACGCAGGCTGCGTATCTGGGACAGGACACTCTGGATTTCGACGTTCGACATGGGACGACAACTCTCAGACTCGGACACCAACAGCAGGATGGGGCAAGTTTCGTACCCCGCCTGTCAGCCGGGGCCGGCGTCGGTTTTCAGACGCCGCCCCGACCCGCGTGGGCCTAGCGGCCCAGGTCGTACTTGCGCAGCTTTTCGACCAGGGTGGTCCGGCGCAGATGCAGCAGCTGCGCGGCATGGGCCACCACCCCGTTGGAGGCATCCAGCGCCTGGCGGATCAGCGCCATCTCGACGCTGGCCATGTGATCGCGAAGATCGATGCCAGCGTCCGGAAGACTGGGCTGGGCGACCGGCGCTGCAGACGACGAGGCATTGACGCTCAGCATGTCCGCCGGTGTCACGGCGTCACCCGCCTGCTCGGGCTGGTAGCGCGCCGGCAGGTCATCAACACCCGCCGTGCGACCCGGGTGCAGCACGGACAAGCGCTCGACCAGATTGGCCAGTTCACGCACGTTGCCCGGCCAGGCGTACTGCTTGAGCGCGGAGACGGCCTGGGCATCCAGCGCCACGTCGCCGCGACCATCGGCCTGTAGCGAGGCGATGAGATCGTCCACCAGGCGCGGCAGATCATCGATGCGGTCGGTCAGGCGGGGCATCTCGACCGGGAAGACATTCAGGCGGTAGAACAGGTCTTCGCGGAAGTCACCGGAGACAATGCGCGACTCCAGATCGCGGTGCGTGGCCGCGATGATGCGCACATCGCACTGCTTGGTTTCGTTGCCGCCGACACGCTCGAAGCTGCGCTCCTGCAACACGCGGAGAATCTTGACCTGCATGGGCAGGCTCATGTCGCCGATCTCGTCCAGGAACAACGTGCCGCCCTCGGCCAGTTCAAAGCGACCACGGCGCTGGGCCACGGCGCCGGTGAACGCGCCCTTCTCGTGCCCGAACAATTCGGATTCGAGCAGGTCGGCTGGAATTGCACCGCAGTTGACGGCCACAAAGGGCTTGCCGGCACGGCGCGACAAGGCGTGGATACGGCGGGCCGCGACCTCCTTGCCAGTGCCCGATTCGCCGGTGATCAACACCGTCGTATCAAACGGTGCCACCTGGTCGATCATGCTGCGCACCCGGGCAATCGCCGGCGAGTCACCGGAAGGGCCCAGACGAGACAGGCTGCGCTCGGCGTCGGTGTCCATGCGCTGCACGCTGACCCGCTGCATCACCTCGGAGAGCTGCTGGTGGCGGATGGGCATCTGCAACACGGCGTGTTCGTCCGGATGCAGCCCGTGGCCGGCTTCGACCTGCTCGGGCAGCAGCAACACGAACGGGAACTGGGGGTCGCGCTTCAGCCACTTGTAGAACGCTTCGCCCTGCGTGCCGAGATCACCGATCACGATGGCGGCGTACTCGCGGGGCCGGGTCTTCTGGGCGCACAGCGCGTCGACGTCGGTCCAGCACTCCGGGGTGAAATCGACGAATTCCAGTACGGCGCCGACCGATCGGCCCTGCTCGCGGTTGGTATCGATAACGAGAACGCGTGATTCGCTCATGATGCACCTCGAAGTGCTTGCAGTTGTGCAACGACTTGGTCGACGCCTTCCATGAACTCGGCCTTGCCAATGAAGTTGTCAGCGCCGGATGCGGCCGCGTGTTCGCGGTGTCCTGCGTCGTCAAAATTGCTGACGATGACGATATGCGGAGGCTCGTCCTGAGCCTTGATCAAACGGGAGGCCTGAAGACCGCCCATGCGGGGCATGGAGATGTCCACCAGCAGCAGGTCGGGCTTATGCCGCTCGCAGAGTTCGACGGCCTCTTCGCCCGATTCGCCGAAGGCGATGACCTCAATGGCGGGGTGATCCTCAAGCAGTGCTCCCGCCAGGGTGCGAAAGGCGCGGTGGTCGTCGACCACGATGGTTCTGAGCTTGTCCATGCTGTCTCCTGCGGCCGGAACACGTCCGTCAATCACTGGCATGGACGATACCCGCGCGGGCGCATCAGCGCGAAGCGTCAGGCTCACGCCAGCGCCTCGGCCAGCGTCAGCCCGCGCTGTGCGCGCAATTTGGCGGAAGCAATGCCCAGCGCTTCGCGGTATTTGGCCACGGTGCGCCGGGCAACGGTGACACCGCGCCGCGCGAGAATGGCCCGGATGTCGGCGTCGCAGAACGGGGTGTCGCGAGGCTCGTCGGCGACGATGTTGCGGATCATGGCCTTGACCGCCGTACCGGAGGCGCTGGTCTGCGTGCCCGAGCCCACTTCGCTGGAGAAAAAACGCTTGAGCTCGAACACACCCAGCGGAGTCTGGATGTACTTACTGTTGGTGACGCGACAAATCGTCGATTCGTGCATTCCGATGTCGTCCGCAATCTGCTTGAGCGTCATCGGCCGCAGACCGGCCTCCCCGCGCGCCAGAAACTCGGGCTGACGCTCGAAGATCGCCTGCACCGTCCGCAGGATGGTGTCCCGACGCATTTCGATGCTGCGCAGAAACCAGCGTGCCTCGACCAGCTGATCATTCAACGCGGCGGCATCACGCCGGGTGCACTGCCCCAGCATGCGCTCGTAGGTGCTGTTGACGCGTAGCTGGGGGTGGGCGGCCTGGTTCAGGCGCACACGCCAGCCGTCGGCCGTGGCTTCGACGATGGCATCCGGCACTGCGGTTTCCGAGGCACCGGCGTCCAGACCCGGCTTCGGATTCAGCCGCCGGATGCAGTCGATGGCCTGCCGCAGGGCGGCCATGTCCACGCCCAGTGTGTCGCAGAGATTGTCGAGCTCTGCGTTGGCCAGCGCATCCAGGTGCTCGTCAACGATTTGCATGGCCAGCGCCGCCTCGGCGTGGCTGCTGTCCTCAAGCTGGGCCAGCAGGCATTCGCGCAGATCCAGCGCGCCGACACCCGTCGGCTCCAGTTGCATAAAGGCGCGACGGACCTGCTCAACCCGCTCCAGGCAGGCATCCAGCCCGGCGGCGGTCAGGCCACGTGCCAGATCGATCGGACGCTCTTCCAGGTAGCCGGTCTCGTCCAGGGCATCGAGCACGCCCAGGGCAATCTGCAAATCGGTGGGGTCGGCGAAGGCGACAGCGATCTGCTCCATCAACCGGGCACGCAGGTCGCGATCCGCAGAACTGGGTTGGCGGTCTTCAGGAATGTCATCACCGGCCGATGCACCCAGGACCGTGATGTCGTCAAAACCCTCTTCAGCCGCGTCCGCCGTATCACGGTCTGAATCGGACTCCAGCATGAGATTCCGATCCAGCATCTCGGCGATCTCCAGTTCGATCTCCTGGGCGGATAGCTGAAGAAAGCGAATCGACTGAATCAGCTGCGGCGTCATCGTCGCCGAGGTCGTGATTCGTGCGCCAAGATTTTGTCTCATCGGTCGTCCTCCTGAACCGGCCGGAGGTGAGTCCCTCCTGGCATGGCGTCAGTATTCCGACCCGCCCCCTGACCAACAATCGGGACGATCCCCACCCACTGTCAGGGAAACCCCTACCTACCCTGACCTAAGCGTGTCAGGGCGGGGGCAGCAGCGACAATTTCCCGCCACGGAGACGGTACAAGCCATTGTTTTTATTGGGGTGTGCATGATTCCTGCCCACCCCGACAAACACCCTGGCATGCCTGAATAAAACGCCGGAACGCCGACGACCGGTCAGGGTTGTGGGGACGAACCGCCCTACTCGGCGTCGTAGCGTCCTCGAATCGCAAACCGGACCAGGGCATTCGCGGAGGTAATCCCCAGGGACTGCATGATGCGCGCCCGGTGGGTCTCCACGGTTTTGATGCTAATGCCGAGCTTGGCAGCAATCTGCTTGGTGGACTGTCCGCCGGCCAATTCCTTGAGCACCTGGCGTTGACGCGGCGTAAACAAGGGCCGCCGCCCAGCGGCGCCGTCGGCGGTGTCGGAACTTCGACGCCGGGGCGCGTCGAACATTGCCCGTGAGACACGCGGGCTGACGAAGGTGTCGCCATTGACCACCGCGTTGATGGCCACGGGCAGTTCCTCCGGTGCCGAATCCTTGACGAGAAACCCGGCGGCGCCAATGGCCATGGCCTCGCGGACGTACTCCGACTCGGCGTGCATGGACAAGACCAGCACCCGCGTCAGCGGACAGCGATCGTCACAAATCTTGATGATGTCGATGCCGTGCATATTCGGCATGGCCAGATCGAGCAGAAGAATGTCGGGCTGCTGGGTCTCGACGAGGTGAACAACGGCCGCGCCGTCGCCTGTCTCGCCGATAACCTCGATGCCATCGATGGATTCCACCAGCGAGCGAATCCCGGCGCGCACCAGCGTGTGGTCGTCCGCCAGCAACACGCGGATCGGCCGGCCGTTCGCTCCGGCGGCTGTTGCCAAGTAGTCATCCGCGCTGTGGTTCATCAATGCGTTACAGCCTCTATCCCCAGTCAGGACGACATTAACGCAGCGCTCACCCATCGACAATTATCGACACGTTAACGACTGCGTGCGATGTCCCTGCGATGCCACCGGAACAGCAGGCGCGCCCAAGCAGACTCGAAATCCGAGTCCTTAAATGATAGCTGAATGCAGTGCCCGCCAGAGTCGGTCCGCTGATATTCACCCGCCAGTTGCACCGGCGCCGGTGACAAGGGGTTGAGCCAGACCAGCAGGGGCTCATCAGGGCGCGGCGGCGGCGCCAAGTCCGCATCGGACCAGTGAATGTGTGTCGGGGACAGCCGCAGGGAAATCTGGGGGTACGAACGCCCCTCACCCGGCGCCAGTAACGAGACGAGCTGCAGCAGAGTATCCAGCTTGCGCTCGACTCTGGCGAGGTCGGAATCCGGCTCGTGGTCCGAGTCGCGGGTCGGTGCAGCAGCCGGTTCCAGCGTATCGATTAACTGCAGCAAAGCCACCGGGTGCAGATTGGGGACAGCCGCCTGCCCCGCAACAGCGGAAGCCCAGTTGGCGGCGCAATGGCGCTGGACCTGCACGCCACTCATGGGGTTCTCGCCCGGACGACTCGTCCGCGCAGCCGTCTAGTCATGCGCCCTGTAGGCGCGATCTGCGGAGCGTTGCCGGGTCACGGTCTGCTGGGACTCGACCAGTTGGTCGCGGGCCCGCCGGGCCTGGCGTTCCAGCTCGAAATGACCATCCAACACCTGACGCAACGCCGAAAACGGGACGCCACGGGTCGACAGCGTACGCGCCAGCTCGTCATAGGCCTGCCAGGCGGCCTGACAGGCGTCCGCCTCGCCCGTTTCGATCGCCTCGCGGCAGGCCTGCTGCGCTGCGAGCACATCATCGACCGTGGCGTTCATCCCACCGCAGCCTGGCGATTGGCCGGCGAGATCGCAGCCCAGGCGCTGCGAATTTCTTCCATCAGTGATGCGGCCTCGTCGAGTGCGGCAACATCCGCGTGCATGTTGGCGTCGAGCAGACGTCGGATGACGTAGTCATACAGGGCGTCCAGGCGCTCCGACAGACTGCCTCCCACCTCATGATCCAGACTGGCGCGCAAAGCCTCGATAATGGCGATGGTTCGGCTGATGCGTTCCCCCTTGCCCGCCAGGTCACCCCGCTCGATACAGCCCCGCGCCAGCGCCATGCGCTCGGTGGCACCGTCGAGCAACAACTGAATGAGCTGGTGCGGGTCGGCGCCGGTCACACCCGTGGCCACCTGGGTTTGCTGGTAGCGATTTGCCTTGTTGCCTGCGAAGTAGGACATGTTGATCTCCGGCCGCTAGCCTTGCTCTGACCGGGTAAAGCCCGGCAGTGCGCTGAGTTGTTGTGATAGGTAGGAGCCTGTGGTCTGCAGGCTGGCGACAATTTGGTCCATGGCAGCGAACTGGGCGGACAGCCGCGCTTCGTAGCGCTCCATCCGCAGATCCAGCCGCTCCCGCTGCTCTTCAATGCGATCCAGACGCCCCTGTACGCCCTCCTCCCGGGATTCCACGATGCCGTCGTCACCGACAAGACCGTCCAGGTAACTGCTGACCACGTCGCCCAGCCCGTCATCTCCGGCCACCAGGGCCACGACGCCGTCGCGATTGCTGGCCAGCTGGGCGTCGAGTTCGGCACTGTCGAAATTCATGGTGCCGTCGACCTCCAGGGTGATGCCGATTGCACTCAGCGCGCCGATATCGCCCGCAAAGCTCTGAATCATGCTGCTGCGCAGACGCTGCGAGGCCCCCAGCGCCAGCGTGTCGCCCACCAGTGCGCCGGAGGTTCCTCCCGGCACGGCGACAGACACGGACGACAAGGTCACCTGGGCGTTGTTATAGGCCTTGACGTAAGCGTCGATCGCGTCGCTGATGTCGCTGTCATCGCGCTGGATGTCGATGCTGATGTCCGTAGCGGGATCTTCTGCCAGCAGGGTAAAGGTCAGCCCGTCTACGGCATCGGTCACCTGATTGGTGGGAGACGACCGTACAAACCCGTCGATGGACAGCTGGGCGTCCAGGGCGTTGTTGAGCTGGGTCAGGTTTTCGGTCCCGCCGGCAACATAGACCAGATCGTTCAGCCCTTCGCCTCCGGCCTGCGGGGCGGCCGTGACGGTGATGTTGTTGGCGGCGCCAGTGTCGGTGGATTCAAGAATCAGCCGTGCGCCGTCATCGGCGGTGACAATCGTGGCCTGAATGCCCGGATTGTCCGCGGCGTCATTGATGGCATCGCGAATATCCGCCAGCGTCGCACTGCTGGAATCAATCGACACCGTAAAGCTGTCACTGCCGCGAGACAGGGTGAGGTCACCATAGCCCACATCGGTGTCGGCATCCGCGTAGGCCATGGAATGGAGCTTGTGTGCGCTAGCCAGCTGCAGCACGCGGGCATCGTAGCTGCCGGCCACTGCCTCGTTGCTCGAACTGACAAGCAACGCCGCCTCGTCGCCGGAGCTGGCGCGGGTTGCGCTGAATAAATCGGCATTCGTCAGATTGTCGGCAGCCGTTTTCAATGCGCCCAACGACGAACGCACCCGCCCCAGCGCCGAGAGTTCGGCGTTGGCCGAACTGCTGCGATTGCTGAGCAAGGCCTCCTGCGGCGAGCGTTCCGCCGAGACTAGCTGAGACACCAGGCTCGAGATGTCGATGCCTGATCCGATTCCTAGCGATGAGATTGACATGGTGGCTCCTAGATCCAGGCAGGCTCAGGCAAGTGGCGTGCCCCGCCCTACGCCACGATCTCCATCGTGTGCATGTCACCGCGCTGCACGCGCTTGGCCGCTTCGACCACATCCTCGGCCGGCATTTGCTGGACGACATCGCCGGTTTGGTCATCCACGATGGACACGACCAGCAGGTCGGCCTCGTTATCAACCCGGAAACGCAGACTGGTCTGCGCCCCGACCAGCGCCGCGTTGAGCTTATCCACGGCACGGCTGGCCGTTTCGCGGCTGACAGGCGTGCGTGTGTCCGTCACGGCTGACTCGGGTCGCTCCGGAACCTTGCTCGTCACCAGTCGGGTTGGTGTTTCGGGCCGGTCCCGGAGCGCGTCTGTGATCGGACTGATCTGAATCGGTTCGCTCATCACATCCACTCCTACGGGACAGAGACCAGCGTCTGCATCCAGCCGCTGATCAGGGATAACGCAAACGGGGCCAGGCAGCTGTTGCGACCTGACCCCGTGATTTCACATCAGACTGGTTCGGTTTACTGAAGCAGGCTGAGCACGCTCTGCGGAGCGGAGTTCGCCTGGGACAGCATCGCCGTACCGGCCTGCTGCAGGATCTGGCCACGGGTCAGCGAGGCGGTTTCCTTGGCGAAGTCGGCATCCTGGATGCGGCTGCGTGAGGCGCTCAGGTTTTCTGACTGAATCTGCACGGAGGCCACCACCGACTCAAAGCGGCTCTGGATGGCACCCAGCGAGGCGCGGGCGGTATTGACCGTATCCAGGGCGCTGTCGATCAGCTGAATGCCCAGCTGCGCACCGGCGTAGCTGCTGATATCCAGCGTGTCGATGCCTGTGGACGTCGCGGTCGTGGCAACGGTTGCGTTGGCCCAGCCGGCTTCAGTCGCGTCGTTGGCCGTACCTGCAATCACGATGTTCTGGCTACCGGTCAGCGTCAGCTGGCCCGTGGCCGAATCGTAGGAGGCGCCCACGTTGGTCTGCGACGACACTTCGTTAATGGCGTCGACCAGCTGGCCGGCACGCTCTGCGGCGCTGGACGCACCGGAGATGGCACCGATGTCCACACCGTTGACCGTGACACCACCGGCAGCGATTGCCGTGGCAAACCCTGTCAGGCCCGATGCAGCAACAGAAGCGCTGGCCTGCGACACCGAACCCAGTGCGGCGGTGTTGGCGTCAACAATCGAGGAAACGGTGATGGTTTCACCCGCGTTGGCGCCGACCTGGAACGCAGCGCCCGAGAAGGAACCGTCCAGCACGTTCACGCCGTTAAAGGTCGTGGTGTCCGCGACGCGGTTGATTTCCGACAACAACTGGGAGACTTCGGTCTGCAGCGCAGCGCGGTCAGAGTTGTTGTTCGACGCATTCGAGGACTGCACGGACAGTTCACGAATGCGCTGCATGTTATTCGTCACCTCTTCCAGTGCGCCTTCAGCGGTCTGGGCCAGCGAGATGCCGTCGTTGGCATTGCGGGCCGCCTGGTCCAGGCCGCGAATCTGAGCAGTGAAACGCTCGGAAATCGCGAGGCCGGCGGCGTCGTCCTTTGCACTGTTGATACGCAGGCCGGTGGACAGGCGCTGCATGGACGTGGCGAGCATGTCCTGCGAGGTGGAAAGATTGCGCTGCGCATTCAGCGACATGATGTTGGTGTTAATGACTTGCATGGCTCTGAACTCCTGGTCCGTATAGGGTTTGGCACCGGCGGTGCCTGTTGCTCAGCGGACCGTTCCGACATGGACGTCTCGCCGATACAGGAGGGTTATCGGAGCGCCTCACAGAAACTTTAGGATTGATCTGTCAGTTTCTGTAAATCGCCCGGTTGGTGGGTTGCGGTTCCCGCATCCGCGTTCGCCGCTTCTCGCCAACCATCCTCTTGCAAAAGGGGTATCGCCCAAAACCGGAAAAACTTTTGGTTTGGGCGAAAACGGGCTGTGATCGACACATTTAAACGTCACCGCAGGTCTTGCTACTGTCGGGCGCAGGGACACCAGCCCCAAATCGAATCCGGAGGAGACCGGGCTCGCCAACGGCAACAAGGGATCGCGCCGTCTGCAGCCATATCTGGATGCCATGCCTACTCAGCGACAGACAATCGGGTTGCTCGCGCTCGTCATCACGGCCTGCGTCGCCATGCAGTCGGCTGTGATAATGCGTGCGGACGCTCCACTCGACCGCGTCCTGAGTGGCATGACCGGCCTGCTGATGCTGGCGCTATTGGTTTGGCTGGTCGCTGCCGTGCGGCGCAATCGACGGTTCAGCGCCCGTTACCATCACATTCTCGAATCGGCACCGGATGTCATCCTGCTGATTGATGCAAACCACCGGATTATCGGTGCCAACGAGCGGCTGCGGCGGGTGCTCGGACATGCGCCCAAAGCGGTCGAGGGCGTGCCGCTGAGCGAAGTCCTGCCCGACAGCGAGCAGGTCGCCCTGCAGTGGCCGGAGGTCGACAGCCCGCCTTCGCCACCACTGGAATGCCAGGCACGCACCGCAGACGGGACACGGTGGCCGGTGCAGATCACCATCAGCCATGATCCCGAGCGCACATCGCAAACACGCTGGATCGTCAGCCTGCGTGATGCCAAGCCCCGGCATGCGGCCGAGCAGGCCCGGCGAGAGGCCGAGTTCCGGCTGGATCAGATCATCAGGAGTGTTCCGGGCGCGGTGTATCGCTGCGCCATGGATGCCCAGTGGACCATGGTGTTCGTGTCGCCCCGTGTCGAAGGGCTCACCGGATACCCGTCTGAGGACTTCATCGATAATCGGGCCATCAGCTTTAGCGAGCTCATTCTTGCCGACGATGCCGGGGACCTCGCCGATCAGGTGCAGGCCGCTGCCGACGCTGGCAAACCCTGGCTGCTTGAATACCGGATTCGCCATCGCGATGGCAGCGTTCGCTGGGTGATGGAGCACGGGTTCGCGGAGTGTGACGATCAGGGTCGTGTCATCTGGCTGGACGGCGTGCTTATGGATGTCACCGAGCAGAAGCGCGCCAGGCTCGAAGCCAGTGAAAGCCAGCGCCGGCTCGCCGAAATTACCGAGACTCTGCCCGGCGCGGTCTGGCGGGCCGAGGTCGACCGCGCCACAGGGGCGGTGCACTTCACGCATTTTGCTGGTCGGCTCGACATTCCGTTCGGGGACATGAGCCCACGCCACATCAAATCGGACCCGGATCGCTTTCTCTCGCTGGTTCACCCGGAGGATCGGGATCGCTATCTGGCCGAGATTCAGCAAGCGCTGACAGGCTCGGACTACTCATCTGAATACAGAACACTGCGAAACGACCAGACCTGGGGCTGGGTGCGGGCGACCGGGTCGGTCTACGACGATGCCTCACTGCCGTACATTGTCGCAGTGGGCCACACCATCGATGTGGACGATGAGCACCGGCTGCGGGACCAGTTATCGGAAACGCAGGCGCAGGCCGAATGCATTGCGGAACGGCTTAGCCGCCTCACCGACAACATTCCCGGAACGGTCTGGGAGCTGCACATCAGCCCCGAGGGCCGCGCCCGGGTCGAGTACATCAGTGCGACCAGTATCTCGGGGCTATCCGCCGAAGCACACATGAAGGATGTGGCCAATTACCGGCTCCGCGTTCATCCGGATGACCTCGCCGAGTACGACCGGCGCTTCACCCAGATCGCCGCCGCGCAGGCAGAGGCTGGCCTGAGCCAGCACTTCCGATTCAGGGTCGCCACCAATGATGGCAGCTATGTGTGGTGCAAGATGTCGACCCGAGGCCAGATCAATCCCGATGGCACTCGCGTGATCTATGGCATCACGATGGACGTGAGCAATGAGAAGGCGCTGGAGGAAAAGCTGGAGCTGGCCGTTGCCGAGGCCGAACGCGCGAACGCGGCCAAGAGCGAGTTCCTTGCCAACATGAGCCACGAGATCCGCACGCCGATGAACGCCATCGTCGGCATGACCCATTTGCTGCGCTCCACCGCATTGACGCCACAACAGATGCGTCAGCTGCGACAAATCGAGTTGTCCTCGAACAGCCTGCTCCGTCTATTGGAAGACATCCTCGATTTATCGCGCATCGAATCCGGTCGGCTGCGGATCGAATCGATTCCCTTCGAGTTGCACGAAGTCATCGACCAGCTGGGCCAGCACATGGGCGAGCAGGGTCGCAACCGGCAGCTCGAACTGGCCCTGCGCATTGCACCCGACTGCCCACATCGGCTGGTCGGGGACCCGTTGCGGCTCGGCCAAGTTCTTCACAATCTGGCGAACAATGCCATCAAGTTCACGCCCGACGGCGGCAGTGTGGAGGTGGCCGTCCACCCGGTGTGGCAACAAACCCATCGTGTGCGCCTCCGGTTTTCCGTCACCGACACAGGCGTTGGCCTGAGCGAAGAGCAGCAGCCACGTGTGTTCGAGGCCTTTGAGCAAGCCGATGCATCCACCACACGTCGATTCGGCGGAACCGGACTGGGCCTACCGATTTGCAAACGGCTGGTCGAACTCATGGGCGGTGAGATCGGCGTGAGCAGTGCCGAAGGTGCCGGCAGCCGCTTCTGGTTTGAGATCACCTTTGCAGAAGGCCCAGCCCGCGCCCGTGCTGGCGGCCGCCGGCCAGGCATACAACAGCGGGCCCTTGTGGTGGATGACCACGCCACTGCGTGTGAGGTGCTCACCGGCCTGCTGCTGCGCTTCGATATTCCTGCCGTGTCTGCGTCAACCTGCGACGCCGCCTTACAGCGACTGGAGCGCAGCATGCAGCAGGGCACGCCGTACGACTGGCTGCTGCTGGACTGGCGCCTCCCGGATCGCTCAGGCACCGAGCTGGCGAAGATCGTCCGGTCACAGCCCGGTCGCTACGGGCAACCGCGCATCATCATGATTACGGGCTACGGCGCCGAACACAGCCTGCCCGGCGTGGCTGAACTGGAGCTGGACGGATTTCTGGTCAAGCCCGTTAGCCCCGGGCGACTGCGCGAAGCCCTGCAAGGGAATCAGGATGATCTGGAGAGTCTCGCAGCACCAACCGCATCGCCCCGTGCCCTGGCGGGCCTGCATGTCCTGATTGTGGAGGACAATGCAATCAACCAGGAGATTGCCGCGACGCTCGTTCGCCGTGCCGGCGCTACGCCGCTGCTGGCCGGAGATGGACGACAGGCGCTCAAGATCGTCGATGCGGGCGCGGAGGTGGATGCGGTACTCATGGACTGCCAGATGCCCGTGCTGGACGGCTACGAAACCACGAAAGCCATCCGCGAGCGCGAAACCGACACGCACCTGCCCATCATCGCGATGACCGCCAATGCCATGCAGGGTGACCGCGAGCGGTGCCTGGAGGCCGGCATGGATGATTATCTCGCCAAGCCCCTGGAGCCCGGCCGGCTGATCGACACCCTTGCGCGTCACGTGGGTCGCACCGCCCTGCCCCCGCCGTCGCGACAAAGCGATTCGGTGCAGCTGCCCGAACTCGATGGGTTTGCGCTGGACGATGCCCTACGCCGACTCGACGGCAGTCGCAGCCTGCTGCTGACCCTGCTGCAACGGTTCCGCAATGACCATTGCAATGCCGCCCAGCAGATTCGCGAGGCATTGGCCGCAGACGACCGCCACGCAGCGCAGCTGCATGCGCACTCGCTCAAAGGAGCGGCCGGCAGCCTCGGGGCGTATGACCTGGCCGAGCAAGCCCAGGCGTTGGAACTGGCGCTGCATCAGGACGGCATCGACGAAGCGCCCCTGCTGTGCATCGAAGAGAGCCTGCAGCGGATCAAGCAGGCGCTGGACAAGCAGACCCCAGGTTCGGAACCGGCGGCGGCCGCCGCATCGCCGGCGCAGATCCGTCGCCAGTGGCGCCGGCTGGCCACGTATCTGGCCGATCACGATACGCGCGCTCTTGATGTGGCCCGAACACTGGCCCAGCAGTTGCCGGATGAACTCGCTGCGCAGGCGGCTGTCACGTTCCGACATGTTGAAGCCTACGATTTCCCAGCGGCGCAAGCGGCCATGGCAAACGTCTCGCTGGACCAATGGCTGGAGCCCGAGGACACGATTGCATGAATCACGCTGACAGCCCGGCCCCGCGCACCGACCAACCGACTGTGCTCATCGTCGATGACACGCCCAGCAATATCGATTTGCTGCGCTCGGTTCTTGCCGGCAGTTATCGAATCAAAGCCGCCACGTCGGGGCGCCGAGCGCTGGAGGTGATCGCCAGTGACCCGCCCGACCTGGTTCTGCTCGACGTTGTCATGGGCGACATGGATGGCTATAGCGTGTGCCGGCGTATCAAATCCGATCCGCAGACAGCCCGGATTCCGGTCATCTTTGTCACCTCCCGCGACGAGGCCCGCGACGAAGAACTCGGCTTCTCGATCGGCGGTGCCGACTACGTGACCAAGCCGTTTGAGCCATCCGTGGTGCGCGCGCGCGTCGCCACCCACCTGGCGCTGTACGACCAGACCCGGCTGCTGCAGGACCTGGTCGAGGAACGCACCGCCCAGTTGCGCCACGAAATGGACCAGCGCGAGCAGGCCATTGCCCGCATCCGCTACCTGCATGAATACGACGGGCTGACCGGACTCGCCAATCGCAATCTGCTGATGCAACGCATCAATCTCGCGCTGGAATCGCATGCGGGCCAAGTGGCGGTCGTCATTATCGATGTGGACCGCTTCTCCTCGATCAACGATGCACTGGGCACGCGCCTGGGTGACCTGCTCCTGCAGCAAATCGCCGCGCATCTCAAGGAGGCGGCGGCAGGAAACGCATTGATCGGCCGGATCGGCGGCGACAGTTTTGGAGTCTTGCTCACCCTGGACAGCCAGGTCGTCGATCGGCTCCATCTCATTACAGAACAGCTCGAGCGGCTGCTGGAAGCCGCCGCCCACCCCTATTCGCTGGAGGGTGAACGCGTACAGGTTCGGGTCAGCGCCGGCGTAGCCGTCCACCCCAAGGATGGCGAGACCGCCGAGCTACTGCTCAAGAGCGCGGACGCCGCCATGCACGCCGCCAAGGACTCGACGCTGACACCTTTCCTGTTCTACGACTCGGAGATGAACTCGGCCTCACGCGAACTGCTCACCCTCGAGGGCGAACTGCGGGATGCGATTCGTGACCGCAGCATCGTGCCGTGGTTTCAGCCTAAGTTCGACATGAAATCACGCGAGCTCGTCGGCGCCGAAGCCCTGGCGCGCGGGATTCGGCCCGACGGACGCCACATCAGCCCCGGCATGTTCTTTCCACTGGCCGAAAAAACCGGCTTGTACAAGGCCTTGAATCAGCGCCTGGTCCACGCCGTCTGCGTGCAGGCCCGCGAATGGCGCAAACGGGGCTACAAGCCACTCAAGCTTGCAGTCAATGTCTCGGCAGCCGACTTTCAGTACCCCGGCTTTGTCGCCGACATGCTGGGCATTGTCCAGGACACGGGTGTGGACCCGCGCACCATCGAGATCGAGATTACTGAGCACGCTGTCATCGCTGACCCGGACACCGCGGCCGACAAGATCCGCACCCTGGCCGCCCACGGGTTTACCACGGCGCTGGATGATTTTGGTGTCGGCTACTCCTCGCTGTCGTACATCCGCCAGCTGCCCATCCACACCCTCAAGATCGACCAGTCTTTCATGGGTGGGGTCGGCGAAGATGAACGCGCCAATGCAGTAGCAGCCACCATCCTCACGCTGTCCAACCGGCTGGGCTTGACCAGCGTAGGCGAAGGCGTGGAGCACGAGCATCAAATGCAGTTTCTCACCGAGAACGGTTGCGACCTTGTGCAGGGTTTCCTGTTCGCAGGGGCAATGACGGCCGACGACTTTGCCACCCGCCTGCTGACCCACGCCTGACCCGCTGCCCGCGGTGCGCTGCAAATAAATTTCCCCGGACCGCGCATTTGCCGTCCAGATGGCTTATAGTGCCGCCACTGCCTACATCATCAGGCTGTTCCGGCTAAACCGAAACCGCGTTCCAGCGGTGCTTCGCGATTCACCCGTTACCTCCCTGGATTGTCACGCAGTCGGCGCGCACGACAGGTGCTCGCTGCAATTTTTTTGTTGTATTTGAGTTGTATTAGGATTTTGTAATGAGTGAAAAGCAGACTGGCACCGTGAAGTGGTTCAACGACTCCAAGGGGTTCGGCTTCATTGCCCCTGCAGACGGTGGCGAAGACCTCTTCGCGCACTTCAAGGAAATTCAGGGTTCGGGTTTCAAGACCCTGGCCGAAGGTCAGAAGGTCGAGTTCATCCCGGCCCGTGGCGCCAAGGGCATGCAAGCAACGCAGATCATGCCGTTGTAAGCATTGCCTAGGGGATGATTCCCCGATGCGCAGAACCGGAACCTGCCTGTGGCGGGTTCCGGTTTTTTTATGCCCGCCGCCTTGTCACTGACCGGGCGGCGGGCGCGCGTTCACGCCTGAGCCTGTCTGCTGTAGTGTGTCGGCACCGATCCATCCTGGAGCACAACGTGGAATTGTCCGAGTGGGTGTTCGAGGACGAGCCGCACATGGATGCGGTGATGAACACCTTTGTGCTCAATGCGCTGTACCTGGAACAGCCCCTCCGCTTCTGCTTTTTCATCACAGGACTGGCGGGTTTTTATGGTGTTCGCTCTGATCCGGATACCGTCCTGCGACGCATGACCGGCGATCTTGACCGGCTTCAGCGCATCGCAATCCTCGCGTTCGATACGGTGTATGCAAAGCGCGTATCTCATAGCTACTTCATTACACAGACCATGATAGAGCGCCTGATCGAGCAGCACCCAAAACGGTGGCTGCACGCCCTCCCCGCCGCCGACACACACACCGGCGACGTGGCAAGACCGCCGAAAGAGGCGTTTAGACGCTAGGGCGCCACCAGGTTGCTGGCTCAAAAGCCGCGAAGCGGCGGCCATGCAACGACCGAGCATTCTCGAAACCCGACCTTGCCGGCTACGCAGCACAGCACAATAGGCAAGCATGAACGCGCAACGCTTACCCTGGGATATCGAATGTTGACGCGGCCGCCAGCCTCGCTCCTGGTCGCGACCGGCCTCTTGGCGGCATCCGTGACCGCACTGCTCTTGTGGCCTTTGCCCAGCATGCCCATCCATGGCGAGGTGGGCGACTACATTGTCCGAGACGTTGCAGTCATTGATGTCTTGGCCGGCACCGTCAGGGCCGATCAAAATATCGTTTTAAAGCGCGGCAAGATCATTGAAATTCGGCCTGCGGGCGGCCCCGATGATCAGAACGGCCTGACCGTCGTGGATGGTCGTGGCAAGTTCTTGATGCCGGCGTTGTGGGACATGCACACCCACTCCACCCAGTATGCATCCCAATACGAACACCCCTTGATGATCGCCAACGGGGTGACAGGTGCGCGAGAGATGTGGGGTTGCCTGTCCGAACCCGATCCCTTCTTCGCATGCGCAGCCGACCGCAGGCGGTGGAACGCCGCGCTGCGCAGCCAGACAGGCATGTCGCCGCGCTACATCGGACACAGCGGTTATCACATCAACGACGGGACGGAAGTACCGGATCACTTTCCGGCTTTTTTCAAAGCCCGCGACGCGGCTGACATTTCGGAACTGTTCGACTTCTACGAACAGGCAGGTGTGGATTTTGCCAAGACGTATTCCGAATTGTCGCCCAGCCAATACGCGCTGCTGGCCACCGAGGCGCGCCGCCGTGGGTTTGCACTCGCCGGGCACCGCCCGTTCAAAGTGTCGTTGCCGGCCCTGCTGGAGGCAGGCCAACGGAGCGTAGAGCACCCACGCGTGTTCTTGTTGGAGTGTTTTTCCGGGGCTGAGGAGTTCCGCGCCTTAGACGATCCGTACAGCGCCTACGATGCCGAGTTTCGCCAGCGAATGGTGGATGCGCATGATCCCGAGCTGTGCACCCCGTTGATCACAGCCCTTGCGGAATCAGAAACCGCCTGGGTGCCCACGCTGCAGGTGCTGGGTACGGGCGTGCACGCCGCCGAGCCGGGCTTCCTCAATGATCCGAGGCTGCAGTATGTCCCCTACCTCTTCAGAAAACTGTTCTGGGAGCCGGACGCGGCCCGCAAGGCCGCGCGCAATACCGATGACAGCGGGCAAAATATCGACGCGGCGATGTATGCGCTCGCGCTCGATCACGTGGGACAAGCGCATGCTGCGGGTGCAACGATTCTGACCGGCACCGACAATTTCGACCCGTACATCTACCCCGGTTTCGGGGTCCATGCCGAGCTGGAGGAACTTGTCCGGGCCGGGCTGTCGCCGGCGGCGGCGATCCGATCTGCAACACTGGATGCGGCGCGCTTTGCCGGGCTCGAGGACACATTCGGCTCACTGAGCGTCGGTAAGGTCGCAGACGTGCTGTTGTTGGACGCCAACCCCTTGGAAGACATTCGCAACACAACGCAGATAAGAGGCCTGTTCTTCAACGGCCGCTACCTTGATCGTGCGGAGCTTGACGGGCTGCTTGAATTTGCCAGACAGCGCGCGGGAAGCACCCCAACGAATCTGCAAATACTGCTTGCAGGACTTCGCAGCCCGCTCCTGCGGCTGCAGTTTGCGGATTGACCTGCGGCCAACGGCTGTGAACAGCCCGCCGCCAGCGCTAAGCCGTCACTGATCCCGGGCCGCTCAGCAACGGCCCATGCGCTTACACGTGAACTAGGTGCGCATTCAGGAACGGGACCATCTGCTCCAGCGCCAATCGCACAGGCTCGTCCTTGTCGTAGAGGTCGTAATGCGAAGTATCAGGCAGTTCGACCCGGCGCCGGGCGCTCGAAGCGGTCGCGCGACCGTAGGCCTCAAGCCCGTCCCGATAGGCACCAAACGCGCCGACGTTCTGGCCGACCACCACCATCATGGGCTGTGTCATCAGCGTTTCCGCAAACGCAAAGGCATCCCAGCTCAGTGTCTTCTGCGCCCGCGAGAACAGCATCTTGGTGGCACCACCAGACTGTTGGCCGCGCGAAGTTTTGTAGTAGTCGGTGGCCTCGTACACATCGCGTTCGGTCAGCCCATCGGCTTCGGCCTGCTCCAAGCTCTCGGGCAGTAGTGCGTTCACCTGCAGATCCGCGCCCTTTGCTTCTGCCGTCCGTTGGACCGCCATGGCTTCCAAGGTGCCAACCGGGTCGAAGCCACTGAAGCTTTCTCGAAACAATCGGCCCAGGTTGACGGGCGTGATGCCCACGACGGCCCGGATGCGTTTTTCGGTCAATGTTGCGTTGAGCGCGTATCCGCCACCACCGCACACACCGATCACGCCGATGCGATCGTCATCCACATACGGCAGCGTGACCGCGTAGTCGATGACATGGCTAATGTCTTCAACACGTTGGCTGGGATCTTCAACGAAGCGCGGAAAGCCGCCGGACTCGCCCTGATAACTGGCGTCAAAGGCGATCACTACAAAGCCGGCTTTGGCCAATGCTGCGCCGTACACCGAACCCGAGGTTTGCTCCTTGCAGCTACCAAATGGGTGAACGCTGACGATCGTCGGATGGCGGGTCGATGGGTCAAAGTCCGGCGGCGTCAGTACCAGGGCTGCGATTGACCAGGCCATGTCGGGGTTTTGTATCTGGATGGATTCCATGTCGATCTCCAAAGTGTTGAGAGTGCGCGAGCCTTGCGGCCAGCCTTGGCCCCGAGACACTCGGCTGCCTACAGGCGCGTTTCGAAGAACGACGACAGCTCGCCAACGGCCTCGTGGACGTAGTCCTCGCCGTCGTACAGTTCCATGTGATTGGCGCCATCGACGACGTACAGTGTCTTATCGGTGCTGGCCGCCCGTTCGATCAGGTCCTCGCTCATCCACTTGCTGCCCGCCCTACTGCCAGCGATGCTCAGCACGGGTTGGGTCAGGAACGCTTCAGCCTTGTGATAGGCGTCGTACGTAATGATTTGGTTGAGGTTGCGCGCCAGCGTGAAGCCGGGAGCGTTCGGGTGCTCGCAGCGCGGCGTGTGGTAGTACTCCCAGGCCTGCTCCAGCTCGGCGTTGGGGGCATCTTCCTTGCGCAGTGGCGCCAGCGGAATCGTGGCCAGCTCGGGGTTGTTGGCGTCGTGGGTGCGGGCACCTGAGCCGGCGTCCAACATCGGGATGGCATCGCCATCGGTAACGGTGTTTTCCCAGCCGTTGCGGAACATCTGGCCGATGTTCACGGAACTGACCGTGGCAATGGCCTTGATGCGGCGATCATTGATCGCGGCATTGGCGGTGTAGCCGCCCCCCGCGCAGATGCCCATGGCGCCGATGCGGTCGTTGTCGATGTAGTCCAGCGTGGTCAGGTGATCGACCACGGCGCTGACGTCCTCGCTGCTGATATGCGGGTTTTCCAGCTGGCGTGGTTCACCCGTGCTTTCGCCCTGGTAGGAGCGGTCGAAGGCCACGGTAAGGACGCCCGACTCGGCCAACATGCGGGCATACAGCCCAGCAGTTTGCTCCTTGACGCCACCGCCGGGGTGCGACACCACGACAGCAGGATATTGCAGGCTGGCATCAAAGTCGGGCGGGTAGTTGACGATGGCGGACAACGTGATGCCTTGGCCATTGAGGTTGCGAATGCTGATCTTGTCCATGTACGACTCCTGGTCTGCGACCCGGCCAATTGCAGGGCGTGTCTTGATTGGGATGCTCATCTTGCCCAGCGACGGCATTTCGATAAACATGCATATTGCGAATGATTTAATAAGTAATTCTAAATAATGGATCGACAGACACTCGGTGAGCTTCCGGCTTTTGTTGCGGTGGCGCACGCCAAGAGCTTCACCAAGGCGGCGGCGCAGTTATCTGTCTCGCCCTCCGCTCTTAGCCAGACCGTTCGAGCTCTGGAACAGCGCTTGGGTCTGCGCTTGCTGGTACGCACGACGCGGTCGGTGTCAGTTACAGATGCGGGACAACAGTTGTTGGATTCGGTCGCGCCACTGCTCGAGCAAATGGACGCGGAAGTCGCTCAGGTCAGATCGCTAAAAGACTCGCCGGCGGGAACGATCCGCATCACATCCGTCGAGCACGCCGCTGAGACGGTCTTGTGGCCGGCAGTCAGGGCACTAGCGGCGCAGTACCCCGACATCTCGTTCGAGATCAGGGCGGACTATGGCTTAAGGGACATCGTGGCGGAGGGTTTCCATGCGGGTGTCCGACTGGGCGAACACGTCGCACCGGGCATGATTGCCAGGCGCATCGGCCCGGACCTACAAATGGTGGTCGTCGCCACGCCCGACTATCTACAGCAGCACGGCGCGCCGAAGCACCCAAGCGAGTTAGTCCAGCACCGCTGCGTCAATCTACGATTGCCTACGCACGGCGGACAGCTTCCTTGGCTGTTTCGAAAGAGCAACAAGGAAATGAATGTGCGGGTGGAGGGCCGACTGATCTTCAATACGCTCGCACCCATTCTGGATGCAGCGCGGCAGCATCTCGGCCTTGCCTACACGATTCTGGACACAGTCAAAGGCGAGATCGACTCGGGGGCACTGGTTCAGGTTCTCACCGATTGGACGCCGACGGTGCCCGGCTATCATCTTTATTTTCCCGATCGACGGCATCACCCAGCGGCTTTCCAACTACTGCTTGACCAGCTCTCTGCAGGGCAGCCGTAAACGGGGTAGCACTCAAAATCAGCTGAGAATTTTCCCCGTGCGCAACTGTCACTTACCCTAGCCGCTTCGCAGCCTCCTCATCAGTTCCTTGAACTTCAACACCCGCGCCAATCTGAGCCTGCTCGTTGCTTGCGTATTGATCGTGAGCCGAATCCTTGGTGCTCATGCACATGCATGCTCGGACGGTGACCCGGATTGCTTGAATGAGCTTCATGCCGAAGCGATCGTTCATGCAGGAGAATCCTGCGCGGATGAGACCTGCGTCGATACCAAAGTGGAAACCGCCGACGGCGTCCTCGCCAAGCTGTTGGACCTGGACGGCGGGGACGCGCTGGCCCTCACCGTCCTGGCAGTTTTGGGCCTGCTGCTTGTCCTGGTTGCTACGCCGCCAATTGTGCGGGTTCTTCCACCGATTAGCGCCGGGTTCGACCGCCTCCCGCCCGCCAGGGCTCCCCCAGCCACGCTCTAGTCATCGCCTTGGTGCCGCCGTCGCGGCATCCCTGCGTCGTAAGGCGCAACGATTTCTGGAGCATTCATGTTCACCCATTGTTGCCGGACGGCGCTGTGTGCCGTCGGCTTATCGTGGCTGGTAGCGGGCCACGCGCAAATACAAACCGCTGACACTCTCACCTTCGCCGAGACCGCCCGACGCGTGGCGGAGCGTAATCCGTCCATCATGGCCTATGCGCCGCGCCGCTTGGCGCTGGATAGCGAACGTGCATCGGCTCACCTCAACCCGCCGTTAGAGCTAGGCGTAGAGGCCGACGAATTTGTCGGCACTGGCAATGCGCAGGGTCTGGGCGGCATCGAGCTGACGCTGGCGCTGTCCAGCGTGATTGAGCTTGGCGACCGGCCCTCAAGGCGTACAGCCTTCGTCGATGCGCGGGAATCGTTGCTCGCCGCGGAGGAGCGCACGCGACTGCTCGACAGTCAGGCGGAAGCCGCCCGGTTGTTCGTACGACTGGCCGCATTGCAGCAAGAACTGGTAGTGGCCCGCGCAGCGAAGGATTTGGCCCACCAGGCCGAAAAAACCGTGCGCAGCCGCGTCAACCGTGGCCGCTCGCCGGAGGCCGACCTACAGCGGGCGATGGCGGCGACGGCGCGAGCGCAATTGGCGGTAGGCCACGTCTTGCACCAGCTTCCCACTCTGCGTGTACGGCTGGCCGCTTTGTGGGGCATGACGACGCCGGACTTCACCCGTGTGGACGACGACGCGCTGTTCCATCCGGGCCGGGTCGGTGATTTCGAGCGCCTGGCCAGTACGCTCGACCAGAACCCGGACTTGCAGCAGCTTGCGAGCCGTGAGCGGATTGCGGCTGCCAGTCTGCGGTTGGCCCAATCCACCGCCCGTGGCGACCTGCGCTGGCGCGCCGGCCTGCGCAGACAGGAGGGCAGCGACAGCACCGGGCTGGTCGCAGGCATCAGCATCCCGCTGTTCTCCGGTCGCCGTGCCCAGAACGACGTTTCTGCGGCGACGAGCCGCCGGGACGCCGCCGCGCTGGATACCGCGGCCGCCCGCATCAACGCCCGCGCAACGCTCTATGAGGCCTGGCAACACCGGCAGCACGCTATAGAGGCGTTCGCACAGCTACGCGATGCAGTGATACCGAGACTGGAATCCGCGCTCGCCGACACCCATGCGGCGTATCGCGCCGGCCGCTACAGCTACCTGGAACTGATCGCAGCCCGGCAAGAGCTGATCGACGCACGTCTAGCGCTGGTCGATGCGGCCCGCCGCGCACACCTGAACCGCATTGAACTGGAACGCCTGGCCGGCGCGGCGCTGACCGCCGCCGATGGCGATGCCATAACCGACCACAAGGACGACAACCATGACCATTAACCGACCACTGCGCGCGCTCGCCCTGGCTGCTGCGCTGATGGCCTGTGCGCTTGCAGCACCCGCCACCACAGCCGTCTTCGAGCACGACCATGAGGCTGGCGCTCAAACGCACGGGTCTCACGACTCTGCCTACGATCAAGATGCGCACGGCGACGCTGTTGAGCTGACAGCGGACCAACTCCAGGGCGCTCAACTGACTATTGCAACCGCCGGGCCGGGCACCGTCCGTCAGACGCTGCCGGTATTCGGCCGCATCGAGGTCATCCCATCCCGCACCGCTGTGGTCCAGGCACGATTCCCTGGGCAGATCATCTCGCTGACTCCTGACGTTGGAGCGTCCGTCAGTCGCGGAGCGGTCATCGGGACCGTGGAAGCCAATGACAGCCTGCAACGCTATGCCGTCCGCGCCCCCATCTCGGGTGTGGTGGTGGAGCGCATGGCATCTGCCGGCGAGGCCACGGCTGGCCGCAATCTGCTGCGCATTGCTGACTTCAGCGCGGTCTGGGCGCAACTCGCGATCTTTCCGTCGCAGATCAGTCGTGTCTCTGTCGGGCAAGCCCTGACCGTCCGCAGCGATGACATCACCGCCGATACGCTGATCGACTGGATTGCCCCGGTCGCAGGCCACGGCCCAGCCCGCATGGCCCGCGTGGTGCTACCCAACCCAGACGGGCGTTGGGCACCCGGCAATACCGTGCAAGCCGAGATTGTCACCGCGCTGATCGACGCTGAGCTGGTCGTTGAGACCCGTGCGATCCAGCAGGTTGAGGGCAAGCCGTCGGTCTTTGTGCGTGAGGGCAATCGCTATGAAGCGCGCGCCCTCACGCTCGGCCGCAGCGACGGCCGTGCGACGGAAGTGCTGGGCGGGCTCACGCCGGGTGTCAATTACATCACCGCCAACAGCTACCTGCTGAAAGCCGAGCTGGAGAAATCCAGCGCCTCGCACGACCACTAGGAGCACCTCATGATCAACTCAATTGTGCGCGCTGCCGTCAAGCAGCGCTGGCTGATCCTGGGCCTGATGGGAGTGTGGGTCGGCATTGGCGTGTGGAGCTACCGCGCGCTGCCCATCGATGCGGTACCGGACATCACCAATGTTCAGGTGCAGATCAACACAACCGCGCCGGGCTTTTCGCCGCTGGAAACCGAACAGCGCGTCACCTTCCCGGTGGAAACCGCGCTGTCGGGGTTGCCGAACCTGGCCTACACGCGCTCGCTGTCTCGCTACGCGCTATCGCAGGTGACGGTGGTGTTCGATGAAGGCACCGACCTGTACTTTGCCCGTAACCTCATCAACGAGCGGCTGTCGGCCGTCCGCAGCCAGCTCCCGTCCGGGCTGGAGCCCGAGATGGGTCCAATCAGCACCGGGCTGGGCGAGATCTTCATGTATGCCGTGCGCGCCGAAGCCGGCGCCACTCAGGCCGATGGCCGCCCCTGGGATGCCATGGCCCTGCGCGAGGTGCAGGACTGGATCATCCGGCCGCAGCTCGTGCTCACACCCGGTGTCGCTGAAATCAACAGCATTGGCGGCTTCAACAAGCAGTACCACGTGCTACCCGAGCCGCAAAAGCTGCTGACCTGGGGGCTTGCGATGTCGGACGTGCGGGAGGCACTGGCCCGCAACAACAGCAACCGTGGCGCGGGCTACATCGAGCGCAACGGGCAGCAACTACTTGTGCGCTCGCCGGGTCTGCTGGAGAGCATCGACGACATTGAGCAAGTGGTCGTCACCCATCGCGATGGGTTGCCTGTGCTGGTCCGCGATGTCGCCGAGGTGGCGCTGGGGCGCGAGCTGCGCTCGGGCGCAGCGACCGTAAACGGGGAGGAAGCCGTGCTGGGCACCGCCATGATGCTTCTCGGCGAAAATTCGCGTGCCGTGGCCCGCGACGTTGCCGAGCGTGTCGAGACCATCAATCGTTCGCTGCCCGATGGCGTGTTCATACAGCCGCTTTATGACCGCACCACGCTGGTCGACAAGGCCATCAAGACCGTGCGGAAAAACCTGCTGGAAGGCGCGCTGCTCGTGATCGTGGTGCTGTTCCTGCTGCTAGGCAATGTACGCGCGGCGATCATCACCGCAGCGGTGATCCCGCTGGCGATGCTGGCCACCATCACCGGCATGGTGCGTACAGGCGTCTCCGCCAACCTCATGAGCCTGGGCGCGTTGGACTTTGGGCTGATTGTTGATGGCGCAGTGATCGTGGTGGAGAACTGCATTCGCCGTCTGTCCGACGCACAGGCAGGGACGCGCGATCGGGTGCTGACGCCAAAGGCGCGTCTGCACGTAGTCTATCGCGCCACCGGCGAGGTGATCCGCCCGAGTCTGTTCGGCGTCGGCATCATCACCGTGGTCTACATCCCGATTTTTTCGCTGACCGGGGTCGAAGGGAAGATGTTTCACCCGATGGCCGCCACCGTCGTCATGGCGCTGCTGGCAGCCATGGTGCTATCGGTCACGTTCGTGCCGGCCGCCGTGGCCGTGTTCATGCGGGGTCGGGTTTCCGAGCGCGAGAATCTGGCGATTCGCAGTGCCAAGCACATCTACGAGCCGCTGCTGGCAGCCGCGCTAAGGCTGCGCTGGGCGCTGGTGGCAGGTGCCACCGTGCTGGTGATTGCCAGCGGCTGGCTGACGACCACGCTGGGCTCGGAGTTCGTGCCGCAGTTGGACGAAGGCGACATTGCCATCCAGGCTCTACGCATTACCGGAACGGGCCTTGGCCAGTCGCTTGAGTTGCAGGCGCAGGTCGAGCAGCGCGTCAGCGAGTTTCCGCAGGTGGCTGTCGCTTTTGCTCGGGTGGGCACGGCAGAGGTCGCAACCGACCCCATGCCACCCAACATCGCGGATGGCTATGTGATGCTCAAGCCGCGCCACGAGTGGCCCGACCCAGGCATGCCAAAGAGCGAGCTGATCGAACAGATGGAGGAAGCCCTTGAAGAGTTGGTCGGCAACAACTACGAGTTCTCTCAGCCCATTCAACTGCGCTTCAACGAGCTGATTTCCGGTGTGCGGGCTGATCTGGGCATCAAGGTCTTTGGCGATGATCTGGAGCAGTTACTCGCCGGTGCGCAGGCGATTCAGCGCGTGGTTGCCACGATCGATGGTGCGGCGGATGTGCGCGTCGAGCAGGTCAGCGGCTTGCCAGTGTTGTCGGTGATTCCGGATCGCATGGCGCTGGCGCGCTATGGCATCAATGTGCAGGACGTTCAGGATCTGGTCGCCACCGCTGTGGGCGGCGAGTCTGCCGGCTTGATCTTTGATGGAGACCGGCGCTTCGAACTGGTGGTGCGGCTGCCGGAACGGCTGCGACGGGATGTGCGCACGCTGGAAAACCTGCCGCTGATGCTGCCCGGCACCGAGCAGATGGGGCACGCGCCGCGCTACCTGCCGCTGGGCGAAGTGGCCCGCGTCGAGCTGGCACCCGCACCCGCGCAAATCAGTCGCGAGAACGGCAAACGGCGCGTGGTGGTGACAGCCAACGTACGCGGGCGTGACCTTGGTTCCTTCGTGGAGGACGCGCAGAGCCGCATCAACAGTGAGGTTGATCTGCCCGCCGGCTACTGGCTGGACTACGGCGGCACCTTCGAGCAGCTCCAGTCGGCCAGTCAGCGCCTGGCCATCGTTGTACCCGTCACGCTGCTGCTGATTCTCGGGTTGCTATTGATGGCGTTCGGGTCACTGAAGGACGCGCTGATTATCTTTACTGGCGTGCCGTTGGCACTCACCGGCGGGGTGGCCATGCTGTGGCTGCGCGAGATGCCGCTGTCGATCTCTGCTGGGGTGGGCTTCATCGCGCTGTCGGGTGTGGCCGTGCTCAACGGGCTTGTGATGCTGTCGTTCATCCGCGAACTACGTGCGGATGGCGTCGAACTTGAACGTGCTATCCGGCAAGGCGCATTAACGCGCCTGCGCCCCGTGCTGATGACCGCTTTAGTGGCCAGCCTGGGGTTTGTGCCGATGGCGCTGAATACGGGCACGGGTGCCGAGGTGCAGCGGCCGCTTGCGACCGTCGTGATTGGCGGCATTGTGTCCTCGACGTTGCTGACGCTACTGCTGCTCCCCGCTCTCTACCGGATCGTGCACGGCCGAGAAGAGGACTTTCGCGAAGCCATGCAGCTAAAGGATCAAACGGGTTAGCACCCGTTTACGCAGACGGTTTGAACAAGGCTGAAAACTTTTGATCCTATGCTTGGAGCCTACGGCGCATTCTCGGGTTGTGGAAGGCTTCGATGTAGCGAAAAACGCCGGTTCTGGCCTCGGCCAAGGTCGGGTATCGCTGCTTGTTGACGCGCTCGCTGAGCACGGCGTTGGTCTCAGCAAGGAACTGCTCCGCCATGTCGTGCTGCTCCAGGCGATGCCGAAGGCGCAGGGTGGAACCCCCATCTGGAACCAGGCTACACATAGCCAAAGATATGCCCAGCGTCGCCAGCGGTTCTGAACGGCAACGCCAACTGATTACCCAGCAACGACGACCTGAAACGGACATTGCGTGACAGGCTCATCAGTGCCTATAGCGGACTAAACTCGCTTGGCTGCCATCTTGTAAACCGCGTTCCTTTCGCGCTTACCGACCGCCACAACAACAATCGTGATCACTTCGTCATGCACCTCGTACACAAGCCGGAACCCGGCTTTTCGTAGCTTGATTTTGTAGCGGTCCTTCGCGCCAGAAAGTCGCGCGCTCGGCACGCGCGGCGCTTCGCAGCGCTCTGCCAATTTCTTCTTGAACTGGGTACGGACAGATGGTGCAAGCCTCTCCCACTCTTTCAGCGCATCTTCTAGCAATGCCAGCTTATAGGTCATCCAGATTAACCGGAATGACGGCCTGACCCTGCCGAGTGTCTGCTATGGCATTTAGCTCAACGTCTTCCAGACGATCAACGATCTCTTCCCAAGCATCAGCCGGGATGCAATAGAAGTCCGGTTCGTTGCGATTCAAAACAGCCACAGGGAAGCCGTCACCCTGAGCAACTATGGCGCTGGGGTTCTTCTTCAATTCAGAAATACTGACGCATGTGTCAGCTAGCACTTGGCGGGCCATCGCAGCTCTCCAGACCTTTTAAGGGTGCCAATAATAGGTCTCATGTTCGCTGCGCGCAAGCTCAGAAGACTTCTTACAAGGTCATCAAAAACGTCTGCAGATCATGGTCACGGAGTTCCGCTTAGTGAACCGCCCCGAGAAGTCCGGAGGCTGTTTACTTTGAGTCAGGCCGCATTGGCCTGACCGTCGTGTTGCTGCCAGTGCGGCGATGCTTTCTCAGCCGGTGGGATGTAGCCAATCGGCCCCATCAGCCTTCGATTGTTGTACCAGCCCACCCACAGCAGGGTCGCCATTTCCACATCCTCAAGCGACTTCCAGGATTCGCGCTTGTTAATGACCTCTGTCTTGTAACGCCCGATGATGGATTCGGCTATGGCGTTGTCGTGCGAGTCACCAACGCTGCCGACTGACGAACGGCATGCAGCCTCCTTTCCAGCAGCTTGAATCTAGCGTTGCCGAATCTTGAGAAACGAAGGGTAGAAGCACGGCTCCAGTGTTGATCCGGGCGCTCACTTCTCCGAAGCTTGCGGCGCTGGCAGCGCAATGTGCCAGAGGGTCAAATTCGCCCTCGCGCCTTCCTGTGCGCTGCTTGACGATGGCACGAAATTGGCACAAGCCGAATTCATCAGCTCATACAAAAAAACCAGACACCGCTAAGTGCCTGGTTTTCTTGTGAAATAATGGCGGGCCCGGAGCGATTCGAACGCCCGACCCCCTGGTTCGTAGCCAGGTACTCTATCCAACTGAGCTACGGGCCCGCGATTTTCGTGGCGCCATTCGGCGGCCAGCGAGGCGCGCATTGTAAAGAATTTGACGAATCCCGCAAGCGCTTTTTGGCGCCACTCCGGTTGCTGGGTTGCTGCGTTGGAGCCCGCGGGCCTGTTACCAAAAGGTTTACCTGCGCGTTGATAGCCTGCTGGACAAGCCCTGACAGCCCCTCCGGAGGAAGACACGTGCTGCATGCGGATACGCCAGAAACCCTCTCAGTGCATTGTGATCGTCGGCGTACTCAGCCTAGGCCTGAGTACATCGAGATGACCGAGCTTGCCATCCTGGATGCCGCCCATGCCTTGGGCACACTCGATGGGCGGGGCGCTTCGCCCCAGTCACTTGTTGATCAGGTGTTGTTGAGCTACGTGGTCCGCGAGGCCGACTTCGCGCGCGCCGTCGGCCGGCTCGTGGCCAGTGAGCATCTCGAGATCACCCACGGGGGACAGGATTGGACCTACGCGCTCACCGCCGCGGGCCACGCGCATATGACCGCATGGGAGCAGCGCCTTCAACAGCAACCAACATCTGGGCCCATTGCCCGGATCGAGCGTGCGCGAACTGTGCTCGCCACACGTGTGGACACCGGCGTAGTGGGCGGGTCCAGCCACTAGCTCCTCGGCTGCTTGTGGGAACGCGCCCTGGCCGCCCTACTCTCGACCAGTGCGCCCCCTCACCCGCAGTAGTCGGCGAGACCGGGGGACTGGCACACTGTGGTGATCCGTCGTCGCCCGAATGGCCTCCGGGGCGCTCTGCGCTCCGCTGGCGTGTTCATCGAGGCACCCTTTCACTGCCGGAGTTGTGAATGAGTCAGACCCCTCGCGTGCTGTTGATCGACGACAACCCCCCGGACCTCGTACTGCACCGGATTGCGTTCGAGGAAGCGGGCTATCCCGTTGAGCTGGCGAGTTACGAGAAGGCTGCCGAGGCGCTGCGCGATATCACATCGGCCACGCTTAAGCCGGACCTCATCCTGCTGGATATCAACATGCCTGGCATGGACGGCTGGGAGTTTGCCGAGGCCTACGAACAGCTACCGGAGGTTCAGCGGACCGGCACCATCGTGATGATGCTGACGACCTCGCTCAACCCGGATGACCGCAGACGGGCAGAACGTTGCGGCGTGATCGGACGCTTTTACAGCAAGCCGCTCATGCCGGAGATGATCGAAGACATGCTGCAAGCCCACGGCTTTCTGGGCAGCTGACGCCAGACTGCCGACCCATGTGCGGACGCTTCGAACAACATGTGGCGCGCATGCGCGCATGGGCAACCCTGCTGGATGACTGGCCCGGGTCGGCGCCTGATCGCTACAACATCTGCCCGACCCAGCATGCCGGGACCATCGACGCCCAGGGCTACAGGGAGCGGCACTGGTCGCTCATCCCCGCCTGGGCACCCGGACCAAAACTCAAGTTCGCAACATTCAATGCTCGCGGTGAGACGCTGGCGGAGAAGAACAGTTACCGCACGGCTTGGCAGCGTTCACAGCGCTGCGTCGTCCCCGCCAGCGGCTACTTCGAATGGACGGGCGCCAAGGGCCAGAAGCAATGCCACTACGTGACCGGTGGCGATGAGGCGGGTCTCGCCTTCGCTGGCCTCTGGGAGCACTGGCAACGCGGGGATACCGCAGTGGACAGCTTCACGATCGTCACCGTGGCGGCAGCCGAACACATCAGCTGGCTGCACCATCGGATGCCACTGATGCTACGGCCCGACCAACTGGACACGTGGCTGACCGGCGCCCCGGAGCAGGCCAACGAAATCATTCGCGGCGTTGAGCCGCCCCAGGTTCTCATCGACCCCATCGCGCACCCGAACGCCACGCAACCGCAGCAGCCGCCCGGGGACTGATTTCCCAACACAGCCGTACAGGCGTGCTCTGGGCGAAACTTGGGCCCAAGCGCATGCCACAGCCAGCCGAGCTGGCCTGTTATTCGCATGCTTGCCGACTATTTCGGGGTTCAGGGGAATAAGGCTATTGAACACGTACATCACGGCGCGCGGCCTGCGTGCGCGACTGCTGGGCAGCCTCGCCTGCCTGTCCATGCTGCCTGCAGCAGCAGCGCAGTCCGATGCCCCACGTGAACAGCCGGCAGACATCGTGGACACCATCGCGGTGCCGCCGCTGGAGCAGGCCGACGCGGCCGACGGCCCGGCGCTGACACTGGAGGAGATCGTCGTCTACGCGCCGAAGACGCAGCAAACGCTGGACGAAGTACCCGTTTCGGCTTCGGTTGTTGATCGTGACACCCTCGCCGACTCCGGTGGCTTTGACCCCGCCGCAATCGAAGACTTCGCACCCAATGTCGAGCTGGACACCGACCCGCAGGCGCCCGTCATTGGTATCCGTGGTTTCTCGACAGAAACCGACAACGTGGGCTTCGAGCCCTCGGTGGGCCTCTCGTTCGACGAGCTGGCCATCAACCGCCCGGAATTCATCGCCGACGGGCTGTTCGACATTGACCGGATCGAAGTCTTTCGCGGTCCCCAGGGCAGCCTGTTCGGCAAGAACACCATCGCTGGTGTCATCAACATTTACTCGGTCGAGCCGGACGACGCGCTGGGCACCACCCTCGCCATCACACGCGGTTCGCACAATGAGCAACGGATTGAGGCCGGCGGCGACCTGAACCTGTTCGACGGATTGCTGGGCCTACGATTATCGGGCGTGGATTGGTCAAACGATGGCTTTGCGCATAACCGCTTTCGGGATGAACAACTGGGCACGGTGGACCAGCAAGCGTTGCGTCTGAAAGCCGTGATCGCACCGTTGTCCAACTGGACCCTGCGCCTGTCGAGCCAGTTCTCCAACACGGATTCGGTTTACCCGCCCTGGCAACTGGGCCGTACGACGGAGGATGTGCTGGACTACCTCCGCGAGGAAGACTCGGACATCGAGGCTGATTTCACCGACGCTGAAACCAGTCTGAACACAGCGGGCTTTGTGGACCGCCATTCCACGGTGCACCGCGGCTTGCTGGAGATCGACGGTGGTGATGCCTGGGGGGTGAAGGGCTGGCTACATACGGTGGTGCTGGGACATGCGGCCTTCGACTTCGACACGATTATCGATATCGATGTCAGCCCGTCCGACCTCATCATCACGGACTTCCGCACAGACTATGAGCAGCGGTCCATCGAGGCCCGCAGCAGCGGACGGTCGGACAGCCTCTTCGGGCTGGGCCAGACCGTGGATTTTGTCATCGGCGCCTACGCCCTGGATGCAGACCTTCGCAGCAACCTCGATACGCTTGCAGGCGAGGACCTTGTGGACTTCGCCCTCTCCGAACCGGGCCTGAATACGCTGGGCGTTCCGCTGGCACCGCTCGGTCCCTTGCTCGACCTGATCCCAGTGCCGGGCGTACCGCTCAACGATGCCTTCTTGCGCGGCTACGCCCAGGAGACGACCGCCTACGCCCTGTTCGGGCAGCTCACCTGGCGCTGGACAGACCGTTGGTCCGGCATCGTCGGGGGCCGGTACGGATTGGAAACCAAGCAAGCCCGCTACCGCGTCGAGCAGCGAGGGCCGGGGATTATTGCCGCCGTGGTCGGTGGCGAGCCCTTTGAGACCGACGAACCCTTAAAGCGAGAGGAAGACGATTTCTCGCCGACGGTGGGTCTGCGCTTCGACGCCTTCGACCACAGCACGCTGTTTCTAACCTGGGCGCGGGGGTACAAGGGCGGTGGCTACAACGCGACGGCAAATACCGAGGCCGATTTGTCGTTCGAGCCGGAAGTGGCAACAAGCATCGAGTTCTCCAGCAAGAGCCGCTTTCGCGAACTGGGGATCAGCCTGGACTTGGCGTTTTATTCCACCGATGTGGACAACCTGCAGGTGGTGGACTTTGATGGCACCTCATATCAGGTGCGCAACGCCGCCCAGGCCCGCCTGCAAGGTCTGGAGGGCGGCGTGCAATGGCAGACACCCTGGCCCCGGCTACGTGTAGCGGCGGGCTGGGCCTTCAGCCATGCCACCTACACACGGTACAGCGATGCTCCGCCCACCGAGGGTAGCGACGAGGATTCGCAGGACCTGAGCGGCCGTCGCCTGGCCAATGCCCCCGAGACCACGCTGTCGCTGACGCCAGAGCTCACCCTACCCGGTGCCTTCGGCGTGGTGCCGCGAGTCGCCGTCGACATCAGCCATCGGGGTGACCAGTACTCGGCCACCGATCTTGACCCGTTCAGCTTCCAGTCGGCGTACACCCTCTACGGGGCACGGCTGGTGCTGGCATCGGCCAATGACCGCTGGGCGCTGGTCTTGCGTGGCCGCAATCTGAGCGACGAACGCGTGAAAGACCTCGTGATCGACTCGGCCGTTTTCGCTGACACCTACGTGGTGCAGGCAACGCCGGAGCGCAGCCTGTCGGCGACGCTCCGGGTCAACTTTTAGGACGCCACCGTCACGGCACCGGATGCTCGGCGCAGTGCGTGTGCATGGGGATCCGGCCTTCGGGATCGGCCAGACCCGGATCACAGACAAACGACCAGTCGGTCAGGCTGTCGAGAAACGCCAGAAGATCGTCCACTTCGGCATCGCTGATCATAAATCCGACCATCAACGCATCCTTGTACGGGCTGCCCGAGCCATCACCGGCATGCGGGCCGGATTCGATCACCCGGCCGCCCCTGGCGTAATGGTCCACAATGACCTCACGCAGTGTCGCGATCGACCCGTCGTGCATATACGGCGCCGTCAATGCGATGTTTCGCAGCGTCGGTGCACGGAACCGCCCCATGTCGTTCGGGTTTTCGGTGAACTCAAACAAACCCTGGTTATCCGGCGGATAATTGCCGGCCTCCAGGGGATAGCCGGGGCCAGGGCCGTCGATGTTGTACAGCCCGTTGTTCCGAAACTCGATGCCATCGAGCACCGTACCGTCGTGCCGTACGGACTGGGCGAAGTTGAACCCACCGTGGCAGTGAAAGCACTCCAGACGCTCGGAGAAAAACAAGGCCTCACCACGCCAGGCAGCATCCGAGATCGCGTCGGGCTCGGGATGCTCGGGATCGGTCGCCCGGTCGTAGGCAGAGCGCCCGGAGATCAGCACCGACATAAAGGCCTCGTAGGCCTCTGCCACCCGAGCCAACGTGAACGGGTCGGCGTCCTCGGGAAACGCGGCCGTAAAGGCATCCACGTAGGCCGGGTCGCCGCGTAGCCGATCCAGCATCTGTTGCTCCTGGCCCGCCCAGCCCAGTTCGATGGGAGCCTCGTTGAGCAACACGCCGATGGCCTGCTCGCGCAGGTTGTCGATCAGCGGATTCGCCCAGTTCTGACGCGCGTTGTAGACCACGTTGGTCAAGCTCATGGCGTTGCGCGCATGCACCTCACCGGTCGGGCCCGTGGCCAGCGCGCGGCCATCGGTGAATGCGCGTCGCTGCTCATGACAGCTGGCACAGCTGCCCTCGCCATTAATCGATGTACGCGGGTCGTAGAACAGCTGCCGGCCGAGTTCCACCTTCGCGGCCGTCAGCGGACGATCCGCATGGACCTGCGGCGTCGGAAAACCCGGCGGCAGCTGCCAGTCGTATCCGGCCATGGGCCGCGATGCATCACTGGCGTCACCGCCACCACCGCAGGCCTGCAGGCTTAGCATCAGGACAGCCGCAAGCGCTATAACGCCTGCGTCTGTCCCCCTGTCAGCGATTCGGCTCATTGCACCGAAAAGAATTGCTGCGTCTGACGCGGGATCAGATGGCCGTTGTAGCTGTAGTCCAGTCCGAATTTC
The DNA here is from genome assembly GCA_036156195.1 of Pseudomonadota bacterium. GTDB lineage: Bacteria > Pseudomonadota > Gammaproteobacteria > Nevskiales > OUC007 > Abyssibacter. The sequence goes on along the minus strand of JAYZUZ010000013.1, from coordinate 2,754 downwards.
GGCATCACGGTGACGCATTCGGGGTCGCTCCCGCCGGACATGCAGCCTGGCGCGGTTTCGGCGGTATTGCTGGCGATATCGTTCTCGGCGAGCAGCCCGGCCGGATCAGCCACCAGCACCCCACCGTTCAGCACGGCCGCGTAGTCCAGGCAGACCTCGGGGCGATGAGCGTTGGCGCACTCGGTATCGGGCCCTGCCGTATGGCTTCCCGTCGCATTGGTGCAACCGGTGCTGCCGAGATGAATGAAGTAATTCTGACGCACATCATCCGCGTCGCCGACGCCATCGACCCGCACAAACTTGCGGCCGCTGAGCCAGGACCACGCCATGGCCGTGGCATTCAGAGGTGTCGGCGCCGTGGCGACATCGCTGTGATTCAGCGCAGAGGGCACGCCGAGCGTAAAGCAGACCTGGTCATACGTCCCCGCCGGGGCCGAGCCGGCGAGGCTGAGGCTTTGGACGTCGGTCACCGCATCGCAGCCCTGTACAAGCCCCAGCAAGGCCACGTTGTGGGTATCGGACTGATAGACCGTACCGTCGGCTCGCGTCGCCAGTCGCACGGGCACGGTGCTGCTGGCATTGCGCAACCGCACGTCACTGACATACCAGCGGAAATCGCGGAGTTCGTAGTCTTGTTGCTCGCCACTCCCGACGCCGGGGTAGACCTGATCGCACAATGCGTCCTGACCGTTGACCTGTGCATCAAAGGCCAGCGTCACGGGCTGCTCGTCGCCAGTCACGACATGTAGCGCCGCCAGCACATTCTCGACCAGTTGCTGCTGCGCCTCGCTGGAGCTTTCAAGCACGCTCAGATCAATACTGTCGAACCACTCCTCATAGCGCGAGACGACCGTGAGCGCGACGCTGCGCCGATCCGCGTCCAGTGTCACCGGCGCGCTGAATGGCAGCGAAACCGCCACAGGCTCCGTGACGGTGGTGGCCTGGACGCAGGCATGCTCCGAGACTGCCAACGCCTCGGCATCCGACAAGCCGACCGTGCTCGGGTAGTAGCAGGGCGACACATTCAAACCCACGCCGTCCAGCCCGGTCATCAGTTCACCGTCATGCGGCGCGTCATCCGATTTGGTCCCGGTCATCAGTTCACCGTCATGCGGCGCGTCATCCGATTTGGTCGCGGTAGTGCCGGGTTGCAACTCGATGCGCAGCCCGCAGTACGTGCCAGCACTTGCCGTCAGCGAACCCAGCTCAATGGTTGATGCGTCGACTGCAAGCGCGTCCAGCGCACCTTCGGGCGCCTCCCCGCTATGCCCTGCATGGGCCACCGCCTGGCCGAGCGGGCTGAGCTGACGCAGCCAGCGCCTGGCCGCCGCCAGCTCATCCGGGCAGCGCTCCAGTGATACCGGCACCAAGTTGACCAGCCCCAGCTGCAGCTCGATCACCATCCCGTCATTCCGGCGAAATCGCTTTAGTCCAGCTTGCGAAGCGGGATTGACGCGGCTGGCAACGGGCATGGCGACCAGAGTGGCTTCGATGCCGGTTTCTACGCTGCCGTCGTCAGAACACGCCGCCAGCGCCAGCAGGACTGCGCCGGCCACGCCGGCGCCCAGGTGGATTCGTTTGAACATTGTGATCTCTCTCAAAAGTCGTAGGCGAGTGCGAGGCGCAGCGATTCCTGCTCGGCCTGCTCACCATTGAGCCCATCCCACACCGGCACCTGAATGCCGGCGCTCAGGACAAGCTCGTGGAAGAAACGGGCGGCCACACCGGCTTGCAGCGCAGCCAGCGAACCACCGGAGTTGGGGTCTGTGACACCCGAGAATTGATTGCGGCCTGCGTAACGACCGTCGATCCCGGCGCGCAGCGCCCAGGTTTGGCTAACGGCGTACTGGGTGAGCAGCGTGGCCACCCAGGCATCGCCCGGCGCAAAGCCCTGACGGCCATCCTGATAGGCGTAGTAAGCCCCGCTGACGCTGAGCATCCACGGAAAGCGATAGTGCCGGTACCAGCCGCCCAGCGTGGGCGCCCAGGCGCCGGCATCGGGCTGGGCGTCGATATCCACGAGACGCCCGTTGGCCCGCACCTGCTCAGAGGTCGGCAGGCGCGCGCCCAGGCGCAGGCCCGCCAGATGCTGGGTGACGGTCTCACCACTGCGGTACAGCACCCACCAAGCGGTGAGATCGGCATCGCCGATGCCCTCGGCAGTTTGCGAGGCCAGGTTGCCGTCGCTGACACGCTTGCGGACCCAGGGCAGCTCTGCTGCCAAGGTCAGGTCGTCTGTCAGGCTGTAGGACGCCCCGAGCGTGCTGCGCCACTCCTCGGTGCGACGCTCGCCCAGCCCCGAGCCCTGGGATTCCTCCCGCCACAGTGAAGTCACTGCCGCACGTAGCCGTCCGGCGTAGGGTTTTTCCGTGCCCTGCAACGTGATGGTGTAGTCACCGCACTTGCAGGTCGAACACGCCTGGGCTGGCATCGCCAACAGCAGGCCGCTGCCCAGCGCAACAAGCGCCGGACGCAAAAAGATCTTGAACATGAGTCGCTCGCCAGACCCGCCGCTCGGCGGGTCGAATCAATCAGAACGCCGCTCTGAAGAGCGGGCCGCAATCGGGATCAGGCGAGGGTTGGCGGTGGGCCGCGTGACGGAGGGTGGTCACGCCATTGGAGAACTGGCGCATCCACCACGGGTAATGGCAGTCGTGTCGCCGGCGCGGGGGCCACCCGCGGCCGGAACGAGGTGGGTCCGGCGCCGCCAACCCCCGGAACCCAGGGCCCGCGCCCGCACTCAGCAAGCGTCCA